>CAVXIJ010000001.1:0-677693 GCA_963761765.1 uncultured Actinomycetota bacterium
GCAGGGATGGCTGCGGGGCATGCAGCCTCTGCGCGGACTGCTGCCGTCGGTCATCGGAGTGGTCGGACAGCGCGAGATGCGCCGCTTCGGCACGCGGCTCTCGGAGGTCTCCCGGGGCCTGGTCGGCGCGGGCGGCGCGGCGGACGAGACCGAGCGGGGCACACGGGGTTAGGGGTTCAGGGGGCGTGTGCCGCCCCCTGAACCCGGGTCTCTCTGCGGTTCTTTCTACGGTCGGTCGGGTGGCCGGAGTGCGGAGGGGGTTGCGCGGAGTGTTGTCCCGCGAGTGATCGCGCGATCAAGTGCGGCGGTGAGGGTGCGGGCGGTCGCGAGGTTGCAGCGGCTGAAGCTCGACCAGCGGGTCCGGTCTCTCGGCGCCGTACGCCAGGGCGTCCACGCTCAGCGACGGCAGGACGATCCCGGCACCGCGCAGAGCCGTCCCGAGTTCGTCCCGCACCTCCTCGGCCTCCCTGAGCGCGTCGGCCGCCGTTTTCCGCTCACTCTTCGTCGGCACGCCGGTCCTCCAGCATCGACAGCACATCGATCAGAACGACGACGGTGCCGGCCAGCGACCGTGACAGGTCATGCGCGGACACCAGACCGTGCCCGAGCCCCCTCTTCTCCCTTGTGCGCGCCTCCGCGACGGTACGCAGCACCGTCTCGCGCAGCGGGATGTCCGCCAGCCGCGCGGCCCGCTCTTCCATGTCGGCCGCCAACAGCCCCAAGGCCCGGCGGAGTTCGGCCACGCTCTCCAGGATTTCCCGGTACGGCGGCAGCGAATGGGCGCGCATGACGTCCACGGCGCGGGCCCGCAGCGCCTGGAAATCAACGGCACGCTTCTTCCTGTCCAGGGCTGCGGGGGTGACCCTCCACGGCGCTATGTTCGGGCATGTCGGCTCCTTCACGATGTCGGCCACACCCCCGGACCGCGGTACAGGCGGTTGCGGGGGTTTTTGCCGTTCAGGCATATATGGCGTGAGATGTGCGGTTTCCTGCTTTATGACCGGCCAGACCTCAAAGCCGGGCGGGGCAGGGGCTTATGAGGATGGCGCCCAGGGGATATCCCCACCAGGGAAGACGCGTGGGGGAAGTCGACCTCACCACGAAAGGCTGTACGCCCATGACCGAGCGTGAACATGATGATATGACGTTCAACCGGGCGATTGGCAGGCTGGTTGCCCATCTCAGGGGCACGTGAACTTCCAGGTCATCCCCTTCGATCGGGGGGATTACTGGATGCTGGGGGAAGTCTCACCCTGGTCACTGCCTCCAACGGATCCGTCATCGCCTATGTGGAGTCCTTCGACTCGGGAGAGTTCGTGGAGTCCACGAAGAGGGTGGTGGAGCTGACTCGGCAGTTCGATCTGACCTGCAGTGTGGCGCTTCCTGAGCCCGAATCCCTTGAAATGGTCGAACGATATATCACGGAGTACAAATGAGTGAGCTGAATCAGGATCTTGTCCAGTGGCGTAAGTCGAGCTATTCGGGCGGGTCCGAGAATACGTGCATAGAAGTCTCCGACGGCTTCCCCGGTATCGTTCCCGTCCGTGACAGCAAGAACCCTCAAGGCCCCGCCATCCTCTTCCCGGCGAGCGGCTGGACGTCGTTTGTGAGTGCCGTCAAGAACGGAGAGCTGTCGGCCTGACGAAGCCGGGGACTCCGGGGTCCCGGGTGTGCCGGGGCCCTGGTCACCGCCAGGTGAGGCGCTGGCCGTCCGGTCCCACGTACAGACTCAGCCGCTCCGCGGCCGGCCCGCCGGCTCTGGCTGAAACCACCCGCCTGCATCGCCTGCGTGACGCCGCTGCCAACGTGGCGATCGTGGAGGCAACTCCGTAATTTCCGTCGTGATTGCCGCCGTTCGGCGCATTCGGCGTCGAGGTTGATGGAAGCGGATATTTGGTTCCTCCGGAATTCTACAGCAAGAGAGTCCGTGAATACTCAGCCTGGATCCACCGAGTAACGCTCGACAAGGCACTTCGTAAGGCGTGCCAGAAAATCCTGCGGGCGACGGAGCCTGCGGTTCACTTAGCTGTCGAGGCTAAATTGCTCGATGATCTGCTTCGCAACGTCTTCTGGCGAGAGGCGGGTGTTGTCGATCCGCAGGTAGTCCGCGCGGCCCTCGAACTCCGTGGTGGAGTTGAGTCGGCACCTCTCGTCCATGTCCAGGAGCCGACGTTGCGACGCCTCGACATCGCGCTTGGATGGCTTCTCGGCGAGCCGGGACGCGCCCGCATTCCGCTGCAGCCTGGCTTGTTGGCTTGCCTTGAGCTCAAGGTAGAGAACTCGGCCGCCCCGCTCGCGGAACGGGCGGGCGTACTGCTCCAACGCTCGCTGCTCGCCTGGCTGGTCGAATGCCCACACGAAGGTGAAGATCAGGCCCGGCAGGTCGCTCGCAGCGACTTCTTCGATCAAGCGCTGCCGGAACCCGTCGACGAGGCGCACGAACGCCGGGCTGCCGAAGTCGAAGAAACGCAGGACCGGCTCGATGGCCATGTGGTTGTGGAACAGGCGGAGCCCGGTGCGTGTGGCGATCTCCTGGCCGACGGTCATCTTGCCAACGGCAGGTGGTCCGACGATGTACAGGAGCGTCGGAGCGCTGGGAGGTGAAACATCGGTCATTTCCCGAACCTAGACGGGACGTGGACTCCTTGGCCAGCGCTTTCCTGCTGAGCTCCAGCCCTCTCCTGCCAACACTCTGCACGCGGTGACAGACAGAAGAGCAATCCGGGACCCCACCCCCGTTCAAAGATCGAAGTCCTGATCCATACGGTCCCGTTCCTCCTGGGCGGACCGGGGCTCGTCCTCGGAGATCTCCGGGGCGCGGTCGGTGTCGGGATGGGCCACGGTCTGATGCTCCCGAGCGTGTCGGCGGGGCTCTTCCCGGAGGGCCGCACGGGATTCCTCCCGGGCGGCCTTCCGCTGAGCGTTGTTCTTGTCGCTGTCGCTGTCGCTGTCGCTGTCGCTGTCGCTGTTGCTGTTGCGGTCAGGGGACATGGGAACTCCTGGAGTCCAAAGGGGCGGGCCGTCAGACCCTCGGCGGTAGCTTGGGGCGGATTCTGGCGGGGACGCGGGCGTGGTCGGGCGGGGTCGCCGGCGGGTGGTCCTTGAGGAGGTCGAGGGCGAGGCGGACCGCGTCCTCCAGTTGGGCGTAGCGGCCCTCGGCCCAGTCGAGCGGGGTACGGAGCGCGGGAACGTCGGGGCTCACGCCGTAGTTCTCGATGGACCAGCCGTACGCGTCGAACCACGCCGCGTTCATCGGCACCGTGATCACCGTGCCGTCCGCCAGCCGGTGCCGCCCCGTCATACCGACGACGCCGCCCCAGGTGCGCTGCCCGACCACCGGGCCGAGTTTCAGCAGCTTGATGGCGGCGATGATCATGTCGCCGTCGGAGGCGGTGGACTCGTCGGCGATGGCGACGATCGGGCCGCGCGGCGCGTTCGAGGCGTACGACACCGGCTGGGCGTTGCGGGTCAGGTCCCAGCCGAGGATGGTGCGGGTGAGCTTTTCGATGACGAGTTCGCTGATGTTGCCGCCCGCGTTGCCCCGTACGTCGACGATCAGAGCGGGCAGCGCGACCTCCCGGCGCAGATCGCGGTTGAACTGCGCCCAGCCCGAACCGCCCATGTCCGGGATGTGCAGATAGCCGCACCGGCCGCCGCTCAGTTCCCGCACCACCGAGCGCCGGTGCGCCACCCAGTCCTGGTAGCGCAGCGGACGTTCCTCGATGAGAGGGACCACCGCGATGCGCCGCGAGCGCCCGCCGCCCGCTGCACCGGCGTGCCGGAAGGTGAGCTCGACAGTGGTGCCCCCGGCCCCCGCGAGCAGCGGAAACGGGCCGCTGACCGGGTCGACGGGGCGGCCGTCGACATGGGTGAGGACCGCGCCCTCGCGGATGCCCGTTCCGGCCAGCGGTGAGCGTGCCTTGGAGTCGGAGGAGTCGCCGGGCAGGATCCGCTTGACCATCCAGTCGTCCCCGCGGCGCACCAGATTGGCACCGAGCAGGCCGATCAGGCGCTGGTAGTGCGGCGGGCCCTCGTTGCGCCGGGCCGGGGCCACATACGCGTGCGAGGTGCCCAGCTCGCCGAGGACTTCGCGGAGCAGGTCGGCGAACTCGTCCGGCGAGGCGACCCGTTCGACCAGCGGACGGTACTGGGCGAGCACGCCCCGCCAGTCGAGGCCGCTCATGTGCGGCTCCCAGAAGTAGTCCCGGATCAGCCGCCCCGCCTCGTCGAACGCGCCCCGCCACTCGGCCGCCGGGTCGGCTTCGTGCAGGATGCGGCGCAGGTCGATCCAGACGGTCGTACTGAAGTCGGCCGGTTCGTAGGCGGGCATGGCGCGCAGCTCGCCTCCGTCGGCCACGACAAGGCGCGAGCCGTCGCCGCTGACGCCGAATGAATCCAGGTGCAGTACGAGTTCGGACTTGCGGGCGCGGTTGATGTCGAAGTATTCGAGAGTGGGCCGTCCTGAGGTGTCGGCCGGGTTGGCGAAGGTCTCGCCCAGCGCGCCGGAGATGGGCCAGCGCAGCCAGACCAGGCCGCCGCCCGCCACCGCTGCCAGCGACGAGTACTTGGAGGCGGCCACCGGGAACGGCGTCACGCGGCTCTCCAGGCCCTCCACCTCCACCATCACCAGACCGTTGGCCGCGGCCAGCGCGGCGGCCTGGGCCTGCGCGTCCAGCGGGTCGACACCGACCGGATCGTGCCCGCCGCCGGCCGGTCGCCCGTCGGGCAGCAGCGCGAACGGGGACGGAGTCGCGGAGGACAGCGGCACGAGGTAGGGACGGCAGCCGAGCGGGAACGACAGATCGCCGGTGTGCACGTCGTACACGGGATCGAAGCCGCGCCAGGACAGGAACGCCAGGTAGCGGCCGTCCCGCGTGAACACCGGGGACTCATCCTCGAAACGGCCGTCGGTGACGTCGATGACGAGAGGGTGGGACGGGGGCAGGGGCGGCCGGGGGGCGCCGGGGGCGGCGGCGGTGCCGGGCACACCACCGGTTCCTGGTTCGGTGCCGACGGGAGGCGCGGCGTCGGCGGGCAGCGCGGCGCCCGCGGCCGGCGGCGGTGCCGCGGCTTTGTCGCCGGCGGCCTGGCCTTCGACACGGGCCAGTTTGATCTGCCGCAGCGAGCGTCCGATGCCCGGATGCGACCAGGCCAGCCATGCTCCGTCCGGGGAGAACGCGAGGTCGCGCACGGGACCGTTGACGGACCTGACCAGTTCGCGCACGGCCCCGTCATCGTCGGCCCCGCCTCCCGAAGCCTCCGCGGCCCCGCCCGCCTCCTCAAAAGCACCGCCGCCCGCCACCGGCTCCCCGGCCACCGCACTGTCCGGCTCCTCGGGAACGTCGACGATGAGCAGCCGCCCGTCATGAGCGGCGATCGCGAGCCGCCGGCCGTCCGGGTCGGCGGTCATCTCCAGGACCCGGCCCAGGCGCCCGGCAGCGAACCGGTGCGTCGGGCGCACGCCCGTGGCGCGCGGCAGATACGCGATCTCGACGGCGTCGTCCCCCTCCGCGTCCGTGATGTACGCGACCTGCCCGCCGGACCCCAGCATCTTCGGCAGCCGTACCCGTACTCCGGGGGTGTCCGCGATGGTGCGGGCGGGCCCGTCCCGGTGGGTCAGCCAGTACAGGCTGCCGCGGACCACGACCGCGCTGGCCCGCCCGGTGGTGTCCACGGAGAGCCCGCTCAGGTTCTGCGCGGCGGGCACCTGGTACGTGCGCCGGCCGGCGCGCGGGCCACCGAGGCGTACGTCCAGCTTGCGCGGCACGGAGTCGGCGGTGAGCCGGTCGACGAGCCACAGGTCGCCACCGCACTGGTAGACGACCCGGTGGCCGTCGGTGGCGGCGTGCCGGGCGTAGAAGCTGCTGTGGTCGGTGTGGCGGCGCAGATCGGAGCCGTCCGGGCGGCACGAGTAGAGATTGCCGATGCCCTCGTGGTCGGAGAGGAAGGCGATTCGGTCGCCGACGAACATCGGGCAGTCCAGATGGCCCTCGCCGTCGAGCTCCGCGAGCAGCCGTGTGGCGGCGCCGCCCGTGCCGTCCACGTGGTGCGGGAGCAGCCAGAGGCGTCCCGTCGCCCCGCCGCGGTACCGCTTCCAGGCCGCGGGCTCGTGCGGCGGCTTGCCGGTGAGCAGCAGGGTCTGGTGCGTGCCCGCGAAGTCGGCCACCGCGATGTCGGCGACCGGGCCCCAGGGCAACCCACCGCCCGGCGAGTCGTCGAGCGGCACCTTGTGCGCCCAGGTGAAGTGGGTGAACGGCTGGCCGTGCGAGGCGACGGCCAGCACGCACGACGAGCCGTCACCGCTGTCGGGCGGGGTCCAGCCGCACACTCGTGTGTCCGTGCTGCCCCAGTAGGTCAGCCGGTGCGACGGTCCGCCCGCGACCGGCGCCAGGTAGATCTCGGGGTCGATGCTGCGCCAGGACGTGTACGCGATGTGGCGGCCGTCGGGGGAGAAGCGGGGATGGCCGATCTTCGTGCGGTCCACGGTCAGCCGCCAGGCGCGACCCGCCGGGATGCCGCCCTTTTTGCGCGTGCCGCCCGTTTCGTCCGGCAACGGGGCCACCCACAGGTCGTCCTCCGCGACAAAACAGAGGCGGTCGCCGTGCAGGTGCGGGAAGCGGAGGTAGCCGGGTGGATCGGGTGGTCCTGCGCCGTGTCCGCCCGCTTTTGGTGCTGCGGGTGTCCCGGGTGCTCGGGGTGCCTTGGAGTCTCGCCCCTGGGGGGCCTCGGGCCCGCGGGCCGCTCCGTTCTCGCGCGCGTCGCTCACTCCACCATGCTTTTCCGGGCTGCGGTTCGCGGCAACTCGGCGCGGTGCGGTCGGCGCGGGGGCGCCCCGCGCCGCGGGCTGCGGGCTGCTCAGCTGGCGATCGGGCCGACGGTGTCAGCGGGAGTCGCCGCGTAGGTGCGGCGCAGGAAGCGGGCGAGTGCCGCGGAGTCGAACTGGACGACGGCCACACCCTGGGCCGAGTGCAGTTCGACGACGGCGCGGACCCGGCCGCTCGGCCAGACCCGTACGTCGCCGCTGCTGGTGCTCGCCGGCCCGTGCAGGCCCCGTTCGAGCAGGTCGCGGGCGAAGACCCAGTCGTGCGGCAGGAAGCCGGGGGAGTCGGGCGAATCGGGGTGGCCGGGGAGGTCGGGGAAGCTGAGGCTGACGCTGCGGGGGGCGGTTTCCGGGTCGTAGCGCAGGTCGACGGGGACGGCGCCGTGCTCTTCTGCCGCGTCGGCGGTGTCCGTGACGATACGGGCCCGTGTGTGCTGTTCGACGGCGATGGACATCGGCCGCTCCTTATTCCTCCAGCGCCGCGAAGGCCCTGGTGGGGGCACCTTTCAGGCCTTTGAGCCAGCGAGTGACCCCTGCTTCTTCTAGTCCTAATGTCCCATATTTTCGCTTTTACTAGCCACCTAATGGTCCCTGGCCCTGCACTCCGGGGCCGCGGGCCGCCTTCGGGCGCCGGGCTGCTCGTACGCGCGTCGGTTCGCGTGCAGCTTCAGTTCGCGTGCAGCATCAGGCCGATGCCCGCCACCATCAGCCCCGCCGCGGCGATCCTCGGCAGTCCGAAGCGTTCCTTGAAGAAGACCGCACCGATGGCCGCGCCCACGATGATCGACGATTCGCGGAGCGCCGCGACGGGTGCGAGGGCCGCCCGGGTCTGGGCCCAGAGCACGAGGCCGTACGCCACCATCGACATGGCCGCGCCGAGTAGTCCGCGGCCCGCGTACGGGCGCAACTCGACGAGCAGCCGTCCGCGGCGCGTCCACAGCGCGTAGACCGGGATCAGGCAGCCTTCCAGCATCATCAGCCAGGCGATATAGCCGAGCGAGGTGCCTGAGGTGCGCACTCCGACGCCGTCCACGACCGTGTACGAGGCGATCGTGAGACCCGTCGCGAGCGCCGCCGTCAGCGCGGGCCACTGGGACCGCGCACGATACGGGCTCCTGCCGCGCCCGCGGGCCGGCGCGGGAGTGCTGCGGGGCCCCGCGTCGAAGGCGCACGAGCCGTTGAGACCGTCGACGTCACCGGGTACACCGAGGTCACCGGGCACACCAGCATCACCGGGCACACCGGCGGCCTCGGGCACGACGAGACCACCGGCCGCACCGGAAACACCTGCAACACCGGCAACTCCGAAACCCTCGTCCGCACCGGAAGCGGCCCCTTTGATCCCCCACGCCGCAACCCCGACCAGCCCCGCGCAGCACACCGCGACGCCCGCCGTCTGGGCGCCGTCGAGTGTCTCGCCCACGAAGGCCGCCGCGAACACGGTCACCACCAGCGGCGCCGTGCCGCGCGCGATCGGGTACATCTGCCCGAAGTCGCCGAGCGAGAACGACCGCATCAGCAGCACCTGGTAGCCGGTGTGCAGCAGCCCGGAGACCGCCAGGTACGGCCACGCGGCAGCGGCGGGCAGCGGTGCGCCGCAGGCGACCAGCGCGCCGAAGAGCACCGCCCCGCTGCCGAGCAGCGTGAACGCGACGAGCTGGTCCCTGATCGCGTGCGCGATCGCGCTCCACCCGGCGTGCGTGACCGCGGCCAGCAGGACCGCCGCCGCGACCAGCGGGGTCACTCGGGCCGCTCGCGAACGTCCACCAGGGCACCGCCCGCGTGAGTGATCAGCGACTTGGGGTCCATCGGGAAGACGGTGTGCGGGGTGCCCGCCGCGGCCCAGACGGTGTCGTGGGCGAGCAGCGAACGGTCCGCGAGTACGCGGGTGGGTGTGCGGTGCCCGAAGGGCGGCACGCCTCCGATCGCGTACCCGGTCGTCTCCCGCACCAGAGGGGCTTTGGCCTGCGTCACGCTCGTCGCGCTCAGTTCGCGCCTGACCAGCTCGACGTCGACCCGGGACGCGCCGTCCATGAGCACCAGCACCGGTACGCCCGCCCCGGGCTCCTGGCCGGGGCCGGACCGGGCGAGTCCGGCCGCGACGAACACCAGTGACTTGCAGATCTGACTGAGCTCGCACCCGATCGCCGCGGCGGCCTGGGCGGCGGTCCTGGTGGCGTCCGGGAAGCGCCTGATGCGCGGCAGCAACTCGTCGAGCCCGAGTTCGCGCACCGCGGCGGCGAAACGGGGATGGGCACCACTGGGTTCGGCGGCGGGAGTGGTGTCGCGAGCCGCAGGGCTGGTACCACCCGACGAGGAAGAGGAGGCGGCGGCGGGTGAACTTGTCATGAACCGCACGCTAGCGTCCGGTAAGCGGGCCACGCGACCAGGTATCCGGCCCGCCGCGTGGTCAGTTCTCCGGCGCGCCGCGCGATCGATGTCCGGCCCGCCGCGCAGGCCGGATATCCGCGCTGCCGCGCCTCGCGCCGTCGCCTATCCGGCCGCCCGCAGGATCGCTGCCACGATCGGGCCCGCCGCGTCGCCGCCGTGGCCGCCTTCCTGGGTCATGGCGGCTGCCGCGACATCGTTGCGGTATCCAGCGAACCAACTGTTGGACTTCGCCTGCGCGTCGACCTCCGCCGAGCCGGTCTTCGCGCCGACGTCGCCGCCGAGGCCCGCCATCACGCCGGCGGCGGTGCCGCTGATCGCGGTGCGGTGCATCATCTGGCGCAGCTGGGCCACGGTGCCCGGGGACAGGCCCTGGGCGGTGGCGATCTTGCGGCCGTCGAGCTGCTTCGGGACGATGACGGGCTGCCGGAAGACGCCGGTCATCGCGGTCGCGGTGACCGAGGCCATGTTCAGTGGGTCCATCTGCACCTGGCCCTGGCCGATCATGTTCGCTGCGCGGTCCGGGCCGCCGGAGGCCGGGACGCTGCCGTCGAAGGACGATATGCCGGTCTGCCAGTTGTCCCGGCCCAGGCCGAAGTGGTCCTCGGCCTCCTTGGCCAGCGAGTTGTCGTCCACCGCGTCCGCGTACTTGATGAAGGCCGTGTTGCAGGAGCGGGCGAAGCTGTCCGAGAGGGTGGCGTTCTCGTCGGGCGCGAGGTTCGTCAGATTGTGGAAGGTCTGGTTCTTCCAGACCGCCGTGGGTGGGCAGGGAGCGGGACCGTTCGCGTTGGTGATGCCCTTGTCGATGAAGGTGGCGGCGGTGATGATCTTCATGGTGGAGCCCGGCGCCAACTCGCCCTGGAACGCGGCGTTGAACGCGTCGTCCCGGTGGTTGGCCACCGCGAGCACCTCACCCGTGCTCGGCTTCACCGCCACCACGGACGACTGAGCGAACTGGGCGACCGCATGCTCTGCGGCGGCCTGCGCGGTGGCGCTGAGAGTGGTACGCAAAGTGCCCGACTTGCCCTTCGCGAGGGTGACCAGAGTCGTGTCGGGCGCGTCCTGGGAGTGGTGGTGGATGACGAGCTCGATACCTGACGTACCGCCCGCCAGGTCTCCGTACTTCTTGCGCAGTTGGTCCAGGATCGGGCCGAGCGACGGGTAGTCGTCCTTGGTCAGTGTGGTGCCATTGCGGTCGAGTGCCTTGATGGGCGGGGTGGATTCGTTCGTCACCAGGGTGTCGCCGTCCTTGAGTTGCGGATGGACGACGCTGGGCTGCCAGTCGACGAGAGGCCGACCGGTGGTGAGGCCGCGCACCACGGTCAGCTTGGTGTCGTACGCGAGCGGTTTGCTCTTGCCGCCATACGAGATGGTGGCCTTGACGGAGTAGGGCACCGTGGCACCCGAGGCGGTGCCTGGGGTGATCTTGACGTCGGCGATGTGCGCGACGTCGTGGTAGCCGGTCAGGACGGGCTCGGCGGCCTCGGCGTTGTTCGTGTACTGGGCGGCCGTGGGGCCGTCGCCGCTCTCCCAGGCCGCGAAGAACTTCCGTGCGGTGTCACGGATCTCGGCGCTGCTCGGCGGCCCCGTCGGCGCCGTCGTCTGATGGCTCGCCGTGGTGACCGGGCCGCTGTCCGTGAGCCCGTTGAAGATATTGAAGGCCCCGTACCCCACGACGCCCACCATCCCGGCGAACACCGCCCCGACCAAGCCGACCTTGATCCCCCTGCGCATAACGCGCCCCTCCCCTGGCCCCGCCATGTTTCTGGACAAGTCCAGAAAGCGTCTTCTGCAAGCACTGTAAGCGCTCGAACTGACAATCGGTCTTAGCGGCTTTGGACGTGGCCAAACGGAGATCAACGCCGTTTGCCGGCCGCGGCGATGACGGGGCGGCGGTCGGCAGCGGAGTGGGTCGCGACGGTGCCGTACAGATCCGGCCAGGCTCCAGGCGGCTTGAGGGCCTGACCATCGGCCGGCTCGCGTCCGAGAGGGAGATGAGCAAGGCCGGCGTGCTCGGCCATTTCGGTACGAAGGAGAGCCTGCAGCTCGCCTTCGCGGTGATCGCTCACGCGGGGCGTCGCGTCACGCGTCACGCGTCAGCGCGGGTGCGGCAGGCCGGTATGGCGCGGTGGCGGGCGGCGTGCCGTAGATCTCCGGGAACTCGCGCACGATCGCCTCGACCGTCTGCTCAGGCGTCATGCCCGTGCTGTCGACGCCGAAGTAGCGGTAACCGTCCTGGTCGGCCTCGATCGTCGTGCCGGCCTTCTCGTGTCGGTCCACCCGGTCGCGCCACTCCTGCGTGGTCCGCTTGGCCCGCGTGAGGCGACGGTGCTGGCGCTCTTCGGGCTGCACGAGCAACTGGACCATGTACACCTCGTTGACCTCGGGGATGAGTTCTCTAAAGCGCAGGAAGTCGTCGCGTGTGCCGAGGAAGCTGCCGGTGATGACGTTCTCGAAGCCGGCCGACCAGTAGTTGCGGACGAGGCCCGCGACGTTGGCCCGGAGCAGCCGCCAGAACGCGTCGTCGTACAGACAGGGATTGACCTGGCCCAGGTCTTCCGCATCGACTCGTGCCCCGCGCGGCGTGTGCGGCAGCAGGGCGCGGATGATCGTGGTCTTGCCCGCGCCTTCCTGCCCTGAGATGAGGAGCAGGCGACGGGTGACGGGGTGGCCGACGGTGGCCTGCGCGGTCTCGTCGGCACTGGTTACGGGATTGGTCACGGAATTGGTCGTGGATTCGGCCACGGAACTCGTCGTGGATTCGATTACGGAACTGATTTCGGAACTGGCCACGATCGACCAGCTTTCCACACGAGCGCCCCGCCCCGCGCGAGGACCGCCGCTGCCGCTGCCTCAGGCTCCTGTTCGTCATGGCGGTGACGGTGCGCCAGACGAGGACGTCGTGGCGGCGAACGTGTGCCGCTTCGTGTCCGGCGACGAACATGGAGGCGAGCAGAGTGAGTGAACGGCGGAGGATGGCACTGAACGGCGGACGGCACTGAACGGCGGTGCCAGGCCGGGAGGTAGTCGTCATGGTTCGGCCACGGATTCCTCCACCGGAACCACGCTCATGCAGACCTCCTGTGCGGCGTTCCAGTAGCCGCAGAGAAGGTGAGCCGGCAGATACAGACGGCACATCAGGCCGAGCGGGATCGTACGGAATATCGTCGTGCGTGACAGCTCCGTCGTGACATCGAAGAATTCCTCGGCGCGCACTCGAATTCCTCGACTTCAATCCCTGCCGCGGCAGATTCCGTGCACGTCCATGTAGCCGACCTTGACCGCGAGGATGGTGGCGGGCACGTCCACGTTGAAGTTCACACTGAGCGACGCGTCCATGATCGTCGCGACCAGCAACTGGCCGTTCTCCTCCGGATTCTCCAGCGCCTCCGATGGAGTACGAGGCGAGTTTCGGATTCGGGTATTCTGCCGTAGGCGGCGGCCAGGCCGAGAAAGACGCGAGAGGAACCGCCTTCTCGGCCACCCATCTTTCTTATCTCCCTTACCCTTCTCATCCCTCTTAGTTCCAAGTTGAAAAATCAAGAAGAAAGAGAAACTGCTGCCTGTATTCGGTGCTGGTTCCGGTGCCGGCAACTATCCTGGACATGTGTGCACTCTCGGCGACCAGGCGGGAACGACCGCGGCTGGTCCCGGGACCGGGCCCAGCGGGGAGGCAGGTGCCCGAGTACCCGGAACCGAACCGGGAACCAACAGAAACATTGCGAAGTCTGCGCTGATTATTTTCGATGTGCAAGAGGTGTGAGCCAGGTCGTTGACATCTTTGGAGAGTCATCTCCGCCGGTGAGCGGTGTAGCGGCAGGCCGATCCAGGTGTTGTTACGGGAGCGAAAGTTTTTCGTTGACCTTGTGTGTCAGAAACATTGACCCTCCTTGCTCACCCTGGGCATACTCCGCCTATTCGCCCACGCAGGACTTCCATCCTCGCGGTGTGCCGATCGACTGCGTGGGTTGTTCAGAGGAACGTCAACGGCCGGTTCACGGTTCCCTGCGATTTCCAGGAGCCAGCCTTCAGCGTTTCGCTGTTGCTGGTGTGGCGGTATGGCGATGTGACGCCTCCGGCAAGGGACCGCCCTTACGCCCACGTATCGAGCCACATATCCGAGCCCGCCGCGCATTCAACGGAATCGCCTGAGCCGTGTGCAGCGGCCAGAAGTCGATGAAGTGCCGCCATGGCCGGGTTGCCGGCATCCTGACCGGAGTGAATGCTCCCCAGGCCGAGTGATCAACTTTACTTTGTGGGCCGGTCTGTGGGCCGTGATCCTCGTCAGGCTGAACCCAGTGGAAAAGATCCACGACATGCCACAGCCGTTGCTCGTTACTCGCCGGCATTAACTTCCAGCTCTTCAGGATGTGCGAAGACGTGCTCGACGCGGACACAGACCGTGCGATGGGGGAGTACGGGCGGATGACGAAGCTGATCCTTCAGTCTGGCCTACATGCGGCGGCAGTAGAGTACCAGGCTGACCGCGACGTATGACCTTGATCCGCCGTTCTGAGAGGAGGCTTCTGGGAGATGTGATGGACGCTAAGTTCTGCTTGAGTTGTTTATCGGAGTCATGGAAAGTCGTCGGAAAATCGACTGCAGTATTGATGAAGCTGCGCCCGCGTGGAACGGACGAATCGCGGGCCGTTCCTGAGCCGTGGGAAGGCAGCTGACAGTCACACTCCACTTCACCCCACCCTGATTGCCGGCGATCCCCAAATCCCGCGTTTCCGCAGCTAAACCCACCCATCGAGCCGCATCAGCTAAACCCAAGTATCCAGCCACATCCGAGCCCGCCACGCATCCAGCGGAATCGCCTCCGCCGTATAAAGCGGCCAGAAGTAGATGAAATTCCAGATGATCAGCAGGACCAGGACGCCCGCCCCGGCCGCACCCACCACTCGGCGCCGTTCGCTCGCTCTCGGTGGGCCGAGGATTGCGCCGATCATCATGGTGACCGCGAGGCACAGGAACGGTACGAAGACCACCGCGTAGAAGAAGAAGATCGTGCGCTGCTGGTACATGAACCACGGCAGGTAGCCCGCCGCGACCCCGCACAGGATCGCGCCCGCCCGCCAGTCGCGCCGCAGCAGCCAGCGCCACAGGAGGTAGCACAGGGCCGCCACCGCCGCCCACCACAGCAGCGGGGTGCCGAGGGCCAGCACCTCGCGGGCGCACTTGTCGCCGGCGTCCATGGGGCAGCCTGCACTGCCGGGCGACGGCGAGTCGTAGAAGTACGAGACGGGGCGGCCCAGGATCAGCCAGCTCCACGGGTTCGACTGGTAGGTGTGCGGGGAGTCCAGGGTGACGTGGAACTGGTACACCTGGTACTCGTAGTGCCACAGGCTGCGCAGCCAGTCCGGCAGCCAGGTCCACTGGCCGCCGCGACCGTCGGTCGCCGCCCAGTTGCGGAAGTAGCCGCCGGTGCCGTCCGTGGGTGACAGGATCCAGCCGAGCCAGGACAGCAGGTACGTCGCCACGGCCACCGGCACCGTCGACAGGAACCCCCACACGACGTCGTACCGGAGCACTGCCAGGTAAGGGCTCGGCGCCCCGGCGACCCGGCGGGCGCCGACGTCCCACAGGAGCGCCAGCAGCGCGAAGGCGGCCAGGAAGTAGAGGCCGTTCCACTTGGTGCCGACGGCGAGGCCGAGGAAGAGGCCGGCCGCCAGGCGCCAGGGACGCGCGCCGAGGCGCAGCCTCTGGGCCACCTGCGGGTCAGGGCGCGTCACGCCGTCCGGGTCCACCGGTAGTGCCGCCGCGAGCCTGGCACGTGCCTTGTCCCGGTCGATCAGCAGACAGCCGAAGGCCGCCAGCACGAAGAACATCAGCACCTCGTCGAGGAGCGCGGTGCGGCTCATCACGAAGTGCAGTCCGTCGACGGTGAGCAGCGCGCCCGCCACGCATCCGAGGAACGTCGAACGGAACAGCCTGCGCCCGATGCGGCAGAGCATCAGCACCGACACGGTGCCGAGCAGGGCCGTCATGAAGCGCCAGCCGAACGGTGTGAAGCCGAAGATCCACTCGCCGATGCCGATCACGTACTTGCCGACCGGCGGATGCACCACGTACGCGGCGCTGGTGGGCAACGCCACATGCGAGCCGTGGGCGAGGACGAGGTTGTCGCTGCCGGTGGGCCAGGTCAGCTCGTAGCCGCGGTGGATCAGCGCCCAGGCGTCCTTCGCGTAGTACGTCTCGTCGAATATCACCGCCCGCGGGCTGCCCAGGTGCCAAAAGCGCATCACTCCCGCGGCCAAAGTGATCAGCAGCGGACCCAGCCAGGCCGCCCAGCGCACCAGCCGAGGGCCCAGGCCGGCCGCCGAACCGATCAGGCCGAGCGTGGCCCATAGTCGCGGGCCCGGCTCGGTGTACGGAGGCACCAGTCGGTCGCGGACGTCGCTCACCGGCCGCGGCAGATATCCGTACCTGCGTAGGTGCTGCTGCCAGGAAGGCAGCCGATCGGCGCCGTCCGTGCCGGGTGCGGGGTCCGTCGCATGGGGGGAAGAGGCCGTACTGGTCACCGCGCCATCGTAGGGAACCCGCCTGTGTCATGACCGCCGCTCGCCCCTGCGAGGATGGATCCGTGACCTATGGACCCAGCATCCCCGACGCGGACGGACCGTCCGCAGAGCACCGCACGGCCACCGGGGAAGGCCGCCCGGACGGCGATTCCCGCAGCTCGGACGGTGCGTCCGGGGACGGCGGGGTGCTGGTGCTCGCCGGCACCCCGATCGGTGACGTAGCCGACGCGCCGCCGCGGCTCACCGCCGAGCTGGCGGCGGCCGACGTCATCGCCGCCGAGGACACCCGCCGGCTGCGCAGGCTCACCCAGGCGCTCGGGGTGCGGCCCACGGGGCGCGTGGTGTCGTACTTCGAGGGCAACGAGGCGGCCCGCACCCCGGACCTGGTGGCCCAGCTCGTGGACGGGGCGCGGGTGCTGCTGGTCACCGACGCGGGCATGCCATCGGTCTCCGATCCCGGCTACCGCCTGGTCGCGGCGGCCGTCGAGCAGAACATCCGGGTCACCGCGGTGCCCGGACCCTCGGCCGTGCTCACCGCGCTCGCGCTCTCCGGGCTGCCCGTGGACCGGTTCTGCTTCGAGGGCTTCCTGCCCCGCAAGGCCGGCGAGCGCCGGGCGCGGCTCACCGAGGCGGCCGCCGAGCGCAGGACCCTCGTCTACTTCGAGGCTCCGCACCGCCTCGACGCCACCCTCGCCGCGATGGCAGAGGCCTTCGGCGGCGGGCGTCGCGCCGCCGTCTGCCGGGAGCTGACCAAGACCTACGAGGAGGTCAGGCGCGGCACGCTGGACGAGCTCGCCGCCTGGGCCGCGGACGGCGTGCGGGGCGAGATCACGGTCGTCGTGGCGGGCGCCCCGGCCGCCTCCGAGGGCGCCGCGCCCGACGCCGGTGAGCTGGTGCGCAGGGTGCGGGTGCGCGAGGAGGCGGGGGAGCGGCGCAAGGAGGCGATCGCCGCCGTGGCGGCCGAGGCGGGGCTACCCAAACGCGACGTGTTCGACGCGGTGGTGGCCGCAAAGAACGCGGCTCGATGAGCCCTGCGGCATCCAAAGGACTATCGTGAAAAGCAAAGCAAGCACCGCGCACCAGGCGTTTTCCGGTGCATTCCTAGCGGAATAGCCAAATCCCTTTCAATAGTCGACAGGCCTGATGCGCCCATGCCGTAGTGAAGCGTCCACTGGACTAGGAGGACGGCTTCCGTCCTCACACTTCCGCGGGAGGCCGGGGAGCGCGGAATTTCCGGCTCCCTGACCGAGGAAGTGCTCGTCCAGCAGACATGAGGAGCTGGCATGAGTGAGACCACAGGGACCGGCCGCGGCACCACCGACACCCCGCACGCCCCGACTCCCCTCACCGATACGCCCCGCAGCGCCGCCGCCGGCGCTCCCGGCACCCCCGTCGTGCACGAGTCGTACTCCTTCGCCTGCCTGCGCTGCGGGCACGGCTGGGAGCAGTCGTACGACATAGAGCACCACTTCGACGCACAGCGCAAGGAATTCGTCGTCTACAAGGCTGACGGGCGTCAGGTGCCCTCGCCGCTGAGCCAGCCGACCTGCGATCACTGCGACGGCCACGTCGTGCGGATCATGCGGCCCGGACGGGTCTCCACCGTGCTCGATTCGATGCACGGCACCACCCGCGGCGGCTCGGCGCGCAGCGGTGCCACCCGCGCGGCGTCCCGCGAGGCGCGACGCTCCGGCGGCTCGAAGGGCGGTGCCACGGATTCCGGGCTGCGGCCGGCCGGCGCCGGGACGGGCCATGCCGCGCGGCATCTGTGGCATGTGTCGAACCTGGTGCGGTTGCTGCACTTGCAGCGCAGGGCGCGCTGAGCCGGGCAGCGGTAGCGGCAACGGGCGGGCAACGGGAACGGAGCGCAGCGGCGTACGGCACCGGCCGGGTGAAGCGGGGCCGGGCCGCTTCGTAGGATCGGGGCATGCCCGCGAAAGACACCGCGCGGAACTCCCCGCCGCCCCTGCCCGAACCGCTGAAGGTCCCGGCCGCCGACTCGCACACCCACCTCGACATGCAGTCCGGCACCGTCGAGGAGGCGCTGGCCAAGGCCGCGTCCGTCGGGGTGACGACGCTGGTCCAGGTCGGCTGCGACGTGGCCGGCTCCCGATGGGCGGCCGAGACCGCCGCCGCCCACGACGCCGTGCACGCGGCGGTCGCGCTGCATCCGAACGAGGCGCCGCGGATCGTGCACGGAGACCCTGACGGCTGGTCTCGGCAGGGTGAGCGGGCCGCCGGCGGCGACGCGGCCCTCGATGTGGCACTGGCCGAGATCGACAGGCTCGCCGGGCTTTCGCAGGTCAAGGCGGTCGGCGAGACCGGTCTCGACTACTTTCGCACCGGCGAGGACGGCAAGGCAGCCCAGCAGCGCTCCTTCCGCGCCCACATCGAGATCGCCAAACGGCACGGCAAGGCCCTCGTCATCCACGACCGCGAGGCCCACGCCGACGTGCTGCGGGTCCTCAAGGAGGAGGGCGCTCCCGAGCGCACCGTCTTCCACTGCTACTCGGGCGACGCAGAGATGGCCGAGGTGTGCGCCGCGCACGGCTACTACATGTCGTTCGCGGGCAATGTGACCTTCAAGAACGCGGGCCCGCTGCGCGACGCCCTCGCCGTCGCCCCGCTCGATCTCGTCCTCGTGGAGACCGACGCCCCGTTCCTGACCCCCGCTCCGTACCGCGGACGGCCCAACGCTCCGTATCTCATTCCGATCACGGTACGGGCCATGGCCGAGGTGAAGGGCATCAGCGAGGAAGCCCTGTCGGCGGCGGTATCTGCCAATACCGCCCGCGTTTTCGGTTACTGAATGATTACGGTACGAACGTCCCTGGTGCCGCCAATCGTGGGAGGCGTCCGCGACACGGGGTGTGCGACCTGCTTGGGAGAGTGACCAGCGCTCATTAGGTTCGGTCCCGCCCGAACCGTACTCACCAGGAGCGTCCGAGTGACCACAGGCAGTAACGAAGTGCCGGTCGGCGGGGTCCGGCAAGCAGCGTCCTCATGCGGGGCGCCCGAGGCGCGTGCGGTACGCGAGGTGCGCGGCGCACTGAGCGCGGCGCAAGCCGTGTGCGCTGCGCCCACGCGCGCCGTGCGCAGGAACAGCAGCCAAGCCGTCGGGCACCAAGCAGCCGGGCATATCGGCGCGTCCGGTGGCGCGGCGCGGCCCGCGCGCAGGCGGCGCGAGCAGCCGCTGCGCCGGCTGCTTCCGCAGGCCCTCGTCGTCGCCTGTCTCGCGGGCGGCACCTCGGCGTTCGTCGCGGACGACAAGACCATCCAGCTCAGCATCGACGGCAAACCCCGGATACTGCATACCTTCGCCGACGACGTCGCCGGGCTCCTGGACGACGAGGGGATCGTCGTCGGCGCCCACGACATGGTCGCGCCCGCGCCCCGCACCAAGCTCTCCAACGACGACGAGGTGGCCGTGCGGCACGCGCGCCGGCTGCGGCTCACCGTGGACGGTGCGCGCCGCCAGGTGTGGACGACGGCGCCCACGGTCGACGGGGCGCTGCGCGTCCTCGGCGTACGCCCCGAGGGCGCGTACCTGTCCGTCTCCAGGTCCCGACGCATCGACCGGACCGGCCTCACCCTCGCCGTACGCACCGAGCGCACCGTCCGGATCGTGGCCGACGGCCGCACCCGCACCCTGCACACCAACGCCGCGACCGTCCGCGCCGCCGTCCACCAGGCAGGCATCCGACTGCACGGCTTGGACACCCTCTCCGCGGTGGACGGCAGCTTTCCGCACAACGGGCAGACCGTCTCCGTCGTCCGGATCAGGATCGGCCGCAAGATCCGCTCCGAGTCCATCCCGTTCCAGGTGCGGCGCGTCGATGATCCCGCTCTGCCGCGCGGCACCGAGGTCGTGACCCGCTCGGGACGCCCCGGCACCCGGCGGATCATCTACGCCACGCGCACCGTCGACGGCGTCGAACAGCCCCTGGAGCGACTCACCGCGGAAGTGGTGCGCGAGCCCCGCACGCAGCGACTGGCAGTCGGCACGAAAGTGCAGGTCAAACGGGTTGAAGCGGCCAGAGGGCGGAGACCGGGCAGGACGGCCTTCGGCTCCGGCGGCCATCACCGACGGCACCACCACGGCAGCCGCCACGACGGCACCCGCGACCGCTTCTACGGCCGTCTCGAACGGCTCGACTGGGAGGCGTTGGCGCGCTGCGAGTCAGGCGGTCGTCCGAACGCCGTGGACCCGTCCGGCACCTACGGCGGCCTCTACCAGTTCGACGTCACCACCTGGCGGAGCCTCGGCGCCCGGGGCCGCCCCCAGGACGCCACCCGTGCCGAACAGACCCGTCGGGCCAAGCAGCTCTACGCGAGCCGGGGCGCTGCTCCCTGGCCGGTGTGCGGGAGGCGACTTGGCGGGTGAGCCGTCGGTGGACGTCCCTTGTGGCACACGGAAGACGCCCGGCCAGCGGCCCGTACCGCCCCGCTCCACCACCCAAAGCCCCGAGGCCAGCCACACCGCCGCCCGCCCCAGCCCATAGGCTGACCCCGTGACGCCCACCCACCCCGATCCCCTCCTAGGCCCCGCCGACGTCAGAGAACTGGCCTCCACCCTGGGCATCCGCCCCACCAAGCAACGCGGCCAGAACTTCGTCATCGACGCCAACACCGTCCGCCGCATCGTGCGCACCGCGGACGTACAGCCCGACGACGTGGCCCTGGAGATCGGCCCCGGTCTCGGCTCGCTCACCCTGGCCCTGCTGACCGCGGCGGACCGCGTCACCGCCGTGGAGATCGACGACGCGCTGGCCGCCGCGCTGCCCGCGACGGTCGCCGACCGCGTGCCCGAGCGCGCTGACCGCTTCACGCTCGTGCACAGCGACGCCCTGCGGGTACGGGAGCTGCCGGGCCCGCCGCCGACCGTCCTCGTCGCCAATCTGCCGTACAACGTCGCCGTCCCCGTGCTGCTGCACATGCTCGACATGTTCCCGAGCATCGAGCGGGCCCTGGTCATGGTGCAGTCCGAGGTCGCCGACCGGCTCGCGGCCGAGCCGGGCTCGAAGGTGTACGGCGTCCCGTCGGTCAAGGCCAACTGGTACGCGCACGTCAAACGGGCCGGTGCGATCGGCCGCAACGTCTTCTGGCCCGCGCCCAACGTGGACAGCGGCCTGGTGTCGCTGGTGCGCAGGAGCGAGCCGCTTGCCACGACGGCTTCCAAGGCGGACGTCTTCGCGGTCGTCGACGCGGCCTTCGCCCAGCGCAGGAAGACTCTCAGGGCCGCCTTGGCGGGCTGGGCAGGCTCCGCGGCGGCGGCGGAATCCGCGCTGGTCGCGGCCGGTGTCTCGACCCGCGAACGAGGCGAGTCGCTGACCGTGGCACAGTTCGCACGGATCGCTGAACACCGGCCCGAGGCAGCGGCCACCGGAGCGGACGACACCGCCGCGGGGCGGCCCCGGCAGAGCCAGAAAAGGCAGGGCGCGCAGTGACCAGGACACCCGAGTCACCTCGGACGCCGACGAGGGCACCGGCGCTGCGAACGGCAACGACACCGCAGCCCCCGCACCCACCCGCCGCCCCGCACCGCCCGGACACCCCGTCCGTCACCGTCCGCGTCCCCGCCAAGGTGAACGTCCAGCTCGCCGTCGGCCCGGCCCGCGCCGACGGTTTCCACGACCTGGCCAATGTGTTCCTGGCCGTCGGCCTGTACGACGAGATCACCGTCTCGCCCGCCGACGAACTGCGCCTGACCTGCTCAGGACCCGACGCGGACCAGGTGCCCCTGGACGGCAGCAACCTCGCCGCGCGGGCCGCGGTGGCACTGGCCGAGCACACCGGCCGCACGCCCGCCGTGCACATCCACATCGCCAAGGACATCCCGGTCGCGGGCGGCATGGCGGGCGGCAGCGCGGACGGCGCGGGCGCCCTGCTGGCCTGCGACGCACTCTGGGGCACCGGCACCTCCCGCGAAACGATGCTGGAGCTCTGCGCCGACCTCGGCAGCGACGTGCCGTTCAGCCTGGTCGGAGGGGCCGCGCTCGGCACCGGCCGCGGCGAGCGGCTGCGCCCGCTCGAAGTCGGCGGCACCCGTCCCTTCTCCTACTACTGGGTGTTCGCGCTGGCCGACGGCGGGCTCTCCACGCCCGCCGTGTACCGCGAGTTCGACCGCCTCAAGGCCGCCGGAGGCATCCCGGTGCCCGCACCGGTAGCCTCCGAACCGCTGCTCGCGGCCCTGCGCGACGGCGACACGGGCGCGCTCGCCGCCGCGGTGAGCAATGATCTGCAGCCCGCCGCGCTCTCTTTGCGCCCGTCGCTCGCCGACACCCTCGCCGCCGGCACCAAGGCCGGTGCGCTCGCCGCCCTGGTCTCCGGCTCCGGGCCCACTACCGCCTTCCTCGCCGCGGACGCGACGGCGGCCCGCGCCCTCGCCGAGGCCCTGCGCGCCTCCGGCACCTGCCGCACCACCCGTATCGCCCCTGCCCCGGCCCAGGGCGCCACCATCACGGCGTCCCGGGGCCTCACGTAGGAACCCGGTAGGACCGGACGGAGGAGTTCGTCCCCGGGGCATCCGAAAGCCTCGCCCCCACGGCGCTGCCCCGGTGCCAAGTACGCTGGGAGGCTGATCGATCTCGAAGCGTCGCGTCAGGAGTGTTGGTGGCCGTCAATCTGGTCAATGTCGAGGCAGTCAGCAAGGTGTACGGCACGCGTGCCTTGCTCGACGCGGTCTCCCTCGGCGTCTCGGAGGGCGACCGCATCGGGGTCGTCGGGCGCAACGGCGACGGGAAGACGACGCTGATCCGGATCATGTCCAAGCTGGAGGACGCGGACTCCGGCCGCGTCACGCACAGCGGCGGACTGCGCCTGGGCGTGCTCACCCAGCACGACTCGCTCGATCCGACCGCGACCGTGCGCCACGAGGTGATCGGCGACCTCGCCGACCACGAGTGGGCGGGCAACGCCAAGATCAGGGATGTGCTCACCGGCCTGTTCGGCGGCCTGGACCTGGCCGGCTTCCCGCAGGGCCTGGACACCGTCATCGGCCCGCTCTCCGGCGGCGAGCGGCGCCGTATCGCGCTCGCCAAGCTGCTCATCGCCGAGCAGGACCTGATCGTCCTGGACGAGCCCACCAACCACCTCGACGTCGAAGGCATCGCCTGGCTCGCCCAGCACCTGCGCAACCGCCGCTCCGCGCTGGTCTGCGTCACCCACGACCGGTGGTTCCTCGACCAGGTCTGCACCCGCATGTGGGACGTGCAGCGGTCCACCGTCTACGAGTACGAGGGCGGCTACTCGGACTACGTCTTCGCGCGGGCCGAGCGCGAGCGCATCGCGGCCACCGAAGAGGTCAAGCGGCAGAACCTCGTCCGCAAGGAGCTGGCATGGCTGCGCCGCGGAGCGCCCGCGCGCACGGCCAAGCCGCGCTTTCGTATCGAGGCCGCCAATGAGCTGATCGCGGACGTGCCGCCGCCGCGCGACACCAGCGAGCTGATGAAGTTCGCCTCGTCCCGGCTCGGCAAGACCGTCTTCGACCTGGAGGACGTGACCGTCCAGGCCGGACCGAAGCTGCTCATCGAGCACCTGACCTGGCAACTCGGCCCCGGCGACCGCTTCGCCTTGGTCGGCGTGAACGGCGCGGGCAAGACCTCCCTGATCCGGGCCCTGACCGAGGCGGCGGCCAGCGGCGGCGAGCGGCAGCCCGCGGGCGGTCGCGTGGTGGTCGGCAAGACCGTCAGGCCCGCGTACCTCTCGCAGGAGGTCAGCGAACTCGACCCGGCCCTTCGGGTGCTGGAGGCCGTCCAGCAGGTGCGCGAGCGGGTCGATCTCGGCAAGGGCCGGGAGATGACGGCGGGACAGCTCTGCGAGATGTTCGGTTTCGGCAAGGAGAAGCAGTGGACGCCGCTCGGCGACCTCTCCGGCGGTGAGCGCCGCCGCCTCCAGCTGCTGCGGCTGCTGATGGACGAGCCGAACGTGCTCTTCCTCGACGAGCCCACCAACGACCTCGACATCGAGACCCTGACCCAGCTGGAGGACCTGCTCGACGGCTGGCCCGGCACCCTCGTGGTCATCTCCCACGACCGCTTCTTCGTCGAGCGCACCACCGACCAGGTCTACGCGCTGCTGGGCGATCGCAGCCTGCGGATGCTGCCGCGCGGTATCGACGAGTACCTGGAGCGCCGCCGCCAGATGCAGGAGACCGCGGCCCTCGCGGCGCCCGTCCCGGCCGCGAAGAAGGAGAAGACCGTCTCCGCCGCCGATGCCCGCGCCGCCAAGAAGGAACTCCAGCGCATCGAGCGCCAACTAGACCGCCTCGCCGAGAACGAGACGGCCCTGCACACCCAGATCGCCGACAACGCCACCAACTTCGCGAAGGTGGCCGAACTCGACGGTGAGCTGCGCGAACTCAGCAGCCGCCGCGACGAACTGGAATCTCGCTGGCTGGAACTGGCGGAGGAGGCCTGACGGCCTCAGTAGGCCATGGGAGGGGCCGCCCCTCGCGGTGCAGCAAAGGGCGGCCCGCTGGGGTTTCTTTTAAAGGTCTTCCTTTTTAACGGATTCGATGAAGTCGAACCATGTGGCAGGGGTGAAGCGAAGGACGTTCCCGTTCGGGATTTTGCTGTCCCTGACGGGGATGCTCGCTATTATCCCCTCGCCGATTTCGAGGCAGTTTTCCAGGCCATTGCTATAGCTGGACTTGCGCCAGCATATTTCCGCGATGCGGTTCATCGATATTCCCTTATGTATTCTCTGACCAGGGCCAATGAATCGGCTTCCGTCAAAGCCTGGCGACGGATGATGTCGAACTTCTGCGACAATGCTACGACCTTGCGAGCTGAGTCCACCAATTCGCCAGAGCCGAAGGATTCGACGTACGCGAACGAGGTTCCCCGTGGCGAGGTGATGAGTGTGAGGCTACCACCCATCGTCCAGTATTCCCCTGAGTTAAACGGAATGATCTGCAAGGTGCTGTTAGGGTTCTCGCAAAACTTCAACAAATGAGTCAGCTGTTCCTGCATCACTTGCTTGCCGCCGATGAGGCGTTTAAATGCGCCTTCATCAATGATTGCCCAATAAAATGGCGGCTCCTCTCGATTGAAAACAAGCTGGCGATTCATCACTGCCGTAAGAGCTGCGTCGATTTTCTCTTCCGGCCCTTTGGGTCACTCCGTGCGTAAGACGGCCCGAGCGTAAGACCTAGTCCTCATGAGCGAAGGGATAGCGGCGCTATTAATCACTTGGATTCGCTCGGCCTTGAACTCTCGGTTTGCAGCTTTGACTGCATAGTCCTGAACGGCTCCCTTCCTCACGACGTACACGAGCTCTGTGAGAGCACCGCCCATATCGAAGAACTTATCCAGCCGCTGCATCACGGCGTCGGAAGCTAATTCCCCGGTCTCGATCTTGTGTACATAACTGAAATCGTATCCAATTTCGGAGGCGACTTCACGCACTGAAAGTCTGCGGCTTCCACGCATGCGGGCCACTAGATGGCCAATCGCTACCTTCAAAGTGATTTCGTCATGTTCGCGTTCGGTCATGATCGCACTGCCATTCGTGGTGAGTCCGGGAATTACCCACAGTGTCCGCCTGGTAACAGCCTTCCCAGTGCGCCAGTCTCATAAGCCCCGCTCCGCAGCACGCGACCCGACTCCCTGCTGCGGAGCGGGCCCCCGCCCTCATGGATCGCCGTCCCGGGGGCGGGGGACTTCGACCGCCACATCCTGTGCCAGATGCGCAGGGCCCCCGCAACCGTTGCCGCGGTCCGGGGGTGTGGCCGACGAGCGGTGTGAAGAGAGGTGTGTCGCCGACATGACGCACGTTACCGAGGCGCTGGCGGTGGTGGCAGTGCCAAAGCGGGTGAACGTCCCGCAGGTGCCCGATGCCGTCCGCTTTTTGATGCGGCGCGGCCGTCTGCCGCGGAACGCGGACTTTCAGCTGGCGGACGGGAGTGTCACATGCCCGCCGCAAAGCATGCTCACCGCGTAGCGCGAAGGTATGCGCCGCCGCCGGTGGACTCCCGGGTCTGGTGGCGCCGCGCGCTGGCTGCTCGGCGCGATCGCGGGGCCCGTTCTGATCCTGGGCGGCGCCATCGGATTTGTTCTCGTCGGGATGCTGGTCAAGTAAGTGAAGGGTTGAGCGAAAGGTTGACCGCTGTGCTGTGCACGAATGCGCAGTGCCAGTCCGGCAAGGTGATTTCCCGGGAGCTGATGACGCAGACCCGTTGGAGCGAAACCCTGCACAGGACCGTGGCAGAAACTGTCTATCTGATCAAACAGGTGAGCTGTCCCGTCTGCGACGGCAGGGGCAGTCTTCCTGATGAGGGACGGATGTTCCAGGAATGACAAAGAGCAGTGCGGTGCGCACGAAGAAAACACACGTAGAGAAGATCAGGGAAGCCGAGCAGGTACGCGACAGGCTGAAGGAGACGCTACGCGACTCCGGAGTCGTGCTGCCGTCCCTGGGTGTGGATGCCGCAGGATACTGCGACGAATATCCGACATCCCTCATCGACTTGGGCCGCTGCAACATCGAGACGGCCAACAAGCTCAGCGACGCGCTGGAGCGCGCCAAGGGAGAGGAGCGGAAGTAATGAGTGTGCGGAAGGTGCGCAGTATGGAGGCCCATGCATAAGTCAGCGTGAGATCGGATCTGACCGGCATCGTTAGATCGCCTCGCCGAGATCCTCATGGAGTCGTGCGAGACCGTTGGGGCTCGGTGGCCGGTTCTTGGTGAGCTGGGTCAGATGTGCTTCGAAGGCGTCGAGTTGGGCGGCTCCTATCTGCGCCGCCCAGCGTTCGCGCACCTCGGTGAAGAGAGCCGCGCCGAGGGTCATCATGTCGTGGCCGCGGGCTGTGACGCGTAGTCGTTTGAGGCGTGCGTCGTTCGGGTCGGTCTCTCGCTCGACGTATCCGAGCCGCTCCAGTGCGACGACCACCTTGGCGGCTGCCTGCTTGGACACCGACAGGCTGCGGCCGAGTTCCGTGGCCGTGTCCGCTCCCTCGTCGATGGCGCGCAGAGCGAACTCGTGCGAGGCGCGCACGCCTTCATGCCCGCGGCTCGCCAGCTCGCCGTGCACCTCGTCCACCATCGACTGGAAGCCGCCGAGCAGCAGGAGCGCAAGCTCGGCACCTGGTGACCGTGCCATAGGACACATCATACGAGAGCGCCCCGCCTGGCCCGAGTGGACGAGAGTCGACAACCAGGTTGTCTACCTCTAGATTGACAACCAGGTTGTCGATCAAATGGAGGAAACAATGGCCCCCACGACCCGCGGCGCCACCATTCCCGGCGTCGAACACCACCACGTCAGCCTCAACGGCACCGAGTTGCACTACGTCTCGGCGGGAACCGCAGGATCCCCCGTCATGCTGGTCCACGGCTTTCCGGAAACCTGGTGGGTCTTCCGCAAGCTGATCCCTCTACTCAGCGCGCACCACCGCGTGTTCGCGCCCGACCTGCGCGGCTTCGGCGACTCCGCCACCGCGACCGAGCAGCACGACAGCGCGACCGCGGCCCGGGACCTGAGCGAACTGATCGCGCGGCTCGACCTCGGCCCCGTCCACCTGACGGGCCAGGACGTCAGCGGTCCCACCACGTTCCGCGTCACCGCCACCCGCCCTGACCTGGTGCGAAGCTACGCGGCGATCGAGACCGGGCTGCCCGGGTACGGCGTCGAGAAGCTCGCGGACGTCGCCCGCGGCGGCGCCTGGCACATCGGAGTCCTCACCGCCCCCGGCATCCCTCAGATGCTGCTCGCCGGACGGGAGCGCGCCTTCCTCGCCGAATACGCCCTGCCCTCGCTCTGCGCGACCCCTGATGCGTTCACCGACCAGGACATCGACGAGCTCACCCGCTCCTACGCGCGGCCCGACGCATTCAAAGGCGCCGCCGGGCTCTACCGGTCGATGCTCCGCGAAGGCGAGGAGATCCGAGAACTGGCGTCCCGGCAGCTCGCCATGCCCGTGCTCGCCGTCGGAGGCAGGTCGGGCGACTTCACGCCGGCGACGATGCGGCAGGTCACCAAGGACATGAGTTCCGCCTCGCTCGACGGCATCGGCCACTACGTGGCGATGGAAGCACCCGAGCGCCTCGCGGACGCCCTCCTGTCCTTCTACAGGAAAATCGACAGCCCGGAATAACACCGGTCACACGGTGAAGGTCAGGAGGGCGGCCCCGATTTGAACAGCGCCACGAGGCCGTCGACCACCGGTCCAGGGCCGGACACGGAACCCGTCGGCCCAGCCGCGCCCCACGGCAGCCGCCCCCTGATCCCCGTTCAGCGAAAACGAGCCACCGCCGCACCCTCGCCAAGGACCGTCAACTACCTGTGAGCGCACGCACGGGTCGACCGCGCGGGTCGGCGATGGCTCAGATGAAAGCCCCGTAACAGTGCCATCACGGCCCGGTTCTCCCTTGGGAACAGGACACGGACCGATCAGGTGTGCTAAGCCGCCAGGGTGATAGAAAGGCGACCTCAGGACATCTCGCATGCCGTCCGGCATGCCGAAAATCAGCGCTGTGCTCCCTCAGGACCCTAGGGCCTATGAGGTACCCCCACCGGGGGACATCCAGAACCCGGCCCCGCCGGTTCAGGCGGGCCGACGCGGGGAGCGGCGAGGCGAGATTCAGTGAAAGAGGGGGAGCGCTGTGACTCAGCCGCCCAATCAGCCGCCGCAGGGCGGCTTCGGACCGCCGCAGGAGCCCAACCCGCACGGCGCGCCCCAACCACCCGGCCAGCCGCCGCAGATGCCGTCCACCCCGCCGCCGCCCGTCCCCGGCACCCCGCCGCCCGCCGGCCAGCCCGGCTACGGCTACCCCCAGCAGCCGCCCACCCCGTCGCCCGGCTACGGCTTTCCGCAACAGCCCGCCGCCCCCGGCCCCTACACGCAGCAGCCAGGCCCCTACGGTCAGCCTCAGCAGCCAGGACCCTACGGTCAGTCCCAGCAGCCAGGCCCCTACAGTCAGCCGCAGCAGCCGGGACCCTACGGCCAGCCGCAGTACGGCTATCCGACGCAGCCGCAGCAGTACCCGGGCGTGCCCGACGGCGGCCCCGGCGGCGGTGGTCGGCAGCCCTTCAAGGGCAAGCCCGCCGTGATCATCGGTGCCGTGGTGGCCGTGCTGCTGATCGCGGGCGGTGTCGTCTGGGCGGTCACCGGCAAGGACGACAAGAAGAAGCCCGAGGCCAACGACGACAGCGGCTCCCCGAAGCCCACCGCCTCGGCCCCGGTCAACCCCGGTGACGGCAGCGGCAACGGCGGCGGCAGCAGCGACCCCGAGGACTTCAACAAGGACCGTCAGTCCGGCGAGTCGAAGGTCCTCTGGTACAAGTCGGCGCCCGACGCGCCCGGCAACGGAGCCGACGCGCCCGGCATGTGGTTCACCGACCAGGTCGCCGTGAAGGCCGCCTACAAGCAGATCTTCGCGTACAAGGTCACCGACGGTACGCCCGCCTGGAGCCCGATCACCTTCCCGCAGGGGATCTGCGCCGCCTCCAAGCAGGCCACCTCGGACGGCAAGGTCGTCGTCGCCTACAAGGACGGCATGAAGGACGACGCCAAGTGCAACCAGCTGGTCGAGGTCGACCTGAACACCGGCAAGCAGGGCTGGACGAAGAAGATCGAGGAGGGCGCGCTCTTCGACAGCACGCTCACCATCGAGCTCTCCATCTCCAAGGACACCCTGATAGTCGGCCGTTCGGAGTCCGGCGCCGCCTTCCGGGTCAGCGACGGCAAGGCGCTGTGGACCAAGGGCGAGGAGAAGGACGGCGCCTGCTTCCCCAGCGCCTTCACCGGCGGTGACCAGGTCATCGTTGCGCTGTCCTGCGCGGCTGGGCAGGACAACGAGCACGAGAAGGTCGAGGAGCTCGATCCGGACAGCGGCAAGGTCAAATGGTTCAAGCAGCTCCCCAAGGGCTGGACGCTGGCCCGGGTCTACTCCACCAACCCCGTCATCCTCTACTCGACCAACGAGGACAAGAAGCAGTGGAACATCACCACGCTCAAGGACGGCGGCGCCACGACCCGTTCGCAGGTCGACATCAAAGCGACCTTCGCGCCCGAGTGCGGCTGGGCGATCCTCGACCGTAACCTCCAGGGCTGTCTCGGCACGGCCGCCGACGCCAACACGCTGTACCTGCCGACCGAGGCGAAGACCGGCGCCAACGAGATCGTCGCCGTCAACCTGGACACCGGCAAGGAGAGCTGGCGGGTCAAGGCCCCGGGCGACACCAACATGCTGCCCCTGAAGGTCGACGGCCAGAACCTCATCGCGTACCTGGAGCCCTCGTACGACAAGGGCGGCGCGGTCCTGTCGATCCCGCTCAGCGGCACCCACAAGCCGAAGACGCTGCTGCAGAACCCGGAAGCCACCGCGGAGATCGAGAACGGCTTCTACTCCAAGGCGATCGACTACGTCGCCGGGCGCTTCTACATCTCCACCACCCGGCTGACCGGCAATGACAAGACCGCGGAGAAACTCATGATGGCCTTCGGCAACTGACCGGCGCCGGACCGAAAACCGACCGGCCGCCGGCGGCCACCGCCGGCAGCCGTCACCGGCCGTCGTCCCCCGGCACCCGGCCTCGCCGCCCCGTGCCGCAGGCGCCGTGAGCGCCCCTGATCCCGATCCGCTCGATCGAAGCCCGCTCTGCTCCCGAAGGTGACCACGTCATGACCCAGCCGCCCCAGCCGCCCAACGAGCCGCCGCAGGGGGGCTTCGGTGCCCCGCAGGACCCGCCGCCCTCCGGCTACGCCACGCCCCAGCCCCCGCCCGCTCCGCCCCAGGGCCCCCCGTCCGCCCCGCCGAACTTCGCCAAGCCCCCGGAGCAGGCACCCGCATACGGCTCCCCGGCCCCGCCGCCCCCCGGCCAGCCCCCGCAGACCCCGCCGCCCCCAGGCCAGCCGCCCGTGCCACCCGCTGGCCAGCCGGCCCAGCCGACCCAGCCGGCCCAGCCAGGTCAGCCGGGCCAGCCGGGTTACGGCTATCCGCAGGCGTCCGCCGCCCAGCAGCCCACCGTCGTGGCGCAGCCGAGCGTCGGCGCCCAGCAGGGCGCGCCGTACGGCTACCCGGGCCAGCAGCAGTACGGCGGCTACCAGGCCCCGACCATGCCGCAGCAGGCGGTGAGCGGCGGCAAGAAGTTCAACGCCCAGGTGGCGATCATCGTCGCGGCGGTCGTCGCGATCGCGCTGATCGTCGGCGGTGGCGTCTGGTACTCGAAGTCCGGCTCCGGCGACTCGAAGAACGAGGCGTCGTCCTCGGGCGGAAAGTCCGGCGGTTCCACGGGCGGTTCCACGGGCGGTGACAACAAGAACGGCCAGAGCGGTGGCGCACAGGGCGGCAGCGGCGGCAGCGCCGGCGTGGAGAAGGTGCCCGCCAACACCAGCGCCAAGGTCCTCTTCCAGCTGCCCGCACCCGAGGTGCCCAAGGACGCCGTCTACAGCGTCATGGGCTCCTGGCTGTACGAGAAGGCCGACACCAAGATCTACGCCAAGGCGGGCGTCAACAAGATCGTCGGCTATGACGCGACCAGCGGCAAGGAGGCCTGGACGCTCCCGCTCGCCGGTCAGACCTGCGGCTTCTCGCCCGAGGTGACCGACGACGGGATCGGCGCGGTCGTCTACGAGTCGGGCAAGCGCCCGAAGCCGGACTCTCCGCAGCCGTGCAGCAAGGTCTCGACGATCGACCTCAAGACCGGCACTCTCCTGTGGACCAAGGAAGTCAAGGCCGGCGACCAGCAGGCCCGTTACGAAGAGGTCAGCATCAGCGGCAACACGGTCGCCGCGGGCGGTGGCACCGACGGCGGCGCCGCCTTCGACCTGAAGACCGGCAAGCCCCTGTGGACCCCGCAGACCGGTGACTGCCAGGACGTCGGCTACACCGGCGGCGCGCAGTTGGTCGCGGTCCGCTCCTGCGGTGCCTACGACAACCCGAAGATCTCGGTGCAACTGCTCGATGCGACCAGTGGCAAGCCCAAGTGGACGTACGACATCCCGGCCGGCATCGACAACGCCAAGGTGTTCTCTTCCAAGCCGGTCGTCTTCGGTGTGGAGGCCGGTGACGCGGAGGACTCCGGCGGCAGCGGTGTCACGGACGTGTTCTCGCTCGACGACGCCGGCCACCTGCGGGCGAAGATCTCGCTGACCGGCAGCAAGTACGACATCCAGTGCGAGTACGGCGACGTGCACAACTGCCACGGCATCGTGGTCGGCAACGACAAGATCTACCTGCCGACCGAGGAGCACCAGGGCACCAGCGACTACGGCCAGACCAACGAGATCATCTCGTACGACCTGGCCACCGGGAAGACCACGGGTGACCGCGGTGACGCGGGCGAGCGGTACAAGATGTTCCCGCTGCGCATGGACGGCTCGAACATCCTCGCCTACAAGGACGGCCCCTACGACAAGGGCGCGCAGATCGTCTCGCTCGACAGCAAGACCATGAAGCCGACGACGCTGCTGGAGACCCCGGCCTCCCAGAACGTCCTCGACGCACTGATGAGCATGGTGCCCAACCGGTCGGAGGTCCTGTACGGCGACGGTCTGCTCTTCCTGGGCAAGGCCCTGGTCAGCAAGCCGTACTCGGCGGACGAGAAGTCGTACACGGCACTCGGGTTCTCGGACTAGGTCGAAGACGAGGACGAGGCGCGTCGGCCGGCCGGGACGGTCGGCCGGCGGCGCTTCGGGTCGACACTTGGCGGCCCTGCCCTTCGTGGGTGGGGCCGTCGGTGCGTTCACGGGGTGTGTTCACAAGGTGTGTTCAACGGCTTGTTCAGAGGGGCATGTCTGGCGGGGGCACGTCCTGGGGGCGGAAGGGCATCGTTTTCGGTCGGTGAGGGGACGATCTCGCCGGTAAGGAAGCGCATCGTCGAACAGGCGTGTATTTTCCGGGGATGGACGGCGGGGGGTGGGGGACCTCCCAGGCCCTTGAAGGCACCGGGGCAGGGTCCATGGGGTCGGCCGGGTAGGCGGGAACTGGGGGGTTGCGCTATGGCGGCGGTGCGGATCGTGGTGGTCGACGACCACAGACTGCACGCCGAGGCACTCGCCTCGGCACTGAAGCTGCGTGGACACCGAGTGCTGGCGGCTGCCGCGCCGGCCGCGGGCGCGGCGGAGCTGGTGATCAGCCGGGCGCCCGAGGTCTGCCTGGTGGGCACGGCCGTCCCGGACCGGCCGGGCATCTTCGACCCCGTGCTGAAGATAAAGCAGGACCGGCCGCAGGTGGCGGTCGTGGTGCTCGGCCCCGTGCCGTCGCCGCGCGGCATCGCCGCCGCCTTCGCCTCGGGTGCCAGCGGTTACGTGCGGCACGACGAACGCATCGAGGGCGTGGAGCGGGCGATCATCAAGGCGCGTGCGGGCGAGGCTGCGGTGGCGCCCGTGCTGTTGCAGGGGGCGTTCGGGGAGCTGCTGAATCCGGTGGCGCAGCCGGATGACGAGGGGCAGCGGCTGCTGGGGATGCTGACGCCACGGGAGGTGGAGGTGCTGGTGCGGGTCGCGGAGGGGGAGGGGACGCGGGCGATCGCCTCCGGGATGGGCATAGCGCCGTCGACGGCGCGCACGCATGTGCAGCGGGTGCTGATGAAATTAGGCGTGGGGTCTCGATTAGAGGCGGCGGCGTTGGCGGCGCGCACGGGGTTGCTCGACCGCGCAGGGGGCGTGGGGTGAGTCGGCGCGCTTCTGGTGGGCCGCCGTGTGGGTCTGTACGTATCTGTGAGATTCCGTTGTGCCCGCTGGGATGAGCGTGCCGAGGCCCGTCCAGAGGTTGATATCGATGTCCTGTGCCTTCTCGCCATCGGCGTGAGAGAGAGCGGGATGTAGCAGAGCCGGCTCGCGTACCGCGCCTCGTCGCCCACGTCCGGCGACCGCGCGCAGGAGGGCTTCGCCGCCTGCGAGACGCGACGATGACCATCACGACCGCGCCGACGGCGCAGGCGACGATCGACGGGACGCGGTCGGCGTCCTGGTCGCCGGGACGGCGATGACACCCGGTGCTCGCGACATCGTGCGGCCGAGTCCGGCTGCGAGGAGCGGGAGCCCGGCGGCGCGGCGGGGCACGCGGAACTCACTTCGTTGCACGAATCGAACGGACCTGTGCTCACGTTGATTCATACAAGAACTAAACCTATGGCTTGATGTTCTTTGTTTGGTTGTGATCGAGGTAGCCGATTTGAGTCGCTATAGTCCACACCAGGTTGAGGCAGAGTTCACGGAATCCGCCGCGGTTCCGGCGGCTATCCCCGTTGACGCTAACTGTTCGCTTGTGATTTATTGTGTTTAGTTATGTTGAAGATTTGTGTAGGGCGTGTGACTAACGAACGGGGGAGCACGGAGTGAAGAAGACGTCGACCTGGTTGGCCGACGGTCGCGAGCTCATCTACTACGACCTGCAAGATGGCCTGGTCCGCGACGCGGTCGACCGGCGCCCTCTCGATCCCGCCGGTCTGGTGCACTCCGAGATCCGTCACGACCGGCTGCTCGGCGACTCGGTCGCCGTCGCCTCGCACCGCCAGGCCCGCACCTACCACCCGCCCGCCGACGAGTGCCCGCTCTGCCCCTCCCGTGCGGGCCGGATGAGCGAGATCCCCGACTCCTCGTACGACGTCGCGGTCTTCGAGAACCGTTTCCCGTCGCTCTCCGGCGACGCGGGCCGCTGCGAGGTGGTCTGCTTCACCCAGGACCACGACGCGTCCTTCGCCGACCTCACCGAGGAGCAGGCCGCGCTGGTGCTCGCCGCCTGGACCGACCGCACCGTCGAACTCGGCGCGCTGCCGGCCGTGACGCAGGTCTTCTGCTTCGAGAACCGCGGCGCCGAGATCGGCGTCACCCTCGGCCACCCGCACGGCCAGATATACGCCTACCCCTTCGTCACCCCGCGCACCGCGCTCACGCTGCGCTCGCTCGCCGCCCACCGAGAGAAGACCGGCGGCAACCTCTTCGACGACGTACTTGCGGACGAGCGCGCGGACGGCCGCCGTATCGTCCTGGAGACCGACCACTGGCTGGCCTTCGTCCCGTACGCCGCGCACTGGCCTTACGAGGTGCACCTCTATCCCAAGCGCCGGGTGCCCGACTTGATCGCGCTCGACGACGCCGCACGCACCGAGTTCCCACAGGTCTACCTGGAACTCTTGAGACGATTCGACCGGATCTTCGACACGGACGCGGGAGGTGACTCGACGGTGGGCCTGACCCCGTACATCGCCGCCTGGCACCAGGCGCCCTTCGGCGAACCGGACGGGCTCGGCGGGCTCGGGGAATTCGAGGTGAGCCGTGACGACTTCGCGCTCCACCTTGAGCTTTTCACCATTCGCCGCACTCCCGGCAAGCTGAAGTTCCTCGCGGGTTCCGAATCCGGCATGAGTGTGTTCATCAACGACGTGCCGCCAGAGGCCGCGGCCGAGCGACTGCGAGAGGTAGCGAGTAGCAGATGAGTGGGACGTATCTGGTCACCGGCGGCGCGGGCTATGTGGGCGGCGTGGTCGCCGCCCACCTGCTGGAGGCCGGGCACCGGGTGACCGTGCTCGACGACCTCTCCACGGGCTTTCGGCAGGGCGTGCCCGCCGGCGCCGAGTTCATCGAGGGCCGGGTCCAGGACGCCGCCAAGTGGATGTCGGCTGACTACGACGCAGTCCTGCACTTCGCCGCGTTCTCGCAGGTCGGCGAGTCCGTCCTCAAGCCCGAGAAGTACTGGGAGAACAACGTCGGCGGCACCATGGCGCTGCTCGCCGCGATGCGCGGGGCCGGTGTGCGCAAGCTGGTCTTCTCGTCCACCGCCGCCACCTACGGCGAGCCGGTCAGCACGCCCATCACCGAGTCCGACCCCACCGCGCCCACCAGCCCGTACGGCGCCACGAAGCTCGCCGTCGACCACATGATCAGCGGCGAAGCGGCGGCGCACGGCCTCGGCGCGGTGTCACTGCGCTACTTCAACGTCGCGGGTGCGTACGGCGCCCAGGGTGAGCGGCACGATCCCGAGTCGCACCTCATCCCGCTCGTCCTCCAGGTCGCACAGGGCCGCCGCGAGGCGATCTCCGTCTACGGCGAGGACTACCCGACGTCGGACGGCACCTGCGTCCGCGACTACATCCACGTCGCCGACCTCGCCGAAGCCCACCTCCTGGCCCTGGCCGCGGCCACTCCAGGCGAGCACCTGATCTGCAACCTCGGCAACGGCAACGGCTTCTCGGTCCGTGAAGTCATCGAGACCGTCCGCAAGGTCACCGGCCACCCCATTCCCGAAGTCGCGGCCCCGCGCCGCGGCGGCGACCCGGCCGTGCTCGTCGCCTCCGCGGACGCCGCCCGCGACCGACTCGGCTGGCGCCCGTCCCGCACCGACCTCGCCCAGATCGTCGCCGACGCCTGGGAGTTCACCCGGCACACCGCGCCTGAGCGCGGCGACGCGGGCGAGTAGCGCACCAGGGGCAGCCCGCACCTCGCGGTCGGGCTGCCCTGCCGCCATACCTGCGCGAAGGAAGTCCTTTCGCGCCGCCCGGACTCGTCCCGCGGATACCGGGCGGCCCGCGCACCAGCAGCAAACCGGCGGATCCACCAGTCAGCACAGAGCAGGAGGCAGCCGTGATGCCCGACGGGACGGCCGAGAGCGTGGCCAAGGGGTTTCAAGAGTTGTACGGGTTCACGCCGGACGGTGTCTGGGCGGCTCCGGGACGGGTCAACCTGATCGGCGAGTACACCGACTTCAACGAGGGCTTCGTCCTACCGCTGGCCCTCCCGCACACCGCCGTCGCCGCCGTCGCCCGGCGCACCGACGGCGTGCTGCGGCTGCACTCCGCGGACACCTCGGTGCCGACGACCGAACTGCGCATCGACGAGCTCACGCCGCGCTCCGACGGAGGCTGGGCCGTGTATCCGGCCGGTGTCGTCTGGGCGCTGCGCGCCGCGGGTCACACCGCGATCACCGGCGCCGACCTGTACCTTTCGTCGACCGTGCCGACCGGCGCCGGCCTGTCCTCGTCCGCCGCGCTCGAAGTCGTCACCGCCCTCGCCCTCAACGACCTGTACGACCTCGGTCTGAGCGGAGCCGACCTCGCGCGGCTCGCGCAGCGCGCCGAGAACGAGTTCGTCGGCGTGCCCTGCGGCGTGATGGACCAGATGGCGTCGGCCTGCTGCACCGCGGGCCACGCCCTCCACCTGGACTGCCGTGACCACTCCCTGCGCCAGGTCCCGTTCGACCTGACCGCGCATGGCCTGCACCTTCTCGTGGTCGACACCCGTGTCCAACACGCTCTGGGCGACGGGGCGTACGCCGAGCGGCGCGCGGGGTGTGAGGAGGGCGCACGGCTGCTCGGCGTCTCGCATCTGCGCGACATCTCCTTCGAAGAGCTACCGGACGCCCTCGCCGTACTGGCCGAGCAGGAAGCCGCAGCCGGCACCGACGGCACAGCCGGCACGGATGATCGGGTACGGCGCTACGTGCGCCATGTGGTCAGCGACGACCACCGGGTGGCGCAGGTCATCGAGCTGCTGGCCGCCGGCGATGTGCGCGGCATCGGCCCCGTCCTCAATGACGGCCACCGCTCGCTCCGCGACGACCTGCGCATCTCCTGCCCGGAGCTGGACCTCGTGGTGTCGGCAGCGGGTGCGGCGGGAGCCCTTGGCGCCCGGATGACCGGCGGCGGCTTCGGCGGCAGTGCGCTGGTGCTGGTGGAGAACGACGGCGTCGAGAAGGTCACCCAGGCGGTGCGGGACGCTTTCGACACGGCCGGATTCACGGCACCGCGGGTCTTCTCCGCGATGGCTTCGCAGGGGGCGCGACGGGTGGTCTAAGGGCTTGAGGGCTTGAGGGCTTGAGGGCTTGAGCGGCGGTCAAAAAGGGCTGCCGCAGCTCTCAGACGAGGCTTTTCGTCAGCGTGTACTCGGTGATGCCCGGCGGATAGTCGGGGACCGTGCAGACGATCGTGTAGCCGAACTTCCGGTAGAAGTCGGGGGCCTGGAAGTCCCAGGTGCACAGGCGGGAACCCTGGCAGTCGTACTCTTCGCGGGCGATGCGCTCGGCGTCCGCGAGGAGTCGGGTGCCGAGGCCGGTGCCGCGGTGGCGGGCGTCCACCCAGAGGAAGTCGACGTGCAGCCATCGCGCCCAGACGTGCGCGTCGAGCCCGCCCAGCAACTCGCCGTCCGTTTCGCTCTCGTGCGCGCCGTTCGCGTCTGTGACGTCCGCCTTATCGGCGTCGTGGCCGGGGAACACCCAGAGCTGGAGCGGCACTTCGCGTTCCTGTGCGGTGCCGCGCAGTTCGCGCAGGGCGGGGGAGGCCAAGGTATTGGTCTTCAGCAGTCGTGACCGGAGCAGTTCGCGGCGCGGCTTGTCGAGCTTGCCTGTTTGCTTCTCGATCCGGAATATGCTTTTCACGATAGGCGCCACGATACGTGCCACGCCGAGTTCTGCAAATCCTCTTCCGCTTGGGCCACACAGCCTTACTCTGAGTACTGCACCGGTGGGGGCCGGTGTTGATCAGGGGGCGAGAGAAGTCGGGTACGACGCCCGGAGTGGGGGTAGCAGTTTCAGCACGGCGGCGGCTGTGCGGCTGCGGTGTCCCGTTTCGGGCCCGCGCGGGTCCGGATGCAGATTACTTCGGGCGCCGTGCCCGCACCGGCCGTCCCCCGACCTGTGGGGGTTTGACGTGGTTCGCATCCGAGTCCTGGTCGTAGACGAGCATCGTATCTTCGCCGAGTCGCTGGCCGCGGCCCTCGCCGCCGAGCCCGATGTCGACGTCACTCCGGCCGGCAGTGGCCGCATGGCATTGCGCTGCCTTGAACGGGGCGTGGCGATCGGCAGACCCTTCGACATCCTGCTCGTCGACGCGGACCTCGGCCACCTGGCGCTCGACGCGGCAGCGGGGGCGGTGCGCGGGCCCGCGCCCGGCCTGCGGCGGGCCGTCGCGGTGCCGGACGGCGGCGCGGACCGCGTCGTCGACGGGATCTCACTGGTGGCGGGTGTGCGGGCGGCGCAGCCCGCGGTGCGCAGTGTGGTGCTCGCCGAGAAGGACGACCCGCACCGCGCCGCTCTCGCCCTCGCGGCGGGCGCCTGCGGCTGGGTCGCCAAGGACTGCTCGCTGTCCCGGCTGCTCACCGTCGTGCGGGGCGTGCTGCGTGACGAGACCCATCTGCCGCCCGCGCTGCTCACCGGCGTCCTGCGCGAGCTGACCGCGACCCGCAAGCACCGGACCGAGAGCGAGCGCCTGGTCGAGTCCCTGACCCCGCGCGAGCGCGAGGTGCTGCGCTGTATGGTCGCCGGGCTCGGCCGCAAGGCCGTCGCCGAGCGGCTCTTCCTCTCGCCGCACACCGTGCGCACCCATATGCAGAACGTCCTGGGCAAGCTCGGCGTGCACTCGACGCTCGCGGCGGTCGCCCTGGCCCGCCGAGCCGGAGTGGGACCCGCGGACCTGGAAGAGGCTTCCTGACAAGAGGCTTCCTGACCAGGACGCTCGCGGTGCTCACGCCCTGCGTACTCGTCCCGGCCGGCGCTCGCCGGGGCCGCGAAGGCCGCCGACGGGCGCGACGCAGCCGGTGTCAGCCCGGTGAGTTGTCGAACGGTGCCGTCAGCTGCCGCAGCAGTCCGGCCAGTTCGCTCCGCTGGGTGCGGGAGAGCTCGACCAGCAGGGCACGCTCCTGCGCCAGCAGCGCGGCCAGCGCCTCATCGGCGCGGTCCTGTCCGTCCGCCGTCAGCCGCACCAGCACTCCGCGCCGGTCGCTGGGGTCCGGCAGCCGCTCGACCAGGCCCTTCTTCGCGAGCCGGTCGATGCGGTTGGTCATGGTGCCCGAGGTGACGAGGGTCTGCGTGAGCAGCTGACCCGGCGAGAGCTGGTACGGAGCGCCGGCCCGCCGCAGCGAGGTCAGCACGTCGAACTCCCAGGGCTCCAGGCTGTGCTCGGAGAATGCGAGCCGCCGAGCCCGGTCGAGATGCCGGGCAAGCCTGCTCACCCGGCTCAGGACTTCCAGCGGTTCCACGTCGAGGTCCGGGCGCTCTCGGCGCCACGCTGCGACAAGTCGATCGACCTCGTCCTCCATGCGATCAGTCTAATAGATCTGTCGACGTGAAGTCTCTTGAAGTCGTGTCTCTTGACGTCGAGATACCTTCTGGTGAAGATGACGGGGTACCGCTCAGCGGACGAGCGAGGAGGCCGCACCGTCATGCCCACCGCCACACCCACCTGGGACCCGGGTCAGTACCTGCGCCACGCGGGACACCGGACCCGCCCCTTCGTCGACCTGCTCGCCCGGGTGCCCGAGCTGCCCGCCACGGCGGCCGGCCGGCCGCCTCGGATCGCCGACCTGGGCTGCGGCCCCGCGAACGCCACCGGCCTGCTCGCGGACCGCTGGCCGAGCGCGCACATCACCGGCTTCGACAACTCTCCCGACATGCTGGAACGGGCCCGCCGCGACCACGAGGGCCGCACACCGGGCGGCGGCCGGCTCGACTTCGCGCACGCCGACGTCCGCGGCTGGGCGCCGCCGCCGGACGAACCGTTCGACCTGATCTTCAGCAATGCGACGCTCCAGTGGGTGCCGGGCCACCCGGACGCGTTCGGAGCCTGGTTGGACGGGCTCGCGCCCGGCGGCACCCTCGCCTTCCAGGTCCCCGGCAACTTCGATTCGCCCAGCCATGCGCTCATGCGGGACCTGGCCGCGGCCGAGCCGTGGAAGGACCGCCTGGCCGCGCTGCTCCGCCACGAAGACGCGGTCCTTGAGCCCGCCGGCTACCTGCACCGGCTGGCCGCGCTCGGCTGCACGGTGGACGTCTGGGAGAGCACATACCTGCACCTGCTGACCGGCGAGGACCCGGTCCTGGACTGGGTCAAGGGCACCGGTCTGCGCCCGGTCCTCACCGCCCTCGCGGATGACCCGGAGGCAACGCAGGAGTTCCTCACCCGGTACCGCGATCTGCTGCGCGCGGCCTATCCGGCGACGGAGCACGGCACGGTGCTGCCGTTCCGGCGGATCTTCGCGGTGGCGACGAAGCCGGACGCGGGGGCCGGCGCGGGTGCTTCGGCCGGCGCGGTCACGGAAGCGGGTGCCTGATGTTGATCGCCGTCGATCATGTGCAACTGGCCGCCCCGCCCGGCTGCGAGGACCTGCTGCGCGCCTACTACGCGGACGTGCTCGGCATGACGGAGTTGCCGAAGTCGCCGGTGCTGGCGGCGCGCGGCGGCTGCTGGTTCCAGGCGGGCGGGGTGCAGTTGCATCTCGGGGTCGAGAGTGACTTCCGCCCGGCGAAGAAGGCGCATCCAGGGTTGCGGGTGCGGGACATCGCGGCCTACGCGGACCGGCTCACCGCGGGCGGCGCCCAGGTGACCTGGGACGACAACCTGCCGGGGCACCGGCGCTTCTACTCAAAGGACCCGGTGGGAAACCGGCTGGAGTTCCTGGAGCCGGTGGACTGAAGTCCTGAAGCGGGTGCGCGGGTCCAAACGAGAAGGCGGAGCTACGCCTTGCGGTGTCCGATGAGCCGGGGCCGCTGCTCAAGCCCGTCCAGCCCGTGCCACGCCAGATTGACGAGGTGCGCCGCGACATCGGCCTTCTTCGGGCGGCGTACATCCAGCCACCACTGGCCCGTCAGGGCGACCATGCCGACCAGCGCCTGTGCGTACAAAGGGGCGAGCTTCGGGTCGAAGCCGCGGCTCTTGAACTCGCGGCCGAGGATGTCCTCGACCTGGGTGGCGATGTCCGAGATCAACGAGGCGAAGCTGCCCGTGGACAGCGGGATCGGGGAGTCGCGGACCAGGATGCGGAAGCCGTCGGTGTGCTCCTCGATGTAGTCCAAGAGCGCGAACGCAGCCTGTTCCAGCAGCTCACGCGGGTGCCCGGCGGTCAGCGAGCCGGTCACCCCGTCCAACAGCAGCCGCATCTCGCGATCCACCACCACCGCGTACAGGCCCTCTTTGCCGCCGAAGTGCTCGTAGACCACCGGCTTGGAGACCCCGGCTTTCGCCGCGATCTCCTCCACCGACGTGCCCTCGAAACCTCGCGCGGCAAACAGGGTGCGACCGATCACCAACAGCTGCTGGCGACGCTCCGCCCCGGTCATCCGGGTGCGGCGGGCGCGCCGCGGTTTCTCGTTGCTCGCTGTGCTGGAATCGGTCACCACACGACCATCATGCCGTGCTGGACGCGTTGCTCTCCCGGCGGGAACCGGACGGGTTGCGACGCGCCTCGATCCGTGACTTGGACGGCCAGCGCACGTCATACGCCCAGCCCAGCTGCTCCATCCAGCGGATGATGCGGGCCGAAGAGTCGATCTGGCCGCGCATCACACCGTGCCGCGCCGAGGTCGGGTCGGCGTGGTGCAGGTTGTGCCAGGACTCGCCGCAGGACAGCACCGCCAGCCACCAGACGTTGCCGGACTTGTCGCGGGACTTGAAGGGGCGCTTGCCGACCGCGTGGCAGATGGAGTTGATCGACCAGGTGACGTGGTGCAACAGCGCGACCCGCACCAGCGAGCCCCACAGGAACGCCGTGAACGCGCCCCACCACGACATCGTCACCAGGCCACCGATCAGCGGCGGAAGCAACAGCGACAACGACGTCCACAGCACGAACTGGCGGGACACCGCGCGGATCGCCGGGTCGTTGATCAGGTCGGGAGCGAACTTCTCCTGCGACGTCTGCTCCTCGTCGAACATCCAGCCGATGTGCGCCCACCACAGGCCCTTGAGCAGCGCCGGTACGGTCTCCCCGTACCGCCACGGCGAGTGCGGGTCGCCGTCGGCGTCCGAGAACTTGTGGTGCTTGCGGTGGTCGGCCACCCAGCGGACCACCGGGCCCTCCACGGCCATCGAACCCGCGATGGCCAGCGCGACCCGCAGAGGCTTGACCGCCTTGAACGAACCGTGGGTGAAATAACGGTGAAAACCGATGGTGATGCCATGGCACCCGAGGAAATAGAAGAAGACCAGCAGGCTCAGATCGAGCCAGCTCACCCCCCACCCCCAAGCCAGCGGCACGGCCGCCAGCACGGCGAGAAACGGGACGGTGATGAACATCAGCAGTGTGATCTGCTCGATCGACCGCTTGCGCTCACCGCCCAGCGTGGCGGAGTGTGAAAGATCGTCGGTCGACGCCTGTGAGGCGTCCGCCGCTTCTTCCACGACGTCGGAGCTCGTGCTCATGGGCATCCCCTGGGGGGTCGAGGGCGATGACAGGTGCCCGGCCGGGAACCCTACGGTCCCGTAACCTACGGCATCGTAAGTATGTCAGCGCGTTGCCCATCAGCAAGAGGCGTGACAGCTGTGCCGCCCGACCGCCACCCTTGAATGCTCAAACGAGGCGCGTAGCGCCCCCAGCCTCCCCCGCTCTCTTCTGCCCGCCACGCACCTCCGCACACCTACATGAGGCACTCAGCACCCCTGCCCCTGCCGCCCGTCATCCACTCCGCAACCTCAAACGAGGCACTTCGTGCCACCGCTGCGTCTGCTCGTTATCGACCCAGCACCCTCAAATGAGGCGCTTCGCACCCTGCCTCTGCCGTCCTCTACCTCCCGCCATCCTCAAACGAGGCACTTGGTGCCACCTCGGCCGGTGGGCCACCTATCCTGGGTCTCGGTCGGACAGCGTGGTCCGCTGTGTTTCCTTCCCGAGTCCGCGCGGCGCTAGGCCCGGTCGCCGCACGGTTATCTGCCCTCGGGCGCCCGTACGACGGCAGGACCTAGCGGCAGATCAGCGGTGGGGGTACCTCCCACGCCCGTCCAAGGCGGTGGGGGAGCCACCGCAGACTGAAGCAAGAACCAGCAAAGATCGGCACGGATCAGCGCATTCCGAGCACATACTTCCGAGAGCGCGAACCGGGAACTCCCAGACGTGAGACTTACCTCACCACTGCAAGGAGCCGCACCTGTGAGCAGTGCAGACGACCACGGCCGCCAGGCCGCCGCCACCTCAGCCGCGAGCGGCGGAGCACCACTCCGCGCCGACATCCGCCGACTGGGTGATCTCCTGGGCGAGACCCTGGTCCGCCAGGAAGGCGCCGAGCTCCTCGAACTCGTCGAGCGCGTGCGCCGCCTCACCCGCGAAGACGGCGAGGCCGCCGCGCGCCTGCTCGGCGAGACCGAGCTGGAGACCGCCGCCAAACTGGTCCGCGCCTTCTCCACCTACTTCCACCTGGCGAACGTTGCCGAGCAGGTGCACCGCGGCCGTGAGCTGCGGGCCCGCCGCGCCGCCGAAGGCGGCCTGCTCTCCCGCACCGCTGACCGCCTCAAGGACGCCGAACCCGCGCACCTGCGCGAGACGGTCCGGAACCTGAACGTACGCCCCGTCTTCACCGCCCACCCCACCGAGGCCGCCCGCCGCTCCGTCCTCAACAAGCTGCGCCGCATCGCCGAACTGCTCGAAACGCCCGTCATCGAATCCGACCGGCGCCGCTACGACACCCGCCTCGCCGAGAACATCGACCTGGTCTGGCAGACCGACGAGCTGCGTGTGGTGCGCCCCGAGCCCGCCGACGAAGCCCGCAACGCCATCTACTACCTCGATGAACTCCACACCGGCGCCGTCGGTGACGTCCTCGAAGACCTCACCGCGGAACTCCGGCGCGTCGGCGTGCAACTCCCCGAGGGCACCCGCCCGCTCACCTTCGGCACCTGGATCGGCGGCGACCGCGACGGCAACCCGAACGTCACGCCCGACGTCACCTGGGACGTGCTGATCCTGCAGCACGAGCACGGCATCAACGACGCCCTCGAACTCGTCGACGAACTCCGCGGCTTCCTCTCCAACTCCATCCGCTACACGGGCGCCACCGAAGAGCTGCGCGCCTCCCTGGCGGCCGACTTGGAACAGCTCCCCGAGATCAGCCCCCGCTACAAGCGCCTCAACGCGGAAGAGCCCTACCGCCTCAAGGCCACCTGCATCCGCCAAAAGCTCGTCAACACCAAGCAGCGCCTCGCCAAGGGCACCAGGCACCGGGCGGGCCGCGACTACCTCGGCACCGCCGAGCTGCTGCACGACCTGACCCTTATTCAGACCTCGCTGCGCGAGCATCGCGGCGGCCTCTTCGCCGACGGCCGGATGGACCGCATCATCCGCTCGCTGGCCGCCTTCGGCCTCCAGCTCGCCACCATGGACGTACGCGAACACGCCGACGCCCACCACCAGGCCCTCGGCCAGCTCTTCGACCGGCTCGGCGAGGAATCCTGGCGGTACACGGACATGCCGCGCGAGTACCGCACCAAGCTGCTCGCCAAGGAGCTCCGCTCCCGCCGTCCGCTCGCCCCCACCCCCGCCCCGCTGGACGCGGCCGGTGAGAAGACCCTCGGCGTCTTCCACACCGTCAAGCGCGCTCTGGACGTCTTCGGACCCGAGGTCATCGAGTCCTACATCATCTCCATGTGCCAGGGCGCCGACGACGTCTTCGCCGCCGCCGTCCTCGCCCGCGAGGCCGGCCTCGTCGACCTGCACGCCGGCTGGGCCAAGATCGGCATCGTGCCGCTGCTGGAGACCACCGACGAGCTGCGCGCCGCCGACATCATTCTCGACGAGATGCTCGCCGACCCCTCCTACCGGCGTCTCGTCGCCCTGCGCGGCGATGTCCAGGAGGTCATGCTCGGCTACTCGGACTCCTCCAAGTTCGGCGGTATCACCACCAGTCAGTGGGAGATCCACCGCGCCCAGCGGCGGCTGCGCGACGTCGCGCACCGCTACGGTGTGCGGCTGCGCCTCTTCCACGGCCGCGGCGGCACCGTCGGCCGCGGCGGCGGCCCCTCCCACGACGCGATCCTCTCCCAGCCCTGGGGCACGCTGGAAGGCGAGATCAAGGTCACCGAACAGGGCGAGGTCATCTCCGACAAGTACCTCGTCCCATCGCTGGCCAGGGAGAACCTGGAACTGACGATCGCCGCCACCCTCCAGGCGTCCGCCCTGCACACCGCCCCCCGCCAGTCCGGCGAGGCCCTCGCACGCTGGGACGCCGCGATGGACGTCGTCTCCGACGCCGCCCACGGCGCCTACCGTCGCCTTGTCGAAGACCCCGACCTGCCGGACTACTTCCTCGCATCCACCCCGGTCGACCAGCTCGCCGACCTGCACCTGGGCTCACGCCCGTCCCGCCGGCCCGACTCCGGCGGCGGACTCGACGGACTGCGCGCCATCCCGTGGGTGTTCGGCTGGACCCAGTCCCGGCAGATCGTGCCCGGCTGGTTCGGCGTCGGCTCCGGCCTCGCGGCCCTGCGCGAAGCCGGACTCGACCCCGTGTTGGACGAGATGCAGGAGCAGTGGCACTTCTTCAGCAACTTCATCTCCAACGTGGAGATGACCCTCGCCAAGACCGACCTACGCATCGCCCAGCACTATGTCGACACCCTCGTACCGGACGCCCTGAGGCACGTCTTCGACACCATCCAGGCCGAACACGACCTCACCGTCCGTGAAGTGCTGCGCATCACCGGCGGCGCGAAGCTGCTCGACACCCAGCCCCTGCTCCAGCAGACGTTCGCCATCCGCGACGCCTACCTGGACCCCATCTCCTACCTCCAGGTCGCCCTGCTGGCCCGCCAGCGCGCCGCCGCCGAACGCGGCGAAGACCCCGACCCGCTGCTCGGCCGCGCCCTGCTGCTCACGGTCAACGGAGTGGCGGCGGGACTGCGCAACACGGGCTGAGCCCGTACCCCGGCCCGCCCGGCCTCGCGGCGGGCGGTCCTTCGCAACGGACGACGCCCCGTCCCGTACACACCACGTACGGGGCGGGGCGCCGCCCGTTCACGCGTATGCACGTCCCTGCGGCCGTCACATGGTGACGAACGCCCCTATCAGCACGCCGAACCCCGCGGCACCCGCCGCCCAGGCCGTACGCCTCATCCGCAAACCGCCGGCGATCACCACGGCCGCCAGGATCAGCGCCCCGCCGAACGGCAGGCACGCCCGGAAGATCCCCGCGGTCCCGGTCCGCACCACCTCGTCGCCGCCACCCCGCAGCGCCACCGGGACCTTCGCCCCTTTTTCCGTTCCCGCCGTGTCCTTGAGCACCACCCGCTCGCGCGGCTGCTCTGAGGCCGCCAAGGGCGCGAACGACCCCGTGCACGCCTCCTGCGTGCACCGAGCCACCGTCATCGTGCCCCGCCCGTCCCTGGCCGCCGCGAACCCCGCCGCGTCCCACGACGCCCACACCCCCGCCGCCAGCACCAGCAGCACGACGCCGACCAGCACCAACTGCTTCGTCAGCAGCAGAAGCCCGTACGCGCTCTCCCCCGCCCTGCGCACACGACTCCGCTTGACGACTGTGCGGATGCGCCGCGTCGAGTCCGTCAGGTCAGCCATGTCAGCCATTCGGCGATCCTTGGCCATGGGATGGCGGTGGGTCAATGTCCTCAGGCGTAGACGTCGCAAGTGCGCCGACAGTCACAAGTGACCGAAGACGTCAGGAGTTGTGTGTATCCCGGTCGGAATCCGTAGCGGAGTCGTGTGGGCTCGGATCAGGAGTTGTATGTGCTCTGCGTCCGCTCCAACCCCTCCGTGACCAGGCACTCCACCGCGTCCGCGGCCCGGTCGACGAGGTAGTCCAGCTCCTTGCGCTCGGCCGAGGAGAAGTCCTTCAGCACGAAGTCGGCCACCTGCATCCGGCCCGGCGGCCGGCCGATACCGAACCGCACCCGGTGGTAGTCCGGCCCCATCGCCTTCGTCATCGACTTCAGACCGTTGTGGCCGTTGTCACCGCCGCCGAGCTTCAGCCGCAGGGTGCCGTAGTCGATGTCGAGCTCGTCATGAACGGCCACGATGCGCTCGGTCGGCACCTTGTAGAAGTCCCGCAGCGCCGTCACCGGGCCACCGGAGACATTCATGAACGACATCGGCTTCGCCAGCACCACCCGACGGCTGGCCGGCCCAGGCGCCCCGATGCGCCCCTCCAGGACCTGTGCCTGCGTCCTGGCCGCCCGCTTGAAGGCGGCCCTCATCCGCTCGGCCAGCAGATCCACCACCATGAACCCGACATTGTGTCGGTTCCCGGCGTATTCGGGCCCAGGATTCCCCAGCCCCGCCACCAGCCAGACCTCGTTGCCGCCGGCCACGTCCGCCATCCCCAAACCTCCTCACCACACGCCAACAGCCGCCCCTGAACAGGAACGGCTGCTGACTCTCGTCTACGTATCGGGGCACAGCCCCGCCGGCGCCCGCAGAAGGCGGACACCGCACCCGGCCCAGGGCGCCGCGAATCCTGCGGCGCCCTCAGCGAGGGGCGAGGGCTCAGGCCTCGCTGCCCTCGGCACCCTCGGCGCTGGCTTCCTCGGCCTGCGCGGCGAGCACCTGCAGCACCACGGTGTCGCCCTCGACGCCCAGCGAAACGCCGGTCGGCAGCTTGATGTCCTTCGCCAGCACGGCCGCTCCGGCCTCAAGGCCCTCGATGGACACCGTCAGCGACTGCGGGATGTGGGTGGCCTCGGCCTCCACGGGCAGTGCGTTCAGCACGTGCTCCAGCAGGTTGCCGCCCGGCGCCAGGTCGCCCTCCGTGATAACGGGGATCTCGACACTGACCTTCTCGCCGCGGTTGACCGGCAGCAGGTCGACGTGCTCGAGGAACCCGCATGCGCGTCACGCTGAATCGCCTTCGGGATCGCCAGCTGGTTCTTGCCCTCGATCTCCAGGGCGATCAGCACGTTCGACGTACGCAGCGCCAGCACCAGCTCGTGGCCGGGCAGCGTGATGTGGATCGGGTCGCCGCCGTGGCCGTAGAGCACGCCGGGCACCTTGAGATCGCGGCGGATGCGGCGCGCCGCGCCTTTGCCGAACTCGGTACGGGACTCGACAGCGAGCTTGACCTCGGGCATGGGCACTCCTCGTAACTCCAGGCACCCCACGGGCGCCGTCTATCGGATGAACGGTTCCGGCTGACAGGCCGAGGAGTCACCCGGCCAAACGACAGGCCTGCTACGAAGAGCGCGTCGATAACGGACAGCCGCACCACATGGATGCGGCCTCCCTCGCCGAGCAACGACAACAGGTTACCCGGCGAGAGAGGCCACGCCCAAAAGGATCAGCTGAGCACGCGACCTGCACAAGGACCGTTCGGACGCTCGGCACCGCTCAGGTACCGCTGAAAGACCAGCCGGAGCTGCTACTGCTCGAAGAGGCTCGTCACCGAACCGTCCTCGAAGACCTCGCGCACTGCCGCGCGATCGTCGGGGCGATCGACAGCACCGTGATCTTGTCGAGCTCCAGCTCGCTGGCGGCGGCAGGGTGTTCGTGAACACGAACTCGCTGACCCTGGAGTTCTTCAGCCGGTCCGCTGCGGGCCCGGACAGCACGCCGTGCGTGGCCGTCACGATCACATCCGCCGCACCGTGCGCGAACAGCGCATCCGCCGCCGCGCAGATCGTGCCACCGGTGTCGATCATGTCGTCGACCAGGACGCAGACCCGGTCCTTCACATCGCCGACCACCTCGTGCACGGTGACCTGGTTCGCCACGTCCTTGTCGCGGCGCTTGTGCACGATCGCCAGCGGCGCGCCCAGCCGGTCGCACCAGCGGTCCGCGACCCGTACCCGGCCGGCGTCCGGCGAGACGACCGTCAGCTTGCTCCGGTCCACCTTCGCGCCGACGTAGTCCGCCAGGATCGGCAGCGCGAAGAGGTGATCCACCGGGCCGTCGAAGAAGCCCTGGATCTGGTCGGTGTGCAGGTCCACGGTGAGAATCCGGTCCGCACCCGCCGTCTTCATCAGGTCCGCCACCAGACGGCCGAGATCGGCTCACGGCCGCGGTGCTTCTTGTCCTGCCGCGCGTATCCGTAGAACGGCACGATCACGGTGATGCTCCGGGCCGAGGCCCGCTTCAGAGCATCGATCATGATCAACTGCTCCATGATCCACTTGTTGATCGGGGCCGTGTGGCTCTGGATCAGAAAGCAGTCCGCGCCACGCGCCGACTCCTGGTAGCGGACGTAGATCTCACCGTTGGCGAAGTCGAAGGCCTTCGTCGGGACTATGCCGACGCCCAGCTGGTGCGCGACCTCTTCGGCCAGCTCGGGGTGGGCGCGGCCGGAGAAGAACATCATCTTCTTCTCGCCGGCCGTCTTGATCCCGGTCACAGCACAGTCTCCTCGAAGTTTCGCAGTGCGTATGCGACGTGCGCTCAGCCGGCGCGTAGGCCCTCGCATCGGTGTGCACTATCACGGTACCCCGTGCCGGCGCTCGTTTCCGGCAGCTTCGCCCTCCGCCTCCCGGCGGAGCGCTCGGCGGCCTTCGCGGCGGCGCTGCCCGGACGCTTGCGCGCGACCCAGCCCTCGATGTTCCGCTGCTGGCCGCGCGCCACCGCCAGCGAACCCGGGCGGCACATCCTTCGTGATCACCGAGCCGGCAGCGGTGTACGCGCCGTCCCCGATCGTGACCGGAGCCACAAACATGTTGTCCGAACCTGTCCTGCAGTGCGATCCGACCGTCGTGTGATGCTTCTCTTCGCCGTCGTAGTTCACGAACACGCTCGCCGCACCGATGTTGGTGTACTCGCCGATCGTCGCGTCGCCCACATAGGACAGATGCGGCACCTTCGTGCCCTCGCCGATCGAGGCGTTCTTCATCTCCACGTAGGTGCCGGCCTTCGCCTTCGGCCCCAGCCGCGTGCCAGGACGCAGGTACGCGTACGGCCCCACGCTCGCCCCCGCGCCGACCTGCGCGGTATCCGCCACCGCGTTATCGATCCGCGCGCCCGCGCCCCACCAGCGTGTCCCTCAACCGCGTGTTCGGCCCCACCTCGGCGCCCTCGGCCGAGATGCGTGGCCCCGAGCAGCTGCGTCCCCGGGATGCACCACCGCGTCCTGGCCGAACGTCACCGTGCAGTCGATCCAGGTCGACGCCGGGTCCACCACCGTCACTCCCGCCAGCATCGCCCGCTCCAGCAGCCGGTCATTGAGGATCCGGCGTGCCTCGGCCAGCTGAACACGGTTGTTGATCCCGAGTGATCTCGCGGTGGTCGACCGCCACCGCGGCCCCCACCCGGTGCCCGGCCTCCCGCAGGATCCCCAGCACGTCGGTCAGGTACTCCTCGCCCTGGCTGTTGTCGGTGCGCACCTTGCCCAGCGCGTCCGCGAGCAGGCGCCGTCGAACGCGAACACTCCGGAGTTGATCTCCCGGATCGCCCGCTGCGCGCGCTGGCGTCCTTGTGCTCCACGATCGCGGTCACCGCTCCCGATGCCGCGCTCCCGCACGATCCGCCCGTACCCGGTCGCATCCGGGACCTCGGCGGTCAGCACCGTCACCGCGTTGCCCTCGGCGGCGTGTGTCGCGGCCAGGTGCCGGAGCGTCTTCCCCGGTGAGCAGCGGAGTGTCGCCGCAGACCACGACGACGGTGCCCGTCGAGGGCGGCTCCGCGCCGCGCCAGTTCCTCCAGGGCCGTCCGTACGGCGTGTCCGGTGCCCTCTGCTCCTCCTGCACCGCGGTGCGGCCGCGGGGTCGATCTCGGCGAGATGCGCGGCGACCTGCTCCCGGGCGTGCCCCACGACCACGACCAGCTGCTCGGGCGCCAGTTCCCGCGCGGCGGCGAGCACGTGCCCGACCAGGGAACGGCCGCAGATTTCGTGCAGCATCTTCGGCGTCGCCGACTTCATCCGGGTGCCAGGACCCGCGGCGAGCACGATCACGGCGGCGGCGACGGGGGCTGCGGGTCTCTCCTGTTCGAACGGAGCGAGAACCGGGAGATTGCTGGAGCTCACGTGACTGCCCTTCGGCTGGGTGCAAGCGGGACGTCCGCGGTTCGGGCGGGGACATCCGCAGGATACCGGGGCGAAGCGGGGCGGACCTGGAGGCGGGCCCTGACCTGGGCAATCAGGGCCCGGAACGTTGCCGTGCTCCCCCGCCAGGACTCGAACCCGGACATATGGCACCAAAAGCCACAGTGCTGCCGATTACACCACGGGGGATAGAACGCGTCGAAGTCAGACATTCGGTTAGGTCGTCGACTCGGCTCCCAACACTATGCCGTACCAGGTGCCTTCCGTGCGAGGTACGGATCCACGCTCTTGAGGACGTGACCGACCGGGCGGCCGTGCGGTGCGGCTGACCCCGGGTCCGGCGGCGGCCGAAGCCTGCGCGGCGCAAAGGTGATCACCGGGGCGCACCGCTTTCGAGCCACGGGCCCTTGGGAAGGAACGTGTCTTGGCAGTTCGGGCAATACCTGTGTGTTTCGCTTTGCTTCGAATGTGTTGTGTGCTCGTCGGGTCATCGGAATTGCTGGCGAACCCGCCGGAAAACCCCTCGGAGAAGGCGCCCCTCGCGCCCGTACGCTGGGGGCATGACCACGACGGGGGTAGACCGTGCCGCGGCCCGGGGAGGGCCGTGGTGGTGGGAGCGTCGGCGCAGTGCGGTGCTGGACGTGGGGCTCGGCGTGCTGTCGGCCCTGGAGTGTGGTTTCGAGGGGATCGACTTCGCGGGGGATACCGGGATACCGGTGCCCGTGGCGGTGGTCTTCGGGCTGATCGCGGGTTCGGTGCTGATGGTGCGGCGGCGCTGGACGATCGCGGTCGTGCTGGTGTCGATCGCGGTGACGCCGGCCCAGATGGGGTTCCTGATGGCGCTGGCGGGCCTGTACACGCTGGCGGCCTCGGAGCTGCCGCGGCGGATCATCGCCGCACTGGCGGGGATGTCGCTGATGGGCACGTTGATCGTGACGTTCGTCCGGGCGCATCAGGACGTGGCGGACGGGCGGCTGACGATCGCCAACGGGTTCGTTCCGTTCCTCGCGTTGACGACATCGCTCGGAGTGACGGCGCCTCCCGTGCTGACGGGGCTGTACGTGGGGGCGCGGCGGCGGTTGATGGAGAGCCTGCGGGAGCGTGCGGATTCGCTGGAGCGTGAGCTTCAGTTGCTGGCCGAGCGTGCCGAGGAGCGTGCGGAGTGGGCGCGGGGTGAGGAGCGGACGCGGATCGCGCGGGAGATGCACGACGTGGTGGCGCACCGGGTGTCGTTGATGGTGGTGCACGCGGCGGCGTTGCAAGCGGTGGCGCGCAAGGACCCGGAGAAGGCGGTGCGCAACGCCGCCCTCGTGGGCGACATGGGGCGCCAAGCGCTGACCGAGCTGCGGGAGATGCTGGGGGTGCTGCGGGCGGGGGAGAGCTTGGCGTCGGTGTGGTCGCCGGGTGCCGTGCCGGGTGCGTCGGCCCAGCCGGTGCCGTTGGCGGCGGTCGGGGCGGCGGCGGCTGCTGCGGCGGACCGGGCGGCGGGTGACGCGGTGGACGGCAAGGCGCCGGGGCGATCGGTTGGCGGTGGGCCCGAGCGGTGGTCGGACGGGGTGTCCGAGGGGCCGTCGCTGGCGGAGCTCGACGAGCTGGTGGGGCAGTCACGGGCGGCGGGCATCGTGGTGGAGCTGTCGGTGGAGGGCGCAGAGCGCGCATATCCGCGCGAAGTGGAGCAGACGGCGTATCGCGTGGTGCAGGAGGCGTTGACCAACGTGCACAAGCACGCGGCGGGCGCCAAGACGTATGTGCGGCTCGCGCATCGCGTCGCGGAGATCGCGATGCAGGTGGAGAACGAGTCGGCGCCGGACGGTGACGGTGAGGGCGTACGGCTGCCGAGCGGGGGCAACGGCCTGCTGGGGATGGCGGAGCGGGTGTCGGCGCTGGGCGGGGTGTTCGTGTCGGGTCCGACGGACGGCGGCGGGTTCCGGGTCTCGGCGGTGATACCTGCGGCGCGGGGGTGAAGGCTGTTCGGTGGGGTGCTCAGAGCTGTAGCTGTTCGGTGGGGTGGTGGGAGCTGCCGGATGCGGGGTGTCACCCTGTGGTGAGTCGTTGGGGTTCGGTGCCTGAGATCAAGGTGGCGAGGGCCTGGTCCAGGTTGGCGCCGAGGTACCAGTCGCCGCTGTGGTCGAGGCTGTAGATGCGGCCTGTGGCGTCGATGGCGAGCAGGGCCTGGTGTTCGCTGGAGTTCTCGGTGGGGGCGGTTTCCTGGCCGAGGGGGCTGAGCTCGGTGTCGAGGGCGCGGCCGAGGTCGCCGAGGGTGCGGGCCATGTGGAGGCCGTGCAGGGGGTCGATGTGGAGGGCCGCGGGGGCGATACGGCGGCCGGTGCCCGTGGGTGCGATGTGCAGGGCGCCGAATTCCGCCCAGGCTTCGACGGCGGCGGGGAAGATCGCGTGCTGGTGGCCGCCGGGCGAGCGGTATCCGCGGAGTGTGTCGGCCCAGTATTCGGCCTGTTTGATGTTCCAGCGTCCGGGTTGCCAGCCTGCCGTGCGCAGTGCGTCGTCGACGGGGACGGGGAAGCGGGTGGAGCTGAGGTCGGGATGCATGGGCGTTGGTTTCGTTCGGGGCGTCAAAAACGGAAAGTGGGGGCGGAGCCGACGGTGGCCGGTGCGGCTCGCCGAGCGGGCGTCAGCCGTCCTGGGTGGCCGGATTCACTACGCGGATGCCGAAGTGCGCGGCTAGCGCGGCACAGGCGCGGCAGGGCCCGGCGAAGCTGCCGTGCAGAGGGTCGCCGTCCTCGCGGATGCGGCGGGCGGTGAGTCTGGCGTTCTTGAGGGCCTTGCGGGCTTCGCTGTTGGTCATGGACTTGCGCTGGGCGCGCTTGCTGCGGACGGCGTCGACGGCGTCCAGTTGGCGGGAGATGACGAGGGCTTCGGCGCAGCGTCCGGTGAAGCGGTCGCGCTGGTTGCTGGTGAGGGCGTCGAAGAAGTCCTGGACGAGCGGGTGCAGGGCGGGTGCCTGGTCGCCGCGGGCGGCGGTGCCGGTGAAGGTGCTGCCCTGGACGGACAGCGCGGCGGCGACGTTCGGGAGGATGCCGTCGCGACGGTGGCGCAGGACGGGAGCGGGTGGCGGCGCGGCGGCGCTCCAGCCGGCCCGCGGGTCCTGGTAGGCGGCGCCTGTCGTGGTGCCGTCCGGGGTGGTCTGGTGGGGCAGGCGGGGCGGTGCGCCGGGGTCGTCAGGACGTTCGGCGTCCGGTTCCTGGCGCACTTCTCGGTGCGCTTCTTGGTCCACGGCGGTGTTCGTCGGTGCGCTGTACATGGTGGTGCTTCCCTCCCGGCCCCCGGCACTGGCCTCGTGACAAGGCCGCTGCCGCTGGTGTCACGCCCCCGAGTTGCGGGAACAGCCTGCCAAATGGTGTGGCTGCTGCGATAGCTGAGGCCTGGCGACACGCGGTTTGCGTGCCTTGGCGTCACTCTTGCGTGACTGGCGGTCACCGAAACGGAGGGCCGATGACCGGTGCGGCCCTACCGCTTAGGCTGTCGTCATCCGTGGGTGCCGCGGGACCGGCGAGCGTGGTCCGAGAGCATGCGCGGCGTACGTGTCACACAGGCGCGTGCGGCAAGGTCGGCGTGGACGGCAGGCATACGGCGAGCGGACAGCGCGCACGGATCTGACGGGCGCGCCGCGGCGGGTACGCGGGCGGCGGATGCGGCAGGCGAAGACGCAGCACGCACCACACGACACAACCTCACACCCACAGACGCAGCAGGACGCAGCAGACGCAGCAGGGGGCTACCGCGATGACGACAGGTCGGCTCGGTCTTGGGGCGCCTGGCGCCCAGGCCGGGGGACAAGCCGTACCGCCGAATGCGGCGTACGCCGGGCAGGTCGTGCACTTCCCGGATCCGGTTCGCGCTGCCCGGCATCCTAGAGGTGTCCGGGTGGACGAGAGAGGTTATCCGGACTTTTCCCCGTACGCGTGCGCGGCGGCGGAGATCGCGGATCCGCCGGCGGGTTTTGGCGTGGACGAGTTGCGGTTGACGGACTATGTCTCGGCGAATGCGGCGCTCGCGGCGCATGGGCACGACCTGTGGAGCGCCATCGCGCCGGTGTCGACTCCGCACGGCTGGACGTGGCACCACGTGCCGGGCACCCGCCGTCTGGAACTGGTGCCGGTGGAGGTCAAGGCGCTGCTGCGGCACCACGGCGGTCTCGCGACGGCGGCCGTGGACCAGAACAAGCGCGGTACGCGGCCGTTGCAGGAGACGCGCCCGGCGCACTTCGCGCTGCCGAAGGCGGGCCTTGCGGTGACCGAGCGCCAGGTGCAGGGCATCGAGGAGGATCTCGGGTACCGGCTGCCCGGGGCGTACCGGTCGTTCCTGAAGGCGGCGGGCGGCTGTGCTCCGGTGGGCGCGGCGCTCGATGCCGAGCTGGGGCTGCTGATGGACCAGCCGTTCTTCACGGTGCGCGATGAGGCTGCCGTCAATGACCTGGTCTATATGAACAAGTGCTTGCGTGATCATCTGACCAAGGACTACCTGGGTGTCGGTTTTGTGCAGGGCGGCATCCTGGCGGTGAAGGTCAAGGGCGACCGGGCCGGTTCGGTGTGGTTCTGCGCGTACGACGACGCACGGGACGCCGGGGACACGGCCGGCTGGGCCGTCGCCGACCGGGTGGCGCACCTGCTGATGCCGTGCGGCGACGATTTCGACGCCTTTCTCGCGCGGCTCGCAGGCAATCCGCCGGAGCTGGAGACCGTGGCGAACCTGATGGTGGACGGTGGTTTCGCACATGCCGTCCCGGTGGGGGAGTGAAGTGCCGATGGTGACGTTTGCTCAGGCGCAGGACCGCGCCGAGGAGTGGATCAACGGCGAGGTGCCCGTCTACCAGCACCGCGAGGTGCGGGTGCGGGAGTTCGAGCTGGGTTTCGTCGTATGGGCGGAGGACCGCGCCGACCGCGCCGCAAGCACCTTTGAGGCGTCGGGCACCGGGGGCGGTTCGAGGTCCGAAGGCGGCACGCAGCGCCTCGTCATCGCGCGGGACAGCGGCGAGGTGACGCTCTGGCCCGGCCTGCCGGTGGGCGAGGTGATCCGCCAGTACGAGGAGATGTACGGTGCCCCGGACGAGCCCGCGCCGTCGGGTACACAGGCTCCCGCGGAGCGCGTCGACCTGAACCAGACCTCGTTCCTGCTGAGTCCTCCGGAGTGGCTCCAGGAGGCCGCGGACCGGATGGGCATCCCGGATCGGGGCGCCGATCGCGGGGCTGCTGCGCGGGGAGCGTCATCGGGTGCTTCTGGTGACTCTGATGCGTCTGGTGTCCCTGAGGCCCTTGGGGTCTCTGGGGTCTCTGGGGTCTCTGGTGTTCCTGAGGCTCCTGGGGTTTCTGCTGGAGTTTCTGCGTTTTCTGGTTCCTCTGGTTCCTCTGAGTTCTCTGGGCCTTCTGGGTTTTCTGACTCCTCTGGTGCCGGGTTCGCTTCGGACGGGTCGGTGCCGGGCGCGCCGGATGCGGGGCTGCCCGGTGGTACGCCGGGGATCGACCCCGCGTGGCCCGGCGACCAGGTGCCGGTGGCTCAGGAGAGCTCGGTGCCGCAGCCTCAGGGTGTTTCGCCGGGAGCGACGGCCTGGGCGGGTACCGACACCAACGCGGAAGCCGGCGAGGACCGTTCCGTACCGCTGCCCGCCACCGTCTTCGCGCCGCCGCTGGTCGGTCTGGACGACGACCGGACTCCGCCGCCGCCCGGAGTGACGCCGGAGGCGAAGACGGCACTGATGTCGGGCGGCAGCCAGTTGCCGCACACCGCGGTGGCCCCCGCGCTCGACCCCTCCTACGGGTATCCGCAGGGCCCGGATGCGCCCGGCTTCCCTGGCGCGCCCGGTGCCTCTGACGGGCACGGTGGCATGCCCCAGGGTCCCGCTCCGTACGGTGCTCTCCAGGGTGGCCCGCAGCCGGGCGCGCACCGGGGTGCCGCCTCGCCCGGCGACATCGCCGATGCGGCGACCAGCAAGGCCGAGCCGCCGCCGCGCAGGGGGCGCGGTGCGGGCCCGGCGACGCCGCCTCCGCCGGGCATCCCCGGCATCCCGGGCGCGCGCCCCGGCAGCACCCCGCCGCCCCCGTCCGTACCCGGCACGCCCGGTGTGCCTGCGGGTGGCTACATTCCGACGCAGCTGGTGTCGGCCCTGGGGCCGGACGGACCGGGCGTGCCCGGAGTTCCCGGTGCGCCGGGGATGCCGCCTCCGCCGCCCGGCGCGACACCGCCCCCGCCCGGTACTCCCGGCCCGCCGTCAGGCGGTGTGCACCAGGCCGCGACGATGCTCGCGGACCCGAGCCAGGGCGGTCTCGGCCTGCTCAAGCCGCCCGGGTCCGGCGTTCCGGGGATGCCGCCTCCGCCGCCCGGTGCCACTCCGCCGCCGCCCGGTGCGCCGGGCACTCCAGGGACGCCGCCCCGGGGCATTCCCGGGGCACCCGGTACGCCTGGGCCGGGTGGTGGGGTGCACCAGGCCGCGACCATGCTGGCGGGCCCCGCCGTCGTCGGTCCCGGTGCGCCTTTGCCGCCGGTCCCGGGCATGCCCGGGGCTCCCGGCATGCCACCGCCGCCCGCCGCGTACGGCTATCCGCAGGCCACCGGGCAGCCGACCGTCGGCCCCGGCTACAGGCGGTGCTGCGCTACCGCGCGGCCGACGGCTCCGAGCAGCAGATCATCCGCCGCTCGGCGCCGGGCACCCCGCACCCGGAGTGGCAGATCCTGCACGAGCTGCGGTCCATGAACGTGCCTCCGCAGCAGGTGCTGGAACTCCACACCGAGCTGGAGTCCTGCGACCTGCCCGGCGGCTTACTGCGCCCGGATGATCCGGGAGAACTGGCCGCAGGTGCGGATCAGCCACACCGCGCCGTACGGCAGGGACCACGCGTCGCCGCCAGCAGGGCGTGCAGCAACTGCTCGACGCACCAGGGCGAGCTGCACCAGGTGGCGGACGGCCCGGCGCGGCCCGCGCGCCGGGTGCCGATGCCCGCCGCAGCGGTGCTGCCGGTGCCGCCGGTGCCGCCCGGAGGTGATCGGGCAGGAGCTGGCGCGGCGCCTTCGGGCCGCAGGGGATCTTCCGGTTCGACCAGCGGGCGGTGTCCCGGCAGGGCGTGCCCGACGTCGTGGCGCAGACCCTGGTGTGGGCCGGGCTGCCGGTCGACTTCGGGCCGTTCTTCTGGGCGCAGGCCCAGCCGGGCCGGCCGGTGCCGACGCTGGCGGAGCTGGCCGCGGAGCGCGGCGTGCAGCCCGCCGCGGACGCGGGCTCGTACCTGGTGATGGGCAACGACTTCGGCCGTGCAGCTGTGCGTGCAGTACGGCACCGCGCACATCGTGGCGGTGCCGGTGGAGGCGCGGTCCGGGCGGCGCGCCCGTGCCGCCGCAGTTCGTGAACTCCGGGCTGCCGGAGTTCGTCCGCTGCCTGGCGCTGCTGGGCCGGATGTGGCGGCTGCGGTATCGGGCTCACGCCGGAGCAGGCGGGCCGCTGGACGGTCGACTTCCAGGCGCAGCTGGCCGCGCTGGACCCGGCGGCGCTGGCGCTCGCCGGAGAACTGGTGGTCGGTGCTGCTGGAGCAGATGTGGGACGGGCTGCTGTAGGGTCTTTCGTTCAGGGTTTTTTGTTCTGCCCGGACACCCGGGTGCGTACGCACGAACGGGCGAATACACGAGGGCGCGCCCGGCGCACCCGACCGGCCGGCTTCGCCGTCGGCATCAAGAGAACGTTCAGGTGCCCGGTCCACTCAAGGACCGGGCACCTTGCCGTGTGCGCAGGGGAGTTGTCCGCGCGCGCGTGCGTCGTCGCCCGCGTGAAGGGCGCGCGCTGAGGCCCGTGGCCCGGGAGGGCGGCCCGCGCGACGGGCGTGTACGGAGGTAGATGGATTCGGACTTCTGGCATTAATAGGTGCATCCTTGGCCAAGCGAATGGGTGGAGTGTCGCGTTATGAGCCCTTCCGTTTGATCCATCAAGATATGCGCTACATCGCGTGGTACGCGTGCGATGCGTCCGGGGCTGTGTCCGCAGCCGTCCGCCGTGGCGTCACCGCGCTCAGGCCGTGCTCCGTGCCGGAAGAGGGGAATCATGGTGAGCAGGGGATCCGCATCGCCTCATGGCTTCGCCGTTGTACGAGGCAGAGGCCGCGGCTACCGTCCCAAGCAGGTGGACCAGCGCGTCGTGAGCCTGTCGCGGGAGCGTGACGAGGCCTGGGAGCGTGCCGCCCGGCTGACCGTACTCGCCAAGGAGATGACCGCGGAGGCGGAACGAATCCGCGCGAGTGCGGCGCGGCTCGCTCCGCAGACGTACGAGTCGCTGAGCCAGCGGGCACGGCAGTTGCTCACCCTCGCCCAGGAAGAAGCGCTCATGCTGCGCGCGGCGGCCCAGGACAAGGCGCGGCGCCTCACAGAGGAGGCCGAACAGCAGGCGGGCGAGACGCGCGCGGCGGCGTGCGCTTATGCCGACGCGCTGCGTGCGGAGGCCGACGAGCAGGCCAAGAGGGGCCTGTTGGCAGACCGCACGCGCGCCCACGAACTGCGCACGGCCGCCGACGCGCAGGCGAAGGACGTACGCGGTGCGGGGCTTGCCGCACTGCAGGAGATGCGGGAGCACGTCGTGACGCTCCTCGCCGACCAGGAGAGCGAGCAGGGCGAGCGCTGGCAGGCCGCGGAGCGGCAGATCGCCGAGCACGAACACGAACTGGACGCGCACGGTGCGGGGCTGACCGCGCGGGCCGAAGCGGGGCTGCACCAGGCCCGGCTGGCGCTCGCACAGGAGCAGGAGGCGGCCGGACACAGCCAGGACTCCGCGGCGGCCTGCGCCGCGGAACTGCTGGCCGAGGCGCGGCTGCGCGAGGAGCGGACCGGCCGCGAGACCGAACGGCTGCTGCGCGGGCACCATGCCCAGCAGGAGGAGGCGCGGGTCTGTATGGACCGGATCCTCGGCACTCTCCTGGCGCTTCCGGTGCCGGTCCACGAGACCTCGTCGGAGGAGACTTCCTGACGCGTTCCGCCTGACACGCGCCTCCTGGCGCGTTCCGTCCGGTGATTTCCGTCCGGCGTCTTCCGTCTCGTGCTTTCCGCGGTCTGCTGCCCGGCCCGTTCCGGCGGTGGGCCGCCAGACCCGTTCCGACGTCACCAGGCGCCCCGACTCATCCGAGGCCTCCCGACGGCTTCGTCCGGTGCGGCATCCCGGGCCGCCCGGACGCCGCGGGCACCCCGTCTCCGGGAGATCCCGAGCATCCCCCGGACCCCGTGCTCGGCCCTGTCGCCACGGCAAGGTGGACGCCGCATGGGCACAAGGGTGGAGAAGACCCCGAGACGGGCTCCCCCGCGGGGTGGAGTGCCCCTAGGGGATCCTCCGTACTACGGACAGGGGCACGTTCGTACTGCTGGAGGACGAGGCAGGGGACGGCCGCTGCCTAACCTTGTCGTGTACGAAGGACCGGGGCGCTCGGGTGATCGCACGGAGCCGGGGACCAGGGCGGATGCCGTAACCCGCCGGGGTGACCGGCCCGTGGTCGCGGCGGGCCACTGCGCTGAACCGTAGGCCGGGGGGTGGGGTTTTCCCCAGGAGAAAACGGGGCTTGGCCTCAGCGCGGCCGGGCACGTCTTGCCAGCACACTGAAGTGCGGAGCCAAGCACCACCTCGTTCGTTTCATTTCGGCGACCCGCGCCGCATCGCGGTGCCGCGCACCGAATCACCTGCTTCCCGACCGGCCGACCGACCGGCCGGTCGCTGACCGACATAGGAGATTTACCGTGACTACGGCTGTAACCATTCCCAGGCACGGGGGCACTGGAGGGCGTACGGCCGCAGCCGCCCGGGCTCGGCAGGTCGTCAAGGCGTACGGCGCCGGCGAGACCCGCGTCGTCGCGCTCGACAGCGTCGACGTGGACATCGCCCGCGGCCAGTTCACCGCGATCATGGGCCCGTCCGGGTCCGGCAAGTCGACCCTGATGCACTGCCTCGCCGGCCTGGACACGGTGACGTCCGGCCAGATCTACCTGGACGAGACCGAGATCACCGGCCTGAAGGACAAGAAGCTCACCAAGCTGCGCCGGGACCGCATCGGCTTCATCTTCCAGGCGTTCAACCTGCTTCCCACGCTCAACGCCCTGGAGAACATCACCCTGCCGATGGACATAGCCGGCCGCAAACCGGACCAGCAATGGCTGACGAGGGTCGTCGAAACGGTCGGGCTCGCCGACCGGTTGAAGCACCGTCCGATGCAGCTCTCCGGCGGCCAGCAGCAGCGTGTCGCCGTGGCCCGCGCCCTGGCGGCCCGCCCGGAGATCATCTTCGGTGACGAGCCGACCGGAAACCTGGACTCGCGGGCCGGTGCCGAAGTCCTCGGCTTCCTGCGCAGGTCGGTCGACGAGCTCGGCCAGACCATCGTGATGGTCACGCACGACCCGGTCGCCGCCGCCTACGCGGACCGCGTGCTCTACCTCGCCGACGGCCGCATCGTCGACGAGACGCACAGCCCCACCGCCGACCAGGTCCTGGAACGCATGCTGCGCTTCTCCACCGACCAGTCCCAGGCCGGCCACGCGCACGCCCGGGGGCCGCGGTCATGACCGTCCTCAAGACCTCCATGCGCAACTTCTTCGCGCACAAGGGACGTATGGCGCTCTCCGCCATCGCGGTCCTGCTGTCCGTGGCCTTCGTCTGCGGCACCCTCGTGTTCACCGACACCATGAACACGACCTTCGACAAGCTCTTCGCCGCGACCTCCGCCGATGTCACGGTCAGCCCCAAGAGCGCCAAGGAGGCCGAGACGACGGACACCGGCCTGCCCGATTCGCTGCCCGCCTCCGTTGTGGACAAGGCGCGTGCGGTCGACGGCGTGCGGCACGCCGAGGGCGAGGTCGCCAGCGTGAGCGTCACGGTGGTCGACTCCCACAACAAGAACATGGGCTCGTCCACCGGCGCCCCCACCATCGCGGCCAACTGGGTGTCCAACGACCGGCGTTCCATGGACATCACCTCCGGTCACGCACCGCACGGCGCGTCCGAGGTGATGGTCGACGCCGACACCGCGAAGAAGCACCACCTCAAGCTCGGCGACACGCTGCGCACCATCAGCGCCACCGGCGACCTCACGGCGAAGATCTCCGGCGTGGCCACCTTCAAGGTCACCAACCCGGGTGCCGCGCTCGTCTACTTCGACACGCCCACCGCGCAGCGTCAGCTGCTCGGTACCACCGGCCGCTTCACCCACCTCAACATCGACGCCGCCGACGGCGTGAGCAACGCCCACCTCAAGAAGAGCGTCAGCGCGGCGCTCGGCGCGTCCTTCAAGGTCCAGACGCAGAAGGAGAGTGCGGACAGCAGCCGTAAGGAGGTCGGCTCCTTCCTCGACGTGATGAAGTACGCGATGCTCGGCTTCGCCGGAATCGCCTTCCTCGTCGGCATCTTCCTGATCATCAACACCTTCTCCATGCTGGTCGCACAGCGCACCCGCGAGATCGGCCTGATGCGCGCCATAGGCTCCTCCCGTCGGCAGGTCAACAGGTCCGTGCTGGCCGAGGCGGTACTGCTGGGCGTCTTCGGCTCGCTGCTCGGCGTGGCGGGCGGCGTGGGTCTGGCCGTCGGGCTGATGAAGCTGATGGCCCACATGGGCATGGAGCTGTCCACCAGCGATCTCACGGTGAAATGGACCACCCCCGCCTCCGGCCTGCTGCTGGGCATCGTCGTCACCGTGCTCGCCGCCTACCTGCCGGCCCGCCGTGCAGGCAAGGTCTCGCCGATGGCCGCCCTGCGGGACGCGGGCACTCCGGCGGACGGCAGGGCCGGCTGGGTGCGCGGCACCCTGGGCATCATCTTCACCGCCGCCGGCGCCCTTGCGCTCTGGTCCTCCGCCGACGCCACGAAGGCGACTGTCGGTTCGCTCTGGCTGGGCCTGGGCGTGGTGCTCAGCCTCATCGGGTTCATCGTCGTCGGCCCGCTGCTGGCGGGTGTGGTGGTGCGGGTGATCAGCGTGGTGGTGCTGCGCCTGTTCGGCCCCGTGGGCCGGATGGCCGAGCGCAACGCCCTGCGCAACCCGCGGCGCACAGGGGCCACCGGCGCCGCCCTGATGATCGGCCTGGCGCTGGTCGCGTGCCTGTCGGTGGTCGGTTCGTCGATGATCGCCTCGGCCACCGATGAGCTGGACCAGTCGGTCGGCGCGGACTTCATCGTGCAGTCCGCCACCGGCCAGACCATCGTCCCGCAGGCCGCGAAGGCGATGGAGGCCACGAAGGGCCTCGCCAGCGTCACCCACTACCTCGCAGTACCCACCAAGATCACCGCGCCGAACGGCACCTCGGAGGACCAGGAGATCGTCGCCGCCGACCCGTCCTACGCGACGGACCTGCGGCACGAGATGATCGCGGGCGAAATGGCGCCGGTCTACGGCAAGGACGCCATGTCGGTCGGCGAGGGCTACGCCAAGCGCAACCACATCAAGGTCGGCAATGTGATCACCGTCGACTTCAAGGCGGGCCGTACGGCCAAGCTGAAGGTCGCGGGCATCACCTCCGACGACGCCAGCCTCGACAAGGGCGCGATGTACACGAACATCACAACCGCCCGGCAGTACGTCGCGGCCGACAAGCTCCCGCAGGACCAGATCATGTTCGCGCAGGCGCAGGACGGCAAGGAGAAGCAGGCCTACGCCGCGCTCAAGCACGCACTCGCCGCCTATCCGCAGTACAAGGTGGAGAACCAGACCGACTTCAAGAAGGACCTGAAGGACCAGATCGGCCAGCTGCTCAACCTGGTCTACGGACTGCTCGCACTGGCGATCATCGTCGCGGTGCTCGGTGTGGTGAACACCCTGGCTCTGTCGGTGGTGGAGCGCACCCGTGAGATCGGCCTGATGCGCGCCATCGGCCTCTCCCGCCGCCAGCTACGCCGCATGATCCGCCTGGAGTCCGTCGTCATCGCCCTCTTCGGCGCCCTGCTCGGCCTCGGCCTCGGCATGGGCTGGGGAGCCACCGCGCAAAAACTCCTCGCCCTGGAAGGCATGCACGCCCTGGACATCCCGTGGCCGACCATCAGCACGGTCTTTATCGCCTCGGCCTTCGTGGGACTCTTCGCGGCACTCATTCCGGCCTTCCGGGCCGGGCGAATGAATGTTCTGAACGCCATCGCGACCGAGTAGTTCTCCGGCCTTACGGAGACCTATGAACATGTGATCTGCCGGGCACGAAGGCACGACAGCACGGCAGATACAGCCGATAGAGCAGATAGAACACAAAAGGCAGACCGAGGGCCCGCAGCGGAGATGTCCGCTGCGGGCCCCGGCCGTGGACGGACCCATGGGATTGTGGGGCTCGACCATTCGGGCCGCGTCACCTTTGCTGTGACCGAAGCCGTGGCCGTTAGCGCTGCCTGCTGCTAGCGCGCTCCGGAGTCGCCAGGGGCGGAGTGGCCGGAGACGGGCAGGGTGGCCGTCGCGTGCGGCCTGGAGTTATCCACAGATGGGTTATCCACAGGCACGGCTCCTGGGCCGCACCCCCTGCCCCCGGAGACGTAGGCTGGACGTCCTCGGCACGCCCGTCCCGGACACGGGCGGCCCCACGCGCTGCCCATCCGGACGGAATACCTGTTCATGAGCCTGTACGGCCTGCTCGACGCTGTCGTCAAGGACGCCGCTCTGGTGGAAGCGGTCACCGCGGCCACCGACGGCAATCGCATGCACATCGACCTGGTGGGCCCGCCCGCCACCCGCCCCTTCGCGGTGGCCGCGCTCGCCCGTGAGGCGAAGCGCCCCGTGCTGGCCGTCACCGCGACCGGCCGGGAGGCGGAGGATCTGGCGGCGGCGCTGCGCAGCCTGCTGCCGCCGGACGGCATCGTCGAGTACCCGTCGTGGGAGACGCTGCCGCACGAGAGGCTCTCGCCGCGTTCCGACACGGTCGGGCGGCGGCTCGCCGTGCTGCGCCGCCTCGCCCACCCCCGGACGGACGACCCGGAGACCGGCCCGGTCTCGGTCGTGGTCGCGCCCGTGCGCTCGGTGCTCCAGCCGCAGGTCAAGGGGCTCGGCGACCTGGAGCCCGTGGCGCTGCGGACCGGGACGCAGGCTGATCTTGGGGAGACCGTCGACGCGCTCGCCGCGGCGGCGTACGCGCGCGTGGAGCTCGTCGAGAAGCGTGGTGAGTTCGCCGTGCGCGGCGGCATCCTCGATGTGTTCCCGCCCACCGAGGAGCATCCGCTCCGTATTGAGTTCTGGGGCGACGACGTAGAGGAGATCCGTTACTTCAAGGTCGCCGATCAGCGTTCCTTGGAGGTGGCCGAACATGGCCTGTGGGCGCCGCCCTGCCGTGAGCTGCTGCTCACCGCGCAGGTCAGGGCGCGCGCCGCCGACCTCGCCGAGCGTCACCCGGAGCTCGGCGAACTGCTCGGCAAGATCGCCGAGGGCATTGCCGTCGAAGGTATGGAATCGCTGGCTCCGGTCCTCGTCGATGACATGGAGCTGCTGATCGACGTGCTGCCCAAGGGGAGCATGGCTGTGGTGTGCGACCCGGAGCGGGTGCGCACCCGGGCCTCCGACCTGGTGGCGACCAGCCAGGAGTTCCTCCAGGCCTCCTGGGCGGCCAGTGCGGGAGGCGGCGAGGCGCCCATCGACGTCGGTGCGGCCTCCCTGTGGTCGATCGCGGACGTCCGGGAGCGGGCCCGTGAGCTCGGCATGATGTGGTGGTCGATCTCGCCGTTCGCCACCGACGAAGAGCTCGCTGAGGCGTACGCGGACAAGACCGTCGACACCCTCAAGCTCGGCATGCACGCCCCCGAGACCTACCGCGGCGATACCGCCAGGGCGCTCGCCGACACCAAGCAGTGGCTGGCCGACGGCTGGCGCACCATCTACGTCACCGAGGCCAAGGGCCCGGCCGCCCGCACCGTGGAAGTGCTCGGCGGCGAGGGCATCGCGGCCCGCCTGGACACCGACCTCGGTGCGCTCACCCCGTCCGTGGTGCATGTCGCGTGCGGTTCCATCGAGTACGGCTTCGTCGACTCGACGCTGCGCCTGGCCGTGCTCACCGAGACCGACCTCTCCGGCCAGAAGGCGGCCGGCAAGGACGGCACGCGGATGCCTGTCAGGCGCCGCAAGACCATCGACCCGCTCACTTTGGAAGCGGGCGACTACATCGTCCACGAGCAGCACGGTGTGGGCCGCTACATCGAGATGGCGCAGCGCACCGTGCAGGGCGCCACCCGCGAGTACCTGGTCGTCGAGTACGCCCCCGCCAAGCGTGGCCAGCCCGGTGACCGGCTCTACATTCCCACCGACCAGCTGGAGCAGATCACCAAGTACGTCGGCGGCGAGGCGCCCACCCTGCACCGGCTCGGCGGCGCCGACTGGACGAAGACCAAGGCCCGCGCCAAGAAGGCGGTCAAGGAGATCGCCGCAGACCTGATCCGGCTCTATTCGGCGCGCATGGCCGCCCCCGGGTACGCCTTCAGCCCGGACACCCCCTGGCAGCGCGAGCTGGAGGACGCCTTCCCGTACGCCGAGACGCCCGACCAGCTGACGACCATCGCCGAGGTCAAGGAGGACATGGAGAAGACGGTCCCCATGGACCGCCTGATCTGCGGCGACGTGGGCTACGGCAAGACGGAGATCGCGGTCAGGGCCGCCTTCAAGTCGGTCCAGGACGGCAAGCAGGTCGCCGTGCTGGTGCCGACCACACTGCTGGTGCAGCAGCACTTCGGCACGTTCTCGGAGCGGTACGCACAGTTCCCCGTCAAGGTGAAGGCGCTCTCCCGCTTCCAGAGCGACACCGAGGCCAAGGCGGTGCTTGAGGGGCTGCGGGACGGCTCCGTCGACATCGTCATCGGCACCCACCGGCTGTTCTCGGCGGAGACCAGGTTCAAGGACCTGGGGCTCGTCATCGTCGACGAGGAGCAGCGGTTCGGCGTCGAGCACAAGGAACAGCTGAAGAAGCTGCGCGCCAACGTCGACGTGCTGACCATGTCGGCGACGCCCATTCCGCGCACCCTCGAAATGGCCGTAACGGGCATTCGTGAAATGTCCACGATCACCACTCCGCCGGAGGAGAGGCATCCGGTCCTGACGTTCGTCGGGCCGTACGAGAAGAAGCAGATCGGCGCCGCCATCCGGCGTGAACTGCTCCGCGAGGGCCAGGTCTTCTACATTCACAATCGTGTGGAGTCCATCGACCGTGCCGCCGCCGGGCTGCGCGAGATCGTGCCCGAGGCACGCATCGCCACCGCGCACGGCCAGATGTCGGAACAGGCGCTCGAACAGGTGGTCGTGGACTTCTGGGAGAAGCGGTACGACGTACTCGTATCGACCACCATCGTGGAATCCGGCATCGACATCTCCAACGCCAACACCCTCATCGTCGAACGCGGTGACAATTTCGGCCTGAGCCAGCTCCACCAGCTGCGCGGCCGGGTCGGTCGTGGTCGTGAGCGCGGTTATGCGTACTTCCTCTACCCGCCGGAGAAACCGCTCACGGAAACCGCTCACGAACGCCTCGCGACCATCGCGCAGCACACCGAAATGGGCGCGGGCATGTATGTGGCGATGAAGGACCTGGAAATCCGCGGCGCGGGAAATCTGCTCGGCGGCGAGCAGTCGGGACATATCGCGGGCGTCGGCTTCGACCTGTACGTGCGCATGGTCGGTGAGGCGGTCGCGGACTACCGGGCCTCGGTCGAAGGCAATGTCGCGGAGGAGCCGCCGCTCGAAGTCAAGATCGAGCTCCCCGTCGACGCGCACGTCCCGCACGACTACGCCCCCGGCGAGCGCCTGCGCCTGCAGGCCTACCGCGCCATCGCCTCCGCCACCACCGAGGACGACATCAAGGCGGTCCGCGAAGAGCTCACCGACCGGTACGGCAAGCTGCCCGAACCAGTGGAGAACCTGCTCCTGGTCGCCGGCCTGCGGATGCTGGCCAGGGCCTGCGGCATCAGCGAGATCGTCCTCCAGGGCAACAACATCCGCTTCGCTCCCATGCCGGAGTTGCGGGAGTCCCAGGAACTGCGGCTCGCGCGGCTCTACCCCGGCACCGTTGTCAAGTCGGCCGCTCGTCAGCTGCTCGTACCCCGGCCGAAGACGGCCAAGGTCGGCGGAAAGCCCCTGACGGGACGGGAGCTGCTGGCATGGGCGGGGGAGTTTTTGACGACGATTCTGGGGTCGTAGGACGGCTGCCGGGGCCGTGCGGCGGTGCCGGGTGCGCCGCCGGTACGGGGGAGGGCGCGGCGCAGTTCCGGGGCCGGTGAGCGGGCCGGGGCGGCAATGAGCGGGGTGCGGGGTGGCGCGCGGGCGGTGCGGTCGCCCGGTGAGGTGGCCGGTGGGGAACGGCGGTGGTCCGCTGACCCGTTGGCCGGCCCGTCTCGGATCGCCGACCGCTCGGCCGCCTCGTCGCCCACCGACTCCTCGGCCGACCTCCCGGCCCGTCCCCAAGCCTGTCCGCCCGCCCGCCTGGCGGCCCGTCCGCCGTGCCTCAGACCCATCCAACGCGCCTTGGCCCATCCAACGCGCCTTGGCCCGGCCGCCGTCCCGTTGGCCCGTCGGCCGTCACCTCACAGTTATCCACAACCTGTGATCCGCTGTCCGTGCAGCCCTATACGCTCTGACCCTGCATTGCGCGCAGGCATCTCCCCCGGGCGCCCGCAGCAGGCACCCTCCCTCGCGGCCTTGAGAGCGTGGGGGTATCCCAGGCACCGCCGGGCACTCCGTCCGGCACCGTCAGGTCCCAAGGAGCATTCATGTACGGCCCCGGTCCTGCGCCGCCGCAGTCGCGGCGCCCCTCACCGGCCACGCTGGTGGTGCTGCGCGTGATCTTCGTGCTGCTGTCGTTGTTCAGCATCGGATTCCTGGGCTGGGCCGCGCTGTTGCGAGTCGCCGCGGTCACCCGGAAGAAATCCGACTGGACGCTGTTCTGGAGCGGTGTGGCGGTCGTCGTGGTCGCGACCATCTTCCTGGCGACCGACAACACCCCCGACTTCAGCAGTTGGAACGGCAACCTCGGCATGACGATGCTGCTGCTCTCCGCCGTCGCCACCACGGCCTACTACCTGTACGCGGACATTCGCCACTACCAGGCGCAGCCGTGGCAGGGCCCGACGGGCGCGCCGGTCCACGGCTATCCGCAATCCGCCTACGGCCACCCGCACACCAACCCGGGACACCACCCGCTCCCGCACACCGCACCGCCCCCGCACCCCTACGCCGCCACCCGTCCCGTCACGGACATGCGCGGTGTCGGCATACCGGGGCCGGCGCACACCCCGCCGCCGGCACACCCGACAGGCCCCGCTCCCACGCCGTATACGACTCCCGTACCGGTGGCGCCCCCGCAGCACGGCCGTATCGACCAGGTCCGCGCGGAACTCGACGAGCTCAGCGACTACCTGCGCCGCCAGTCGGACGAACCGCCGCACCGTCAGGAGGGCGACAGCGGTCCGGCGCCGGACGGATGGGGTCCGCAGGGCGGCGGCCGGTGACCGCGCCGAGCACTCTCGCCGGACGCACCATCGCCGGGCGCTACGAGCTGTCCTCGCTCATCGGACAGGGCGGCATGGGCCAGGTGTGGGCGGCTACGACCAGCGCCTCGATCGGCGCGTCGCGGTCAAACTGCTGCGCCCGGACAAGGTCAGCGGAGCGGATGGCCGGGAGAGCCAGGAAGCGGCTGAGCTGCGCAGCAGGTTCGTGCGCGAGTGCCGCGTCACCGCGCAGGTCGACCACCCGGGCCTGGTCACCGTGCACGACGCGGGCAGCGACAATGACGACCTGTACCTGGTGATGCAGTACGTCGACGGTGTCGACCTCGCCGACCATCTCGCCGAGCACGGCGTGGAGCAGCGCCCTACCCGTGGCCGTGGGCGGTCGCGGTCGCTGCGCAACTGTGCGCCGTGCTGTGCGCCGTGCACGCCGTGCCGATCGTGCACCGCGACCTCAAGCCGCGCAACGTCATGGTCAAGCAGGACGGCACGCTCACCGTCCTCGACCTCGGCGTCGCCGCCGTCATGGACACCGACACCACCCGCCTCACGCACACCGGCTCGCCCATCGGCAGCCCCGCCTATATGGCCCCGGAACAGGCCATGGGCGGCGCCGTCGGCCCCTACACCGATCTGTACGCGCTGGGCGTGCTGCTGTACGAACTGCTCAGCGGTGATGTGCCGTTCTCCGGCTCAGGTGCTCGGCGTGCTCACCGCCACCTGTACGAGACGCCGCTGCCGGTGCGCCGACTCCGGCCCGAGATCCCGGCGCCCCTGGAGGCCCTGGTCATGCGGCTGCTGGCCAAGGACCCGCAGCACCGGCCTGCCCTGCGCAGGACGTCTACGAGGAGCTGGTCCCGCTGCTGCCCGTGCGCGGTGCGGCGGTGCACGGTGCTCCGGGGGAGGCGTGGTCCACTCGACCCGACCCGCCCCTTCCTGCGCCCGCACGCCCCGTGGCCGGACCGCGCTCGGGTGCGCCGCGGCTCCGTCGCGCCCGGCCCAGCCGCCCGCACCGGCCGTCGGTCCGACGGATGTCGCCGCGGCCGTCGACGACGTCAAGCGGCTCCTCGGCGAGGGCCGGATCACCCAGGCCGTCGACACGCTCGGCGCGATCCTTCCGGCCGCCGCCGCCCAGCACGGCGAGCACTCGCCGGTCGTGCGCACCCTGCGCAAGCAGTACGCGGCCACCCTGATGGACGACGGCCAGTACCGGCGCGCCCTGCCCGAACTGCGCCGCCTCGCCGACGAACGCGCCGCCGAGGCGGGCCGGGCCGACCCGCAGTCCCTGCGCTTCCGCTACGAGGCCGCACAGTGCCTGGAGCAGCTCGGCGAGACCGGCGACCGCCGCTGGCCGAGTACCGCGCGCTGCTGCCGTACTACGAGAACCAGTACGTGGCCGGTGACCCGGAACTCGCCCTCGAAGTCCGGCGCCGCATGGGCCATCTGCTGCTCGCCCTCGGCGACCGCGGCGCCGCCCACGACACCCTGGCCCGCCTGCTGCACGACGTGGAGCGCCTGCGCGGCCCCGGCCATCCCGATCGCGGCGGAAATCCGGCGCACGCTCCAGTGGCTCGGGCAGATGCTCGCGTAGGCCGAACGCAGGCGCGAGGTGGTGCGGAGAGTGGTGCGGGGGCGTGAGACGGCGTGCCTGGGAGAGGGCGCACCCGTTGAACGCGGGAGGAGACGAGGGGAGAGACGTGGGAGGGATGGTGGGAGGACCTGTGGGCCTGATGGCTGAATGAAGTTTCGCGACCGAATGAAGCCTGGCGGCCGAATGAGGGGATACGGCGGGGAGTGCCCGGACTGTTCCCAGGCCGTTGGCCAGATCATCGGCCGAATAGTCAGCCGAATCGGTGGCCCCCGCCACCAGGACTGCCTACCATCGATCACCGCAAGACTTGTGCTCCGTCGCACAATCTCCTCGGGAGGCTTCCTTTGCACCGCCGCCGTCGCACCGCGTTCTCGTCCTCGTCCGCCGCGCTCGCTCGCCGCGGCCCCCCTTCTGACCGGCTGCGGCAGCGACGCGCATCCGGGCGCGGCGGCCGTCGTCGGACGGCCAGCGGATCACCGTCGCGCAGCTGGAGAGCCGGGTGAACGAGGTGCGTCGCGCAGCGCGCCGTGGTGCCAGACGAGGCGCAGTACGAGCAGGCAGTCGCCAAGACCGGCGCGCCTGACCCGCGACACCCTGCACGGCATGGTCCTGGACCGGGTGCTGCACCGGGCGGCGACCGACGCGGGAGCTGAGCGTGAGCCGCAAGGAGACGCAGGCGATGCGCACCGGCCCTGGAACAGCAGGCGGGCGGCGCGAAGGCCCTGGAGACGGCCTGGCTGCAGCAGTACGGGATCGCGCCCCGGCGACCTCGACGAGAGCCTGCGCACCGAGATGGAGGCCCGGAAGCTCGCCGCGGCCACTCGGCACCGACATGAACACCGCCGGACGGCAGGCCGCCTTCTGGAAGCGCTGTCCGCCGCCTCCAAGAGCTGCACGTCGACCTGAACCCGCGCTACGGCGCCTGGGACGTCCAGAAGAGCGGCCGCGTCGACGCGAAGACGCCGTGGCTGCGCGAGGTCACCCCGGCGCAGACCCAGCAGACGGCCTGACCGGACCGGTCGGGCGCTCTGGGCCCGTTCGAGAGGTGAACGCATCCGGACCGGCGCCGCGCGTCCGGTTCCGCCGTGACCGCGCCGTGCCGGCCGTGCCGACGGCGCCGGCGCCTCTGGTGCCGTGGACGGCCCGAGGGCTGTCGATGACGCGATCAGCCGCTGGTCGAGCCGGCTCAGCTCCGAGCCAGCCCCGTGCCCGGCCGTATCGTCCTGCTCACCACCAGCCACCGCGTCGCGCCCGGGGCTGCTGTCCTGGCCCGCCTGGCGGGCGCTGCGCGGCGCCGACCGGGTGCTGTGCGCCGACCGGCGCGCATCCCGCAGCTGCCGTATCTGCGGGAGGCGGGCATCACCGTCGACGAGGCGGCCCCGAGCGCCCGAGCAGCTGGTCGACGCCTGCGCGGGCGGTGCGACCGTGGTCGTCGTCGCCACCGGCGAGGGCGAGCCGCGGCTCACCGACGGACTGGCCCGGCTGGCCGGCTCCGGCCGGGTGCAGATGCCGGACCTGGAGCTGCTGCCCGCCTCGTACGACCTGCCGGGCGCCCGCCTGCTCGACCTCGTCCAGGTGATGGACCGCATCCGCGCCGAGTGCCCCTGGTCCTCCCGGCAGACCCACCAGGGCCTGGCGAAGTACGGCATCGAGGAGGCGTACGAACTCGTCGAGGCGATCGAGGACGGCGACCGCGAGGAGCTGCGCGAGGAACTGGGAGACGTCCTGCTCCAGGTCGTCTTCCACGCCCGGATCGCCGAGGAGGCACCCGGGAGGCGCCGTTCTCCGTCGACGACGTGGCCGGCGGCATCGTCGCCAAGCTGATCCACCGCCACCCGCACGTCTTCGGTGACGAGACGCGCCGCGACCCCCGAGGACGTCAAGGCGCACTGGCTGCGCACGAAGGCCGAGGAGAAGCGGCGCACGTCGGTGACCGAGGGCGTCCCGCTGGGTCAGCCGGGCCTGGCGCTGGCGGCGAAGCTGGCGTCCCGGGTGCGCACGGCGGGCCTCGAGGTGCCGCTGCCGCCCGGCGACGGCATCGGCTACGAGCTGCTGGCCATGGCGGTGCGCGCGGAGCCGCAGGGCATGGACCCGGAGGCCGCGCTGCGGGCCGCGGCCCGGGCCTACCGCGACGCGATACGGGCGGCGGAGGGCGCGCGGAGCGCGTAGGGCGGCCGGTGGGGCGCCGACGGGATCCGGCTGCCTGATCCGCGACGATCCGCAGAGGTCCGCAGGCGCCGCATCCGCAGGCGCCGCATCCGCAAAGGTCCGCTGGGAGCCGTCAGGCCAGCCGCCAGGAGCCGCAGAGGTTCGCAAAGATGCGCGGATGGTGGATATGAGAAAGTTATCCACAGGTGCGTGAGGCGCCGGCGAGGTTATCCACAGGGGTCGGGCGGGTGTCGGGCCGGGCGGATACCGTCGAAGAGTGAACGAGAACTCATCAGCCGACACCCCGCGCAGCTGCCCTGCCGCCGGTTTTGAAGGTGCCGCCCAGGGCCAGGGCTCCTCTGCTTGCCAGGGCCGCGCCGGATCTCCCGAGGGCGGCTCCGTTCGCGAGAGCGGCCCCGAGCTCTTCACGCAGGAGTTCGCCACCGATCCCTACCCCGCCTACGCGTGGCTGCGTGAGCACGCCCCCGTGCACCGCACGCGGCTGCCGAGCGGCGTGGAGGCCTGGCTGGTGACGCGGTACGAGGACGCGCGCCAGACGCTCGCGGACCCCCGGCTCAGTAAGAACCCGGCCCATCATGACGAGCCCACGCACGCCAGGGGCAAGACGGGTATTCCGGGCGAGCGCAAGGCCGAGCTGATGACGCATCTGCTCAATATCGACCCGCCGGACCACACCCGGCTGCGCCGCCTTGTGTCGAAGGCGTTCACCCCGCGCCGGGTGGCCGCGTTCGAGCCGCGGGTGCAGGAGCTGACGGATCGCCTGATCGACTCCTTCGCGGACCGCGGCGAGGCCGATCTCATCCACGAGTTCGCCTTCCCGCTGCCCATTTACGCGATCTGCGACCTCCTCGGCGTCCCCGCCGAAGACCAGGACGACTTCCGTGACTGGGCGGGCATGATGATCCGGCATCCGGGCGCCCCGCGGGGCGGTGTTGCACGGGCGGTGAAGAAGATGCGTGGCTATCTCGCCGACCTCATCCACCGCAAGCGCGATCAGCCGGGCGACGACCTCATCTCGGGCCTGATCCGCGCCTTCGACCACGGCGAGCACCTGACGGAGAACGAGGCCGCGGCCATGGCGTTCATCCTGCTCTTCGCCGGTTTCGAGACCACCGTGAATCTGATCGGCAACGGCATGCTCGCCCTGCTGACCCACCCCGGGCAGCGGGCCCGCCTGGAGCAGTCGCTCGCCGTGGGGGAGTCGCGGCTGCTCGACACGGGATTGGAGGAACTGCTGCGCTACGACGGTCCCGTGGAGCTGGCGACCTGGCGGTTCGCGACCCAGCCGCTGACCATCGGCGGGCAGCGCATCGCGGCCGGTGATCCGGTGCTGGTCGTCCTCGCCGCCGCCGACCGCGACCCCGAGCGCTTTTCCGACCCCGACACCCTGGACCTCGCCCGGCGCGACAACCAACACCTCGGTTACGGGCACGGAATCCACTACTGCCTGGGCGCCCCGCTCGCCCGTCTGGAGGGCAGGACCGCGCTCGCCACCCTGCTGCGCCGGCTGCCCGATCTGGACTTGGCGGTGGAGCCCGGCGAACTGCGCCGCAGAGGCGGGCTCATCATGCGCGGGCTGCGCACGCTTCCGGTGCGGTTCACACCGGAAGCGCAGGAAATTCGGACGACTGCCTTTTCGCCGGCCGGAAATTCGGGAATATCACCTGATAGGTGAGGTCCGATGGCCGGATGATGCCCGGAATGCCAGGGGTGTCGGGAGAGTTCCGTCACCGCTGCGGCCCGGTCGGCTACGGACAGATTATTGATACTCCGTCAGGAACGTGATCCTGGTGTGATCTCCACTGCATCGACTTGTGACAAGCGTTCGACCCCGCTACGTTCACTTTCGACCTGGCGGCCACCACCACAGTCGTCACATCTGCCACATGTGCGCGTCTGAATTTCCGTCACATCAAGGTGGACGTTCAGGTTCTGTGTCGTTCCGCGTCCGATACGGACGCAGCCCGGCACGGGCGCCATCTCTCACTTGTGTGTCCGGCTCGGCCCGGCTCCGGCACGACAGCCGGCCCGGACGACCGCCGGACGGTTCAGAGAGCCAGACCAGCTGCGGTGCCGCGTTCGCTGTGCGACCACGCGTCAGCCGCATCTGCCCTGTCCGCCACGCGAAAGGCCATCGCATGCTCCCCGGGAACGGTCGACACCGTCGCCCCCGTCAGGCACCTGCCCTTGTCGTCGCGGCCGGAGTGACCGGCTCCGCCATCGCCATTCCGCTGCTCGGCGCAGCGAGCGCGCACGCCACCGACGCGGTGACCTGGGACCGGCTGGCCGACTGCGAGAGCGGCTCGTCCTGGAGCATCGTGCCGGGCAACGGCCACTTCGGCGGTCTGCAGCTGACGCAGGAGGCGTGGGTCACGCACGGCGGCCTGGCCTACGCGCTGAGCGCGAACAAGGCCAGCCGCGTGGAGCAGATAGCCATCGCCGAGAAGGTACTCGCCGACGAGGGCCCCGGCGCCTGGCCGGGCTGTGCCATCCTCGCCGGACTCACCCCGAGCAAGAGCCCGGCTCCCTCGGCGTCCCCGTCAGACTCCGCCGGGGGCGACTCCGCGAGCTCCACCCCCTCGGCCGGCTCAAGCGCCGATACCGGAGCGTCCGGGTCTGGCTCCGCGGCGTCCAAGAGCCCGAAGCCGTCCGCGACGAGCACGGGCGCCGACGGTGCGAAGCAGGATAAAAGCGGTGATAGCGGTAAGTCGGACACATCTGGTTCCGGTGATTCTTCCGGCGCCGGGGACGGCTCCGGGCGGCACCGTGGTGACACCGCCGAGGAAGGTTCCGGGCATGGTGGCTCGGACGGCTCCGCGGGGCGGCATGCCTCGCGCGACAAGGACCGTGAAGGAGCGGACGGGGCGTACACCGTGCGCCCTGGCGACAACCTCTGGGCGATAGCCGAGGCCCATGACCTCGACGGCGGATGGCCCGCTCTGTACGCCGCCAACAAGAAGACCGTCGGCGACGATCCGGATCTGATCCTCCCTGGTCAGGACCTTGATCTCAGTGCGGGCCGCTCCTGAGCTCCCGCTCGGGATCTCGCGTGGCTCGCGGCCGGGACCTCGTGGCGCCGGCGTCCTGACTCCATGGCGTCGGCGTCCTGGACTCCGTGGTGCCGCTTCTGCGGCCGTGGTGTGCCGCGCGTGGAATTACTTGATCTTTCCCGGCCGAATCGGATCAAAAGCGGCGACAATATCGGGCTTATTGTCCAGATTTGCGCAAATGAGAGATGGGTCTCATCTCCCCTGATTCACTTTGTCATTCCGCGCATCAGATGTTTACGGTCATCTCCGCTCGCCTCAGCGGGCACCGTTGGGCGTCACGCCGAATCCTGCCGGCGTCCGTACGGGAAAATTCGTCGCGTCAAGCGCCGTAGGCAGGAGCGGGGGACCCAAGGTAAGCGCCGGTTTTACGGCTTGGTCGGCTGAGCAGTACAGGCAGCCGCCGGGCAAAAGATCCGGCTTGGGGTGAAGCCGCGCGCAAGCGCGGCCGGGCATTCGTTCTCGGCCCGTCACGAGCACCCGTTACGACAACTCGTAACGGCGAGTCGCACGACTCGCGAGGAGCGCTCGTCACGAGCAGGGGGCACCCCATCGGCCCGAACCCGACAGCTCACCTCGTAGGCATCGGTGAGGGGATCACTCCATGCTGCTTTCCGGCAAGGGGCGGCACCGCCGCCCGACCGCGTTCAACCGCACCACCCGTGCCGCCGCACTCGTCGGGGTGACCGGCGCCGCCGTCGCCGTTCCGCTGATGGCCTCCGGCACGGCCTCCGCCGCCACCTCCTCCGAGTGGGACAAGGTCGCCCAGTGCGAGTCGGGCGGCAACTGGTCCATCAACACCGGCAACGGTTTCTACGGCGGCCTGCAGTTCACCAACTCCACCTGGGCCGGCTACGGCGGCACCGCCTACGCCGCGCGCGCCGACCAGGCCTCCAAGGACCAGCAGATAGCCGTCGCCGAGAAGGTTCTTGCTGGGCAGGGCAAGGGCGCGTGGCCGGTCTGCGGCACCGGGCTCTCCAACACTCCGTACAACGGCGGTTCCAGCGCGTCGGGCTCCACCGGCTCGGCCGAGCAGAGCGCCCCGAGCCAGAGCGGCCAGCCGAGCCAGGGCAGCCAGGCCGCGCCCAGTGCGCAGAGCAGCCAGCAGCACGCCTCGCGGTCGCAGCAGCGCGCTCACGTCGCGCACAAGGCCACGCACCAGACCGTCACCACCCCGACCGGCAAGAAGGTCAAGAAGGGCGACGGCGAGTACAAGGTCAAGAAGGGTGACACGCTCAGCGAGATCGCCCAGAAGCACCACGTCAAGGGCGGCTGGCACAAGCTCTTCAAGCTGAACCACAACATCGTCGACGACGCCTCCCTCATCTTCCCCGGCCAGCAGCTCCACCTCCACTGAGCCGCCGGGAGGCACGGCGGCCGGTGCGGTCACCGGATCGCACGGCCGCCGAACCGCGGTGGTCACCGGATCACTGAGGCCTTCGGGTCACAGTGGCCACTGGACCGCTGAGGCTCTTGGGTCGCGGCGGCCACTGGAGGCATTCTGGTAAGAGGCGTCTCCCTGTGGAGCCCCCCATACGCCCCGTCCTGGCGCGTCTTTCCCCCGAGCGCGCCGGGGCGGGGCTTCTCCATGTCCGCCGGTAATGTCCCTGACCATTAATATTGCTAGCTTCCATCCCGTTCTGCTGGTTTTCGGGCATCTTTTCGTCCCAGGGGACGGGCGGTCGACGGTCGACGGTCCCCGGCCCGTTAGGCTCATGCCGCAAGGCGTACAACCCGCAACCTGCACCTCTCATGCGTCACATCCCAGAAGGAGATGCTCGTGCCGTCCATCGACGTCGTCGTAGCCCGGGAAATCCTGGACTCCCGAGGCAACCCCACGGTCGAGGTCGAGGTCGGCCTCGACGACGGCAGCACCGGCCGTGCCGCCGTTCCGTCCGGTGCGTCCACCGGTGCGTTCGAGGCGCTGGAGCTCCGCGACAAGGACGCCAACCGCTACGGCGGCAAGGGCGTCGAGAAGGCCGTACTCGCCGTGATCGAGCAGATCGGTCCGGAGCTCGTCGGCTACGACGCCACCGAGCAGCGCCTGATCGACCAGGCGATGTTCGACCTGGACGCCACCCCGGACAAGTCCTCGCTCGGCGCCAACGCCATCCTCGGCGTTTCGCTCGCCGTGGCGCACGCCGCCTCCGAGGCCTCCGACCTGCCGCTCTTTAGGTATCTGGGGGGCCCGAACGCGCACCTGCTGCCGGTGCCGATGATGAACATCCTGAACGGCGGCTCGCACGCCGACTCCAACGTGGACATCCAGGAGTTCATGATCGCCCCCATCGGCGCGGAGTCCTTCTCGGAGGCGCTGCGCTGGGGTGCCGAGGTCTACCACAAGCTCAAGGCGGTGCTGAAGGAGCGCGGTCTGTCGACCGGCCTCGGCGACGAGGGCGGCTTCGCGCCGAACCTCGGCTCCAACCGCGAGGCGCTGGACCTCATCCTCGAAGCGATCAAGGAGGCCGGCTACACCCCCGGCCAGCAGATCGCGCTCGCTCTGGATGTCGCCGCGTCCGAGTTCTACAAGGACGGTGTCTACGTCTTCGAGGGCAAGGAGCGCACCGCCGCCGAGATGACCGACTACTACGCGGACCTGGTCGCCTCGTACCCGCTCGTCTCCATCGAGGACCCGCTGTTCGAGGACGACTGGGCCGGCTGGAAGACGATCACCGACCGGCTCGGTGAGCAGGTGCAGCTGGTCGGCGACGACCTGTTCGTCACCAACCCGGAGCGCCTGGCGCGCGGCATCGACGAGGGCGCCGCGAACGCACTGCTGGTCAAGGTCAACCAGATCGGCTCGCTGACCGAGACCCTGGACGCCGTCGAGCTCGCCCAGCGCAACGGCTTCAAGTGCATGATGTCGCACCGCTCCGGCGAGACCGAGGACGTCACCATCGCCGACCTCGCCGTCGCCACCAACTGCGGCCAGATCAAGACCGGCGCCCCGGCCCGTTCCGAGCGCGTCGCCAAGTACAACCAGCTGCTGCGCATCGAGGAGATCCTCGACGACGCGGCGGTCTACGCGGGCCGCAGCGCCTTCCCGCGGTTTCGTCAGGCTGACTAGCGCGGGCGGCGCACGGCGCGCGGTAAACGCCGTGCGGCGGTACCGATAGCGGTGAACGGGAGCGCGCGGCGGCTGGCACACATGCCGTCGCGCGCCCGTCGCACGCGGTGCACGTCTTCGCGCACGTTTCCTCGCGGTCACGCCTTCATGTGAACGCCTTCGCATGCGCCGTTTCCCGGTCCGTCACGGGTACGGCTCGTCGCCCGTACGTCTTCAGTCCTGTATTCACGGCGCTTCGCCGCCGCCCTTCCCGGGTCGGCCGGAGCGCCGTACGACACTCCGGGATACCCGCCGTAGCCGCCCGCGGTCCCGTACCGTGTCCGGGAAGTACGTGGGTACGGGCGCAGAGTGGACGAATGCAGATAAATACGGATGCCGGCGCGTATCCATGCATAAACGTACGCAGATGCCCAGGGGAGGCAGGGACGGATGGCCGGAAGGGACCGGGAGCAGGGCCGTGAGAAGGGTCGCGACCGGTTCTCCACCGCGACCCGGCTGCGCGCCCTCGGCCAGCAGACCGCGGCCCGCGTCTACCGTTCCCAGAGCAGGCGGCAGGCCCGTCGCTCCCGGCTCACCAGCCGGGCGGCGCTGCTCGCGCTGGTGCTCTGCTCGCTGATCGTCGCGCTCGCGTATCCGATGCGGCAGTACGTGTCGCAGCGTGCCGAGATCGGCGATCTGCAGCACCAGCGGGAGGAGGACCGGACCCGCGTCGAGCGTCTGCGCGACCTGAAGGCGCGCTGGCAGGACGATGCCTATGCGGAGCAGCAGATTCGTAAACGGCTGCATTACGTCAAACCGGGCGAGAACGGGTACACGGTGATCGAACCGGGGGCGGACCAGCAGTCGAGCAGTGCCGAGGGGACATCGGCGCCTGCCGGACAGCCTTGGTACGCGCATATGTGGGAGACGGTCGACAAGGCCGACCACTCCGGGGAGATCCTCCGGCCTGGCGCGGCAGCCGCCGGGCAGTCCGGTCAGTGACCGACCAGGCCGGCTCGTCGACCGGCCTCATCGGTCGGCCGGTGATCGGTCCGCCGGCGGGCCGCTGATCGACCCGGCCCGTTCGTCAGGCCGTACCCGCCGAGCCGCCCACCTGCTCCGCCCCACCGTCCGATCCCGCCGGCCCGCCCGGTTCAGGCCCATCCGATCCCGGCCATCCGATCCAGACCCGTCCGATTCAGGAAAGACACCGCCTCGGCCATGCAGACCCCTCCGCCGTCCACGCCCCGTACCGAGCCGACCGGCGCGGACATCGCGGCCTTCGAGCAGCAACTAGGCAGGCCGCCGCGCGGGCTGCGGGCGATCGCGCACCGCTGCCCCTGCGGGCAGCCAGACGTCGTCGAGACCGCGCCAAGGCTGCCGGACGGTTCGCCCTTCCCGACGCTGTACTACCTGACGTGTCCACGGGCCGCATCCGCGATCGGCACCTTGGAAGCCGAGGGTGTCATGAAGGAGATGACGGAGCGGCTGGCTTCCGACCCCGAGCTGGCCGCGGCGTACCAGGCGGCGCACGAGGACTACCTGCGCCGCCGTGACGAGATCGAGGCACTGGTCGGGTTCCCCAGCGCGGGCGGCATGCCGGACCGGGTGAAGTGCCTGCATGTGCTGGTCGCACACGCGCTGGCGGCAGGCCCCGGGGTGAACCCGCTGGGTGACGAGGCGCTGGCGATGCTGCCTCAGTGGTGGCGCAACGGGCCGTGTGTGAGGCCCGAGGCACAGTGAGCGCCGCCGTCCGCTACGCGGACGGGCACTCTCCCGCCCGCTCGTCCGTGCCACGACCGAGCACCGCCGAACCCCACTCAAAACCGGCCCCATCCCAGCCCCCGTCTCGCCTTCCCTTCTGAACAGGAGCCGCCATGACCCGGGTAGCCGCCATCGACTGCGGTACGAACTCGATTCGTCTGCTCATCGCGGACGTGCATCCCGCCACCGGTGAGCTCGTCGACCTGGAGCGGATGATGGAGGTCGTCCGCCTGGGGCAGGACGTCGACCGGACGGGGCGGTTCGCGCCGGAGGCGCTGGAGCGCACGTTCGCCGCCTGCCGGGCGTACGCGGCGAAGATTAAGGAGCACGGCGCGGAGCGTGTCTCCTTCGTGGCGACGTCCGCCTCGCGCGATGTGGCCAACCGTGCCGAGTTCACGCAGGGCGTGCTGGACATCCTCGGGGTCGAGCCGGAAGTCATCACCGGCGAGCTGGAGGCCGAGTTCTCCTTCACGGGCGCCACCAGGGAACTCACCGGGCGCGCCGACCTGCCGGGGCCCTACCTGGTGGTCGACATCGGCGGCGGCTCCACGGAGTTCGTCGTCGGCGACGGCTCCGGCGCGTCCGACGGCGGCGGCGTATGGGCGGCCCGCAGCGTCGACATGGGTTGCGTGCGGATGACCGAGCGGCACCTCGTACGGGACGGCGTGGTGAGCGACCCCCCGCAGCAGGACCAGATCGACGTCCTGCGGGCGGACATCGAGGCCACGATCGACCTGGCCGCGCAGACCGTGCCGCTCACCGAGGCCAGGACGCTCGTCGGGCTCGCCGGGTCCGTCAACACGATCGGCGGCATCGCGCTCGGGCTGCCGGAGTACGACGGGCTGGCGATCCACCACTCACGGGTCTCCCGGGACAAGGTGGCCGAGATCACCCGCATGCTGCTCGCCGCCACCCACGCCGAACGCGCCGCGATCCCCGTGATGCACCCCGGTCGCATCGACGTGATCGCCTCCGGCGCCCTCATCCTGCTCGCCATCATGGAGCGGTCCGGCGCGGACGAGGTAGTCGTGAGCGAGCACGACATTCTGGACGGCATAGCCTTCAAGGCGGCAGAGGACCAGCCAGAGAATGACTGAAGGCCACTGAGGGCCCCGAAGATCCCCAGAATCCGCCTTGAAGGGCCGGGGCCTGAAGAGCTGAGCTGTCGTGCGGTGGCCTCGGTCCGGTCACCTGGGTGCGTCGTCGAGCCGGTGCCTGCGCACCTGCCGGTCCCTGACCTCGACTTTCAGCCCGATATGTTGCTTGGATTCAGGCATGTCAACCTTCTTGCCGATCTTTACGACATTCATCTGCGGCATGCTCCTGGGGGCCGTGTACCTCAACGGGGTGCAACGGAAGATCACGGCCAACCTCGTCGATGGGCGGCGTATCAAGATCGGCTGCCTCTTGCTGAGCCCTGACGCCTCTCGTCCCTCACGCGGACACTTCGTGATCGAGTCCGGGGTATGGGCCTGGGAGCCGCGTTCGCATGAGAACCCGTTGACGCTGCCCGCGGACGCGCGACCGGTGCGCATGCGTCCCCCGACAGGGCCGGAGAGGCGGCGGCTGAACCATCGGCACATGGTCATGGAGTGCGCATCGGCCCAGGGCGACGTGCTCATAGCCGCACTGAACGGGCAGGTGGAGCACGTGTTCATGGCGCTCACCCGCGAGGAACCGGAACCCGGCACGGGCGGTCGCACCTGGGCGAGACCCGAGCGGGACCTTTAGCCGGATCTGCGTGGAGCCCTGAGCCGGACCTGAGCGGAACCCGGGCCGGACCTGCGAACCTCAGACCGCGTCCGACCCGCGTCGAGCCCGCACCTTGCCCGTTTTCGGTCCTCGTCCGGCCCGCATGCGCGTCGTATCCCGAGCGGTTCATCAACACGGCACACGACACCGGGACGCCTCAGGGGTGCCCTCCTGACCACCTTCGTGAACTTCTTCACAAGGAATTCGTTCCCGCTGAGACTCCATCCGGGGTAACGGACCCTTCCGGGTGCGATACGGCGCCTCGGTGGAGATTCACGGGCCGATGACCAGAGTGTGTCAGTCAGATGAAAAGGGGTGGCGGTCTCGCCGGGTGCCAGCCTTGAGGGGCAGCTCACAGGGGGTGTGCGCGACGGCGGAGTGCCGTGTCGTGGTCCGCCGTATATGCGGCCGTTATCTTCGTCCCGGAGGATATTCAAAGTGGTGGTCGCGCAGGGTAGCACATACCTCGTCAAACCTTGTGAAGGGGCGCACGAGCTGCCCGTCCGATCGGGTGGATACTCGATGGCATGAGCACCACGGAGCGTCCCAGGATCCTCGTAGTAGGCGGTGGGTACGTAGGCCTGTACGCAGCTCGTCGCATTCTGAAGAAGATGCGCTACGGCGAGGCGACCGTCACGGTCGTCGACCCGCGCTCGTACATGACGTACCAGCCCTTCCTCCCCGAAACTGCGGCCGGCAGCATCTCGCCCCGCCACGTCGTCGTCCCGCTGCGACGCGTGCTGCCCAGGGCCGAGGTCCTCACCGGCCGGGTGACCGGCATCGACCAGGACCGCAAGGTGGCCACCGTGGCCCCGCTGGTCGGCGAGGCGTACGACCTCTCCTTCGACTACCTGGTGATCGCTCTCGGCGCCGTCTCCCGCACCTTCCCGATCCCCGGCCTCGCCGAGCAGGGCATCGGCATGAAGGGCATCGAGGAGGCCATCGGCCTGCGCAACCACGTCCTCGAACAGCTCGACAAGGCAGACTCGACCACCGATGAGGAGGTCCGCCGCAAGGCGCTCACCTTCGTCTTCGTCGGCGGCGGCTTCGCCGGTGCGGAGACCGTCGGCGAGGTCGAGGACATGGCGCGCGACGCCGCCAAGTACTACACGAACGTCACCCACGAGGACATGCGCTTCATCCTCGTCGACGTCGCCGACAAGATCCTTCCCGAGGTCGGCCCCAAGCTCGGCGGCTGGGGCAAGGACCACCTGGAGAGCCGCGGTGTCGAGGTCTACCTGAAGACCGGCATGGACTCCTGCGTCGACGGCCGCGTGATGCTCAACAACGGCCTTGAAGTCGACTCCAACACGATCGTGTGGACCGCGGGCGTCAAGCCCAACCCGGCGCTGGCCCGCTACGGCCTGCCGCTCGGTCCGCGCGGGCACGTGGACACCGCTCCCACCCTCCAGGTGCAGGGCACCGACTACATCTGGGCCGCGGGCGACAACGCCCAGGTCCCGGACGTCGCCGCCCGCAAGGCCGGCGTCGAGAACGCCTGGTGCCCGCCGAACGCCCAGCACGCCCTGCGCCAGGCCCGCGTCCTCGGGGACAACGTGATCTCCGGTCTGCGCGGTTTCCCGCAGCGCGAGTACAGCCACGCCAACAAGGGCGCGGTGGCCGGGCTCGGCCTGCACAAGGGTGTCGCGATGATCGTCATCGGCAAGATGAAGATCAAGGTCAGGGGCCGGCTCGCCTGGTACATGCACCGTGGCTACCACGGTCTGGCGATGCCGACCTGGAACCGGAAGATCCGCATCTTCGCCGACTGGACGCTCGCCATGTTCCTCAAGCGCGAGGTCGTCTCGCTCGGTGCCATCGAGTCGCCCCGCGAGGAGTTCTACGAGGCCGCCAAGCCCGCTCTGGCGCACGCCGCGGTGAAGGCCGCAGACGCCGCTGCCGTGCCCGAAGGGGCAAAGGCCAGGGCCTCCTGAGCGACCGGTGAGTGTCGGCCTCCCGAGGCCGCCGCGACCCGCCGTTGTCGCCGTGTACGACCGCCTCGAAGGGGCGCCCGCCATCCGTGGTGCGGGCGCCCCTTCGGCGTGTCCGGGGTGGCTTGCGCACCGGCCGGAAGAGGGCGTGGTCCAACGGGACATGGCCAGACCCTTCTGACCGGACCTGGCCCGGCTTGGTCGGGTTTCACCAGGCCTGATCCGGCCGAGTCGCGCTGGACGCGGCCGGAACCGGCCGACCGGTTTCGTCGGTTCGCCCGCTCAATGCATGCCTAGTACAGCTATCTTTGCCCATCTGTGACGCTCCGACGGGACTGCGGCAGCGGGATGGCCATGTTTACGTGGTGGAGGACCATTCCGGAATCCGTCGTTCGTCACGGAGGTGTGTGCCATGCCGGATGCCGCGCTGCGGCTGAAGACGCTTGCCGAGCAGTTGTTGAGAGTCCCTCTCCCCGTACGTTTGCGGGCCTGGGACGGTTCTGAAGTGGGCCCGCCCGATGCGCCCCTCCTGGTCGTACGCCACCGCCGCGCCCTGCGCAGGATGCTGTGGAAGCCGGGCGAACTGGGCCTGGTGCGCGCCTGGGTCGCCGGTGAGCTTGATGTCGAAGGCGACCTCTATGAAGCACTCGACCGGATGACGGGCCTGCTCTGGGAACGCGACCCCGCCAGCGCGAGCCCACCGGACGCGGACGGCACGGCCGCCCATCGCCCCCAGGGCCTCAAGCGCGTGTTCGACGCGCTGCGCGACCCCGCTCTGCGCGCCGCCCTCCAGGACTTCGCCGTCCTCGCCGGGCCGCTGCCGCCCCCGCCGCCGCCCCGCGAGGAGATGCGCAGGACCCGCCGCGACCATCTGCACAGCAAACACAGCGACAAGGAGGCCATCAGCCACCACTACGACGTCGGCAACGACTTCTACGAACTGGTGCTCGGCCCGTCGATGGTCTACTCGTGCGCCTACTGGGCGCCCGGCGGCGCGGGCACTCTGGAGGACGCCCAGCGCGACAAGCTCGAACTCATCTGCCGCAAGCTCGGTCTGCGGCCCGGGCAGCGACTGCTCGACGTCGGCTGCGGTTGGGGCTCCATGGCCATCCACGCTGCCCGCGAGTACGACGTCCAGGTCGTCGGTATCACGCTCTCCTTCGAACAGGCCGTGTACGCCCGCAAACGGGTCGCCGAGGAGGGCCTGACGGACCGGGTGGAGATCCGCGTCCAGGACTACCGGGACGTCGTCGACGGGCCCTACGACGCGATTTCCTCGATCGGCATGGCCGAGCACGTCGGCTCGGCGCGCTACCTGGAGTACGCGCAGACCCTGTACGCGCTGCTGGAGCCCGGCGGACGGCTGCTGAACCACCAGATCGCGCGTCGCCCGCAGGCGGACGAATCCGTCTACCAGGTGGACGAGTTCATCGACGCCTATGTCTTCCCGGACGGCGAGCTGGCACCCGTCGGCACGACGGTGGAACTTCTGGAACGGGCCGGATTCGAGGTGCGCGACCTGGAGTCGATCCGTGAGCACTACGCCCTCACGCTGCGCCGCTGGGTGGCCAACCTGGAGTCCGACTGGCGCCGCGCCGTACGGCTGACCAGCCCCGGGCGGGCCCGCATCTGGCGCCTCTACATGGCCGCCTCCGCACTGTCCTTCGAACGCAACCGCATCGGCGTGAACCAGCTCCTCGCCGTGAAGACCCCCGACCTCGGCACCTCGGGGATGCCGCTGCGGGCCCGAACCTGGAACTGAGCGCCATGGCCGGGGCCTGACACGAGCTTTCGAGGTGCGTGCGGGTCGGGGCACCGGCCTTGAGGGTTGTCTCCGCGCGCTGTCCCGACCCGTGCGGGACGGCAGCCGGCTGCACGCGGTTTTCGGCGCCCGTTCGGGGCGCGCTGCGAACGGGGCGCGCTTCGAACCGGGCGGGGCAACTGCGTGCGGTCCGGCCTGTGGGGGGCGGGGCGTCCCGCGTCCTACCGGGGGGCGGGGCACGGCCTCAAGCGATCGGTGGCGCCGATCGCAACGCCGACTTTCAGGTCAACCTTCAAGCCAACCTTCAAGCCTGACTCTGAAGCCGCCCGAAGGCAGACTGCCGGGCGCTGACGGCGGGTAACACCTCGGGTACCAGTGAGTAACCAAACGTAGAGGGTGTGAATTCGTCAGTCGGTACGGTGAAATTCCGTCATTCCGTACCGAGCTGTCTGGTGCGGCAGAAGGGCTGTTGGGGGGTGCGGACGGCCGTCGACTTGGGCCGATGTGCCTTCAGAGCTCAATAAAATAAGACAACATCGTTCCACCGCACCGTAGTTCGGGGAAGGCATCCCGATAGGCTGCAGAACTCAACGGAGCGCACGGCCTGCCCGGATGGTGGAATGCAGACACGGCGAGCTTAAACCTCGCTGCCCCTCGCGGGCGTACCGGTTCAAGTCCGGTTCCGGGCACTTCCGGCAAGGCTGCTGAGCTTGACCTGGGCAGATACAGTGCCCGGGCAGAGCTCCAGGCTGTCGATGCGTCAAGTCGGTCCGGCCCGGGCGGCGTCGGTCAGGCTACTCCCGCGCTCTCGCCGGCGTTCTCACCGCAGGCGTCATCGGCCCGAGTGGTGCGCACCGCGGCGGACCACTCCGTGACGAGCCGTTCGTAGCGGCGCCGCTGCTCGGCCGAGAGCCGGCCGCCGGCGCGCAGCCACAGCGCACGGATCTCCTCGTTCACCGCGGCGGCAGAGCGCGCGGGTCCGGGATCGGGAATCGTGGCCATGGTGTGAAGCCTACGGGTAGAGGTGTGAAGGTGACGTGAAGAGATTCTAAGGGTCTCTTATGAAGGTCCTACATCGCAAGGGGGTTCCGTCACCGGTCGCCGCGGCAACAGCCCCCGGATCAACGGGTGTCACGACCGGGAGACTTTGCCGCGATCCTTGAGTGGCGCCCCGATGACTGACGGGTGACGGTGTGCCAGGTGGCGCCGCACACCGAGCTTGCGGAACCTCTCCGGCGGCACATCGCGGGGCTGACACGGCACCAGTTCACCGCCAAGTCCGTCACTCCGATGCGCTCCTACGTCCACGAGCCCAAGCTGCACGGCAACCTCTTCCTCGCCGGGGACGCCGCGCACATCGTGCCGCCGATCGGCGCTAAGGGCCTCAACCTGGCCGTTGGCGACGTCGTCACCTTCGCCCGCGCCTTCGTCCACTTCCGCGAGAGTGGCGACCCGGCCCGCCTGGACTCCTACTCCCAGACCTGTCTGCGGCGTGTCTGGCAGGCCGAACCCTTCTCGTATGCGATGACGACGATGCTGCACCGCGCACCCGGCGCGACACCGTTCGACGACCGTATCCAGCTGGGCCCGCCTGGACCGGATCGCTGCCTCCCGCGCGGCCGAGGCCGACCTCGCGGAGAGCTACACCGGATTCCCGTTCGACTGACGCGGCCGGCCGCCGTCAACGGCGCTCCGGCAGACGGCCCTGACCAGGGCGGCAACTGGCCGTGTGCGACAAGTTATCCACAGGCGTGGGTGCCGCGAAGCGAGGAATTGTCATCGGGCGTACCGTGTGGTGGCAACACAGGGTCGGGCAAGGGGTGGGAGTAGGAGAGCCGGGAAAGGATCATTCCCGAGCAGGAGAGCCAATTCTTTGCCCACCTATTACTCTTGGGCCCAAAAGACCACGCAGGGTGGTTATGGAGGAGCGACATGAGGAGCAGTAACCCGGTCTTCTCGCGACGGGGGTTCAGCCGCGACAACGGCTACGCGGGTTTCCACGCAGCGCCGCAGGCCGGGGGCCCCGCAGTCGGCACGCAGGCCAACCCCTACGGAGGCAACCCGTACGCGGCTGGACAGCCGTACGCCCAGCCTCCCGGTAACCCCTACGCCCAGAACCCGTACGCCCAGCAGGGCAACCAGTACGGTGCGCCCCCGCAGGCCCCGGCCACCACCGGCCGGATGACCATGGACGACGTCGTCCTGCGCACCGCCAGCACGCTGGGTGTGCTCATCGCCACCGCCGCGCTGGCCTGGATCGTGCTTCCGGTGGACGCCGCGCACATCAACCGTTCGTACGGCATCGCGGTCTTCTCCGGACTCATCGCGATGGTGCTGGGCCTGGTCCAGTCCTTCAAGCGTGCCCCGACGCCCGCGTTGATCCTCAGCTACGCGGCCCTGGAAGGCGTCTTCCTCGGCGTGCTGTCCAGCGTCGTGGACAACCGCATCGCGAGCGGTGCCGCCATGCAGGCGGTGATCGGCACGATGTGCGTCTTCGTCGCCGTCCTCGTCGCGTATCGGGCGGGCTGGATCCGGGTCAACCGCCGTTTCTACGGTTTCGTGATGGCCGCCGCCCTCGGCTTCATCGGGCTGATGGCGGTCAATCTGCTGTTCATGGTCCTCGGCGGTGGTAACGGCCTCGGCTTCCGCAGCGGCGGGCTCGGTGTCGTCTTCGGCATCCTGGGCGTGCTGATCGGCGCCTGCTTCCTCGCTCTCGACTTCAAGCAGATCGAGACGGGCATCGCCTACGGCGCCCCGCGCAACGAGGCGTGGCTGGCCGCCTTCGGCCTCACGCTGACTCTGGTCTGGATCTACATGGAGTTCCTGCGGCTGATCGCCATCCTGCAGAGCGACAACTGACCGCTGCGGATCACCGGCACGCTCCTTGCCCGCCATCGAGCGGATGAGCCCGGGATCCGCGGCGACGGCAGGCAGCACACGGAAGGGCCCGCGAACCTCGGTTCGCGGGCCCTTCCGTGTCACATGCGGCCCTCTTGGGCCGGGTGGCGGCCTGCACCGCACGTTCGTCGCGGCTGGTGTCGCGCTTCCCTGCGGCCTTCCTGGCTGTCCTTGAACGCGAGCGCAAGGGGCGGTGGGGGCACACTCCGGCGCGGCCGCGGCTCGGGCGCGGGCGGCACCGTGACCCTGCTGGGCCCTCGGCCCCGGACAGGTGGCGGCCCGAGGCGATACGGGCGGCGGGCCGATATGGCTGGTGGCCCGTCACGGGCAGGTACGAGCAGCGGCCCTGACCGGGATCTGATCCGATCGAGGCCTGACCCTTCCGACCTGGTCAGGCTGTTCAGAACTGATCAGGCCAGGTCAGACCGGGAACTGAACCAGGGTCTGCTCTGGTCGGGGTCTGGTCGGGGTCTGGTCGGTTGTTCGGAGTGGTTTCGGCTGTTCAGAGCAGTTTCCGTGCGGCTCGTCGCAGATCGTATTCGTGGACGATCGCTTTCGCGTGGCCGTACGCGAGATCGTGCTCACCGCGCAGCCAGCTGACTTTCTCCTCGAAGCGAGGGAGTGCGGGACCTTCGTCGACGGTGCGCAGCCAGTCGGAGATCTCACGACCGGTGCATTCGGGGATACGGGCGAGCATGTTGCGGTGGGTCTCCTGCGAGAAGACTTGAGACATCGGCGCCTCCGGTGGCTTTCGATGTGATCCGTCCTTCCCGCCACCGTGCCTGAGCGTTTCAGTGTTGGCAACAGTCCCGGTCGGGCGCATAGGGTCGCGGGGTGCTTGATACGACGCTTCTGATGTCCGCCGTGGACCGTTTCGCCGACCGGTTGCGCGCCGCGCCCCAGAGCCGTCTGCAGCGCGGCGCGGCGGCCGAGGCACTGGCTCTGGCCAGGGAATTCGCCCGCTGGGCTGAGCGTCTTGAGGACCCGCACCGCACGCCGCGCGAGATGCCCGACGCGGGCATGTTCGCCGCGGCGGATCAAATCACCGTGGCCGGCCGGGACCTCGCCATGGTGTTGACAGATGAGGCTGACCTGACACGTGCGGTCGCCCTTGTGGAGGAGGCCCAGAAACGGGCCTCCGTGTGAGTCGGACGCAGACACGGGACGGTCGTTTCGGTCCGGTGCGGCCGTTCCATCCAGCATGACCGATTCCGGGCGGACCTGGCCGGTTCCGTATGGTGCGGCCATTCCGGTGTGACCGGTCGGGTGCGATCGGCCGGTTCAGTGTGAGGTGATCACGCGGTCCGCGAGGATGTACACGTTCTCGCCGCCGCAGCGGAAGGTCAGCGCGAACGCGCCGGAGACGCTGGAGCCGCCCAGCAGGACCGGGTTCTCGTCGCACCGCAGGGCCTCGGCGAGCCGTTCCGCGGTCTCGCGGTGGCCGGGCGTCATGCACAGCGTCGTGCCGTCTTCGAACGCGTAGACGTCGAGCGTGCCCAGGGGCCCGGGGCGGACGTCGGTGAGTGCGGTGCGGGTCTCGGCGAGGTTTTCGAGACAGGCCACGATCCGTTCGTGGTCGCTGCCGCCGACCGGGTACGACTGGGCGGTCCGGGAGGACTGGGCGGGGACGAAGTCGGGGTGCGAGGGGTGGCGGCGGCGGGCGGCGGCCAGCTCGGGGGAGTCACCGGGGAAGTCGTCGGGATCGGTCTCCAGCTGGTCGAAGCCGAAGAGTCCCGCGAGGTCGGTCCGGCGCGGCAGACAGGCGTCGTCGGGCGGCAGACCGAACATCGAGGAGGCCTCCGAGGAGGCGTCCCGCGCTTCCTGAGCCGCCCAGAACGCGCGGGCCTCCGCCATCTCGCGCTCTCGCTCGTCGGCCAGCGCCTCGGCCACCGCCGTGCGTATCTCCTCGGCGTCGGTGGTGGTGCGTGCGGCCGGTATGACGGGGTGCGCGGCGGCGGCGGCCCGCTCGGCGAGCTCGCCCTGTAGTGCGGCTATCTGCTTGCGCAGCCCATGGACGGCGCGCAGGGTGGCGGCGCCCACGGCCGTGGCGGCGGCCGTGGTGAGCAACAGGGCAAGAGGCATGGCGCTCACTGACGTACTCCCGTTTTCGGTCCGATCCCCGACTTCCTACCTCAGCCTGACGGCCGACCTGCCGCACTGTCAGTGCATTAGTTAACAAATCGGACAACGTTAGGGGCTGCGGATTCGTCGGCTGTGCCGCCCTGACCTGCGCCCATGGCGTAGTTGCGGCAGACAGATCACAATCGGGGCGGATATTGGTCACAGAACGGTTCCGATGCCGAGTAGGCGCCGGGCGTGCGAGCGGGGTGTACGCGCGGGTACGGAGGGTGTGCAAGCGGCGTGTGCGGCGCGCGGGTGGACAGGGGCGCGGCGCGGCCGGGCGGGGTGCCCGGCGCGCGCCCGTCTCCGGTCAGCTGAGGCGTTCGATGACCATGGCCATGCCCTGGCCGCCGCCCACGCACATGGTCTCCAGGCCGAACTGCTTGTCGTGGAACTGCAGGCTGTTGAGCAGCGTTCCGGTGATCCGCGCGCCGGTCATGCCGAAGGGGTGGCCCACGGCGATCGCGCCGCCGTTGACGTTCAGCCGGTCGAGGTCGATGCCGAGCTCGCGGTAGGACGGAATGACCTGGGCGGCGAAGGCCTCGTTGATCTCGACGAGGTCGATGTCGCCGATGCCGAGCCCGGCGCGGGCGAGCGCCTGCTGGGACGCCGCCACCGGGCCGAGGCCCATGATCTCGGGGGAGAGTGCCGAGAGGCCGGTCGAGACAATCCTGGCGAGTGGCGTGATGCCGAGCTCGCGGGCCTTGGTGTCGCTCGTGATGATGACGGCGGCGGCGCCGTCGTTCAGCGGACAGCAGTTGCCGGCGGTGACCAGTCCGTCCGGACGGAAGACGGGCTTGAGGCCCGCCACGCCCTCCATGGTGACCCCGGCGCGCGGGCCGTCGTCCTTGCTGACGACTGTGCCGTCCGGGAGCGTCACCGGGGTGATCTCGCGCTCCCAGAAGCCCTTGGCGATGGCCTGTTCGGCGAGGTTTTGCGAACGCACCCCGAACTCGTCCATCTCCTCGCGGGTGATCCCCTTCAGACGGGCCAGGTTCTCGGCGGTCTGGCCCATCGAGATGTACGCGTCGGGGAGCAGGCCGTCCTCGCGCGGATCGCGCCAGGGTCCTGAGGACGTGGTTCCGGCGACGGCCGCGGTACGGGCCTCGGCCTCGGCGAAGAGCGGGTTGCGGGTGTCCGGGAGGCTGTCGGAGTTGCCCTTCTCGAACCGTGAGACCGTCTCGACGCCCGCCGAGATGAAGACGTCGCCCTCGCCCGCCCTGATGGCGTGCAGCGCCATGCGGGACGTCTGGAGGGACGACGAGCAGTACCGGGTGATGGTGCAGCCCGGGAGGTGGTCCATGCCCATCTGCACGGCGACGATGCGGCCCAGGTTGTTGCCCTGCTCGCCGCCGGGCAGGCCGCAGCCGAGCATCAGGTCGTCGATGTCGGCGGGATCGAGCTCGGGGACCTTCGCGAGCGCGGCCTGGATGATCGTGGCGGTCAGGTCGTCGGGCCGCAGCTGCTTCAGCGACCCCTTGAAGGCGCGCCCGATCGGCGAACGTGCGGTGGAGACAATCACTGCTTCGGGCATCACGGCTCCAGAAGGACGGAAACGGGCAAGCGATCACGAAGTTACCCGTGCGTATGGTTCGGGTCACGGGGTGCGGTGTGTGACCCGCGCCGCATCCATCCTAAGCGGTCGCTCAGGGCGATGGCCGGTTCCCGTCGACCCGCCTCGGCCGCCCGGGCGCTCGGCGCACCGGGGCCGCCTGGACTCGCTACGGCGGCTCGGACGGTGTCTTGGCCGCCCGGACGCCCTCCCGGCCCGCGCGGGCGCGCTACGGCCCACCTGGGCCCGTCACGGCCCGCCTGGGCGCGCTCTGGTGGTCGGCGGCGAGGGTGCGTTCGGTTGGTCGGCTCACGGACACGTCGCGGCGCGGCCCGGCCCGGCCATGGACGTGCGCGGGCCCGGGGCCGAGACCCCGGGGTCGCACGCGTGCTGGCAGGCCGGCCCTGACGCTTTCCGGCGTCTAGGAAGCGGACTGGACATCCGACGTGGTGTCCGAGGCCGGGTCCGCGACCGGGTCCGCGGATTCGGGGTCCGAGATCCGGCGCCGACGCCTGCGCTTGAGCAGTGCCCACGGCCCCCTGGGGCCCTCCGGCGTCGCGGCCGTCACCTCCGTGCCGCCTTCCGCGGCCGCCGCCGCTGCTGCCCGTGCCACCGGCAGGAAGCCCTCGTCCCGCGACACGTCGGGCCGCTCCTCCTCCGGCCAGAGGCCGAGCGACGCGCACAGTGTCGGCAGGACCGCCATCGCCGCGGTCGCATAGCCCTCGGCGGAGGGGTGGTAATTGTCGGGTCCGAACAGTTCGCGTGGATTCGCGGCGAACTCGGGTCCGAGCAGGTCGCCGAGCGACACGGCCCGTCCGCCCTGCTCCACCGCGCCGATGGTCTGCGCCGCCGCCAGCTGACGTGACGCGCGTCGCGCGATCCAGCTCAGCGGCTGGTAGACCGCCTCGATGGTGCCCAGATCGGGACAGGTGCCGACGACCACCTCGGCACCCGCGGTACGGAGCCTGCGCACCGCGGCGGACAGGCACCGCACCGACTGGGTGGCGGGCATGCGGTGGGTGACGTCGTTCGCGCCGATCATCACCACGCAGATGTCCGGCACCCAGGCCGGGTCGGACAGGATCTGGGTCACCTGCCGTTCGAGATCGTCCGAGCGGGCGCCGGACAGGGCCGCGTTCCGCAGTTCCACGGGGCGCTCGGCGACCGCCGCGAGTCCCGAGGCGAGCAGTGCGCCAGGGGTCTGCCGCGCCCGGTGCACGCCCTGGCCGGCGGCCGTGGAGTCCCCGAGCATCGCGAACCGCAGCGGCTCGATACAGGCCCCTGGGCCGATGAAGTTCCTCCCGTAGAGCCCGTCGGCCCGAGGCGGCGGCATGCCGTCACTGCCGCAGGGCACGACTCCCACCTGGCGTTTGGCCAACTGGACCTCGGCCAGCAGCACTCCGACGGCCGCCACACCGATCAGCCCGATCCCGCCCCCGCCGTACGCCGCACCCGCGGCGATCCGCCGCGCCACTCGCGCTCTCGACATGCCGTGCAGTCACCTCCTTGGACCGTTACACCCACTCCTTGCCCCGTACGGACGGTGGGCCAATCGTGCGAGAAAGTGAACCCCCTGTGCATCGGGCCGTAGTCTGACCGCATCACGTCCCGCCCGTCCCGTATCAGCTCATGGAGCCCGGAGACCTCGGTGCACTTCCACGATTCGATGATCAGCCTCGTCGGCAACACCCCGCTGGTGAGACTCAACAATGTGACCGCCGGAATCAAGGCCACGGTGCTGGCCAAGGTGGAGTACTTCAACCCCGGCGGCAGTGTGAAGGACCGCATCGCGCTGCGCATGATCGAGGCGGCAGAGCAGAGCGGTGAGCTGCAGCCTGGTGGCACCATCGTGGAGCCCACCAGCGGCAACACCGGTGTCGGCCTTGCCATCGTGGCCCAGCAGAAGGGCTACAGGTGCATTTTCGTCTGCCCGGACAAGGTCTCGATGGACAAGATCAATGTCATGCGTGCGTACGGCGCCGAGGTCGTCGTCTGCCCCACGGCGGTCGATCCCGAACACCCTGACTCGTACTACAACGTCTCCGACCGCCTCGTCCGTGAGACCCCTGGCGCATGGAAGCCCGATCAGTACAGCAACCCGCACAACCCGCTGTCGCACTATCACTCGACCGGCCCCGAGCTGTGGGAACAGACCGAGGGGAAGATCACTCACTTCGTGGCGGGGGTCGGCACCGGAGGCACCATCTCCGGAACCGGGCGTTACCTCAAAGAGATGAGTGAGGGCCGGGTCCAGGTGGTCGGTGCCGATCCCGAGGGGTCCGTGTACTCCGGCGGCTCCGGGCGGCCGTACTTGGTGGAAGGGGTCGGCGAGGACTTCTGGCCGGAGGCCTTTGACCGCGACATCACGGACGAGATCGTGGCCGTCTCCGACCGGGACTCCTTCCAGATGACGCGCCGCCTCGCCAAGGAGGAGGGGCTGCTGGTCGGCGGCTCCTGCGGGATGGCGGCGGTGGCGGCACTGCGTGTCGCCGAGCGTCTCGGCCCGGACGATGTGGTGGTCGTGCTACTGCCGGACAGCGGACGCGGCTATCTGAGCAAGATCTTCAACGACGAGTGGATGAACGACTACGGCTTCCTGGAGACCGGTGAGGCCCAGCAGCGCGTCGGCGCTGTGCTCGCCCACAAGCAGGGCAACCTCCCTTCGCTCGTCCACATGCATCCGGAGGAGACCGTCGGGCAGGCCATCGAAGTCCTGCGCGAGTACGGCGTCTCGCAGATGCCGATCGTCAAACCGGGCGCCGGGCACCCCGATGTGATGGCGGCCGAAGTCGTCGGCTCGGTGGTCGAGCGTGAGCTGCTCGACGCCCTCTTCGCTCGCCGCGCCGTGCTCGACGATCCGCTGGAGAAGCACATGTGCCCGCCGCTTCCGCAGGTCGGCTCCGGCGAGCCGGTGGCCGACCTGATGTCGGTGCTGGGCACCGCGGACGCGGCGATCGTGCTGGTCGACGGCCGTCCGACAGGAGTGGTGAGCCGTCAGGACCTGCTGGCCTTCCTGGCGCTCGGCGCGGGCCGGTGACGTGGTGACGGGACGCTGTGGCGCCGTCGACCGGGTGACGTCGCCGCATGACTTCGCCGAAGTGGTACGAGCGCGTCACGTCCGCGCAGCACCCGCGTAACACGGGTCCGGCAGATTATGCGACGTCGGCAGGACAAGGAGCTACCTCCTAGGTGAGCAAGAGGAAGCTGAAGCTCAGGCCGACACCGCACGGCGCCAAGGAACTTCCGGAGCGGCTCCCGGACCTCCATGGACGCCGAGGACGCACCAGGCCCGGCCCTGACCCGGCCCGCGTCCCCCGCGGGGACCGCCGTCGTCCCGCCCCCCGTACAAGGGGGTGCGGCGGTCCCCGCGCCAACTCTTTTCCGGGACTCTTCGCCGGTCCTTTCGGGGCGCCACGCTTGGCCGCTGCCGGGTGCCGTATGAGCCCCGCGGGTCATGGCGCGGCAGCCGGTCCCGCGAGCCCAGCCTGATCCAAACGAGAGGCCCTACGCCTCCCAGTCGGAAGACCTGCGCTCCTCGCGCCCGAAGCGCGGTAGTTCACGTATCGCCTGGACGGCATTGATCCCCACGATGCCCGCCCAGGTCACGAGGAGGCCCGGCAGACCGGCCTGGACCGCGGCTATCGCGGAGAGCGGCACGGCGAAGACCAGGGAGATGACGCTGAAACCGAAGCGCCCGCCCCAGCCGGCCGAGGTGCGCGGCGAGGTGGCACCTCGGGCCACGACCATCTGCTGCTCGGCCATTTGCCGGCGCACCCGGCGGTCGACCGCGCCGTCAAGGCGCTGCTCGAATTTGTCCAGGAACGAGTCGACCAGCGCGGACTCGTACTCCTCGCCGAGCTCCCTGCGGGCCTGCAGGGTGGCGTCGAGTTCCTTCTTGAGATCGGCGTCACGGGCGTCCATGGCCCCTACGGTACGGAGCCCGCACGCCCGGCGCAGTGGGGCTAACCCCCCTCTTCGAAGTGCGGTGCGCACCACCATCGTTGATGGTGTGTCAGTTGGTGGTGTCAGTCCGTCGCGCGCTGCGTGCTGAGCGCGGTCGAGCTGCGCGGGGCCGGGCTCCGGCTACGGCTCCAGCTCCGGTCACACCGTCGCGAGGTGTGTGCGCCGCCTCGTGCCCCGACCGCACACCGTGACCGCGGTATGCCGCGACCGGCCATCTGCCCCCAGGCCGGACCCGGGCCCTGCCCACACCGAGCCCTGCATCGAGCCCCTGGCCGACCGCCTTGCCGCCGTGCATACATCCATGCAGAGTTACGCCTGACTGAATAATGCATACGGGCAGTGCACAGGGACGGTGCGCGCGGAACAGCCCTTGGGACGTACTGATGAGGACGTGATGAGCGACAGCCCCGCGAGTCGACTGCAGGCGCTCTTCGAGGGGCACCGGCTGACGCCCACGCAGCGGCGCATCGCGCACTGCATGGTGCGGCGCGCCGCTGACGTGCCGTTTCTCTCCAGCGTCGAGCTGGCGGAACTGGCCGGGGTGAGCCAGCCCTCGGTGACCCGTTTCGCGGTGGCCCTCGGCTTCGACGGATATCCGGCGCTGCGCAGACACCTGCGCGAGGTGGCGCCCGCCCAGGCTTCGTCGGACACGGCGGACGCGGCGGACGCGGCCTCGTACAACACCTACCAGCAGGCCGTGGCGGCGGAGCTGGCGAATCTGCGGCAGCTCGCCCAGGCGCTGGCCGAGCCGGGGCCCGTGGTCCGTGCCGGGCAACTGCTCGCCGCCTCGCGCCCGCTGCCCGTGCTCGGCCTGCGCGCCGCCGCCGCCCAGGCCCGCGGGTTCGCGTACTTCGCCGCCAAGGTCCACCCGGACGTCCGGCTGCTCGACGAAGGCGGCAGCATGCTCGCCGACCGGATCGGCGCGGCGGCCCGCTCCGGCGCCAGCGCCCTGCTCTGCTTCGCGCTGCCGCGCCATCCGCGCGAGACGCTCGACGCGCTGACCCGCGCGCGCGAGGCAGGACTTACCGTGATCACGGTCGCCGACAGCGCCTTCGCGCCCGTGGCCGACGTCTCCGACCTGCTGCTGCCGGCCGCCGTCGGTACCGGCCTCGTCTTCGACACGGCCTGCGCGCCCATGCTGCTCGGCAGCGTCCTGCTGGAGGCCATGTGCGACGCACTGCCGGACGCCCAGGCCCGCCTTGAGGAGTTCGACGCGAGCGCGGCGGCGCGGGGGCTTTTTGTGGAGTAGGCGGGGCGGGGGCTAGGAGTGTGCTGAAGATCTAGGTCGGATCAGCGAGCGGTGTCCGGTGCGTGCAGCTGCTGGGGGTACCTCCCACGCCTTTCAGGTCGTGGGGGAGGACGGATTCGCCGATAGTGGTTTCCTATCGGCGGATTCGGCCAACGCGGCTGGGGGTACCTCCCACGCCCTTCAGGCAGTGGGGGAGGGCGTGCCGGACGCCGGGAGCCCGGCATAGATCTTCAGTGCGCTCCTAGGGCGGTGACCGGCGGCCAGGAAATCGGCGGCCGGTCCATGGCGTCGCGCACCTGATGTGTTCTGCCGGGGCGGCGTGCCGGCGGGTGTCCGGCGTGCTGAGCCTGAGGGCGTGACGAGCCTGAGAGCGAGGCGGAAATCTCCGCCGGATATGAGGCGGATATGAGGCGGATATGAGGCGGATATGAGGCGGATATGAGGCTGTGCAGCCGTGTACGCCGATGGGGCGTACGCGGCGCCGCGGTGATTCGTACCCGGCGTGAGCCGTGACCCTCCCGGGTCAATCCAGGTTGACCCGGCGTCAGTCCGGATCACCAGCAGAGGGGGCTCGAAGACATGGCGGAGCTCGACGACATGGCAGCGGAAGAGGAAACGGACTCCGGTGCTGTCGTGGACGCACAGGGCACGGGTGACGGTGCGCCACCGCACTCGTCCGGGGCGAGCGCAGGCCGCAGCGACGGTAGCGGCGGCAGCGGCGGCGGGCATGTGGAGCCGGAACTCTCCGACAGCTTGCGTACGTTCGGCGCGGTCGTCCAGGGGCTCCGCGAGCACACCGGCCTCAGTCGCGAGGAACTCGGCAACCTGGTGCGGTTCTCGAAGTCCACGGTCGCCTCGATCGAGCAGGGGCGCCGGATGCCGGACCGCGACTTCGTGGAGGCGGCGGAGTCGGCGCTCGGCGACACCGGTGCGCTGCGGCGCGGCTTCCGGCATGTGGCGCGACAGCCGGGGATCGCGGCCTGGTTTAGGCGGTGGGCGCGGCTGGAGGAGGAGGCGGTGTGCCTCTACACGTACGAGTGCCGGGTGATTCCCGGGCTGTTGCAGACGCAGGCCTACGCGCGGGCGGTGTCGATGAGCGTCCCGCCGATGCCGCTCCCGGAGCAGTTGAACGAACGCATCGCGGCCCGTCTGGCCCGCCAGGAAATGCTGTCCACGGCAGGGCCGCGCCTGTGCGCCTTCAGCTTTATCATCGAGGAAGCCGTGCTGGAGCGGCGCACGGGCGGGGACGAGGTCACGCGTGAGCTGATCGACCACCTGCTGGACGTGATCGCGGCACACTGGAACGTGGATGTGCAGATCATGCCGCTGCGGCAGCCGGACCACGCGGGTCTCGACGGGCCGCTGCGACTGCTGGAGACACCGGACAACCAGTGGTTCGGCTACTCGGAGGGGCAGGAGAACGGACGGCTCATCGTCGCCCCGAAGGAGCTCAGCATCCTGCACCACCGGTACGCGAAACTGCGCTCACAGGCTCTCACTCCCGATGATTCCCGAATCCTGTTGGAACGAATGCGAGGAACCTTGTGAACACCCGAGAACTGGCCTGGTTCAAGAGCAGCTACAGCAGTGGCAGCCAAGGCGACTGCGTCGAGGTGGCACTGTCCTGGTTCAAGTCCAGCTACAGCAGTGGCAGCGAAGGCGACTGCGTCGAGGTGGCACTGGCATGGCACAAGTCCAGCTACAGCGGTTCGCAAGGCGACGACTGCGTTGAGGTAGCCGCGTGCCCTGAGACGGTCCACGTGCGGGACTCGAAGAACACGCAGGGTCCCCGGATAGCGGTGCACCCCACCGCATGGGCCGCCTTCATCCCCTACGCGTCCGGAAACTGATCGCGCGAGGGCGAACGCAACCCGGCCCCCGTGCGCGCCGCGCCGAGCACGCCGGGGACCGGGCTTGCCGCAGGCGCGCGGTGCCCGGTGGCCGCACGTCGGCGCTGACCCGCGCAAGGTCGACGCGGTCTTCACCGACGAGGCGATTCTCTACGGCTGTGTGCACCGATTCGAGAAGACCGAGGTACCCGTCAAGGTCGTCCCCGACGTCACGTTCGGTGTGCACGGCGTAACGGGCACGGTGCAACGGTCACCGGTTGCCGGATATCGCACGACAGTCACTCCTCGCCCAGCTCTCCGGTGAGCGACGTCGTATGCGCACCGCCCGATTCCGCGACGATCTCCTCGATGGTCTGGGCGGGGCGAACCGTGGCGAAACGGATATCGTCCCCGGCGGACGCGCCCGGTGCCCCGCCCGTCGTCGCGAAACCGAAAACCCCGGGCCGGACGAGTGAGTTGTACGCGTAGTGGTTCGCGAAGTAGTACGCGCCGGTGTCGAGGGCGGCCACGTAGTCTCCCTGCTCCAGCAGGGGAAGAGTGCGGTTCTGGGCGAGCAGGTCACCCGCGAAGCAGGCGGGGCCCGCCACGTCCTGGGCCACCTCGGGGCCGGACTTCGGGTGGCCCTGGGCGTCGTACGCGGCGATCCGCAGCGGCCAGGCCGCGGGCGCGTACACCGTACGGGCCGCGATCTGTACGCCCGCGTGTGTGACGGCGATCGGGCGGCCACCGGCCGACTTCGCGTACTCGACGCGCGCCAGCACCAAGCCGTGCTTGGCCAGCAGCGACCGCCCGAACTCGGTGACCAGGCCGTACCGTCCGTCGAAAAGACCCGGCACCCGGGCGGCGAGCAGCCGTGCGTACGCGGCGTAGGTCGGCGTCTGTTCGTCCGAGGCGAAGTTGACCGGCAGGCCGCCGCCGATGTCGATGGTGTCGATCTGCTGCCGTCCGGCCTTGGCGTTGATCTCCTCGGCCAGCTCATGGGTGACCGCGAGGGCCTGGGCGATCAGCTCAAGGGCGACGCCCTGTGAGCCCGCGTGGGTGTGCAGCCTGGTCAGCCACGGCCGGTCCAGGTACGCGCGCACGACCCACTCGCGGGCGCCCTCGTCGCGCAGCGGAACCCCGAACTTGGAGGTCTCCGTCGCCGTGGAGAGCGCCTCGATCGCACCGCTTCCGACCTGCGGGTTCACTCGGAGTCCGACGGGCGCGGGAGCGGCGTGGCCATCGGACTCCGACGCGGCGGCGCGGCCGTCCGGGTGCGAGATCGCGGGCAGCGCTGCGACGAGGGCGTCGATACGGGCCAGTTCCTGCGGATTGTCCGCGTTGACGGCGATCCCGAGGGTCAGCGCCTCGCGCAGTTCCGCGGTGGTCTTGGCGGGCGAGTCGAGCACCATGTCCGCGGACGGGATGCCGGCGGCGCGGGCCAGAGCCAGCTCGCCGGGGCTCGCCACCTCCGCGCCGATCCCCGCGTCGCGCAGCAGCCGCAGCACCGGCACCAGCGGGGTGGCCTTCACCGCGAAGGCGTGCAGGACGCGGGTGCCCGGCGCGGTGACCTCGTCGAAGGCGGTGCGCAGGGCCTGCGCCGAGGCACGGATTCCGGCCACGTCGAGCAGCGCGACGATAGGGGTCTCGGGGCCGACGAGGCGCTGGGCCACGGCGGCCCGGACGGCGGCGTCACGGCGGGCGGCTGTGAGGTGGGCGGCTGTGCTGTCGGGCGCGGTCGCGGTCGCCGTCGTGACGTGCGAGGCAACGCTGTGCGGTTCGGGGCTCCGCGGCCCGGCGCTGTGCCGTTCGGTGGCCTGCTGCCCGGCCTCGTCGGCCGCGCGGTTGCTGTCGTTCATATGATCCCGGTCCATCCACTCTGGGCTCTGCTCCGCCACCGTGCGCCCGGCCACCGCAAGCCTCGTGGCTGGGCGCCCCGCGGCCGTGCGGCGGGTGGCTGCGGGCCTTGCCGCCGTATGCCGTCGCCTGTCCGATCCATGCCGTGCACCACCGTGTGACAACCCCTTCAGCGCAGTTCACGCGTGCCTCGGGGTTCCACACGGTCCCGTGTCGGACTCTGCCATACCCGCACCCTGGCACCCGAGGCCCGCTGACCGCTCCTGCCGGGGTGCCCCGCACCGGCCCCGTCAACCACCCGCGGCCAGGACCGGACCGCCGGAGCCGGTCGGCGGCGGACGAGGCCGGGCCGAAGTGAGGTCAGCCTCGGGCCGGAACCGGTCCGCGGCCGGTACGCCGTACGAGCGGCCCGCCTTGTTGACTAGTCCTATTCAGAAGATCAAGATGTGAATAGCGAACTCTCACGGCCGCTGCGACCCGGCTCTTGCGCACGGCACCCCACCCCCGCACCAGCCCGCGAGGAGGAAGCCCCATGACCGGCTTGCCAGGATCCCGCCCGCCCGTCCCCCTCCACCGCCCTCAAACGAGGCCCTACGGGCCGCCCCGTAGTCCTGTACGAGCCCCGCGCGGCACGCAACTGAATGCCCTGGGATGGCCGCAGGAAGCCGCCCTGCGGATGCTGCAGAACAACCTCGATCCCGAAGTCGCCGAACACCCCGACCGGCTCGTCGTCTACGGCGGCACCGGCAAGGCCGCCCGCGACTGGCGCTCCTTCGACGCGATGGTGCGCACCCTGAAGACCCTTAAGGGCGACGAGACGATGCTCGTCCAGTCCGGCCGCCCCGTCGGCGTCCTGCAGACCCATGAGTGGGCGCCGCGCGTGCTGATCGCCAACTCCAACCTGGTCGGCGACTGGGCGAACTGGGAGGAATTCCGCCGCCTTGAGGCGCTCGGCCTGACGATGTACGGGCAGATGACCGCGGGCTCGTGGATCTACATCGGCACGCAGGGCATCCTCCAGGGCACCTACGAGACGTTCGCGGCCGTCGCCGCCAAGCGCTTCGGCGGCTCGCTCGCCGGGACGATCACGCTCACCGCCGGGCTCGGCGGCATGGGCGGCGCGCAGCCGCTCGCGGTGACCATGAACGACGGCGTGGTCATCTGCGTCGACTGCGACCCGCGCGCCATCGAGCGGCGCATCGAGCACCGTTATCTCGACGTGCGCGCCGACTCGCCGCAGCACGCACTGCGGCTCGCCGTCGAGGCCCGGGACGCCCGCCGACCGCTCTCCATCGGACTGCTGGGCAACGCGGCCGACCTGCTGCCGCGGCTGCTCGCCGAAGGCGCCCCGATCGACATCGTGACCGATCAGACCAGCGCCCACGACCCGCTCGCCTATCTGCCGCTCGACGTCGCCTTCGAGGACATGGCCGCCTACGCCGCCGAGAAGCCCGCCGACTTCACCCGGCGGGCCCGTGAGTCGATGGCCCGGCATGTGGAGGCGATGGTCGGCTTCAGGGACGCGGGCGCGGAGGTCTTCGACTACGGCAACTCGATTCGCGGTGAGGCGAAGCTCGCCGGGTACGAGCGGGCCTTCGACTTCCCCGGGTTCGTACCGGCGTACATCCGGCCGCTGTTCTGCGAGGGCAAGGGCCCGTTCCGGTGGGCGGCGCTGTCCGGCGACCCGAAGGACATCGCGGCGACCGACCGCGCGATCCTCGATCTCTTCCCGGAGAACGAGTCACTGGCCCGCTGGATCAGGCTCGCCGGTGAACGAGTCCACTTCCAGGGCCTGCCGGCCCGGATCTGCTGGCTCGGCTACGGGGAGCGGGACAAGGCGGGCGAGCGGTTCAACGAGATGGTGGCGAGCGGGGAGATCGCGGCGCCGCTCGCGATCGGCCGCGACCACCTGGACACCGGTTCCGTCGCCTCTCCTTACCGCGAGACCGAGGCCATGCTCGACGGTTCCGACGCGATCGCGGACTGGCCCCTGCTGAACGCCATGGTCAACGTCGCCTCCGGGGCGTCCTGGGTCTCCATCCACCACGGCGGAGGCGTCGGCATGGGCCGCTCGCTGCACGCGGGCCAGGTGACGGTGGCCGACGGCACACCACTGGCCGCCGAGAAGATCCGGCGCGTGCTCACCAACGACCCCGCGACCGGGGTCATCCGCCATGTCGACGCGGGCTACGACAGCGCCGAGTCCGTCGCGGCCGAGCAGGGCATCCGGGTGCCGATGCGGGAGCGCTCCGAGTGAACGCCCAGAGCCCGCGAGCCGGCGCGCGGGACGCGGCGGGCCCCGGTTTCGGGCAGATGTGGCGTGATCTGTACGCCGTCGGGCGCAGCCCGCAGAGCGGGGGATACCGACGGTACGCCTGGACATCCGCCGACACGGAGTGCCGGGAGTGGTTCCGCGGGCAGGCGGAATCCCGCGGCCTCGCCTACGAGGTGGACCGCAACGGCAACCAGTGGGCCTGGCTGGGCGATCCCGCCGCGGGAAACGCCGTCGTGACCGGCTCCCACCTGGACTCCGTCCCGGACGGCGGCCCCTTCGACGGCCCTCTCGGCATCGTCTCCGCCTTCGCCGCCCTGGACACCCTGCGCACCGGCGGCACCCGCCTCGCCCGCCCTGTCGGCATCGTCAACTTCGGCGACGAGGAAGGCGCCCGCTTCGGCCTCGCCTGCGTCGGCTCCCGCCTCGCCGCGGGCCGCCTCACCCGCGCGCAGGCCTACGAGCTGCGGGACTCGGACGGCGTCAGCCTGCCGGCCGCCATGGCGGCGGCGGGCCACGATCCGCAGGCCATCGGCCCCGATCCCCAGCGGCTCGCCCGCATCGGCGCGTTCGTCGAACTCCACGTCGAGCAGGGCCGTGCCCTGGACCTGTCCGGCGCCCCGGTCGGCATCGCCTCGGCGATCTGGCCGCACGGCCGCTGGCGGTTCGACTTCCGCGGCGAGGCCAACCACGCCGGCACCACCCGCCTGGCCGACCGCCGCGACCCGATGCTGACCTACGCCGAGACGGTGCTCGCCGCCCGCCGCGAGGCCGAACTCGCCGGCGCGCTCGCCACCTTCGGCAAGGTGGCCGTCGAGCCGAACGGCGTCAACGCCATCCCCTCCCTGGTCCGCGGCTGGCTGGACTCCCGCGCCGCCGACCAGCCGACCCTGGACACCCTGGTCACCGCCGTCGAACAAGCCGCCCGCGAGTACGCCGAACGCCACGGCGTCGACGTGGACGTGGTCCGCGAATCGGTCACCCCCGTCGTCGAGTTCGAACACACCCTGCGCGACGAACTCGGCCGCATCCTGGCCCAGGCCGCCGAAGGACCGGTGTCCGCTGGAACGAGCGCATCCGGCGACGGGACGGCGCCCGGCGCCCGCCGCCCGGCCGACCCCGCCCCGCACGGCGTCCCCGTCCTGCCCACCGGCGCGGGACACGACGCGGGAATCCTCTCCGGCGCGGTTCCGACCGCCATGCTGTTCGTCCGCAACCCCACCGGCGTCTCGCACTCCCCGGCCGAATACGCCTGTGAAGAGGACTGCCTGACCGGTGTGCGGGCACTCGCCCACGTACTGGAAGGCCTCGCGGGCACCCGGACGACCGACCGGAGCGAGTGGTGAACGCCGAGCAGCGGGCGCACGCCGTCGACAGGGACGCGCGTGATACGGGGCAGCAGGAGCACAGCGCCGGGCTGCGCAGGCCCGATCCCGGGCCCGGCATAGAGGCCCGGCCGCGCACCGCGGCCCCGGCCGCACCCTCCACCACCTACTGGCTGGAGTACGCCTGGCTCGGCACGCATGTGGAGCCGGGCGTGGCCGTGGAGGTGTGCGACGGCCGTATCGCGGCGGTGCGCAGGGAGGTGCCGGCGGCGCCGGCGGGCGCCGAGGTGCTGCGCGGTCTCACCCTGCCGGGCTTCGCCAACACCCACAGCCATGCCTTCCACCGGGCCCTGCGCGGCACCGTCCAGGCCGGCACCGGCACCTTCTGGACCTGGCGCGAGATCATGTACTCGGTGGCCGACCGGCTGACCCCGGACACCTATCACCAGCTCGCGCGGGCCGTGTACGCGGAGATGGCGCTGGCGGGCGTCACCGCGGTGGGCGAGTTCCACTATCTGCACCACGCTCCGGGCGGCACCCCGTACGCCGATCCGAACGCGATGGGTCAGGCGGTCATCGCCGCCGCGGCCGAGGCCGGGATCCGGATCACCCTGCTGGACACGGCCTACCTCTCCGCGGGCTTCGGAAACCCGCCCGACCTGCATCAACAGCGCTTCAGCGACGGCAGCGCGCAGGCCTGGGCCGAGCGCGTCGCGCTGCTGGAGGACCGCCCGCACGCCCGGATCGGGGCCGCCGTGCACTCCGTGCGCGCGGTGCCCGCCGCACAGTTGGGGACGGTCGCCGACTGGGCCCGGGCGCGCGAGGCGCCGTTGCACGTCCATATCTCCGAGCAGACCGCGGAGAACGACGCCTGCCGAGCGGCCCACGGCTGTACGCCCACCCGGCTGCTCGCCGACCACGGCGTGCTCGGCCCGCACACCACCGGCATCCACCTCACGCACCTCACCCGCGCCGACATCCGGCTGATCGGCGAGACCCGCACCGGCACCTGCATGTGCCCGACCACGGAACGCGACCTCGCCGACGGCATCGGGCCCGCGAGTGCGTTGCAGCGCGCGGGCAGCACGCTGTCGCTGGGTACCGACAGCCATGCCGTGATCGACCTGCTCGAAGAGGCCCGGGCGATGGAGCTGAACGAGCGGCTGCGCACCCGGAGCCGCGGCCACTGGACGGCCGCGGCACTGCTACGGGCCGCGACCGCCAACGGCCACGCGGCGCTGGGCTGGGACGCGGGCACCATCGAGCCGGGCGCCCGCGCCGACTTCGCGACGGTGGCCCTCGACTCGGTGCGCACGGCGGGGCCCGTTCCACGGCTCGGCGCGCAGGCCGCCGTCTTCGCGGGGACCGCCGCCGACGTGCGGCACACGGTGGTGTCGGGCCGCCATGTCGTACGCGACGGTGCGCACGTCCTCGTCCCCGATGTCCCCGCGGCGCTGGCCGCCGCCATCGACGCCCTGAACGACTGACCGAACGGAGCGGGCAGCGCCCATGAGCAGCACCGAAGTCCAGACCACCGCCGTCACCCCCGGCGAGGCGGCCGGCACCACCGTCATCACCCACATCGCCGCGCTGGTCACCAACTCCGCCTCCCTCGGCGCCGGTCCGCTCGGCCTGATCAAGGACGCGGCCGTCGTCATCGAAGGCGACCGCATCGCCTGGGTCGGTGAAACCGGCAGAGCACCCGCCGCCGACCAGTGCGTCGACGCCGCGGGCCGGGCCGCGCTGCCCGGCTTCGTGGACTCCCACTCGCACCTGCTATTCGCGGGCGACCGCACCGAGGAGTTCAACGCCCGGATGTCCGGGCGCCCTTACACCGCGGGCGGCATCCGCACGACTGTGGCCGCGACCCGCGCGGCCGACGACGCGGCGCTTGAGGCCACCCTCGCTCACCATCTGCGCGAGGCCCTGCACCAGGGCACCACGACCTTCGAGACCAAGTCCGGCTACGGCCTCACGGCGCACGACGAGGCACGCGCGCTGCGCATCGCGGCCCGGCACACCGACGAGGTGACCTTCCTCGGCGCCCACATCGTGCCGCCCGAGTACGACGGCGACCCGGCCGCGTACGTCGCCCTGGTCACCGGCGAGATGCTGGCCGCCTGCGCGCCGCACGCCCGCTGGATCGACGTCTTTTGCGAACGCGGCGCCTTCGACGGCGACCAGGCCCGCGCGATCCTCACGGCCGGCAAGGAACGAGGCCTGACGCCCCGTGTCCACGCGAACCAGCTCTCGTACGGGCCCGGCGTCCAGCTTGCCGTGGAACTGGGCGCGGCCAGCGCGGACCACTGCACCCACCTCACCGACGACGACGTGGCGGCCCTCGCGTCCGGTGACACCGTGGCCACGCTGCTGCCCGGCGCGGAGTTCTCCACCCGGGGCGCCTGGCCCGACGCGCGCCGTCTGCTGGACGCGGGCGCGAGAGTCGCGCTGTCCACGGACTGCAACCCGGGTTCGTCGTTCACGTCGTCGCTGCCGTTCTGTATCGCCCTGGCGGTACGGGACATGGGGATGACGCCCGACGAGGCCCTCTGGTCCGCCACCGCGGGCGGTGCCGCAGCGCTGCGCCGTACCGACATCGGCCGCGTCCTGCCCGGCGCCCGCGCCGACCTGCTCCTGCTGGACGCCCCGAGCCACGTCCACCTGGCCTACCGGCCCGGTGTGCCGCTGGTGTCGGCGGTGTGGCGGCGCGGACAGCGGGTGGTGTGAGGGCGCCCCTCAGCCGGCATGCCGCACACGGCGGGCCCGCCTCGTGGTGGACGAGGCGGGCCCGACGGATGCGGCCGTGGCCCGGAGCGGGCCGGGGCAGGACTACTCCTCCAGCGTCAGTCCCCGGCGCAGCCGCACCAGGGTGCGCGACAGCAGCCGGGAGACGTGCATCTGGGAGATGCCCAGTTCGTCGCCGATCTCCGACTGCGTCATGTTCGCGACGAAGCGCAGGGACAAGATCGTGCGGTCGCGGGACGGCAGCGACGCGATCAGCGGCTTGAGCGACTCGACGTACTCGATGCCTTCGAGGCCGTGGTCCTCGTAGCCGATCCGGTCCGCGAGCGCGCTTTCGGAGTCGTTCTCCTCGGGCTGGGCGTCCAGCGAACTCGCCGTATAGGCGTTGCTGGCCGCCATGCCCTCCACGACCTCGTCGTTCGTCAGGCCCAGGCGTCTGGCCAGCTCGCCCACGGTGGGGGCGCGATCGAGCTGCTGGGCGAGTTCGTCGCCCGCCTTGGCGAGGTCGAGGCGGAGTTCCTGGAGGCGGCGCGGCACGCGCACCGACCACGAGGTGTCACGGAAGAACCGTTTGATCTCGCCGACGATGGTGGGCATCGCGAAGGTCGGGAACTCGACGCCACGGCTGAGCTCGAAGCGGTCGATGGCCTTGATCAGGCCGATGGTGCCCACCTGGACGATGTCCTCCATCGGTTCGCTGCGGGTGCGGAACCGGGCGGCGGCGAACTTCACCAGGGCGAGGTTGAGCTCTACGAGGGTGTTGCGGACGTAGGAATAGTCGTGGGTGCCTTCCTCAAGCGCTTCGAGGCGTTCGAAGAGGGTCTTGGACAGGGCTCGTGCGTCGACCGGTCCCACCGATTCGTACGGCGGGATCACCGGGAGATCGGTCAGGCCGTCCAGGGAGTCGGCTCCAGCGGCGTGGTCCGCGAGCCGGGACGTCGTGCGATCAGGGTGGTCCGGAGGGAGTGTCGACGTCGCCTGGTCAGTATGCGATTCGTCGAGCCGGGGTGACATGATGTCCTCCATCGTTCTCGGCATATGGCTGCCGAAGCCACTACGTGCACTGCGGTGTGCGGCGCCTCCAAAGCCGGCCGTGTCGATTGCTTCCCATCTAGGCCTACCTGGTATCCACCCCCAGCCGCAAGTGCGATTTGGCGTCAAATGTCCGTTTTTGAGGGGTTGTTCGGGTACCGGTCGCCGGGGTCGAGGCGTAGGGTTCGAAGGCGTCAACCAACAGTCACGACGGTCGGAAGTGAGTAACGGCATGGACCGTGGGACGGTCGGCAGTGCACACAGGGGCCGCCTTCATGTCGAAGTGCGGGAAGAGGGCTCCAGTGCCGTGGTGAGGCCGGTGGGCGAGCTCGATCAGGCCACCGCCGATCTGCTGCGGGAGCCTCTGGAGGACTGTCTTGGCGCCGGGCGTGCCCGCCTGGTCGTCGACTGCTCCGGCCTGGACTTCTGCGACTCCTCCGGTCTCAACGTGCTCCTGGGAGCGCGTCTGAAGGCCGAGGCCCTGGGAGGCGGGGTCCATCTGGCCGCCATGCGTCCCGCGGTGGCCAGAGTGTTCGAGATCACGGGAGCGGAGGCCGTCTTCACCGTGCACAGCACCCTCGAAGCGGCCCTGGCAGACTGATCCCGCACAACGTGCCGGCGGATCTTCAGGCACGGTTCCCTTAGGTGTACCGATCCCTTTCCGCAGGTGAGGACCGACGTGACGACATAGGTGTCCGCGTGTGACCGCCGCGTTGGCAGTGTCACAGCCGCCGGATTCGGCAAGTAAGTGTTCTCACGGTTCGGCAGGGCAGAAGACCTGGGGTACCCCCGGGTCCTTGAGGAACCGGGGGAGGATCCGACGGTGATTGGTCGAACAGCCGGGGCGTGCGCCGTCCGACCGAGCGGTGCTCGGGCGAGCGAATGTTCCAGACGTTCCGAATCGTTGAATTGGTGAATCGGTGAGGTGAAGCGCTGATGAGCACCACCCGGTCGTGCCCGCCGGGCGATCGCGGCTCGCAGCCGGACTCCGGGGGCTCCGGGGAAGCAGACGGCTCCGGAGTGACCGAAGCCGATTCCGGTGTGCCCGATGACGCCGTGTCCGCACCGCCCGCAGCAGTCGGCTGGGCCGGGGACACCACCGTGCTGCCCGCTGTCGTACCCGGGTCGCTCGCCCAGGGCCCCGTCGACGTGCTGGACGAGGCAGGCCGCATGACCCGCAGACTCAGGTTCCGCGGCGCCAGCGGCATCGTCCCGCTGGCCCGGGACTTCACCCGCCAGGCACTGCACGCATGGGGCTGGCTGCCGTCCATCACCGCCGACCGGCGGGCCGCCGCGGAGGATGTCCTGCTGGTCGTCTCCGAGCTGGTCACCAACGCCTGTCTGCACGCCGAGGGCCCCGAGGAGCTGTGGATCGCCAGCGACCGCAAGGTGCTGCGCATCGAGGTCACCGACCGCGGCTCGGGCCAGCCCGCACCCCGCAACCCGCACCGCCCGGGCCGTCCCGGCGGGCACGGCATGTTCATCGTCCAGCGGCTCTGCCTGGACTGGGGCGTCATACGCACCGCGGGCGTGCCCGGCAAGACCGTCTGGGCGGAACTCGGCGCTCCGGCCTGATCCCAGCTCCGGCCTGATCCCGATGAGAGGCCCGGGGCCGCAGGGCACCCGGGCCGCCACCCCGCGAAAGCCGACGGCCGCCCAGGGCGCCCCGCAGGGGCGTCCCGGACGGCCGTCGGCTTTCTCAGCGGGGCCGTGGGGCACGTCAGTGGACGTCACCCATCAGCTTCTTGACCTTGCCCCGGTACATGTACACACCGATACCGGCGAGGACGGCGACGACGGCTTCCAGGGCGACGATGCCGCTCTTGTTCAGGTCGACGCCGGCCAGCGAGAGCAGGCCCGTGACGCAGTCGCCCGCGGTGACGGCGAGGAACCAGACGCCCATCATCTGCGAGGCGTACTTGGCGGGGGCCATCTTGGTGGTCACCGAGAGGCCGACCGGGGACAGGCACAGCTCGCCGACGGTCTGCAGCAGGTAGATGCCGACCAGCCACCAGGGGCTGACCCGACCGCCGTCCGCCGCCGCTATCGGGATCAGGAACAGGAAGAACGAGAGCCCGATCAGAGCCAGACCCGCGGCGAACTTCACCACGGTGCTCGGCTCCTTCGCCTTGCGCGCCAGGTACATCCAGAACCAGGCGAGCACCGGGGCGAGCGCCATGATCAGGACCGGGTTGACCGACTGGAACCAGGAGACCGGGAAGGCCCAGCCGAAGACCGAGGTGTTCGTCTTGGCGTCGGCGAAGATCGCGAGCGTCGAACCGCCCTGGTCGTAGATCATCCAGAAGACAGCTGCGGCCACGAAGAACCAGATGTAGCCGGTCATCTTCGACTGCTCGGTACGCGACAGGTCGCGGTCCCGCTTGATGCGCATCAGGACGCCGATGGGGATCAGCAGGCCGGCCACGGTGATCGGGACCAGTGCCCAGTTCATCGTGTAGAGGCCGGCGCCGATCACGATGCCGTAGAAGACCACCGCGGCGAGCGCCCACAGCAGGGTCTTGCGCACGACGGTGCTGCGCTCCTCGGGCGTGAGCGGCTTGGGGACCTCCTTGGAGCGCGGGTCCAGGTGCTTGGTGCCGAGCAGGAACTGCGCGAGACCCACGGCCATACCGACCGCGGCGAGTGCGAACCCGAGGTGCCAGCTCACCTGCTGGCCGACGGTGCCGATGACCAGCGGCGCGGCGAAGGCACCCACGTTGATGCCCATGTAGAACACCGTGAAGCCGCCGTCGCGGCGCGGGTCGTCCGGGCCGTCGTAGAGGTGGCCGACCATCGTGGAGATGTTGGCCTTCAGCAGCCCGGAACCGACCGCGACCAGGGCGAGCCCGGCGAAGAACGTCGCCTGCCCGGGCAGCGCCAGGGTGAGGTGGCCGAGCATGATGATCGCCGCAGAAATGGTGGTGGTCTTGCGGGGACCCCAGACCCGGTCGCCGAACCAGCCGCCCGGCATGGCGAGCAGGTACACCATCGCCAGGTAGATCGAGTAGATGGCGGTGGCCGTGGCCACCGTCATCCCCAGACCGCCGCCCTGGGAGCCGGTGGCGGCGGCGGTGCCGCCGGAGACGAGGTACAGCGGGAGCAGGGCCCGCATCCCGTAGAAGCTAAAACGCTCCCACATCTCGGTCATGAACAGGGTGGCCAGGCCGCGGGGGTGGCCGAAGAAGGTCTTCTCGGAGCCGGGCACGCCGGGCGAGTCCTTCGTCAGGCTGGACGCCATGGGTCGATCCTTGTGGGTCGGGACGCGCTCCCTGGGGGTGTACCTGCTCCTGGGAGCTTCGGGGAGGATGCGCGCCGGTGGGGGGCGGACCGGTCACCGGCGGCGTACGTCCAGCCCGCGCACGGGGGACCCGCTCTGGTGGGGAGCGGAGGACGGACGACACCGGGCTCCACCCCGGACGCTTCGATGCGCCAGGGGCCCGGCCACGGTTCATTGCTCACAAGGCCCGGGCCGACCAGTGGCCGACCTGGGCACCTGCCCATACGAAAGTAGCGCCAGCAGACACAGAAGTGACCTTCAGCACAGATGGCTAAAAGTTCTGCGTGCGTCCTTCTCATGGCCTCGTACGCGTCACCCGCACTCGCAGGTCTGCTACGCGTAGGGCGGCCCAGTAAGGCTCCTGCGGTCGGGTACTCAGGCGTACTGCCGACTCTCGGATACCGCTAAGGACTGCTGAATGCACCTACCAGCGTCTTCGCCACCATACGGCAGGACACTGCCCTATATGGAAGGACTTGAGACGCGACTCACAGAACCCAGTCGCGGCACAGACCTCATACGAAGGCGCACTCCAGCATCGCACCCGCCCGCTGCCCCGGGGGCGTAGGAGACGCCCTCGGCCCGCGGGCGCGCACGGCGCACCGTGCGCCGTAGCGCCTCCTCGAAAGAGCCCGCCACGATCAACACCACTGCCGCACGGCTGCTCGGACTACCATCACCTGCATGACCCGTGTACTGCTCGCCGAGGACGACGCGTCCATTTCGGAGCCGCTGGCCCGTGCCCTGCGCAGGGAGGGTTACGAGGTCGAAGTCCGCGAAGACGGGCCCACCGCCCTCGACGCAGGATTGCAGGGGCAGGTCGACCTGGTCGTCCTCGATCTGGGGCTGCCCGGCATGGACGGCCTCGAAGTGGCCCGCAGGCTGCGCGCCGAAGGGCACGCGGTGCCGATCCTCATCCTCACCGCTCGCGCCGACGAGGTGGACACCGTCGTCGGACTCGACGCGGGCGCCGACGACTACGTGACCAAGCCGTTCCGGCTCGCCGAACTGCTCGCCAGGGTACGGGCCCTGCTGCGGCGCGGCGCCGCCGAACCCCAGCAGCCGCCGGCCACCCACGGCGTGCGCATCGACGTGGAGTCGCACCGCGCCTGGATGGGCGAGGAGGAACTCCAGCTCACCGCGAAGGAGTTCGACCTGCTGCGGGTCCTGGTGCGGGACGCGGGCCGGGTGGTCACCCGCGATCAGCTGATGCGGGAGGTCTGGGACACCACCTGGTGGTCCTCCACCAAGACGCTCGACATGCACATCTCCTGGCTCCGCAAGAAACTCGGCGACGACGCCGCCAACCCCCGGTACATCGCCACCGTCCGCGGTGTCGGGTTCCGTTTCGAGAAGAGCTAGGGCCTCTCGTTTGGATCTGCTGGGAACGAAAGACCCTGGCTGAAGGGTGTCCGCGTGCGCCGCCGTCTGATCAACTCCACGCTCGCCGTGGTGCTCGTCGTGATCGCCGTGTTCGGCGTCTCGCTCGTCATCGTCGAGACCCGCACCATCAGCAACAGCGCCCACGAGCGGGTCGACTCGGAGGCGGTACGCCTGGTCAGCATCGTCAACAGCCGTCTGCTGAGCGATCAGCAGATCACCAGCGCCATCCTGAAGGACCAGGTCGCCGAGCGGTACGCGGTGATCACCATTCCGGGCCGCGCGCCCATCGAGATCGGCACCCGCCCCACCGGCGATGTCATCAGCGCGGACGCCGACGGCGACCGAGGTGAGTCGGTCACCGTCGAGGAGCCGCAGTCCACCGTCACCGCCGAGGTCGGGCGCACCCTGCTGATCATCGGCGCGGTGGCGGCACTGGCGATCATCGCGGCCGTGTTGCTCGCCGTCCGCCAGGCCAACCGGCTCACCTCACCGCTGACCGACCTCGCCGAGACCGCGGAACGCCTCGGCTCCGGGGACCCTAGGCCCCGCTACAAGCGGTACGCGGTGCCCGAGCTGGACCGCGTCGCGGACGTCCTGGACAGCTCGGCGGAGCGCATCGCGCGGATGCTCACCGCGGAGCGGCGGCTCGCCGCCGACGCCTCCCACCAGCTGCGCACCCCTCTCACCGCGCTCTCCATGCGCCTGGAGGAGATCACCCTCACCGACGACCTGGACACCGTCAAAGAAGAAGCCACGGTCGCCCTCACCCAGGTCGAACGGCTCACGGACGTCGTCGAGCGGCTGCTCACCAACGCCCGCGATCCGCACACCGGCAGCGCCGTCGGCTTCGACCTGGACGAGGTGATCAAGCAGCAGATCGAGGAGTGGCGCCCGGCCTACCGCAGCGCGGGCCGCGCCCTGATCACCTCGGGTAAGCGGCATCTGACGGCGGTGGGCACCCCGGGCGCGGTCGCCCAGGTGCTGGCCGCGCTGATCGAGAACTCCCTGATGCACGGCGGCGGCGCGGTCGCGCTGCGCACGCGCGTCACCGGCAACCAGGCCGTGATCGAGGTCACCGACCAGGGCTCGGGTGTGCCGGCCGACCTCGGCGCCCGGATCTTCGAGCGGGCCATCAGCGGGCGCAACTCCACGGGGATCGGGCTCGCCGTCGCCCGTGACCTCGCCGAGGCGGACGGCGGCCGACTGGAAATGCTCCAGACCAAGCCACCGGTCTTCGGCCTCTTCCTGTCGCGCATGCCACCGCGCTCCCCGGCGGACAAGTCGGCGGAGGAACGAACGGTCCGCTAGGGCCGGCCGGCACGCTCCCGTCGTCCGCCGGCAGGGCGGATCACCGGCCGGCAGCCTCAGGACCGCCGGCCGGGCGAATCGTTCATTCGCGAGATTCGGCCTGACCCGCGCCAGGCGCCCCGGCGACCACTTCGGCCGCCCCGGTGACGTCGTCCGGTGCCGCGTCGCCCTCCGGCAGCGCCCGGAAGACCCAGGTCCGGTACGACCAGAAGCGGAAGAGCGTGGCGATGCCGATGCCGAGGAACTTGCAGACGTTGCTCGCCAGCGGGCTGTCCCAGCCGAACCCGTACGTGGCCGCGTAGAGCACGCCGTTCTCGATCACCAGGCCGACCGCGCTGAACAGCAGGAACAGCGTGAGTTCCTTGGTGCGTCCGCCCTTGTCGCGGTCACGGTAGGTGAAATACCGGAACCCCACGTAGTTGAAGGCGATCGCCACGATTGTGGCGATGACGCTGGCGCGCACGACCTGGAGATCGGTGACGGCGCGCACCAGGTTGAACACGAGCAGATTGACGAGCAGCCCCGCGGCGCCCACCGCGCCGAACTTGGCCATCTCGCGCGCCAGCTGCTCCGCGCGCAGCCGCAGGACGCCGGGCTCGGGCGCCGCCGGGAGATCCGAGCCGCCTCCCGTGTCCTGGAGGTCGTGCGGGAGGTGGCCGGAAGTAGGCGGCCGTCCGGAATCGTCCTGGTCCATGTGTCGTCCAGCCCCCGTAGTCGTCTGCGTCGATGGTCGTCGTCGGTGTCAGCGCCCGGCGTCGGCCCGCCCATGCTAACCAGCGTCCTGTGCGGCTCCTGGCCGTCTCGGGGTACGCCGGACATTCTGCCGACGGGTGACCGATACCCTGGGTACGTGACATTTCCGGTAGTCGGCATGGTCGGCGGTGGCCAGCTCGCTCGTATGACCCACGAGGCGGGCATACCGCTCGGCATCAGATTCAAGCTCCTCAGTGACACCCCGCAGGACTCCGCGGCGCAGGCCGTCGCCGATGTGGTCGTCGGTGACTACCGCGACCTGGAGACGCTGCGGGCCTTCGCGCGCGGCTGCGATGTGATCACCTTCGATCACGAGCAGGTACCGACCGAGCACCTGCACGCTCTGGAGGCCGAGGGCATCCCCGTGCGCCCCGGGCCCGACGCGCTGGTGCACGCCCAGGACAAGGGCGTCATGCGCGCCCGCCTGGACGCGCTCGGCATCCCGACCCCGCGGCACCGCATCGTGCGCGACGTCGCCGACGTGGCCGCGTTCGCCGCCGAGGGAGCCGCGGCGCCCGGCACGGACGGCGCGGGTTTCCCCGTCGTCCTCAAGACGGTGCGCGGCGGCTACGACGGCAAGGGCGTGTGGGTCGTCGACAGTGCCGACGCCGTGGCCGCCGCCGAGCCCTTCAAAGCCGGGGTGCCCGTGCTGGCCGAAGAGAAGGTCGACTTCGTGCGGGAACTCGCGGCCAACGTGGTGCGCTCCCCGCACGGCCAGGCCGTCGCCTACCCGGTCGTCGAGTCCCAGCAGGTGAAGGGCGTCTGCGACACGGTGATCGCGCCCGCTCCCGACCTGCCGGACGAGCTCGCGCTGCACGCCGAGGAACTGGCGCTGCGCATCGCCAAGGAGCTCGGCGTCGTCGGCCACCTCGCCGTGGAACTCTTCCAGACTCGCGACGGCGCCATCCTCGTCAACGAGCTCGCGATGCGCCCGCACAACTCCGGCCACTGGACCCAGGACGGCGCGATCACCTCGCAGTTCGCCAACCATGTGCGCGCCGTCCTCGACCTGCCCCTGGGCGACCCGCGCCCCCGCGCCCGCTGGACGGTCATGTGCAACGTCCTCGGCGGTGACTACCCCGACATGTACACGGCGTATCTGCACTGCATGGCCCGTGACCCGAAGTTGAAGATCCACATGTACGGCAAGGACGTCAAGCCCGGCCGCAAGGTGGGCCACGTCAACACTTACGGCGACGACCTGGACGACGCCCTGGAGCGCGCCCGGCACGCGGCCGGCTACCTCAGAGGAACGATCACTGAATGACCAACTCAGCGAGCTCCAAGGACCCGGAGGCGGCCGCCTCGGATTCCGTACGCCCGTCCGGTGACGACACCGCCGCTCCCGCTGTCGGCATCGTCATGGGTTCGGACTCCGACTGGCCCGTCATGGAGGCCGCCGCCCAGGCGCTCGACGAGTTCGAGATCGGCTACGAGGTCGACGTGGTCTCCGCGCACCGCATGCCCCGCGAGATGATCGCGTATGGGGAGCAGGCCGCGGACCGCGGACTTCGGGTGATCATCGCGGGCGCGGGCGGCGCGGCTCATCTGCCGGGCATGCTGGCCTCGGTCAGCCCGCTGCCGGTGATCGGTGTCCCGGTGCCGCTGAAGTACCTGGATGGCATGGACTCGCTGCTGTCCATCGTGCAGATGCCCGCGGGCGTGCCGGTCGCCACCGTCTCGGTGGGCGGGGCGCGCAATGCCGGGCTGCTCGCCGCCCGCATCCTCGCCGCTCACGACGCCGACCTGCTCGCCCGGATGCGCGACTTCCAGCAGGACCTGAACGAGCAGGCCACCGAGAAGGGCAGGCGGCTGCGGGCCGTGGCCAAGGGCGGGGGCTTCGGGTTCGCCGCCTCAGGCGGGGGCTCGCGCGCCGGCAGCGGTACCGGTTTCGGGATCGGGCGGTGACCGGGATGACCGCCGCCACCGCCGTGTCCGGGCTGACGGACGCCCGTGACCTGCTGCGCGAGTTCCCCGTCGTCGACGGGCACAACGACCTGCCGCACGCCCTGCGCGAGCAGGTCCGCTACGACCTCGGTCAGCGGGATATCGCCGCGGACCAAAGAGCACACCTCCACACCGACCTGCCGAGGCTGCGGGCGGGTGGCGTCGGCGCGCAGTTCTGGTCGGTGTACGTCCGCGCGGAGCTGGCGGGCGAGAGCGCCGTCAGCGCCACGCTGGAACAGATCGACTGCGTCGAGCAGCTGCTCGCCCGCTACCCGGACACCTTGGCCCGCGCCCGGAGCGCCGCGGACATGGAGCAGGCCCGCACCGAGGGACGGATCGCCTCCCTGATGGGAGCCGAGGGCGGCCACTCCATCAACTGCTCGCTGGCGACCCTGCGCGCCCTGTACCGCCTCGGCGTCCGCTACATGACGCTGACCCACAACGACAACACTCCCTGGGCCGACTCCGCCACCGACAAGCCCGGCGTCGGCGGCCTGTCGGCCTTCGGCCGTGAGGTCGTGCGGGAGATGAACCGCATGGGCATGCTGGTCGACCTCTCGCATGTGGCGGCCAGCACGATGCGGGACGCACTGGACGCCGCCCGGGCGCCGGTGATCTTCTCGCACTCCTCGGCACGCGCCGTCTGCGACCACCCGCGCAACATCCCCGACGACGTCCTTCAGCGGCTGCCCGCGAACGGCGGTGTGGCGATGGTCACCTTCGTCCCGAAGTTCGTCCTGCCCGCCGCGGTCGCCTGGGTCGACGCGGCCGACGAGGAGATGCGCGCCCACGGCCTGCATCCCCTGGACAGCACCCCCGAGGCGCACGCCGTCCTGGAGGCCTACGAGGCGGCCCATCCCCGCCCGATCGCGACCGTGGCCAACGTCGCCGACCACCTGGACCACATGCGCGAGACGGCGGGCATCGACCACCTCGGCATCGGCGGCGACTACGACGGCACGCCCTTCACCCCGGATGGCCTCGACGACGTCGCGGGCTATCCGAACCTCATCGCGGAACTCGGCGCCCGCGGCTGGTCCCGCACCGATCTCGCCAAGCTGACCTGGCAGAACGCGGTACGGGTGCTGGACGCGGCGGAGTCCGTGGCGCGGGATCTCGCGGGGCAGGAGCCGTCGAACGCGACCATTGAGCAGCTGGACGGCTAGCACTCTGTTCCTCACCGCGCGCTAGAGGCGCCCCCTCGGGGGCGCCTCTAGCGCGCGGTGAGGCCGCCCGGGTGTCCGTACGGACGGCCCCGGGCGGGAGCTTCAGGCCCTGGGCCGTCCCATCGCCCGGTACGTCCATCCCGCCGCACGCCACAGCGCCGGATCGAGGGCGTTGCGGCCGTCGAGCACCAGGCGCTCGCTGACGACCTCGCCGAGCCGGGCGGGGTCGAGTTCGCGGAACTCGCGCCACTCCGTCAGATGCAGCACCACATCGGCACCGCGCACCGCGTCCAGCGCCGTCTCGGCGTATCCGAGGGTCGGGAAGAGCCGGCGGGCGTTCGCCATGCCCTTGGGGTCGTAGACGGTCACCTGACCGCCCTGAAGGTGTATCTGGCCTGCGACATTCAGTGCGGGTGAGTCGCGTACGTCATCGGAGTCCGGCTTGAACGCGGCGCCGAGGACCCCGACCCGTTTGCCGAGGAAGCTGCCGCCGACCCCGTCGCGGGCCATCTCCACCATCTGGCTGCGGCGCCGCATGTTGATGGAGTCGATCTCGCGCAGGAAGGTCAGCGCCTGGTCGGCGCCCAACTCACCCGCCCGCGCCATGAACGCCCTGATGTCCTTCGGCAGACACCCGCCGCCGAAGCCGATCCCGGCCCGCAGGTACCGCTTGCCGATCCGGTTGTCGTGCCCGAGGGCCTCGGCCAGCTTCGCCACGTCGCCGCCCGCCGCCTCGCAGACTTCAGCCATCGCATTGATGAACGACACCTTCGTGGCCAGGAACGAATTGGCCGCGGTCTTCACCAGTTCGGCGGTCGGGAAGTCCGTGACGACGAACGGAGAGCCCTCCGAAATCGGCTTCGCGTACACCTCACGCAGCAGTTTCTCCGCGCGCTCACTGCGCACGCCCACGACGACGCGGTCCGGGTGCAGGGTGTCCTCGACCGCGAAGCCCTCCCGCAGGAATTCCGGATTCCAGGCCAGCTCGACGTCCGCGCCCGCGGGCGCCAGCTCGGCGAGCCGCTCGGCGAGCCGCTCCGCGCTGCCCACCGGCACCGTCGACTTCCCCACCACCAGCGCCGCCCGGCGCAGGTGCTTGCTCAGCAGTTCCACGGCGGTGTCCACGTACGACATGTCGCAGGCGTACTCGCCGTGCTTCTGCGGAGTGTTCACGCACAGGAAGTGCACATCGCCGAACTCACCCACCTCGGCCCAGTCCGTGGTGAACCGCAGCCGTCCACTCGATCCCTCTGCCCCGGGGACATGCGCCCGCAGCAGCTTTTCGAGACCCGGCTCGTACATCGGGACCTCGCCCCGCGACAGCATCTCGATCTTCTCGGGCGCGATGTCGAGCCCCAGTACCTCGAAACCGAGCTCGGCCATGGCGGCGGCGTGGGTGGCCCCGAGGTATCCCGTTCCGATCACCGTGATCTTGAGGGGCATGCGTGCTCCAGTACTTCTGTCGCGGACAGCGGGCCGGTGTGCGCCGGGGCCGGAAGGCCGGTCCGGTGCGACCCTGTTGCGGTGCCTGAGCATAGCCGCGTGCCTCACCGGGGAGGCTGAGTGCTGTCGGCACGAGCTGTCGGCAAGCTCACGCGCGTGTGTCTGTGCGTGTCGTGGGCAGGCCCGTAAGATGCTGGTTACTTAACGGTAATTAGCAACTGTGCGAGGTGTGGGCAGACGGGTGTGCGCCCGCTGTGCCCGCGGCGTGCGGTGTCCAAGCAGTGAGCGTCCCTGGGGAGTGAGCACATTGGCGCGTTCGGGTTCGGGTTCGGGTTCGGCCTCGGCTGAGGGCGGGGCTTTCGATCTGTACCAGCTGTCCGAGGAGCACGACATGCTCCGGGAAACGGTGCGTGCGCTCGCCGAGGCGAAGATCGCCCCGTTCGCCGCCGCGGTGGACGAGGAGGCCCGCTTCCCGCAGGAGGCCCTGGACGCGCTGCGCGCCGCCGACCTGCACGCCGTGCACGTCCCGGAGAGCTACGGCGGCGCGGGCGCCGACGCGCTCGCCACCGTCCTCGTGATCGAGGAGGTGGCCCGCGTCTGCGCCTCCTCTTCCCTGATCCCGGCGGTGAACAAGCTCGGCTCGTTGCCGGTGGTGCTCTCCGGATCCGAGGATCTGAAGAAGAAATACCTGGCGCCGCTTGCCAAGGGCGACGGGATGTTCTCGTACTGCCTGAGCGAGCCGGAGGCGGGCTCCGACGCGGCCGGCATGAAGACCCGCGCGGTGCGCGACGGCGACCACTACGTCCTCAATGGCGTGAAGCGCTGGATCACCAACGCGGGCGTCTCCGACTTCTACACGGTGATGGCCGTGACCGACCCGGAGCAGCGTTCGCGCGGCATTTCCGCGTTTGTCGTCGAGAAATCCGACGAGGGTGTTTCCTTCGGTGCTCCGGAGAAGAAACTCGGCATCAAGGGCTCTCCGACCCGCGAGGTCTATTTCGACAACGTCCGCATTCCCGCCGATCGCATCATCGGCGCGGAGGGCACCGGCTTCGCCACCGCGATGCAGACCCTCGACCACACCCGCATCACCATCGCCGCCCAGGCTCTCGGTATCGCCCAGGGCGCTCTCGACTACGCCAAGGGCTACGTCAGGGAGCGCAAGCAGTTCGGCAAGCCGATCGGCGACTTCCAGGGCGTCCAGTTCATGCTCGCCGACATGGCGATGAAGCTGGAGGCCGCCCGCCAGCTCACCTACGCCGCGGCAGCCAGGTCCGAGCGCGTCTCCCAGGACGCGTACGGCCAGAACCTCACGTTCTTCGGCGCCGCGGCCAAGTGCTTCGCCTCCGACGCCGCGATGGACATCACCACGGACGCGGTGCAGCTGCTGGGCGGGTACGGGTACACCCGGGACTATCCGCTGGAGCGGATGATGCGTGATGCCAAGATCACGCAGATTTATGAGGGCACGAACCAGGTACAGCGCATCGTGATGGCGAGGAACCTGCCGTAAGGCCAGGTCAGAGGGGATTTCGGGCCTGATCGACGGGCCGTCGGAGGTGCCGCGCTCCGAGACTGGTCAGGGGCGTCGCGTCCATGTCGCGTCGGAGTCGGCGCGCGGACGGAGCCGGCGGCCGTCGATCGCCCGGATGGCTTGCTCGTGCGGTCGGGCGGTATGTGCGGCTGTGGGTCAGGAGCGTTCAGAGTTCGATGTGCGCTCGTGGGTCGCGCTGACTGGGCCAGGGCCGGCAGGTGACATGGATAGTCCATCCGGTCGCTGGCTGCCGGCTTCTTGGCTTCGCCGTTCCAGGCGCTTCTGAGTGGGCGGTGCCGGTGCCGGCCGGCGGCTTTCTCCGCGGCCCGCAGAGCCGTCCGGGCGATGTCATCGCGGCCGGGCCGCGCCGTTGCGCGAGAGGCTCGTCCTGGTGACGGCCTGCTGTTCACGCCGGTCAGACGGCGTGCCTGGCGATTCGCCCGACCGGGCGCGTTCTCACGGGCTTACCGATCTGGCCGGTTCAGGCCGGGCCGGCGCGGGTGCGCGGCGCGGAACGACAAGAGGCCGGGACCGCGCAATGCGGTCCCGGCCTCTCACGCCATTGCTGGTCAGGCGGGAACGATGTTCTCCGCCTGCGGGCCCTTCTGGCCCTGCGTGACGTCGAAGGTCACCTTCTGGCCTTCCTGGAGCTCACGGAAGCCCTGGGTGGCGATGTTCGAGTAGTGGGCGAAGACGTCAGCGCCGCCGCCATCCTGCTCGATGAAGCCGAAACCCTTTTCAGAGTTGAACCACTTCACGGTTCCTGTAGCCATGTCATATCTCCTTCGGGGCAATTTCAGAGGTCGTACCGTACGAACCCCTCGTCGCCGCAATGATGCCCCGCTCGGAAATTTCAAATTCCGAAAAAACAAAAGTGCACCCACCGGCGAGGGAACAACTAGACCGGTAAATGCACTCGAAGCCTTGGGAACCACAACTGCAACTGGTAGAAGCCTAGCACGTCATGGAGGATCGCGCAGGGGTGATCTAGGCTCCCTGTGTCCCGCGCCACTTATGTATTCCGTGCGGCTAGTGGAATTCTATACCAACGGGAGCAGATATGTGTCACGCGGGGTCGGGGACGCCTGGCGAGGGCGGGGTACGGCCTCGGGATCGGGACGGCGGGGCGGGGCTCGGACGGGGCCCGTCAGGAAGGCTCAGGCGTCGTGGCGCTGCTCCGGCGTGTCGACTGCGTGCCGCCGCAGCTCCTCGTTCATCCGGTGGGCGTCTTCGAGCTGGTCTTCGAGGAGGACGATCCGGCAGGCGGACTCGATCGGCGTGCCGTCGTCCACGAGCTTGCGGGCGCGGGCTGCGAGGCGGAGCTGGTGGCGCGAGTAGCGGCGGTGCCCGCCCTCGGACCGCAAGGGAGTGATCAGCCCGGTTTCGCCGACGGCGCGGAGGAAGGCGGGGGTCGCGCCGATCAGCTCGGCGGCTCGGCCCATCGTGTAGGCGGGGTAGTCGTCATCGTCCAGCCGGTGCGCTGAAGGCGAAGGCGACCGGTCGTATGAGAGCATGCGTACCTTTTCTGCCCGGGTCAGTGTGCCGATCCGTACTGCGGCTCGGTGACTCCGGTCTGGTGGACTACGGAAGAGACTTTAGCTGGTGCGCGACCAAGTCTGTCGTCGCCACCATAGATTCCGGCCGACACGACACGACACGGGCACGGTACGGACACGGCACGGATCGGGACAACGGTGCAGGTCAAGCCGTGCGAGCGCGTCCCGAGACGCCTGTGTCCTGGCCCCTGTCCGGTGCCGGTCCGGCCTTTCTGTTCCGCAGCCGAGGCAGCCGCTACAGCCGCTAAAGCCCGAAGAGCCGTGCCGCGTTGTCATGGCAGACCGCGCGCAGCCAGTCGGTGCCGAGGCCGGTCCTGGCCAGGCCGGTGAGGGCGTCGGCGTAGCTGTACGGGATGTTCGGGAAGTCGGTGCCGAGCAGGACGCGGTCCTGGAGGGCGGCGAGACGGGGGAGGGCGCGGCGCGGGAAGGGGGCCGCGGATTCGATGAACGTAGTGAAGATCATCGTGGTGTCCAGCATCACGTGCTCGTGGCGCTCGGCCAGGGTGAGGAATTCCTCGTACTCCGGCATGCCCAGGTGGGCGATGACCAGCCGCAGTCGCGGGTGGCGGGCGAGCAGCGCGGCGATGGGGGCCGGGCCGGTGAAGGGGCCGGGCGCGGGGCCCGAGCCGCAGTGCGGTCACCACAGGGGTGCCGGTCTGGGCCAGCAGACCCCAGACCTTGTCCAGATACGGGTCGATCGGGTCATAGGCGCCGACTTGAAGATGGCATTTGAAGATCCGCGCACCTTGGTCGAGCGCCCGCCGCACGTCGTCGTACGCGCTCGGTTCGGCGAAGAACGTCGCGGTGTGCAGGCAGTCCGGGGCGCGTGCGGCGAAGTCGGCGGCCCAGTCGTTGAGCCAGCGGGCCATGCCGGGCCGGTGCGGATAGAGCATCGACGTGAACGCCCGGACACCGAAGCCGCGCAGCGTCTTCAGCCGCTGTTCCTCCTCCTGCCGGTAGGCGATGGGCCACGGACGGTGGCCGATCAGCGGTCCGGCCGTGTCGAAATAAGCCCACACCTTGGCGAGCACGCGCTCCGGCATGAAGTGGGTGTGCACGTCGATCAGGGCGTCGAGGCCCAGCGAGCGGCGGAACGCGGCGACGCGGGCGCGTTCGGAGGCCTCAGTGGGCTCCGTGGGCTCTGAGGGGGTCCCTTCGGGCGAGGTGGTCCTGTGCGGCGGGGCTCCGGGGGCTGCCGCGCGGACGGTGCTGTCCTGCTGCGGGAGGGGTCGCTGCGGCACCTGGGTCGCCTCCAGATCGTTGCCGGCGGCCGGTCACCCGGCGTGGTCACCGGCCGACGGCCACCGTACCCGCGGCCCCGTGCAGGCCCCGAGGGGCCGTGGGCAGAGCGCTCGGGATGGCCTCCCGCGTGGCCGGTGCCACCCACGTACGACGACTGCCCGTGATCCGGCGCGGCGGATCACGGGCTTAAGGCACAGGAGCGACTCGTCGGCCGCACCGCGAGCGCCGGGGTCAGTTCCCCGAAACCGTCACCGTCTCGTCGTTCTTCAGCTCACCGACCAGTTCCTTGACCTTGGTCTTGTCCCAGAGGAGGTTGCCGCCGGAGGAGCCCGCGAGCGGGATGTTCATGGACTTGCCGTCGCCGCCGTTGACGCTCTTCATCGCACGGAACATGGAAGCCAGATCCCACAGGCTCATGTCCTTGTCGACGATCAACGAGTCCAGACCCGCGCCCATCACCGGGTAGAGCTTGAACGGGTTGAGGAGCGTCGACGGCGCCGCGACCTCGTGTGCCAGGGCGGCCAGGAACTTCTGCTGGTTCTTCGTGCGCTGCAGGTCGCTGGTGGCGAAGGCGTGCCGGGTGCGGACGTAGGCCAGGGCCTGCTGGCCGTTGAGGGTCTGCTTGCCCGCTTGGAAGTCGGCGCCCGAGTACGAGTCCTTGAATCCGTGGTCCAGGGTCATCGTGACGCCGCCCATCGAGTCCACGATGTTCGCGAACCCGGCGAAGCCGATCTCCGCGTAGTGGTCGATGTGCAGTCCGGTGTTGTACTCGACGGTGCGTACCAGCAGTGTCGGGCCGTCCGTCGCGTACGCCGCGTTGAGCTTGGTGTGCTGGCCCTTGCCCGGGTACTTCTTGCCGGACTCGGAGCCGACGAAGCTGGGGATCTCGACGTCGGAGTCGCGCGGCAGCGATATCAGCGTGTCGCCGTTGTCGCCGACGTGCAGGATCATCATCGAGTCCGTGCGCTTGCCCTGCGCGTCCCCGGTGTGCAGTTCCTGCTCCTGGGCCCGGGACATGCCCTCACGGCTGTCGGAGCCGACGATCAGGTAGTTGGTGCCCTCGCCTGCCTCAGGGCGGTCGATGACCTTCGACAGGTCGACCTCGCGCCGCAGCTTCGAGTCGGCCCAGAAGTAGGTGCCCACGGCTGCCACGATCACCACGAAGACCAGCGAGAACACCGTGATCTTGATGCGCCGGCCCCACCGCGGTGCGGGCCGGTAGTCCGCCGCGCCGTAGCCGTCGTAACCGTCGCCGCCCCCGCCGCCAGCCGCGCCCTGCTGGGAGCCGTAGACCTGGCCCTCGCTGTAGCCGTTGTTATAGGGGTCCTGGCCGCCGTACTCGTCGCCGTACCCGTCGCCGGGTCTCGCCGACGGCTGCGGTGGGATGCCGGGCCGCCCGGGGGCGCCGTACGGCGGTGCGGAGGGCCGGGGGCCGGGCGTTCGGCCGCGCTGGACGTGCGGCATCGCGCGCGCGCCCTCGGGCTGCGCGCTGCCGCTGCCACGGCCGTAGCGCTGCTGCCCGTCGTCGGGCCACCCTCCCCCGTCTGATCCGCTCGGACGGGACGTGCCCCCATGCCAGTCGCTCATACGGCCCAGTGTGCAGGGTCCGACCGGCACACTCACAGGGCGCGAGAGGGATCAGAACGGGGCTGTTGCAGAGATGATGCAAAGCGGAGGCGGGCCCGCCCCTGGCATAGCGGTGCGCTGTACGGCATAGCGGTGTGGCGCATTCCATACCGTGTCATCGGCGTCATCGGCGGCAACCGACGCCAGAGGTGACGGCGCGTGACGATCCGCCCCGCGCCCCGCCCGCCACCGGATCAGGAACAAGTCACCTGGTCCCCGGTGACCGCCGTGGTGTGCCCGGGGTCCTGGTCCTTCGCGCGCACCCGCTTGATGCCGCGGAAGTCGGTGCCCGCGAGCACCTTCAGGACGGCGCCCTGGCCCTTGGCCGTGCGCTGTGCGCTGCCGGGCAGCGCGGCGGCGAGCGATGCAGCGGAACGGTCCCAGCGCGGGTCGGCCACCACGACCGTGCGTCGGGTGTGCCGGTCCCTGGCGGCCAGCTGGGTGGGAGTGCCCGTGGTGCGGAAGCCGGCCGCCCGGAGCGCACCGTCGACGCGCGTGCCGAGGTCGGGGATGGCGGTGCCGTTGACGACCTGGACCCGGATCTGCTGCGGGGCGACGGCGACGAGGGCAGCGTGCTCGGCGCCGGGGGCCGGGGCGAGCGGCTTGTCGTCGCGCAGGGCGGCGAAGAGCCGCCGGGCCCCGGCCGGGTCCCACCGCACCGTCGAGCCGAGGCCGCCGCCCCGGCCGGAATCCCTGACCGGCACGGTGACGAACTCGGACGAGGAAGGTGAGAACCCTCGCATCGCCCGCCCCAGAGCGACCATCTCACTCGCCCCGAAGCCGCTGTCCGCACGGACCGAGCCCAGCACGGTGTGCGTGAGGGTGCCGAACTTCACCGGGTTCAGCAGCACTCCTGAAGACGCCGCCCGGGAGATCAGTGAAGCGAGAAAACGCTGCTGGCGCTCCATCCGGCCCAGGTCGGCGGCGCTGTCGATATGCCGGGAGCGCACGTACTGGAGTGCCTGGCCGCCGCCGAGACGGTGCCGTCCGGCGGTCAGGTCGAGACCGGTGTAGGAGTCCTTGAGGTGTTCCGAGGTGCAGATCTCGACACCGCCGAGCACGTCGACCGTCTTCATGAAGGCGGTGAAGTCGACCTCCGCATAGTGATCGATCTTGATGTGGGTCATGTGCTCCACGGTGCGCACCGTCAGCTGCGGGCCGCCCTCCGCATAGGCCGCGTTGAGCTTGACCGCATGGGCCGGGAGCCGCTGGTCGGTGCCGGGATCGCGGTGCGCGGGGAGCACCGCGTAGGAGTCGCGCGGCAGACTCACCACACTCGCCCGGCGCCGGTCCGCGGACAGGTGCACGATCATGACTGTGTCGGTGCAGTGGCAGGGCGCGCCGCCGAGCCTGTAGGCGCGCCGCTCACGTGGAGTGATCTTGTCCCGGCCGTCGGTGCCGACCAGCAGGACGTTCATGCCGTGGCCGGCGGCCGGCCGGTTCTTCATGTCCTTGAACGGGTCGACGCGGTCGATCCCGCCGTCCACGCCGGTCAGCACGGCGTGTCCGATCCCGGCGGTGGCCAGCACCAGGACGGAGACCGCCGTCGCCGTCCGCATGGCCCAACGGGTCCGGGTCCTGTGCCGGCGCACTCCGGTCGCCCCGCTGGGCCGGTGCCGCGGGGCGCGGTGCTGCCGGGCCGGATACGGAGGAGGGGAGCGGCGGGCCGGTGGTCCGGTGCCCGCGGGATGGCTCAGGCGTGCGGGGGAGCGGGGCGGCATGGGCACGTGAGGCACCTCCGCGGTGCGGGGCCGGACGATCGCCCTGCCAAGGTATGTCCATACGACATGAGGCCCGCGGATTCGGCCGGACGGCGCGCGCCGGGGTCCCCCGTACGCGGTAACGTGGCCGGCTGATGCCAGCCGACGGGGGTACCTCCGCTGTCCTTGGGCAGGGAAGGGCCCCGCAGACCGATCGGCCCGGCAGCCGGACGGGCTCCTGCCTCACGGGGCCCGGGTGGCCGGCCGGCCGTAAGACGAAGGAAAGACGACCGAGAGACGCCATGGAACCCGATCCCCGTACGCCCCGCCCCTCGGACCCGCCCACCCCCGTGTCCGTGATCATGCCCGTCCTCAACGAGGAACGGCATCTGCGCACCGCGGTGCGGGCGATCCTCGCCCAGGAGTACGACGGCGATCTTGAGGTCGTCCTCGCCCTCGGCCCGTCCACCGACCGCACCGACGAGATCGCCGCCGAGCTGGTCCGCGAGGACTCCCGCGTGCGCACCGTGCCCAACCCCGCGGGCCGCACTCCCGCCGCGCTGAACGCCGCGATCAATGCCTCCCGGCACCCCGTCGTGGTCCGCGTCGACGGACACGGCATGCTCTCGCCGAACTACATCACCACCGCCGTGCGCCTCCTGGCGGAGACCGGCGCGCAGAACGTCGGCGGCATCATGTACGCCGAGGGTGAGAACGACTGGGAGCACGCCGTTGCCGCCGCCATGACCTCGAAGGTCGGCGTCGGTAACGCGGCCTTCCACACGGGCGGCGCTGCGGGTGCCGCCGAGACCGTGTACCTGGGCGTGTTCCGGCGGGCGGCGCTGGAGCAGCAGGGCGGCTACAACGAGGAGTTCATCCGCGCCCAGGACTGGGAGCTGAACTTCCGGATCCGCGAGGCCGGGGGACTGATCTGGTTCTCACCCGAGCTGAAGGTCTCCTACCGGCCGCGGCCCAGTGTGCGAGCCCTCGCCAAGCAGTACAAGGAATACGGGCGCTGGCGTCATGTCGTGGCGCGCTACCACGAGGGCTCCATCAACCTGCGCTATCTCGCACCGCCGACGGCGCTGTGCGCGGTGCTGGCAGGGCTCGTGGTGGGGGTCGCGGTGACGCCGTGGGCGCTGGTGCTTCCCGGCGGGTATCTCGCCGCGATCATCGTGGGAGGGATTCCCGCGGGGCGGGGGCTCTCGATAGGAGCGCGGCTGCGGATTCCGCTGGCGCTGGCCACCATGCACATGAGCTGGGGATGGGGCTTTTTGACCAGTCCCCGGGCGCTGGCCCGCCGTGTGATCGCCAGCCGCAGGCCCGCGGTTCAAGCGGTCTGACGGGCGGCTCGGGGCCTGACGGGCTCGCGGGCCCCGGCCTCGGGCCCCGGTCACACACCCCGCGAGCGCCCCGCAGTCCTCACCACGAATACGCCGGATCGACATGCATACAGGCCGAGGAATTCGCCCCGTTGAGGATTTTGGCGGAGGCCGGGGCCTTGGTGTCATCGGCGCCGGATAGCTTGTACGTGGTGCCCTCGCGCCAGTCGGCGCCGACCACGAGCGTGACCCCGCTGACGTTCGTGGAGCGCGTCACCGAACTCGACGGAATCCCGAGCGACTTGGCAATCCGCTGAGCGTCGCCCTCAAGGTCGGCGCTCGGATACCGGATCACCGTCTTCTCCTGCGCGAGCGCCACCGTCTGGTCCGCGACGGCCCGCGCGAACCCCTTGCCGACCAGCAACTGCGCCACCACACCCGCTCGCCCCGGAGCCGGAGCCAGCGTCGCGCTTCGCGTACCGTTCTGCACCTGGACGGAGATCTGCGCGTCCGGAGCCGCCGGATCGGTCGAGACCGGCTCGCTCGGCTTCTTGGTGTTCGGGCCCGCGCCCTTGGCGCTCTTGCCGTCCAGGGCGATGTCGTCCCGCACCATCCGGAAGAGCTGGTCCGCGTCCTGCGGCTTGGGCTCCACCCGCGCACCCACGTAGTTGAACGGCATGGTGGTGCTGCTGATGCGGTCGCTCGGTACCTTCTTGAGCTCGTTGCTCAGGTCGTAGAGCTTCTTGACGGTGTTCAGGCCCTCGTCGACGCGGAGCGCCTTGGTCGCCTGCTCGGCGATGGACTGCAGCTTTCCCGGATTGGAGAGGGTGGCGTTCTCGCGCAGCTCGCGCACCATCGAGTTCATGTACTGGTGCTGCGCCTCGGTGCGCGCGATGTCGCTGCCGTCCTCGAACCCGTACCGGGTACGCAGCCACTGAAGGGCCTGCACCCCCTTGACGTAGGTGGTGCCCTTCTTCAGCTTCAGGCCGCTGCCGTGACCGGTGCTGGTGTGCGAGTAGACATTTGCGTCGACACAGACCGGCACGCCGCCTATCGCGTCGGCCATGGAGACCACGCCCGCGAAGTCCACCATCATGAAGTGGTCGATGTGGATGCCGGTCAGCTGCTCCCAGGTGGCCACCGTGCAGCCGGGGCCGCCCCGGCCCAGGGAGTCGTTCACCATCGTGGGTGTGAGGATCGCCGGATAGACGTGCTTGGTGTCCGGGTCGGTGCACTGCGGAATCGGCGCCAGGGTGTCGCGGGGCATGCTGACCACGGACATGTTGCTGCGGTCCGCGGACAGGTGCACCAGCATCTGCACATCCGCACGCGGCGCACCGCCGAACGTGTCCTTCGCGCCCCCGAGTTTCTGGTTCTCCTTGGAGTCCCGCGCGTCCGAGCCGATGAGCAGGATGTTCAACGGAGTCTGGCCGGCCGAGTTCGGCGTGGGGGCGGGGGCCTTGTGGTTGCCGATATTCAACGGGTCGGTGCGGATGTTGTTGTTGAGGTGCCGGTAATAGAGGTAGCCCGCACCCGCGGTGCCCAGCACGGCCAGGGCCAGAAAGGTGGCGAACCAACGCAGGATGCGCCGCCCGCGCTTCGCCCGCTTGCCCCGCCGCGGCCCCGCGTCCCTGTGTAGGCCGGAGACATCCCGCCCGTCGTCCGCGGCCGAGTCGGCTGAGTCGTCAGCGGTGTCAGCGGCGCCACCCGGTATCCCGGCGCCCCGCGCACCCGCGACCGCACCGCCCACGCTCTCGTACCGGCCGACGGCGTTCTCGTACGGTCCGGCGGACTGGCTGTGCGACCTGGCACGGGGCTCGTAGAGGGTGTCGTCCCAGCCGAGGTCATGGGCGTCCCGGACGGGCCGGCCGCCTATGCCACCAGGCGCGCCCTCCCCACGCACACCATTTCGCCTCATGACCTGACCCTCCCAGTGCCGCGGCCCAAGCAGGCCATCACGCCCGGTTAGACGCACGAAACCCCATAAGGGTTACTCGAAATTTCCTGAGGATCCCCTATGGGCTACGCGTAGCACCCCACGTGGGTTACTTGGAGCACACCGTCTTGTCGGCATGCACCTGCTGAACTTGGTCCGGCGCCTTCGTCGGAGGGGCTATGGGCTGCCCTGCCTCCTTGAAGTCCTGGCCAAGGGTCAGCACGACGGCGGGCAGACCCTGGTCGTTCGTCTCACTCTTGCCCGGCTTCATCGCCGAGGCCGGCAGTCCCATCAGATCGGCCAGCTCGCGTGCCTGGTCGGCCTGGTCGGGAGAGTATTCGAGCGTTGTTTTCTTCAGCGTGTCCGGGGCGTTTCCGAGTTGGCTCGATTTCGGGACGCCTTCGATGTTCTGCAGCCAGGCCAGGGTCTCCTGCGCGGAACCAGGAGGGGCGCCGCCGTTGTAGATGTTGACGCGCACCGCGGACGGGGCGGCCTTGGGGCCCTTGAGTCGCGCGGCCTCGGCGGACTTCTCCTGCGACTTCTGCTTCTTCACCTCGGTGAGCGAGACGTCGTTGCGGATCATCGCGAGCAGCGGGTCGGCCTGGTCGTTCCAGATATGCACCGTGGCGTGGTCCGGATTGTCGAGGACGGGCAGCGTGGCGAAGGTGATGTTCTTCGGGTTCACCTTCTTCAGCTCAAGCGCGACATCCTTGAGTGTGCTGATGTGCCCGATGCCGGTGTCCACGGTCAGCGACTTGGTCGCGGTCTCGGCAAGGCTCGTCAGCTTGCTCGGGCTGGTGAGGGTGTCGCTGGAGGACATCTTCCGCATCAGCGCGCTCATGAACTGCTGCTGCACCTTGATGCGGTCCAGGTCGCCTTCATTGCCGAAACTGTGCCGGGTCCGCACGAACGCCAGCGCCTGCTCGCCCTGGACGGTGTGGTGCCCGGCGGAGAGCTTGAGGTGCGACTCCGCGTCGTTGATGTCCTTGCCCACGCAGATGTCGACGCCGCCGACCGCGGTGGACAGTGTCTTCACCGCGTTGAAGTCGGCCATCATGAAGTGGTTGACGTGCACACCCACGATCTGGTCGACGGTGAGCATCGTGCAGCCGGGGTCGCGCCCGTCCTGGCCGAGGCTGGTGTTGAAGCGGACGCTCTGCGTGCCCGTGATGGTCTTGGTGCTGCCGTCCGGCTGCACGGTCGGGCAGTCGGGGATGTCGGTGATCAGGTCCCGGGGGATGCTCAGTGCGGTCGCGTTCGTGCGGTCCTTGGAGACGTGCAGCAGGATGTTGGTGTCGGCGTGCCCGATGCTGCCCTTGTCGCCGTAGCCACCGTTGCCTTTACCGGTCCGTTTGTCAGTACCGATGAGCAGTATGTTGAACGCTTCGTCCTTGGAGAAGCCCTTGTCGCCGACCTTCCCGATATCGGTGGTGTGGATGTTGTTGTCCAGGTGCCGGTAGTAGAGGTACGCCGCCGTCGAGGTGCCGACCAGCACGAAGGCCATGACGCCGCCGGTCCACAGCAGCACCTTCTTCGTCTTCGACTTCCGCGGCTTCTGCCTGCGCCGGCCCGCGCCGGGCGGCGGGTCCTGGGGGCGGCGCCTGCGCTGGCCGGGCAGCCTGGTGGTGTCCTGGTCGTCCTGCGGCGCGCCGCGTCCCGCCGCGCGCCTGCCTCCGGCGCGGCCCGCGTCCGCTCCTACGGCGCGCTGGCCGGCCCGGCTGCCTTCCCGGGCGTCCGGCCAGCCACTGTCCGGCCGGTCGTCTTCCGGCTGGCCCGCGCCGCGCGCCCGGCGCCCGCCGCCGTCACCCGCGCCCCGGCGCGGACTCGGCATCGGGGACTGCGGGGACTGCGGCGACTGCCCTGCGGAAGGGCCCAGTCGCAGTTCGTAATCGCCGGTGTCCGGGTTGAGTACCCACTGGTCTGCGGGGTCGATGTCATCCGACCGCCCACGGCCTTGCGCGTCCACGGTTGTCTGTCCTCCGTCGGGGCCACGCGGCGCCTTCTGCCTCGTCTTGCTCTTCCTGGTTTCAAGGCGCTCGGTGAGTCGTCCAGCAGTGCGTGGCCGTATGGCCGGCCGCACCGGATCGCTCACACTATCCGTCCAGTTCAGCGCGGAACGACAGGGTGACAAATTCCACGTCCCTACAACCGGGCAATTCTGTGCATTTCTGTGGCTTCGACGGCAGCATTTGTACGCGCTTTACTCGCGTAGCTTGCCGAGCGAGTGGATTCCAGCCGTTTTCCACCACGTGGCAGCCGTGCCACGGCAGTACCCGGCCGCGCCCTGACCGGCCACGCGCGGCCCGGTGGTCAGCCGCAGCGGTCCGGCGCGGCCGTGCGGCCCCGGAAGGTGGGCGCCGGGGACGGGGCGGGCGTACGCGTACCGCGTGAGCTGCCCTGAGAGGTGTGGGCGAGCTCCACCGGGGTGTCCGTGCGCAACCGGGCGAAGAGCTTTCGTGCCGTGCTCGCGACAAGCTGATCGCGGTTCGCATTGCCGGGATACGGGCGGAGCGGGACGGTCAGGAATTGGATATGTCCTGTGGGGATATGGCGTACACCGCGCACCAGATTGTAAAGCCCGCGCAGGTCCGCCAGGCCCGGGTCGGTGGTCAGCGCCGACGTCGCCGCGTACAGCACCGGATACAGCTTCCCCGGGTTGAGCAGCACGCCATTGCCGCGCACCTTGGCGGCCAGTGCCCCGAGGAACCGCTGCTGGCGGTCCATCCGGTCGGTGTCGCTGCCGTTGCCGAGGCTCTTGCGGGCGCGTACGTAGCCCAGCGCCTGCTCACCGTCGAGGGTCCGCATTCCGGCGGGCAGTTTCAGCCGGGCTGCGGGGTCGTTCATGGGCTGCCGGATACAGATCCGTACGCCGCCGACCGCGTCGACCATCCTCTTGAAGCCCCGGAAGTCGACGACCATGTGATGGTCGACGCGGACACCGGTGAGCTTTTCGACGGTACGGATCGTGCAGGCCGCTCCGCCCGTCTCGAAGGCGTAGTTGAACATCGCGAACATCGGCGGGTGCACCGCGCCGCCGCGCGTGCGGCAGGCGGGTACCTGCACCATCAGGTCGCGCGGGATGGAGACCGCGGTGGCCCGGCGCCGGTGGGCCGCCAGGTGCAGCAGGATCGTGGTGTCGGAGCGCTGGGTGCCGTTGTCCCTGCCGTAGGCGCGGTTGCCCTTGCCGGCCCGGCTGTCGGAGCCGATCAACAGGATGTTCTGCGCCCCGCGCACCAGCGCGGTGGGCCGCTCCTTGGCATAGCGCTCCAGCTCCGCCTCGGCGGCCTGGTCCGCGGTGATGTTCCTGTTCAGCTTCTCGTACGCGGCCCAGCCCGCCGCTCCGGCGCCGAGCACGACGACGGCCAGGGCGAGGGCGGTCCAGCGCAGCCAGGGGCGTTTGCGGTCGCCGCGCGGTGGCGGGGCGGGCGGCTCGCCGTCCGGCTCTCCGGGCCCAGTCAAAGGGCCCTCGATGTCGGCCACCTGCGCATTCCCCCTCGGTGGGGCGTGGTGCGGCTTGGCGCGTCGGGTCGCGTGCTGCCGTGTCGGGTGCGGGGCCCGACCGGACGGTGCCGGGCGCCTGTGAGGCGGTGCCCGGCCGGGCTGTACCTACGACGATGGCCCGCCCGCGGCGCGACGGCTCGCGGGGCGGCGCTGCGTTGGGCCGAACGGGCGGCGGGGTGCGGCGGCGTGCGGCGGTGCGGGGCCTAGCGGGCGGTGGCGGTGACGCGTTCGGCTTCGATGCGTTTATCGAGGGCGCCGTCGGCCAGCCGGTCGGCGTGGCGGCACAGCACCACGGAACCGCCTGCCGCGAGAGGGGCGTAGAGCCCGGCGCTCAGGCCCTCCCAGGTGTCGTACGCGCGGGTGGACAGCAGTCGGGAGCCGGGTCCCGTCAGGTCGAGTCCTGGCGCGTCGCCGAGGGCGCGCTCGACAGTTTCGGCGCCCGACAGTTCGGCTCCGGCGACGATCAGCGCGGGCGCTTCCGGGTCGACGGGTGCGAACGGGCTGAAGCGGTCGCCCTGCCCCGGCACCGCCACCGCGTAGTCGGTGAACCCTTCCGGCGGCTGGGGGAAGCGCCCGCCGAGCGGGCGCAGCGCGAGGGCGATCCGCTCTCCGGAGCAGGCGCGTGCCGCGTCGAGCGTGCCGGGTCCGCTGACGACGAGGTCCGCCATCCCGGGCGCACCGGCGACGTCCGCGATCACTCCTACCGAGGAACAGGCCAGCAGCCACACCGCGGTCTGCCAGTGCGCGGGTAGCAGCAGGGCGACCCGGTCGCCGGGCTCGGCCGCGAGCTCGCTCTGGAGGAGATTGGCCGTCTTGGCCACCCAATTGGCGAGGGTGGCCACGGACAATTCGACGCGTTCACCCGTCGCGTCGTCGTAAAACGTCACCAGCGGGCGCGAGGGATCTGTGGCGAGCGCAGATCGCAGCAGGTCGGCAGGGGTGCGGTCGGTGAGGTTCACGCCGATAAGCCTACGCGCGGGAGGTTGCCGCATACGTCCGGGCGGGGGATGCCCTGACGTTCGGTTGGGCCGACGGGGTGTCAGCCGCCGCCAGACGGAAGACGGGAAGACGAACGTGAGGAAACCGGATGAAGTGGACAGTCGTGTGTGTCTGCGCCAACGATCGGACGCATGCGTGGATTCCTTGCTTCGTCAGCGGGCGCCACATGCCTGGCCGCCCTTGCCCTCCCGTTCGCCCTCCCTTCCGGGGCGCAGGCCGCGACCCGCGCCATAGCGTCCGTTCCCGATTCCGTTCCTGACTCCGCTGCCGTTCCCGATCCCGCTGCGGCGCTCGCGCTCGCGCCCGCTGCGGCGCATGCTCCCGCTTCCGCTCCGGTGTCCGCTTCCGCTCCAGTGTCCGGCAGTACCCAGTCGCTCCCGCTCGTTGTGCTGACCGCCGACCGCGCCCTCGGATCGCGGGCGCCGCAGGGGCTGACGCAGCGTCATATCGATCCGTTCGCCCTGGTCGGCGTCGTCTGGGACGACCCGGACGTGGAACTCGACGGCCGGGTGCAGGTCCGTACCCGTGCCGCCGGAACGGCCCGCTGGTCCGGCTGGCGCGAGATCGTGACGCACAACCGGGAGCATGCGCCCGACCCGCGCTCCGCGGAGCGCACCGCACGGCGCGTGCACGGTGCGACGGCGCCGCTGTGGGTGGGCCGCTCCGACGGCGTGCAGGTGCGGGTGGAACCGTCGGCGGCCAAGGGGACGACAGCCGGCGGGGCGGCAGAGACGAACGGTAGAGGGGGCGCGGCGGCGCGGGGCGGGCCGGGCGCCGACCGGAGTTCGCCGCTCCCCGGTGAGGCGGCGACCGGGCTCCCGCGCGGCCTGCGCCTCGCACTCGTCGACCCGGGCGGCACCACCACGACTACCGCGAACGGCGCGCGTGCGGGCGCCAGCACGCACCCTGCCACCGCTCCGAACACCGCGCGCCCCGCCGGTACCGGACGCGCCCTCGCGCTCGCCCCGGCCGCCGCCCCGTACACCGCTCCTCGCCCCGATATCGTCACTCGCGAGGGATGGGGCGCCGACGAGAGCCTGCGGGAGAGCGGGTTCGTCTACACGGGCGACGTGCGGGCCGCCTTCGTGCACCACACCGACACCGGCAACGACTACACCTGCGCCGAGGCCCCCGAGGTCATCCGCGGCATCTACCGCTACCACGTCGTGAGCGAGGGCTGGCGGGACATCGGCTACAACTTCCTCGTCGACAAGTGCGGCACCGTCTACGAGGGGCGCGCGGGAGGCGTCGACAAGCCGGTCAAGGGCGCGCACACCATGGGGTTCAACAACGACAGCACGGGCATCGCCGTCATCGGCACCTTCATGGACGACGACCCGCCCGAGGCCGTCGTCCAGGCGCTCGCGGAGCTCGTCGCCTGGAAACTGGGCCTGTCGGGAGCCGATCCCGAAGGCAAGACGTACCTCACGTCCGAAGGCGGCAACCTGTATCCGAAGGGTGAGAAGGCCGAGCTGAACGTGGTCTCGGGACATCGCGACGGATTCGCCACCGACTGCCCGGGCACCCTCCTGTACCGCAGGCTCGACACGGTCCGCAGCACGGCGGCCCGGCTCCAGGGCCGCTGAACGCGCAGGTCACACGGCTATTCATGGAGCAGTTCACCCGACTGCCGGCCGCGGACGCCCGCCGCGCCACCGCGGCATGCCGCTGCCTACCCGGCCGGGTACGTCGTGCGCCGGTTCAGAATCGTCCGATGTCCGCGCGGGGCATCCGCGGCGCGCGGCGTGCCGGGGTCCGGCCGCTGAGCAGGATGAGCCGGGCCGCCCGGTGCCGCTGCCCGGTGTACGGCTCCAGCAGGGCCAGCATCCGTGCGTCGTCGGCGTCGCGCTCCCCGGCGAGTGCGTAGCCGATGATGCCGGGCAGATGGAGGTCGCCGACCGTCACCTCGTCCGGTGCGCCGTGGCTGCGCTGAATCGTTTCCGTCGAGGTCCAGGGCCCGATGCCCGGTATGAGTTCGAGACGGGCCCGGGCCGCCGCGGGAGCCAGGTCCGCGGCTTCCTCCAGGCGCCGGGCCACCCGCACGGCCCGCAGGATCGTCGACGAACGCTTGTGGTCGACGCCCGCGCGGTGCCACTCCCAGGACGGGATCAGCGCCCAGGTCCGTGGCTCGGGCATGACGTACAGCGGGCGGCCGTCGGGTGCGGGGCCCGGCGCTGGCTCGCCGTAGCGCCGCACCAGCTGGCGCCACGCCTGATACGCCTCGACCGCGGTGACCTTCTGCTCCAGCACCGACGGAATCAGCGACTCCAGCACCAGTCCCGTCCTGGTGAGCCGCAGCCCCGGCCTACGGTGCTGGGTGAGCGCGAGAAGGCGGTGCCGTGGAGCGAAGGCCGACGGGTCGTCAAAGGCGCCGAGGAACTGCGGCAGCCGGTCGAGCAGCCACGGGGCGCCCGGCCCCCAGGCGTGGGCCTGCGCGGTGTCGCCGCACAGCGTGACGCGCAGGGTGCCGGGGCCCGCGGGGGTGCGGGCGGTGCGCCACACCGAGCCGTCCGGCAGCACGCGGAAGGTGGGGTCGCCGCCGCCGCGGCGCAACGGCCCAAGGACCAAGCCGAGGTCGAGCGGGTCCGGCGGCTGCCAGAGCCGGGTGAGGGCTTGGGCGCAACGGCCCGCGGCAGTGACTTCCGCCTTTGGCCCCGGCCCCGTCGTACCGGGCCGGGGCGCGGGTACGACGCTGTGGCCGCCGCGCACGGTGGCACGCGTGGGGCGTTGGGGATGGAAACGTCCTGCCACTGGTCGGGGTCCTTCTTGGCTTCGGTCGGTCGGGCACGGGGCTCGGTCGGTCGGACGATCTGGCGTGCTGGGGCCGTGTGCGCCCTTAGCGAGGCGGGGCCGGGCTCTGGTGGATCGGGCGCCGCCCGGAGCCGGGGCGCCGGACTTCCAGAGCCTAGGCCCCTCGCTCACCGTGTCTCTATGAACGCTTCCGCATCCCGCGTCGGCCGCGCCTTCGGCACCTCGGCCGGATGCCCGATCGCGACAGCGCCCATGGGGTCCCAGTCATCCGGAAGGTCCAGTATGTCCCGTACCGTCTCGCGACAGAACATCGTCGACGACACCCAGGCGGAGCCGAGCCGCTCACCGGCCAGCGCGACGAGGAAGTTCTGCACCCCGGCGCCGGCGGCCACGACGAACATCTCCCGCTCGGCACCGTCCCGCCGAGGGTCGCCGTAGTGGTGCGAGCCGTCCATGACGAGGCAGGGGACCGCCAGGTACGGGGCGTCGCGCAGCACGTCGCCGCGGCGCACCCGGATGGCGATGGACTCCTCGGACTTGCCGTCCCGCCGCAGATCACCGATCCAGGCCTCCCGCATGGCGTCCAGCAGCCGCTTTCGCGACCGCTGGGACTCCAGCAGCACGAACCGCCAAGGTGTGGTGTGGTGCGGCGCCGGAGCGGTGACGGCGGCGGCGACCGCGCGGCGCACCGTGCCGGGGTCGACGGGCTCATCGGTGAACGCCCGGATCGTCCGCCGCTGCGTGACCGCCTCCCGCACGGCCTCCGAAGTCCCGAGCCGGAACATGTCGTCCCGGGCCACCCGCACCAGAGCCCGCGCCCCCGGCTCCCCGGTCCTGTCCGGCGCGGCCGACGGCCCGCCGGCCTCCTGAAGTGCGGCGCCCGCCGCTTCGGGTGCGCCTGCACTCCCGGTCGTCAGGTGTGACAGCCCGCGCACCACGGCCACCGGCAGCCCGGACGTCTTGCCCTTGACCAGGTCGCCCGCGGCGGCGAGCTCGTCGGCGGTGGCGATGATGGTGGCCTGGAGGGCGTTGCCGTAGGCGTCGGTGCCGCCGCGCAGGTCGTCGAGGACGTGGACGCCGGACGCGCCGATCGCCACGTCCGTGAGCCCGTTGCGCCAGGGGCGGCCGAAGGTGTCGGTGACCAGCACGCCCACGTCCACGCCGAGCACGGCGCGCAGTCCGGCGCGCACGGCGCGCGCGGCGGAGTCCGGGTCTTCGGGCAGCAGCAGCACGGTGCCTGCCGGAGTGTTGGAGGCGTCGACCCCGGCCGCGGCCATCACCAGGCCCTGGCGGTTCTCGACGATACGGATCGGGCCGCGGCGCGCCACGAGCCGTACCGTCTCGGCGTCGATGGCCGCCTCGCGGTCGGTGGCCTCGACGATCCTGCCCTCCGCCTTGGAGACGATCTTCGAGGTGACGAGGACCACGTCACCGTCGGCGAGGCCCGGCTCCGCGGTGGCGATCAGCTTGGCGAGGTCGTCTCCGGGCCGCACCTCGGGCAGCCCGGACACGGCCCAGACCTGGTACGAGGGCGGTGGTTCGGCGGCGGACGGCAGCGGAGCGCCGTCCGCCGCGGGCGTGGGGCCGGCTGTCATGCCCGTACCTCCTTCGCGAGGTCGAGCGCTTCGTGGGCCATCCGGGCTGTGGCGTCGACGTCCGTCATCATCAGCGGCACGGCGCGGCAGCGGATTCCGGCGGCGGTCACGAGGGGCACGGTGTCCGCGTCGACGGTGTCGACGAGCCAGCCGTCGAGCAGTCCCGAGCCGTAGTGCTCGGCGACCGCGGCGGCGGTGGTCTCGACGCCGATCGCGGCGAGCATCTTGTCGGCCATGCCGCGTACCGGGGCGTCGCCCACGATGGGGGAGAGGCCGACGACGGGCACTCCCGCGTCGGCGATCGCCTCTCGGATGCCGGGTACGGCGAGGATGGGGCCGACGCTCACCACCGGGTTGGACGGCGGGAAGAGGACGACGTCGGCCTCGGCGATGGCTTCCAGTACGCCGGGCGCGGGCTTGGCCTGCTCGGCTCCGACGGGTACGACGGCGTGCGCGGGGACCGACGCGCGCAGCCTTACCCAGTACTCCTGGAAGTGGATGGCCCGACGCTCACCGGCGCCGTCGCCGCCCGGGGAGGCGCTGTCGGGATCGGTGTCGGGATCGCTGTCGGGGAGGGTGACGGCGACGTGCGTCTCGACGCGGTCGTCGGTCATGGGGATGAGCCGTACGCCCGGCTGCCAGCGGTCGCACAGCGCCTCGGTGACGGCGCTCAGCGGATAGCCCGCGCCGAGCATCTGGGTACGGACGATATGGGTCGCGAAGTCGCGGTCGCCGAGGCCGAACCACTCGGGTCCGACTCCGTATCCGGCGAGCTCCTCTTTGAGATGGAAGGTTTCGTCGGCGCGACCCCAGCCCTGTTCTTCGTTGATGCCGCCGCCGAGGGTGTACATCACCGTGTCGAGGTCCGGGACAGACCCTCAGGCCGAAGAGGTGGATGTCATCGCCGGTGTTGCCGATGACGGTGATGTCGGCGTCCGGTGCTGCTTGTTTGAGACCACGGAGGAATCGGGCACCGCCGATGCCGCCTGCCAGAACCACAATGCGCATAACGCCCAGTCTTGCAGGCGGGTACGACAACGCGTCGGCCGCCGCAGTGCGCACGGGCCGGACGGCTGCTGCTGTGCCGCGGCCGGGCCCCGCCGGCGTCACACGGCCGGGCCCTGCGGTGCCGCCGTCACCGGTCCGCTCCGGGCGGCGTGTACTGCGGCCGGCCGGCGGCGCACCGGGCTGCCGGGTGGCGCGGCATGTCGGTCAGGGCCGGGTAGTAGATGTGCAGGCTGACGGCCGGTTCGAGGAAGTCGTTGGCGACGGCGTGCACGTAGCCGGGCGCGAAGACGCGCTGGGCGCCGGTGGCGAGGGTCTGCGCGCCGCGGCGGGTGTGCTCGGTGAGCGTGCCGTCGAGGACGGTGAGCAGGCCGCTGGAGCGGCCGTGGTCGTGCGTGCCGCTGCCTTGTCCTGGCACCCAGGACAGCAGCCACATCTCGTATCCGGGGCCGGTGCGCAGCCGGTGGTACCAGCGGGTGGTGGCGTCGTAGCGGATGAGGTGCTGCCACTGTGCGCGGTCGGCGGCCACGGAGCGGGCGAGGCCGGCGAATTCGGCCACGGTGGCGGGGTGTTCGCGGGCGGGCTGGAGGAGGTGGGGAACTTCCAGGATGTCGCCGGCGATCTGGAGATCGCTGTCGCTGTTCATGGGATGGGGGGTCCTCGGCAGGGGAAGCTGCGGTGTCGTGTGGGGCCGCCGGACCGGGGGCGGTGCCGCCCGGGGGCGGTGGAGGTGTGGTCGGCCGGAGCGCGGAAGGCTCAACAGCAGCGACAGCGACAGCTGTGGCGAGCATGGGCGGCAGCACCGAGGGACCCGGCGGTGCGGGTCACGGTGAGCGCCGAAGTCGCAAGCATGTCCCCAGGACACCGGTTTCCCACCCGTGTTGTCAACTAGATGTCGGGAACATAGTGAATGTTTCACCTCATCCGGTTGTTCGCAAAGGATATGGGTTTGTCCAAGGATGAGTACGGAGAAATGGGCGCACAACAAGGTACGTAAACGTGGTCGCGCCGCTGTGATCCAACTGTGATCCGGAACGTCCCGACGGTTGACTGAACGGGATGGGGCGTTATCGCGTCTCTCCCTGAGGGAGCTCTCGTCCGGGTCCGACGGTGACTCGTGGGTCCGGTGGGGTGTCCGTGCAAGGTCCTTGGCCGTTCACGGGAGTGTCGGAGCGTCAGGACGACCCGGGGGAGGCTGAAACCAGTGCGGGAGCCAGGCGCGAGAATCGGCCACTGGCATGTGCCAGCTTTATGTGGATTTGAACACTTACGGCGAAACGTTGGTTCTGCAGGGTGAATACAGGGCTCAATAGCAGATCTCAGCTTGACTGGCCCGGAGTGTCACACTTGTAATTTCACTCGTGTCGTTCGGCCGCAATCGGTAACGGCAGTATCACGGGGACGTAAAGACAGACGAGGGGCACAAATGACCGAGCTGTTTGAGGAACTGCTGGTCGACGAGGCCGACGAGGAGCTCGGCTGGCAGGAGCGCGCGCTGTGCGCCCAGACCGACCCCGAGTCCTTCTTCCCCGAGAAGGGCGGCTCTACTCGCGAGGCGAAAAAGGTCTGCCTCGCCTGTGAAGTCCGATCGGAATGCCTTGAATACGCTCTTGCCAATGACGAGCGCTTTGGTATCTGGGGTGGCCTTTCCGAACGTGAGCGCCGCCGCCTGAAGAAGGCCGCCGTCTGAGTCGCGGCAAGACCGCTTCCGTACGCCCGCAATCTGGCGCGCGTGCGAAGCCCCGCCGATCGGCCCGCAGCCGCGGACCCGAGCCGGGGCCGTACCGAAGACCGCAGCGGACGCCGTCCGAAGACCCTCCCCGCATAGTGATCGGCCCGTCGCCCTGGAGTTATCCACAGGGCGGCGGACCGTCGTTGAGTCAGCCGTTAGTGTGGCCATCGTCCGAGACGCACCGCGGCCCGAGCCCCGTACGCTCATCCGCGGCGTCCACCGCAGTCCATCGAACCGGGGCCCGTACCTCGATGTCCGTGCACAGTCATACGGCGGCCAGTTCGACACCGCCGCCACAGGGTTCGACGCGGGGCACCGCTGTCCGCGGCCCAGGCCTGTTCCAGCGCAGGCCACCGGAGTACCCGCGGCATGTCGTCACCGCCGTGCTCGTCTCCCACGACGGCGCCCGCTGGCTCCCCGACGCCCTCGCCGGGCTGCTCGGCCAGGAGCGCCCCGTTCAGAACGCGTTCGCAGCCGACACCGGCAGCGCCGACGACTCCGCACGTCTGGTCACCGACGCGGTCGGCGCCGACCGCGTGCTGCACCTGGCCCGGCGTACCGGATTCGGCGCCGCGGTGGACGAAGCCGCCCGTACCGCGGGCGTGCTGACCCCGGAGGACCTGCCGTACCTCAAGCGCCCCAGCGGCTGGGACCCGGTGACCCGGAGCTGGCGCGACGACGCGTACGACCTGCCCGAGCTGCCCTACGGCGAGCCCGAGCAGTGGCTCTGGCTGCTGCACGACGACTGCGCCCCCGCGCCCGACGCGCTCGCCGAACTGCTGCGCGTCGTCGAGCAGGAGCGCGAGGCGGGCAGCGACGTGGCGATCGTCGGCCCCAAACTGCGCGGCTGGTACGACCGCAGGCAGCTCCTCGAAGTCGGCGTCTCCATCGCCAACTGCGGCCGCCGCTGGACCGGACTCGACCGCCGCGAGCAGGACCAGGGCCAGCACGACCAGGTGCGCCCCGTGCTGTCCGTGTCCACCGCGGGCATGCTGGTCAGGCGTGACGTCTTCGACGAACTCGGCGGCTTCGACCGCCGGCTGCCGCTGATGCGCGACGACGTCGACCTGTGCTGGCGCGCCCAGGCCGCGGGCACCGCGTCGCTCATCGCTCCCGACGCCGTCGTGCGGCACGCCGAGGCCGCCTCCCGCGAGCGCCGCACCGTCGACTGCGTGGGCCGCCCTCGGCGTCGCCGCACAAGGTCGACAAGGCCGGCGCCGTCTACACCCTGCTCGCCAACGCCCGCTCGGAGCGCTCCCTGGGTGCTCCTGCGCCTCGTCTTCGGCACCCTCGCTGCGCACCCTCGGGTACCTCGTCGGCAAGGTGCCGGACAGGCGCTCGACGAGATCACCGGACTCCTCGGCACCCTGCTGCGGCCCGAGCGGATCCTTCTGGCCCGGCGAAGGCGCGGCAGGCCGGCCGTCGAGCAAGGAACTGCGGCCGCTGTTCCCGCCTCCCGGCGCCACCGTGCGACTCACCATCGAGCAGGTCGCGGGCAGCCTGGTGGGCCGCGCCGACCCCGAGATCCCGGCGGGGGACGGCACGGCAGAGCCGTCGAGTCGGGACCCGGCGGGGACGACGCGGATTTCCTGGAGATCGAGCAGTTCGCCCGTCTCAAGCGCATCGCCCGCAAGCCGGGACCGATGCTCTTCGTGGTGCTGCTGTTCGTGTCCCTCATCGCCTGCCGCGCGCTGCTCGGCGGCGGGGCACTCGCGGGCGGCGCGCTGCTGCCCGCTCCGGGTGACGCGTCCGCCCTGTGGTCGCGCTACATGGGCGGCTGGCATGCGGCCGGCACGGGCGGCACCGGATCCGCGCCGCCGTACCTGGCGCTCGTCGCGCTTCTCCACGTCCTGTTCGGCTCGACCGGACTCGCCGTCACCGTGCTCCTGGTCTGCTCGGTGCCGCTCGCCGGCTTCACCGCCTACTTCGCCTCGCGGCCCCTGGTCGCCTCCCGCCTGCTGCGCGCGTGGGCCTCGGTCGCGTACGCCTTCCTGCCCGCCGCCACCGGCGCGCTCGCCGGCGGCCGGATCGGCACCGCGGTGCTCGCGATCGTGCTGCCGCTCATCGCGCGCGCGGGCGTTGTCCGCCAGCGGCTGACGGGCCACGCGGGGGCGCGCGGCAGCTGGCGCGCCACCTGGGCGTACGCCCTGCTGCTGACCCTCGCGACGGCCTTCACGCCCGATCGTGTGGCCGATCGCGCTGCGTCCTGGGCATCGCGCTAGCTCGCGTGCGCCGCGGCGACTCGCCGCGTAGGGCTCGGCTTCCTCGCCGCGCTCGGCACCCCGCTCCTGATCCTCGCGCCCTGGTCGCTGACGCTTGTTCCGTTCGGCTTCTTCAAGGAGGCGGGCCTGCCTACGGGAAGGGGGCGGCGTCCGCGCTCGGCCTGCTGGGCGGCTCGCCCGGCGGATCCGGCACCCTCGGCGGGACTGCTGCTCATCGGCATCGTGCTCGCCGGGCTCGCCGCGCTGCTGCGCGGCGAGCGCAGGCCGCGGTGCTCACCGCCTGGCGATCGCCCTCGGGGCCTTCGTCTTCGCCGCGCTCTCGAACAGCTCGGCCTGGGCGGGGCCCGCGACCCTCGTCTACGGCATCGCCCTGCTGGCCGCCGCCGTGGTCGGCGCCGACGGGGCACGTTCGCGCGTGGCCGAGCAGAGCTTCGGCTGGCGGCAGCCGGTGGCGGCGCTGATCGCCTTCGTCGCCGTCGCTGGCCCCGCTCATCGCCGCGGTGCGGCTGGATGGCGGGGGGCCGACGGCCCTCTGGAGCGCCGCGACCCGGTACAGGTGCCCGCGTTCGTCGCCGAGGAGAGCGACACCCGTGACCAGGCCCGCACCCTCGTCATGGGCGGCGCCTCGTCCGCCGGGGTGTCCTACACGCTGGTACGCGGCTCAGGCGCCCGCCTCGGTGACGCCGAACTGGCCGAAGCAGGCGGCAGCAACAAGCCACCTGGACAAGGTCGTCGCCAACCTCGTCGCAGGCTCCGGCGCCGACCAGGTCGACCAGCTCGGCGGATTCGCGGTGCGTTACGTGCTGGTGCGGGCGGCGCGCCCCGGCAGATGAGCCGCGTCCTGGACTCCACGCCGGGGCTGACCCGGCTCAGCCAGCAGGACGGCAGCGCCCTGTGGCGCGTCGACCGGCAGGTGTCCCGCGCACACGCGATCGTCGGGGAGGCCGGGTCCGACGAGCCGCAGCCGGTGGCCGCGGGCCCCGTCGGAGCTGCACACGAAGCTCCCGCCCGGCGGCGACGGGCGCGTCCTGCGCCTCGCCGACACCGCCGACGAGGGCTGGACGCGACGCTGGACGGCCGCCGCTGACGAGGACGACCCTCGACGGTTGGGCGCAGGGCTTCCAATTGCCCGCCGCGGGCGGCCGTCTGGACGTCACGTACGACGTGCCACTGAGCCACACCGCCTGGCTGTGGGCGCAGGCGTGCTCGCTCTGGTCGCTGGTGGTGCTCGCGCTGCCGGGCCGGCGCCGCGACATGGACGACGACATGCCCGAAGAGGTCGTCGTGCTCCCCGATGCCATCGAGGGCGAGGGCCGCAGGGCCCGTCGGCTGCGGGCCCAGGCCGTGACGGCGGAGTCGCGGGCGGACAGCCGGCACCGGGTGACCTCGCGGAGCCCGGTATGCCCGGAGCCGCCTCGGCGGCCGCCACGGGCTCGGCCTCGGCAGCTCAGCCGGATCCGGCCCACGCCGACGCCATGGAGAGCGACACGGGCTCCCTGGACATGGGCGCGCCGGGCGCCGGCGACACCGACGCCTCGCACCAGGAACAGCGGGAACAGCCGGAGCCGCAGGCTCCAGCGGCGCCGCCGATGCCGTCGGGCCAGGTGCCGCAGCAGCCGGAGTACGGCGAGTGGGACACCCAGAGCCGGGGCACGAGGAGAGCGCTTACGGGGCTTACGGGGAAGAGCAGTTCGTCCCGGGCCAGTACCCGGACGGCTCGTATCAAGGCGCCGAGTACCAGGACCAGACCGGTGCCTACCAGACGGGACAGTTCACGGCGGACGCGTACGGCCAGCCGTATCCGCCCGGGGAGAACCCGAGCGGCGCCTACCCGGCCGACGGATACCAGGACGGCCAGTGGGCCGGTCAGGCCGGTGCGGCGGGCCAGGGCGGCGGTCAGACGGGCGAGGCCGGTCCTTACGGTACCGACGGGGCGTATGCCGACAGCGGTACGTACGACCCGTACAACGCCTATCCGGGCTCGTACGACCAGTCGGACCCGACCGGCCAGGACGGTACGGGACAGCAGGGGCAGCCCGGCTACGACCCGGCCCGGGGCCAGGACTACGACGACCCGTACGGCCAGCTGCCCGAACCTCCGCAGCAGCCCCCCGCCCGGCCGTTCCGCATCGACCATGAGCGCCCCGACGGGAGCCAGCAGTGAACCGCCCGACGCAGATGACCCAGTTCCTGATCGCCGCCGTCGCCGGGCTCCTGGCCGTCACCGGCCTTGCGACCCTGACCGCGCCGGACGGTGCGGCGAGTGACGCGGGGACAGCCGAGCGGCGGCCCGTGGAGCGCAGCAGCCTGCTCTGCCCGGAACCCAGCACCTCGGACCTCGCGGAGACCACGTACACGTCGTTCACACCGGCATCGACCCCCGGCGCGCACGGTACCCCTACGAGCGGCCCGAGCGGCCCGAGCGGCTCGGCGGAACTGCGCGCGGCCGCGTCCGTGTCCGGTTCCGGCACGGACACCGTCACTGGCGACGACACCACCGCCAAGGGCGACGGTAAGGACACCGGCGCCGAAAGAGCGGCAAGGACACAAGGACAAGAGCAAGAGCGGCGGCGCTGACGGCGCTGACACCGAGAAGCCCGTGCTGTCCCCGATGAAGCCGGGCAAGCCGGTACGCCGAGGCGTCGGGCGCCGAGTCGCCCGCGCTGCTGGGGACCGCCGACGGGGCTTCGCGCCCGGCTGGACCGTGCAGCAGACGACGGAGGTGGCCGCCGGCACCGGCCGCGGTCTGTCTCGGGGTGAACTGCTCGGCGCCGGACACGGACTTCTGGTTCCCCGGCGCCAGCACCGCAGGAAGCCGCAGCGACTACATCCACCTCACCAACCCGGACGACTCGGCCGCCGTGGTCGACCTCGAGCTGTACGGGGAGAACGGCGCCATCAAGTCGCGATGTGGGCGAGGGCATCCAGGTGCCGAGCCGCACTCCAGCGTGCCGGTGCTGCTGTCCACCCTCACCGACAAGCCGCAGACCGAACTCACGTCCACGTGACGGCCCGCAGCGGCCGGGTCGCCGCCGCCGTCCAGGCCGCGGACGACAAGCTCGGCGGCGACTGGCTCCCGGCGGCCGCGGACCCCGGCGGGCAGCCTGGTCCTGCCCGGCATCCCGAAGGACGCCACGAGCGTGCGCCTGGTCGCCTTCACGCCCGGCGACGACGACGCGGACCTGAAGCTCCAACTCGCCACCCCGACCGGCCGCATCACCCCGGCCGGGCACGAGACGCTGCACGTCAAGTCGGGCATGACGGCCGCCGTCGACCTCGGCGACGTCACCCGCGGCGAGGCGGGCTCGCTGCTCGTCGCTGCGCCCACGGGCGACTCCGTCCCGGTGGTGGCCGCGCTGCGCGTCATCCGCGGCAAGGGCGCCAACCAGGAGTCGGCGTTCATCCCGGCGACCCGGCCCGTCGGCGCGCGCGCGACCGTCGCCGACAACCGCGCGAAGGGCTCGACGCTGTCGCTGACCGCGCCCGGCGCGGCGGCCACGGTCAAGGTGACGTCGTCGGCGGGCAGCGAGGGCGGCACGCCCGGTCACGAAGACGTACACCGTCAAGGGCGGCACGACCGATGACGGTCGGCCGCCGGTGCCCGGCCGGGCTCAAGGGGCGGTACGCGGTGACGGTGGAGCCGGTCTCGGGCGGGGCGGTCTACGCCTCGCGGATGCTGGACGTGCCGACCCGAGGCCGGGCGTCCCGATGTTCACCGTCCAGACCCTGCCGGACGACCGGGGGACGGTGCGCGGTGCCGCACGGCGGACCAGGATCTGTCGGTTCTGGAGAAGTGATCCCGGACGCCTCGCCCGGGCGGTGACCGCGCGGGCGGGTCAGTCCTCGCCGTACCCCGGGTCCACCGTCTCCGGGGGCAGGCCCAGCAGTTCGGCGACCTGCTCGACCACGACCTCGTGCACAAGGAGGCGCGCGCTCGTCGCGGCTCTTGGTGCGGATCTCGACCGGGCGCCGGTAGACACGACCCGGCGCGGGATGGCCCTCGCTCGCGCGCGATCGTGCCGCCCAGGGGCACCGGCTCGTCGCTCCAGCCCGGTCGCCCGGCCGCTGCCGGCCGGGGCACATCGAGGACGAGGAAATCGATGTCGGCGAGCTGCGGCCAGCGCCGCTCGAGCCGCTCCACGGAGTCCTGCACCAGATCCGCGAAGACCTCGGCCCGGCTGGCGGCGAGCGGCACCTGCGGAGGCGCGACGGGCCCGCGCATGCCCCGTGCCGTGGCGGTCGCGGCGGCGGGGGCCGCGGCCGCCGCGTCGGGGGCGGTACTGGGTTGTCCATCACTGGCGAAGCGTAGTCCTCGCCGGGCCCTTGGTGGGCGGAGCGCGCGGACCCGTATCCCGCGCTTCGCCTGCGGTGCCGCGGCTTTCCCGCGAGAGCGGCCGATCATGTCCGATCACCGCAGCCGTTCCGGAACTGCGCGGATCAGGTCCATCTCGGACCATTTGGGCCAAGTATCAGCACGATTACGTTTCTCTCCTTGATCATGCTGCCTCTGGCACATGACAAGAAGTGACCGGATATCGCGCCATGGTCCCTCACGCGGCACAACGTCCCCGCAGCTCAGTGCCGAGTCGCGGGAATTATGCGGCGTCGCGGATCGCGCCACGACACGGTGGAGTGACGTCTTGGGGAGTCGTCGCGGCCCGCTCAAGAGTGCGGTACCGTCCAACGTCGTGAGCCCTGTACGTCGCTGTTCGCGCACCGCCTGCGGCCGGCCTGCCGTCGCGACGCTGACGTACGTCTACGCCGACTCGACCGCGGTCCTCGGCCCCCTCGCCACCTACGCCGAACCGCACTGCTACGACCTGTGCGCCGAGCACTCCGAGCGGCTGACCGCCCCGCGCGGCTGGGAAGTCGTCCGACTGGCCGACGCCTCCGGCCCCGCCCGGCCCAGCAGCGATGACCTGGAGGCGCTCGCCAATGCGGTGCGCGAGGCGGCCCGGCCGCAGGAGCGGGCGGCCGAGGCGGGCGGCGGCGCCCGCGGCGCGAACCCCATGGAGGTTGCCCGCCGAGGCCACCTGCGCGTGCTGCGCTCCCCGGACAACTGAGCCGCCCGGGGCGCCGACGGCGGCCCCGGTCCATGCGCGGGGCCCGTGGCGGCCGGACCCCGGAACCTCCGTTTCCTTCCCTGTGGCCACGGCCGTTCAATCCCCATGGGCCAGCATTCGTTCAATCCTGTACAGCCATTGATGACCGGCCACCGGCACACAACCATTCCCCCCACCCGGAGAGTCGCTTTCCGCATCATGGAATTCGGGGAAGGTCGTTGCCGTGTTCGTCCAGCAGCTTGGAGCCCATGGCCGACTCCCTCGGCCTGTCCGCACTAGTCGCGGCCGCTGCCCCTGGTCACCGTGCTGGTCCTGCTCGGCGCCGTCCGTATGAAGGCCCACTCGCGGGCCTCCTCGGCGCTCGCCGCCGCCCTCGTCGCCTGCCTCGCCTACGGGATGCCGTCGGCCAGACCGTGTCGAGCGCCGCACGGGGGCGCCTGTTCGGGCTCTTCCCCATCATGTGGATCGTCGTCAACGCCCTGTGGGTGTACCGGATGACCGTCCGCACCCGGCACTTCGACATCCTGCGCCGCTCCTTCGGGCGGCTCTCCGACGATCCGCGCATCCAGGCCCTCGTCATCGCCTTCTGCTTCGGCGCGCTCCTGGAGGCGCTGGCCGGATTCGGGGCACCCGTCGCGATCTGCTCGGTCATGCTCGTCGCGCTCGGCTTCGACCCGGTGCGCGCTGCCGTCGTCTCCCTCGTCGCCAACACCGCGCCGGTGGCCTTCGGCGCGATGGCCACCCCGGTCGTCACACTGGCGCAGGTCGCGGGGCCTGCCGCTGGACTACGTCGCCTCCGTCGTGGGCCGTCAGACACCGCTGCTCGCCCTTGCTCGTGCCGCTGGTGCTGGTCTTGCTGTCGACGGGCGGCGCGGGCTGCGCGAGACCTGGATGCCCGCGCTCGCGTGCGGGGTGGCCTTCGCCGCCGCCCAGTTCGCCGCCTCCAACTACGTCTCCCCGCAGCTCGCCGACATCGGCGCCGCGCTGGCGGCGCGGCCGCGCTGGTCGGCGCTGCCGCCGGTCCCGCAGGCCCGCCGCCGAACCGGTGCGCGCCGCCGTCCTGACCGGCGCACGCAGCGAGGACCTGGACGCAGGACGACCCGCGGCCCGAGGTGCTGCGCGCCTACGCCCCGTACGCCCTCATCGTCGTGATCTTCTCCGATGGCGCAGATACCGCCCGTCAAGGACTGTCTTCGCCAAGGCGACCCAGGCGTCATCGACTGGCCCTTCCTGAACGTCATGGACCCCGAGGGCAAGCCGGTCGGCGGCAACATCCTCGTCGCTGCCCCTGGTCTCCACCGGCGGCACCCTCGTGCTCGTCGCCGGAATCGCTCACGGCACGCCGTCCTGGGAGTGCGTGCGGGCGACGCCGTACGGGAGTGGCGGCGCGACCGTCTACGAACTGCGCTTCGCCATCCTGACGGTGACCTCGCGTGCTGGCCCTCGCCTACGTCATGAACCTGTCCGGGACAGGCGGCGACGATCGGCCATTTCGTCGCCGCCGCCGGTGCCGGACTCGCCTTCCTCTCGCCGGTGCTCGGCTGGTTCGGCGTCGCCGTCTCCGGGTCCGACACCTCCGCGAACGCGCTCTTCGGCGCACTGCAGGTCAGCGCCGCCCAGCAGTCGGGCCTGCCGCCGGAACTGCTCGCCGCCGCCAACAGCTCCGGCGGCGTCCTCGGCAAGATGATCTCGCCGCAGAACCTGACCATCGCCTGCGCGGCGGTCGGGACTCGGGGGCAAGCGAGGGCGACCTGCTGCGCAAGGTGCTGCCGTGGAGTGCGGCGCTGCTGCTGGTCATGTGCCTGATCGTGGTGGCGCAGAGCACGGCCGGTGCTCGGATGGATGCTGCCTTAGCCGCTCTGGTCGCCCCTGGCCACCGGCTGCCGCCCGCCCGGCCGCGGTTGCCGTACCGGCCGACACGCCGTCTTGGTGACGTGTCGTACCGGGCGGTGGCGACGAGTGGGTCCCGGCACGCGAAATCCGGGGGAATGGCGGGGCGGCAATCCGGGGTACACGTGGCGGAACGGACCCGTCCCGCGGTCCGCGTCCCGCCCGTCGCCGTACAGTCCGCGCCAGCTTCGGGTGCTGTACAGGTGGCTGTCGTTCCCTACGGGTAGTTTGGGTTGACCGAAGAGGACTTCAGGAGGGCTGGCTGTGACCACTGATCTTTCGCAGATCGTGAAGGCGTACGACGTACGCGGAGTGGTCCCGGACCAGTGGGACGAGCCACTCGCCGAGCTGTTCGGAGCCGCCTTCCTACAGGTGACCGGCGCCGCGGCGATCGTCATCGGGCACGACATGCGGCCCTCGTCGCCCGGCCTGTCGCGGGCCTTCGCCCGTGGCGCGGCGGCGCGCGGGGCCGACGTGACCGAGATAGGCCTGTGCTCGACGGACCAGCTCTACTACGCCTCGGGCGCGCTCGACCTGCCGGGCGCGATGTTCACGGCCTCGCACAACCCGCGCAGTACAACGGCATCAAGATGTGCCGGGCCGGCGCCGCACCCGTCGGCCAGGACACGGGTCTGGCGGACATCCGCGCACTGGTCGAGACAGTGGCAGGACGCGGGCTCGGGCCCCGCGCCCGCCGCCACTCCAGGCGCCATCACTCAGCGCGACACCCTCCAGGACTACGCGCACCACCTGCTCTCCCTGGTCGACCTCAGCGTGATCCGCCCGCTGAAGGTCGTCATCGACGCGGGCAACGGCATGGGCGGCCACACCGTCCCCACCGTCCTGTCCGGCCTGCCCGCTCGAAGTCGTCCCGATGTACTTCGAGCTGGACGGCACCTTCCCGAACCACGAAGCCAACCCGCTCGACCCGGCCAACATCGTGGACCTCCAGGACCGCGTGCGCGAGGAGGGCGCCGACATCGGCATCGCCTTCGACGGGGACGCCGACCGCTGCTTCGTCGTCGACGAGCACGGGGACCCTGTCTCGCCGTCCGCGGTCACCGCCCTCGTCGCCTCCCGCGAACTGGCGAAGAACGGCGGCAGCGGCATCGTCATCCACAATCTGATCACCTCCTGGTCGGTGCCCGAAGTGGTCCGCGAGAACGGCGGCACCCCGGTGCGCACCCGCGTGGGCCACTCCTTCATCAAGCAGGAGATGGCGCAGACCGGCGCGATCTTCGGCGGCGAGCACTCGGCGCACTACTACTTCCGCGACTTCTGGAATGCGGACACCGGCATGCTCGCCGCCCTGCACGTCCTCGCCGCGCTCGGCGGCCAGGACGGACCCCTGTCGGCGCTGGTCGCCGAGTACGACCGGTACGCGGCCTCCGGCGAGATCAACTCCACGGTCGACGACCAGACGGGCCGGCTCGCGGCACTCAGGTCCGCCTACGAGGGCCGCGACGACGTCACCCTGGACGAGCTCGACGGCCTGACGGTCACCTCGCAGACTGGTGGTTCAACGTCCGCGCCTCCAACACGGAGCCTCTGCTGCGGCTGAACGCGGAGGCCAGGGACGAGGTGACGGTGGCCAAGATCAGGGACGAGGTGCTGGCCATCATCAGGGGGTGACGCCTCGGGGCGTCTTGTCGGCGACGGCGTGCGGGTGAGGGGTCGGCCCGCCGGGGCGGACCCGCCCGAAGCCGTTCACCGGGAGCCGGGGCCGATCCGCGGCCCCGACCGGTGCGTCCGGGCGATTGCGCCGCAGGACAGGCGCTGTACGCGGCCCGCCGCCGCCCGGCACCCGACCCGCCCCGCGCTACCCTGACCAGAACACCCGCATCGTGTCCGGTCCGTGATCCGGCCCAGCACCCGGCCCGCGGAATCCGGCTCGGCCCCCGCCGGCCTCTGCCGGCACCCTCCGGGAGCCAGGCAGGACCACGCTCCGGATTCCGTTCCAGGACGGTTCCGCCAGCCGCCTCGGACCCGCACGGACCACCCAGAAAAGGACGTCGCATGCCCCTCGAATCCGGTCTCCTGGAGATCCTCGCCTGCCCCGCCTGCCACGCACCTCTCAAGGAGCAGAGCGCCACCTCTCAGGAGAATGAGACGTCAAAGGCGAGCGACGCACCTCACGACAGCGAACTGCTCTGCACCGGCAAGGACTGCGGTCTCGCTTACCCCGTCCGGGACGGCATCCCCGTACTCCTGGTCGACGAGGCCCGCCGCCCCGCCTAACCCCGGAAGGCCGCGCCATGCTCGACGAATCGCTGCTCGACGCACCCGAGGCCCTGGCCAGGGCCGACCGCCGCGGTCTGCTGCGCGGCGCCGCCGAGGCCGGCGCCAGTGTGCGCACCGCCTTGCGGCACGCCGCCGAGTCCGGCGTCGCCGAGCTGAAACCGGACGGCAGGCCACGCGCCCTGCTGATCGCGGGCCCCGGAGCCGCCGCGAGTTGCGTCGCCGACCTGCTCGGCACCCTGGCGGGTGCCGGCTGCCCCGTCGCCCGGCTCTGCCCCACCGGTGTCGCCCCCGTCGCAGGCGCCCTGCGCTGGGCGCTGCCCGGCTGGGCCGGCCCGGTCGACCTGCTGATGATCACGACCCCGGACGGTTCGGAACCCGGTCTCGTGCTCCTCGTCGAGCAGGCCTACCGCCGCGGCTGCACCGTCGTCTCCGTCTGCCCGCCCGGTACGCCGCTCACCGACGCGGTGGACCGGGTGCACGGACTCGCCGTGCCCATGGCCACCACCCCCTACGAGCAGGACGAACCAGCCGCGGCCTCGGCACCCGGCGCCCTGTGGGCGCTGCTCACCCCGCTGCTCATGCTGCTCGACCGCACCGGCCTGCTGGCCGCCCCCACGACATCCCTCCAACAGGTCGCCGACCGGCTCGACCGCACCGCCGAGCGATGCGGCCCGGCCATCGCGACCTACGGCAATCCGGCCAAGACGCTCGCCGCCGAGCTGGCCGAAGCGTTGCCGTTGATCTGGACGGAGGGCCCCTCCGCGGGCCCTGTGGGCCGCCGCTTCGCCGCCGCGCTTGCGGAGCTCGCCGGCCGCCCCGCTCTCGCCGCCGAACTCCCCGAGGCGATGCCCGCGCACGGCGCGCTGCTCACCGGCCGACTCGCCGCGGGCGCCGACCCGGAGGACTTCTTCCGCGACCGTGTGGAGGAAGCGCAGGCCCTGCACGCCCGCGTGGTCCTGCTCAGAGACCGGCCCACCGACAGCCTGAGCGCCGCCTTCGCCGCCCGCGAACTGGCCCTCGGCCACGACGCCGCGATCAGCGAACTCGAACCGGAGGACGGCGGCGATCTGGAGACCCTCTCCGAACTCATCGCCCTCACGGACTTCGCCGCCGTCTACCTTGCCCTGGCCACGGCGCCGGGGTCATGAAGTCATGAAGCGACCCGTCCGCCGCCCGGGCCGGGCCGCTCATGCCCGGCGCAGGCGTTGCGGCCCCGGGCAGGCGTTGCGGTCCAGCCAGTCCAGCCAGTCCAGCCAGTCCAGCCACTAGAGACCCGTGGCCTCTGGACCTGTAGGCGTGCCATGCCCCGCCTCCCTCCCCGGTACTCCGACACCCCGATCCCGAGCCCCCGAGGCTCCGCAAGTCCCCGAAAGGGCCCGGAAGAAGTCCATGGACCGCCTCGTCAACACCATCCGGCCCTACACCTGGGGCTCCACCACCGCCATCCCGCAGCTCCTCGGTGTGGAGCCGACCGGCGAGCCGCAGGCCGAGATGTGGATGGGCGCCCACCCGGGCGCCCCCTCGCACACCGCACGCGGCCCCTTGAACGAGGTGATCGCCGCGGCCCCGGAGCGCGAACTCGGCCAGCGCGCCGTCGCAAGGTTCGGACCACGACTGCCGTTCCTGCTGAAGGTGCTGGCCGCCGCCGCCCCGCTCTCCCTCCAGGTGCACCCGGACCGCACCCAGGCACGGCAGGGCTACGAGGACGAAGAGCGCCGCGGCATTCCCGCCGATGCCCCGCACCGCAACTACAAGGACGCCAACCACAAGCCCGAACTGATCTGCGCGCTCACGCCGTTCGACGGTCTCTGCGGCTTCCGCGCGCCCGCCGCGACGGCCGATCTGCTGGCGAGCCTTGAGGTCGACTCCCTCAAACCCTACGTGGACCTGCTCGGCGCCCACCCAGAAGAAGCCGCCCTGCGCGAAGTGCTCACCGCCCTGCTCACCGCGGACCCCCAGGAGATGGCGGCCACCGTCACCCAGACCGCGGCAGCCTGCCGGCGGCTGAGCGGCCCTGCCCGAAGCGCGAACGGGACGGCGGGCGGCGGAAGCCGGAGAGCGGAGGCCGACCGGCCGTGGGGCGCGGAGTACGCGGCCTACGCCTCCCTTGCGCACCACTATCCCGGTGACCCCGGTGTCATTGCCGCGATGCTGCTCAACCACGTCCGGCTGCAACCCGGCGAGGCCCTGTACCTGGGCGCCGGAGTCCCGCACGCCTACCTTCAGGGCCTCGGCGTCGAGATCATGGCCAACTCGGACAACGTCCTGCGCTGCGGCCTCACCCCCAAGCACGTCGACGTGCCCGAACTGCTGCGTGTCGTCCGCTTCGAGGCGAGCGAGCCGGGCGTACTGCGCCCGGAGGCCGCGGCGGACGGCGAGGAGGTCTACGAGACCCCGATCGACGAGTTCCGGCTCTCCCGGTACGTCCTGCCGAAGGACGCGGAGCCGCGCGAGATCACCGCGTCCGTTCCGCAGATCCTGCTCTGCACCGCGGGCGCCGTCCGCGTGGGCCCAACAGAGCTGACGCGAGGAGAGGCCATGTTCGTCCCCGCGGGCGAAACGGTCGGAGTCGCCGGACAAGGGACGGTCTTTCGGGCCACCGTGGTCGCCTGACGGTCAGGTGCGACCACCTCATGCGTCCCGTTCGGCGCATGCTGCACAATGAATCCCACTGTAAAGGACAGGTAAAGTGCAGGAGCGTCGACCGCGGTGTGCCGCGGCAGCGCCGGTATGACGCGCCGATGGCAGCGTGACGAGACCGCCGCGGTGATGCGACGGAACGCAGGGCGAAGGGACTACGGGGAGACATGAGCGCTTCAGGCGGCAACAGGGCGATCATCGCGGCGCTGGGCGCCAATCTGGCCATCGCCGTATCGAAGTTCGTGGCGTTCGCCTTCAGCGGTTCGTCATCGATGCTGGCCGAAGGCGTGCACTCGGTCGCCGACTCCGGCAACCAGATCCTGCTGCTGCTTGGCGGCAAGAGGGCCCAGCGTGCGGCGACTCCGCAGCACCCCTTCGGCTACGGCCGCGAGCGTTTCATCTACGCCTTCCTGGTGTCGATCGTGCTCTTCTCCCTCGGCGGCATGTTCGCGCTCTACGAGGGCTACGAGAAGGTGAAGCACCCGCACGGGCTGGACAACTGGTACTGGCCGGTCGCCGTCCTCATCTTCGCGATACTCGCCGAGGGGTTCTCCTTCCGTACCGCGATCAAGGAGGCCGGCGAACTGCGCGGGAACCTGTCCTGGACCCAGTTCGTCCGCCGAGCGAAGGCACCCGAACTGCCCGTCGTCCTGCTGGAGGACTTCGGGGCGCTGATCGGTCTGGTGCTCGCCCTGTTCGGCGTGGGCCTGACGGTGGCCACGGGCAGCGGTGTCTGGGACGGCGTCGGCACCTTGTGCATCGGTGTGCTGCTGGTCGCGATCGCGCTGGTGCTCGCCGTCGAGACCAGGTCGCTTCTGCTGGGCGAGGCCGCGGGTCCCGACGAGGTGAGGAAGATCGAGCAGGCCCTGGTGGACGGCGAGACCGTCACGCGCGTCATCCACATGCGCACCCTCCACCTCGGTCCCGAGGAGCTGCTGGTCGCCGCCAAGATCGCGGTACGGCACGACAACACCGCCACCGAGGTCGCCGCCGCCATCAATGCCGCCGAAGCCCGGGCCCGCGAGACGGTGCCCATTGCCCGCGTCATCTACCTGGAACCGGACATCTACAGCGCCCAAGAGGCCGCCGCCGGCCCCGACCCCTCCGCCACTCCGGGCGGCCCGGGTCCCGCAGCACCGGACTCGGCGCACTGATTCCGCACTGATCCCGTACTCGTCGACTCGTCGTATCCGCCGTGCGGGGGCGCAGCCGAGCACGGCGAGGCGGGGTGGACAGCCCTCTTCGGCCCGAAGAGCGGCTGGTCACCGCCCCAGGCCTCGCGCAAGCCCGCCGCCAGGCGAAACCGCGGGAGGGCACCGGCACCAGCGGAACCTTCATGGACACCCTGGGCCCCCCGCGGGGATCGGTGTAGATTCGTGACCAGTGTCAGACGTCGCTGCTGATGGCGGTCGGGCGGTCCACGAGTGGCCGGCCGAGGGAGAGAGGGCCTCCGACGGACTGCGCTGCGCTGCGCGAACCCGGGCATTTGTATGCCCGTTCACGCCCGACGTCGCGCAGACCAGCCATGCCCGTTCCCACCTCGACCAACCCGAGGAGCAGCTCGATGTCGACTGTCGCCAACCGACAGGACTTCAAGGTCGCCGACCTTTCCCTCGCCGAGTTCGGCCGCAAGGAGATCACCCTCGCCGAGCACGAGATGCCCGGCCTGATGGCGATCCGTGCGGAGTACGCCGAGCAGCAGCCGCTGCGGGGCGCCCGGATCACCGGCTCTCTGCACATGACGGTCCAGACCGCCGTGCTCATCGAGACCCTGGCCGCCCTCGGCGCCCAGGTCCGATGGGCCTCCTGCAACATCTTCTCCACCCAGGACCACGCCGCCGCCGCCATCGCCGTCGGCCCGAACGGCACCCCGGACGACCCGAAGGGCATCCCGGTCTTCGCCTGGAAGGGCGAGACCCTGGAGGAGTACTGGTGGTGCACCGAGCAGGCACTGACCTGGCCGGACACCCCCACCGGCGGCCCGAACATGATCCTCGACGACGGCGGTGACGCCACCCTCCTCGTGCACAACGGCGTCGAGTACGAGAAGGCCGGCAAGGTCCCTTCCGTGGACACCGCCGAGAGCGAAGAGCACGCCGTCATCCTGGAGCTGCTCACCCGCACCCTCGCCGAGAGCCCGCAGAAGTGGACGCAGCTCGCCTCTGAGATCCGCGGCGTCACCGAGGAGACCACCACCGGCGTCCACCGCCTGTACGAGATGCACCGCGACGGCAGCCTGCTCTTCCCGGCGATCAACGTCAACGACGCCGTCACCAAGTCCAAGTTCGACAACAAGTACGGCTGCCGCCACTCCCTCATCGACGGCATCAACCGCGCCACGGACGTACTGATCGGCGGCAAGACCGCGCTCGTCTGCGGCTACGGCGATGTGGGCAAGGGCTGCGCCGAGTCGCTGCGTGGCCAGGGCGCCCGTGTGATCGTCACCGAGATCGACCCGATCTGCGCCCTGCAGGCGGCCATGGACGGCTACCAGGTCGCGACGCTCGACGATGTCGTCGGCGAGGTCGACATCTTCGTCACCACGACGGGCAACAAGGACATCATCATGGCCGCCGACATGGCCAAGATGAAGCACCAGGCGATCGTCGGGAACATCGGCCACTTCGACAACGAGATCGACATGGCCGGCCTGGCGAAGATCCCCGGCATCGTCAAGGACGAGGTCAAGCCGCAGGTCCACACCTGGACCTTCCCGGACGGCAAGAAGCTCATCGTGCTCTCCGAGGGCCGCCTGCTCAACTTGGGCAACGCGACCGGACACCCCTCCTTCGTCATGTCGAACTCCTTCTCGGACCAGACGCTGGCGCAGATCGAGCTGTTCACCAAGCCCGACGAGTACCCGATCGACGTGTACGTGCTGCCCAAGCACCTCGATGAGAAGGTCGCCCGCCTCCACCTGGACGCACTGGGCGTGAAGCTCACCACGCTCCGTCCCGAGCAGGCGTCCTACATCGGCGTCGAGGTCGAGGGCCCGTACAAGCCGGACCACTACCGCTACTGATCCGCGGCACCACCTTTCCGTAGCGGTTGTCCGTGGGCGGCGCAGCTCCCACGGACAACCGCCCCTTACGGCAGCGGATCTGAGACAGGCCCCCGCACCCCCGTGCCGGGGGCCTGCCTGGTTCACTGGACGGGCTCAGCCAAAGGCCGGCCGTCGTCTCGGAAATCCGCCGACCGTCGAACGCCGCGCGCCCGCGCCGTACGCCACGTGCCGCATCCCGGCGCAGGCCGTGCTCCGACCGGCCGGTGACCGGCACCGCAAGACTCAGGACATCCCATGCCCCGCGGCCGTTATTCGCTCCATGATCCGCACGACCACACCCCCCTCGGTGAAGAACACTTCCACTGCGCTCCCGGCCCCTCGGGCTGGCGCTATGTCTCCCAGCTGACCTCTCCGTCAGGCGATGTCACCGGCTCCGTCGACCTGGCCGTCGACGAACTCGGCCGCCCTATCCGTCTCGAACTCCACGCATCGGGCTGGCAGGTACGCGGTGCGGCCCTGGACGGTGTCACCTGGGTCCGCACCGACCCGGCCGGTACGCACGCCACCGAAGGCAATGCCGCCGCCCACGCCTTCACCGGCACATCCCCCGCCTTCCTCGTCGCCACCGCACGACTCCTGCGCCTCACTCCCGGCTCCCCGGCGACCCGCGTCCGCCTGGTCTCCCTCACGCCATCCGTCCTGGCGCCGCTGACCGTCGACCAATCCTGGGCCCTGCGGAAAAGAGAAGCACACGCCACTGACAACGGCCCCCTGACCGTGGACGAGTACCAGGTCAGCGCCCTGGAAACTGGTGAGCAGAGCACGATCCATCTCGCCGGCGACATCGTGCTCGCCGCACCGGGCATCGAACTCGAAGACCTCGACTCCCCACCGTCGGTGTTCCCTTGATGCACCGACCGCCGACCATCACCTGATCTGCTGACAGCCGGCCACGCGGCCCGGGCGCGCGAGCATCCGTTCGTCGCGCGGGCCGTCAGACCTTCCTCGTGGCTCAGCCCCTGGCCGAGAACCGTGTCAGGCCGGCGGCACGAACCCGGTCGCCGCCGTCCCGCTCTCCGGCTCCTCGGCCGCGCCCGCCCTGACCTGTCCCGAAGCCGCCGCCGTCCGGCGGCGGAGCCGACTGGCTCAGGCCCAGCCCCCATCGAGCGCCATCCGTGCTCCCGGCGGGAGGCTCCACCGTGGCCGGCCACGCCGGGCACCACACCCGCACCCACGCCAAAGACCCGCGAGGCGTCCCGCGTCTGCCGTTCATCGACCACAGCCGCCAGATATGCCGCCGGCGGCACACCCCAAGGCGCCGGGGTGCCTGTACGCGCCACCACATCGGCCGCCAGCCGTGCCGCCATGGCCCAGCTCACCTGCGGATCCAGCTGCCTCATACGCGTCAGGTACTGGCGGATCGCGAGCCACAGCTCATCGGGCACGCCCGACAGATCAAGGCCCGAGAACTGTCCGGCGAGCCACGGCGGCGGCGGAGGCACGCATCGCCTGTGCCGAGGGCACCCGCTCGCGCACCACCAGGGTGCCCGCCAGCACATCGCCCACCCGCCGGCCGCGCGCCGACACCAAGGAAGCGATGCACGCGATGGTCCCCAGGGACAGCAGAATCTCCGCGACTCCCACGGCCCCTCGCACCAGAGCATGCCGGAACCGGATCGGTCCGCCGTCGTCCCGTACCACCCGCAGACCGCACGCCAGCTTCCCCAGCGACCGCCCATGGGACAGCGTCTCCACCGCGATGGGCCCGCCCACCAGCAGCAGCAGGAACGACGCGACGGCGAGCGCCGCCTCCGCCGCATCGTCGAGCGACGATGTGGAGGCGACCACCGTCACGGTCACCAAGAGATAGGCCGTCACCGCGACGAGCAGATCGATCACCAAGGACAGCACCCGGCTCGGCAGCCTCGCAGGCTGCAGTTCCAGCGCCACCGCCTCACCCGTCACAAGCTCGCTCACGCCCACCGACCTCTCCCCGCTCTTTCCGGCGCACCCCGCTCTTCCCGGGCGCACCCGCTTGCCCAAGACCCGACCCGCCTGCCCCGGGAACGGCCAGTCTGCCAAGCTGAAGCACATCGCGCCGCACCCGGAGGTGCCGGGCATCGCACACCTAGAGTGCTGTACGCGACGCAGGCGCAGTACACCGCACTACGGGCGCTCTCCGTGCTCCAGTGCTCCGGTACGTGACTCCTGCACGAGACCGGCCCGACAGCGAGCCACGCCGAGCTACGAGCAGCAGGAGCGGCCATCCACATGGACCTCGATGTCTTCGTCTCCGTCCACCGGGCGCGAATGGGACCGTCTGGACGCCTTGCTGCGCCGCCAGAGGCGCCTGACCGGCTCAGAGGCGGACGAACTCGTCATGCTCTACCAGCGCACGGCCACCCATCTCTCCTTGATCCGGTCCAGTGCCCCCGACGCACAGCTCATCGGTCGCCTCACACAGCTGGTGGCACGCGCGCGCAGCGCGGTCACCGGCACCCGGCGCGCCTCCTGGCGCGACGTCACACGCTTTGTCACCCGGAGCTTTCCGGCCGCGGTCTACCGCAGCCGGCACTGGTGGATCCCCACCGCCCTGATCTCCACGGCGATATCCGCGCTCCTTGGCTGGTGGATCGGCACCCACCCGGAAGTGCAGTCCGCCATCGCCGCTCCTTCGGAGCTCCGCAGCCTCACCCGTCCCGGCGGTCAGTACGAGACGTACTACTCAAGCCACCCGGCCGCGTCCTTCGCCGCGCAGGTCTGGACGAACAACGCAGAAGCAGCAGCCCTGTGCCTGGTCCTGGGCGCCTTCCTCTGCTTGCCGGTCATCTGGATCCTCTTCCAGAACATGCTGAATCTGGGGGTCGGCGTCGGCTTGATGTCGTCGGCTGGGCGCCTGGACACCTTCCTCGGGCTGGTTCTCCCGCACGGCCTCCTGGAGCTGACTGCCGTCTTCGTCGCGGCCGGTACCGGCCTCAGCCTCGGCTGGACCGTCATCGACCCGGGCCCGCGTCCGCGGCGCACCGCCCTGGCAGAGGAAGGCCGGGCTGCCGTCGGCATGGCCATCGGCCTCGCGCTGGTCCTCTTCGTCTCCGGCGCCATCGAAGGCTTCGTCACTCCATCGGGACTGCCCACCTGGGCGCGCATCGGCATCGGCATCGCGGCGGAAGCGGCCTTTCTGACGTACGTCTACGTACTGGGTGGCAGGGCAGCACGCGAGGGCGACACGGGTGATCTTGCGCCAACGGAGCGCAGCGCCGCGCGCCCCGTCGCGGCCTGATGTGCGTCGCCACCCCACAAGCTGCTAGTCTCCATTTCGCCCCAACCGGATCCGTTGACACGGGATGGAAGGGGAGGTAGATTAGAGCAGTTGCCCTGGAGCCGGAGGCTCGCGTGGGTAGCGGTGAACATCTGCGAACTTCTCCAAGATCATTGATTCCGGAGAAGGCTTCGACTCGATTGGAATATGACGCCGGTTAGCCCGGCCGAAACCATCTGATAAAGTCGGACTTGCGAAACGGATTCCGCAAGGAAGCCAAAAGCAAAAGGCCCTCCAACGGCCACTGGATGAAATTCCAACCGGAAACGGTAGGGAAAGGATCTGGTAGGGTTGGAAACACAGAAGGGAAACGCCCGGAGGAAAGCCCCGGAACTTAGGTTCTGAGGTGAGTACAAAGGAAGTGTCCGTTCCTTGAGAACTCAACAGCGTGCTAAAAGTCAACGCCAGATATGTTGATACCCCGTTTCTGACTCGGTTTTCCGGGTTGGGACGTGGTTCCTTTGAAGAAAAAAATACAGCGAGGACGCTGTGAACCCTCTGATTATTCCTCGGGGGGTTCCGCTCTCGTGGTGTATACCAGGATATCCTGGAAGCATTCACGGAGAGTTTGATCCTGGCTCAGGACGAACGCTGGCGGCGTGCTTAACACATGCAAGTCGAACGATGAACCTGCTTCGGTGGGGGATTAGTGGCGAACGGGTGAGTAACACGTGGGTAATCTGCCCTGCACTTCGGGACAAGCCCTGGAAACGGGGTCTAATACCGGATATGATCACCGGCCGCATGGTCTGGTGGTGGAAAGCTCCGGCGGTGCAGGATGAACCCGCGGCCTATCAGCTTGTTGGTGAGGTAGTGGCTCACCAAGGCGACGACGGGTAGCCGGCCTGAGAGGGCGACCGGTCACACTGGGACTGAGACACGGCCCAGACTCCTACGGGAGGCAGCAGTGGGGAATATTGCACAATGGGCGAAAGCCTGATGCAGCGACGCCGCGTGGGGGATGACGGCCTTCGGGTTGTAAACCTCTTTCAGCAGGGAAGAAGCGAGAGTGACGGTACCTGCAGAAGAAGCGCCGGCTAACTACGTGCCAGCAGCCGCGGTAATACGTAGGGCGCGAGCGTTGTCCGGAATTATTGGGCGTAAAGAGCTCGTAGGCGGCTTGTCACGTCGGTTGTGAAAGCCCGGGGCTTAACCCCGGGTCTGCAGTCGATACGGGCAGGCTAGAGTTCGGTAGGGGAGATCGGAATTCCTGGTGTAGCGGTGAAATGCGCAGATATCAGGAGGAACACCGGTGGCGAAGGCGGATCTCTGGGCCGATACTGACGCTGAGGAGCGAAAGCGTGGGGAGCGAACAGGATTAGATACCCTGGTAGTCCACGCCGTAAACGGTGGGCACTAGGTGTGGGCAACATTCCACGTTGTCCGTGCCGCAGCTAACGCATTAAGTGCCCCGCCTGGGGAGTACGGCCGCAAGGCTAAAACTCAAAGGAATTGACGGGGGCCCGCACAAGCAGCGGAGCATGTGGCTTAATTCGACGCAACGCGAAGAACCTTACCAAGGCTTGACATATACCGGAAACGTCTGGAGACAGGCGCCCCCTTGTGGTCGGTATACAGGTGGTGCATGGCTGTCGTCAGCTCGTGTCGTGAGATGTTGGGTTAAGTCCCGCAACGAGCGCAACCCTTGTTCTGTGTTGCCAGCATGCCTTTCGGGGTGATGGGGACTCACAGGAGACCGCCGGGGTCAACTCGGAGGAAGGTGGGGACGACGTCAAGTCATCATGCCCCTTATGTCTTGGGCTGCACACGTGCTACAATGGCTGGTACAATGAGCTGCGATGCCGTGAGGTGGAGCGAATCTCAAAAAGCCAGTCTCAGTTCGGATTGGGGTCTGCAACTCGACCCCATGAAGTTGGAGTTGCTAGTAATCGCAGATCAGCATTGCTGCGGTGAATACGTTCCCGGGCCTTGTACACACCGCCCGTCACGTCACGAAAGTCGGTAACACCCGAAGCCGGTGGCCTAACCCCTTGTGGGAGGGAGTCGTCGAAGGTGGGACTGGCGATTGGGACGAAGTCGTAACAAGGTAGCCGTACCGGAAGGTGCGGCTGGATCACCTCCTTTCTAAGGAGCATTTCTTACTCGGGCTTTGGTTCGGGTCAGAGGCCAGTACATCGGCGAATGTCTGATGCTGGTTGCTCATGGGTGGAACGTTGACTATTCGATGTTTTTGTTGGTTTGGTTTTTCTAGTACTGCTTCGGCGTGGAACGAAAAATTAAACGGCAGGGATGTCGGGCACGCTGTTGGGTGTCTGAGGGCACGGGCTTATGCCTGTTTGTCTTCAGTGCCGGCCCCAGTGAACTCGCCTGTGAGGGTGGGGTGGTGGGTGGTTGGTCGTTGTTTGAGAACTGCACAGTGGACGCGAGCATCTGTGGCCAAGTTATTAAGGGCGCACGGTGGATGCCTTGGTACCAGGAACCGATGAAGGACGTGGGAGGCCGCGATAGGCCCCGGGGAGCTGTCAACCGAGCTTTGATCCGGGGGTGTCCGAATGGGGAAACCCGGCAGTCGTTATGGGCTGTCACCCGCTGCTGAACTCATAGGCAGTGTGGAGGGAACGCGGGGAAGTGAAACATCTCAGTACCCGCAGGAAGAGAAAACAACCGTGATTCCGGGAGTAGTGGCGAGCGAAACTGGATGAGGCTAAACCTTGTATGTGTGAGACCCGGCAGGGGTTGCATGCAGGGGGTTGTGGGAGCGAATTTCGATCATCTGCCGGTGGTCGGGTGAGTTAGAAACCGTTTGTGTAGGCGAAGGGCATGCGAAAGGCCCGGCGTAGAGGGTAAGACCCCCGTAGCTGAAATGTGAACGGCTCACTTATTTGTTTCCCGAGTAGCATGGGGCCCGAGAAATCCTGTGTGAATCTGGCGGGACCACCCGCTAAGCCTAAATATTCCCTGGTGACCGATAGCGGATAGTACCGTGAGGGAATGGTGAAAAGTACCCCGGGAGGGGAGTGAAATAGTACCTGAAACCGTGTGCCTACAAGCCGTGGGAGCGTCGCGTTGAGCATTTATGTTCAACGTCGTGACTGCGTGCCTTTTGAAGAATGAGCCTGCGAGTTTGCGGTGTGTTGCGAGGTTAACCTGTTGTGGGGGAGCCGTAGCGAAAGCGAGTCCGAATAGGGCGTTTTAGTAGCATGCTCAAGACCCGAAGCGGAGTGATCTAGCCATGGGCAGGCTGAAGCGGCTGTAAGAGGTCGTGGAGGGCCGAACCCACCAGGGTTGAAAACCTGGGGGATGACCTGTGGTTAGGGGTGAAAGGCCAATCAAACTCCGTGATAGCTGGTTCTCCCCGAAATGCATTTAGGTGCAGCGTCGTGTGTTTCTTGCCGGAGGTAGAGCACTGGATAGGCGATGGGCCTTACCGGGTTACTGACCTTAGCCAAACTCCGAATGCCGGTAAGTGAGAGCACGGCAGTGAGACTGTGGGGGATAAGCTCCATGGTCGAGAGGGAAACAGCCCAGAGCATCGACTAAGGCCCCTAAGCGTATGCTAAGTGGGAAAGGATGTGGAGTCGCAGAGACAACCAGGAGGTTGGCTTAGAAGCAGCCACCCTTGAAAGAGTGCGTAATAGCTCACTGGTCTAGTGATTCCGCGCCGATAATGTAGCGGGGCTCAAGTATACCGCCGAAGTCGTGTCATTGCAGCATGTACTCTTAACGGAGGCTGTGATGGGTAGGGGAGCGTCGTCTGCCGGGTGAAGCAGCACCGGAAGGTAGTTGTGGACGGTTGACGAGTGAGAATGCAGGCATGAGTAGCGATTCACACGTGGGAAACGTGTGCGCCGATTGACTAAGGGTTCCTGGGTCAAGCTGATCTGCCCAGGGTAAGTCGGGACCTAAGGCGAGGCCGACAGGCGTAGTCGATGGATAACCGGTTGATATTCCGGTACCCGCTGTGAAGCGTCAAACATTGAATCTAGTGATGCTAAGCCCGTGAAGCCGTTCCGGACCCTTCGGGGAATGGAAAGTGGTGGAGCCGGTGATCCGAGCTGGTAGTAGGTGAGTGATGGGGTGACGCAGGAAGGTAGTCCATCCCGGGCGGTGGTTGTCCCGGGGTAAGGGTGTAGGGCGTCGGGTAGGTAAATCCGCCTGGCAATAGCCTGAGACCTGATGCCGAGCCGATTGTGGTGAAGTGGATGATCCTATGCTGTCGAGAAAAGCCTCTAGCGAGTTTTACAGTGGCCCGTACCCTAAACCGACTCAGGTGGTCTGGTAGAGAATACTGAGGCGTTCGGGTGAACTATGGTTAAGGAACTCGGCAAAATGCCCCCGTAACTTCGGGAGAAGGGGGGCCATTTCTGGTGATGGACTTTACGTCTTGAGCTGGGGGTGGCCGCAGAGACCAGCGAGAAGCGACTGTTTACTAAAAACACAGGTCCGTGCGAAGCTGTAAGGCGATGTATACGGACTGACGCCTGCCCGGTGCTGGAACGTTAAGGGGACCGGTTAGTCACATTTCGGTGTGGCGAAGCTGAGAACTTAAGCGCCAGTAAACGGCGGTGGTAACTATAACCATCCTAAGGTAGCGAAATTCCTTGTCGGGTAAGTTCCGACCTGCACGAATGGCGTAACGACTTCTTGACTGTCTCAACCATAGGCCCGGTGAAATTGCAGTACGAGTAAAGATGCTCGTTTCGCGCAGCAGGACGGAAAGACCCCGGGACCTTTACTATAGTTTGATATTGGTGTTCGGTTCGGCTTGTGTAGGATAGGTGGGAGACTTTGAAGCATGCACGCCAGTGTGTGTGGAGTCGTTGTTGAAATACCACTCTGGTCGTGCTGGATGTCTAACCTGGGTCCGTGATCCGGATCAGGGACAGTGTCTGATGGGTAGTTTAACTGGGGCGGTTGCCTCCTAAAGAGTAACGGAGGCGCCCAAAGGTTCCCTCAGCCTGGTTGGTAATCAGGTGTTGAGTGTAAGTGCACAAGGGAGCTTGACTGTGAGACTGACGGGTCGAGCAGGTGCGAAAGCAGGGACTAGTGATCCGGCGGTGGCTTGTGGAAGCGCCGTCGCTCAACGGATAAAAGGTACCCCGGGGATAACAGGCTGATCTTCCCCAAGAGTCCATATCGACGGGATGGTTTGGCACCTCGATGTCGGCTCGTCGCATCCTGGGGCTGGAGTCGGTCCCAAGGGTTGGGCTGTTCGCCCATTAAAGCGGTACGCGAGCTGGGTTTAGAACGTCGTGAGACAGTTCGGTCCCTATCCGCTGCGCGCGTTGGAGTCTTGAGAAGGGCTGTCCCTAGTACGAGAGGACCGGGACGGACGGACCTCTGGTGTGCCAGTTGTTCTGCCAAGAGCATGGCTGGTTGGCTACGTTCGGGAGGGATAACCGCTGAAAGCATCTAAGCGGGAAGCCTGCTTCGAGATGAGGACTCCCACCCCCTTGAGGGGTTAAGGCTCCCGGTAGACGACCGGGTTGATAGGCCAGGTATGGAAGCATCGTAAGGTGTGGAGTTGACTGGTACTAATAGGCCGAGGGCTTGTCCATAGACGCTCGCGTCCACTGTGTGGGTTCTGAAACCACGAACAATCACACACATCCATTTTCACGCCGTTTGGTGTGTGTGGGTGTGTGGTTGGTTCGGTTTTATAGTGTTTCGGTGGTTATAGCGTAGAGGAAACGCCCGGTTACATTCCGAACCCGGAAGCTAAGCTCTACTGCGCCGATGGTACTGCAGGGGGGACCCTGTGGGAGAGTAGGACGCCGCCGAACTAAATGTGAGATGACCCCCGTGCCGGGACGGCACAGGGGTCATCTGCGTTTACGGGGTAATTTCGATGCCCCGGTCTCGTTCCCGTTAATGCAATTGCCTCTTGAAGGTCTGTTGCCTGAAGCCGGTCCGAGGACTCCTGGCGAGCAGAGCACGATCTGCGGTGGCCGCCATTGAGGCGATCGCCGTCACGCCGTAAGTGAATCGCCCTGCCGTCGTGGCGGGAGACGTGCCTGCACACCGGCCGCGGTGCACTCGGCCAGGCTGTGCCAGCAGGTCATACCCGAGTCGAAGCCGAGTTCCTGTGGCGGGCATTTCCAGGTCTTCTCGGCTCGAAGAGCATGTCGTCGGTGGTGCTGAAGCCGGCGCTAAAGCCGTCCCGACGCCTTCAAGGAGAGGTAGGCATCGGCCAGCTCGGGGGCGAGATCATCGGGGAGCGCGTCCACGACAGAAACACCGTGGCGCCTGAGTCTTTCGGCCGCGCGATGCCGTTCCTCCTGCGCCTGCGCGGCGGCCGAAGCTTCGTAGACTGCGTCAATGGCGCCACGACCGGCAGCCATATGCGCAATATGGGGATCGGCGACCGAGGCCACCAGGACCGTATGGCGCTGGGTGAGCTGTGCGAGCACGGGCAGCAGCCCCTCTTCGAGTGGTGCCGTTTCGAGGCTGGTCAGGAGCACCACGAGAGAACGGCGAGGCGCCGTCCGCAGGACGGTGGCCGTAAGACCCGCCGCATCGGTTTCGACGAGCTCGGGTTCCAAAAGCGCCATGGCATTGACGATCGAAGGCAGCACATCGCCTGCTGCCCGGCCCTGGACGAGGGCACGGATACGGCGGTCATAGGCCAACAGATCCACGCGGTCGCCGGCCCGGGACGCGAGTGCGGCGAGCAGCAGCGCGGCGTCCATGGCAGCGTCCAGACGCGGAGCGTCTCCGACCCGGCCCGCCGAGGTGCGGCCGCTATCCAGGACGAGAAGGATGCGCCGGTCACGTTCCGGACGCCAGGTGCGAACCGCGACCGAGGACTGACGCGCGGTGGCCCGCCAGTCGATCGAGCGGGTGTCGTCCCCGGGCACGTACTCCCGCAGGCTGTCGAACTCCGTCCCCTCACCGCGGGTCAGCACGCTGGTGCGGCCGTCCAGCTCGCGCAGCCGGGCCAGCTTGGACGGCAGATGCTTGCGGCTGCGAAACGGCGGCAGCACACGGACCGTCCAGGGCACCGTATGGCTGCCCTGGCGGCAGAGCAGGCCAAGAGGTCCATAGGAGCGGATCGTGACGCGGACTGCGTGAAGGTCGCCGCGCCGGGTGGGACGCAGGAGGGTTTCGGTACGGCGTCGCTCACCCGGAGGCACGGTCAGATCGTGACGCGCCGAGTCGAATCCCGTGCCGGGAGCCCAGCTGCTCGGCGGCCAGGCATCCCGCAGACAAGCCCGCAGCCGTCGGCGGGACGGGTTGGTGAGGGTGAGCGTGGTCGCGACGGACTCTCCCAGACGCACCGCGGTATCTCCCGTACGGGTGAGTTTGAGAGGCCGTACCGGTGCGGCCAGGACGAAGTCGCCAACACAGGCGAGCGCGATCAGGACATTGACTGCCAGGATGCCCGTCCAGCTCGGCGCGATGAACCCGACGAACAGGGCGGCCAAAGCCGCTAGGAGGGCGGTACGTCCGGTCAGTGCCATGGGTCCTCGGGCGGATCGGAGTCAGTGACTGCGCGGGAGTGCGGCGGCGTCGGCGGGCGGTGACGAGCGGCTGCCCGGCTCCGTGGCCTGGGGCTCAGCGAGGTACGGGGACGTGGTCCAGGATCGAGTTGATGACGGCGTCGGCCAAGACGCCCTCCATCTCGGCCTCGGGCCGAAGCCGGACCCGGTGGCGCAGGGTGGCCAGTGCGAGGGCCTTCACATCATCCGGTGTGACGTAGTCACGCCCCGTTAGCCAGGCCCACGCACGGGCCGTCGCGAGCAGGGCCGTGGCACCGCGCGGAGAGGCACCCAAAGTGAGCGACGGGGAATCACGGGTGGCGCGACAGATATCGACGACATAGGCGGTGATATCGGGAGAGACGGTGGTGCGCGCGACCGCGTTGCGCGCCGCTTGAAGATGCATCGGAGTGGCGACGGGGCGCAGGCCGGCGGCGCGCAGGTCGCGCGGATCGAAGCCTTCCGCATGGCGCTTCAAAACGTGGATCTCGTCCTGGCGGGACGGCAGCGGGACGTCGAGCTTCAGAAGGAAACGGTCCAGCTGGGCTTCGGGGAGCGGGTATGTGCCTTCGTACTCGATCGGGTTCTGGGTGGCGGCGACCAGGAAGGGATCGGGGAGCGGGCGAGGGATGCCGTCTACGGTGACCTGGCGTTCTTCCATGGCTTCGAGCAGGGACGACTGGGTCTTCGGCGGAGTGCGGTTGATTTCGTCGGCGAGCAGGATGTGCGTGAACACGGGGCCCGGCTGGAAGGAGAACTCCGCGGTGCGGGCGTCATAGACGAGAGAGCCGGTCACGTCGCTGGGCATCAGGTCAGGCGTGAACTGGACGCGTTTGGTGTCGAGTTCGAGAGTGGCGGCCAGCGCCCGTACGAGGAGGGTCTTCGCGACGCCGGGGACGCCTTCAAGTAGGACGTGGCCGCGGCAGAGCAGGGCCACGACAAGGCCCGTGACGGCGGCGTCCTGGCCGACCACGGCCTTGGCGATCTCGTTGCGCACGGCCTCCAGGGCGGCGCGTGCGGCGCGGGGATCGCTTGTCTGAGGGGCGTTGTCAGTGGTCGGGTCCATCATGAATGGCGTACCTCTCCTTCGAGGGCGTCGAGGTGGTCGGCGAGGGCGATGAGCGCCGCGTCGTCGCGCGGCGGCGGCCCGAAGAGGAGCGCGTGCAGGCGTTGCGCCCGGTCCTGGGGACTGCCGGGCACAGCGTCGGGGGACGGCGGCACGGGGATGTGCGCGGGGAGCCGGGCGGACAGGGCGGGCAGCAGGGCTTCGGGCGAGTGCGCATGGGCGCGTGGTGTGCCGACGAGCGGGGCGAGACGGCTGCGGGTTGCGGCGCGCAGGGCCGCGGCGGCGCGGTCTCGGGCATCGGCTTTGCGGTAGAGGCGCGCGCGGCCCTCGGCGGTTTCGGAGGCGCGGATGACGACGGGGAGGCGTTCGGGGACGAGGGGACCGAGGCGGCGGGCGCGCCAGGCCGCGGCGAAGACGGCGGCGATGAGGAGCTGCAGAGTGCCCCAGAGCCAGCCGGAGGGGATCAGCTCGTAGAAGCTGCGTCGGCTGCTGTCGGTGGCCGCGTGATCGGAGAGCGAGGGGAGGTACCAGACCACATGGGGGCGGGAGCCGAGGAGTTGCAGGCTGAGCGAGGCGTTGCCCTGCTGGTCGAGACGGTCGTTGTAGAAGATGTCGGGCGCGCCGATGACCACGGTGTCGCCTGTCGTGCCCGCGGCCGGGATGCGTACGAGGGAGGGCAGACCGTCGCTGAAGTAGCAGGAGTCGGCGTCGGCCATGGAGATGGAGTAGCGGATACCGCCCGTGTCGGCGGAGCCCGCGCGCCGTGCGGCCGGCAGATCGCAGCCTGGAGTGAGGATCGAGTCGATGCTCGGCGCGGGGTCCGCGGTGGCTTCTGGAGCGAGGATGTCCGTCGACGACGGGCCCGGCGCGACGAGGACGGTACGGCCGCCGGATGCGGCGGTGGCCGCGTGGAGCCGGATCCGCTGGCCGTCGGTGAGCAGGTCGGGGGCGGCCACTACGAGAGTGGTGTCGGGGTCCGCGGCGGCCAGTGCCTCCTGGGTGGTGGTGACGACGCGGGTCGACACGCCCCGGTCGGCGAGGAGCTCGGCGACGGCGCGCGAGCCGAGCGGGTCGGCGGAGCGCGGATCGAGACGGCCGTGCTGGGCGTTCGAGCGGACCGCGGCGAGTGCGGTCGCGGCCGCGAGGAGGATCACGGCGGCGAGCAGCGGTCCCCGAGAGCGGGCCCATACCCGACGGGTGGACGGGGCGAGGGAGGTCGGCGCGGGCGGCGGCGCGTCGGTCGTGGCGGTTGGCGGTTTCGCGCTTGTCGTGGCCGTCATGGGCGGCTGCTGCCGGGTGTGGCGGAGGCGGTCGGCACGGGGCGGGTGCGCTCCAGGTCGTCGTCGAGTGCGGACATGCTCCGGTACGTGGCCTCGTCGCCGCCGCGACCGCCGTATGTCACGTCGTCGAAGCTGCGTGCGGCGGCGTGCAGTCGTTCGTCATGCGCGGGCAGCCAGGCGGCGGCCTCCGCGGCGGCCTCGTCCGCGGTACGTCCTGGCCGAGGTTCGAGCAGTGCCCGTTCCTCCAGGGCGCGCACGAGCGCGCGCATCCGTTCCTGGATGGCCTGGGTCCAGTGGCCCTGGGCGGCGTGCGTCCCGGCGGCGGCGCGGTGTTCCGCCGCGCTGCGCGGCCGGTCGTCGAAGAGCGCCGCGGCGGCCTTTGCGGTGCGGCGGGGCGTGCCCAGCCGCCACCAGAGGAGCGCCACGAGTGCCAGGACGACGAGCACGATCACGAAGAGCCCGAGTCCGCCGCCGGGGGTGACACCGGAGGCCGCGTTGAAGAGGTCCGAGACCCAGTCCCAGAAGCGGTTCAGAACGCGCAGCAGGAGGCTCGGCTCGTTCTCGTGGTACATCCGCTTGGACAGCTCGCGTTTGGCGGCCTCGCGGGAGGGGCCGCGCGGGAGGGTCACCGGAGGCTGGTCGCCGCCGGACAGCAGGCTCACCCGTGAGCGCAGGCCCGCCCGCGGCAGCGGACTCGGCGGCAGGAGGCCTCCGCCGCTCCGCCACGGCGGCGTACCGGGGCGCGGCAGCAGCGCCGAGCCTGATGGCAGCGCCGTGCCGAGCAGTTCCGCCATGCCCCCGTTCACTGCCTCAGCTCCCAGGTACGGCGCCGGGCGCTTGAGAGCCGTGGCCCTGGGTGCCGGCCGCCCGGGCGAGCTCCAGGTCGAGTGCCTCGCGGCGGATGCGCTGGTCGATATAGAGCAGCACCGAGACTCCGGCCGTGATGGGGAAGGTGAGCGTGGAGCCGATCACCGAGCCGACAGCGCTGATGATCAAGTAGAGCCAGCCATGGCTGCCGGTGCCGCCGAAAAGGTCTGTCCCGCTACCGTCGACCGCGCCCGCGATGAGCGCGAACGGAACGAGGATGATCGACGCCACGATGTCGGCGATGAGCGCGGCCAGCATCTGTATGCCGAGGACGCGCCACCAGGAGCCCTTGACCAGCTTGGCGGAGCGGCCCAGCGACTTCGGCACGCTCTGCTTCTCCAGCATCAGCGCGGGCGAGGCGAGCGCGAAGCGGATCACCAGCCACAGGGACACGAGCGCCCCGGCGAAGCCACCGAACCCGGCGAGCGCCGTACCTCCGTCGACCGAGCCTGCGACGGCGACCAGGATTCCGGGCAGCGCGCCGATGACGACGATCGCTATGAAAATGAGCGGCAGCAGCAGGGTGAGGCCGATCAGCCTGGGCACCTGGGGCCGGGCAGTGCGCCAGGCCTCGGAGATCGTGACCGGTCTGCCGAGCACGGCGCGGCTGGTGACGGTCGTGAGCAGGGCCGTGGCGATGATCGTGCCGAGCAGCGTGATGAGCAGCACCACACCGGAGCTGATCAGCGTGTTGCGCATGGCATGGACGAGCTCGCTCAGTGTCGCGCTCTGGTCGTTCAGGGCGGCCGTGTCGACGACGTCGTTGAGTACGAAGCCCTGCAGCAGGACGAGCACGAGCTGGGTGACCACCGCGACGGACAGCGAAATACCGAGGACCGGCCGCCAGTACGTACGCATCGTCGACACGGCGCCGTCGAGGATTTCCCCGACGCCGAGTGGGCGCAGCGGGATGACGCCGGGTTTGGCTGCGGGAGGCCGGCCCTGCCAGCCGCCCCAGCCCTGACCGGGACCGTAGCCGCCGGGGCCCACGGGACCCGGGCCGCCCCAGCCGGGGCCGCCGCCAGGAGCGTTCCAGCCCGGACCGCCAGGAGCGCCCCAGCCTGGACCGCCGCCGAGGCCGCCCCAGCCTTGGCCGCCCGGGGCCTGGCCGCCCCAGCCGGGGCCGGGTGGCGGCGGTGGCGGCGGGGTCTGGCCGGGGGCCGGTCCGCCCGGAGCGGACCATGCGCCGGGCGGGGGCTGCTCTTTCGACCACTTCGCGAGCGAATCCTCCGTACCCGGGACCGGAGCCGTATCCGGGACCGGGCTCGGGCCCTGGTTCGGAACAGGAGCGTCCGCGGGACGGTCGGCGGGTTCGGCGGGAACCACCGGTTCCCGGCCGTCCGGGGGGCCGGGGGGATCGGAGGGGGCGGATCCGGGCGAGGCCCAGCCCGGAGTGTCGTTCATCTTCGCTCCTTCGCGGTGCCCGTCCGCGGTTGCGGCGGCAGGTTGGGGGCCATGGTGCCACGGGACGCAGACCACAGGGCCGGGCGGAGTGGGCGGAGTACGCAGCAGAAAGTCCAACCGCCTTCAATTGACCGGCGGGTACGGGGCAGACTGGGCCAATGGCTGATCAGTACGCGCGATCCCTCCAGGACAAAGGGCCGACCGGTATACCCGGTGACAGGCCGGTGATTCCGGTGATCCGTTGGGACGAGCCGCCCGAAGGCCCGGTCGTGATCCTGCTCGACCAGACCAGACTGCCGAGCCAGGAGGTCGAGCTGATCTGTACCGATCCGTCGGTCCTGGTCCGTGCGATCCGCACCCTGGCGGTGCGCGGGGCTCCGGTGCTGGGGATCGCGGGCGCGTACGGGGTCGCGCTGGCGGCGGCGCGTGGGTTCGACGTCGACGAGGCGGCCGACGCGCTCGCCTTCGCGCGGCCCACCGCGGTGAACCTGGCCCGCGGAGCACGCAGGGCCCAGGAGGCATACCGGGCCGCGCTGGCGGGCTCCGGAGACGGGAGGCAGGCCGCTGCCGCGGCGCTCGCAGCGGCCCGCACACTGCACGAGGAGGACGCACAGGCCAGTGCGCGGATGGCGCAGCACGGTCTGGTCCTGCTGGACGAGCTGGTGCCGGGCGGCGGCCACCGCATCCTCACGCACTGCAACACCGGCGCGCTGGTCTCGGGCGGGGAGGGCACCGCGTTCGCCGTGGCGCTGGCCGCGCACCGCGACGGGCGGCTGCGCAGGCTGTGGGTGGACGAGACCCGCCCGCTGCTCCAGGGTGCCCGGCTTACCGCGTACGAGGCCGCCCGGCACGACATGCCGTATACGGTCCTGACGGACAATGCGGCGGGGGCCCTCTTCGCGGCGGGTGAAGTGGACGCGGTGCTGATCGGTGCCGACCGCATCGCGGCCGACGGCTCCGTGGCGAACAAGGTGGGCAGCTATCCGCTCGCGGTGCTCGCCAAGTACCACCATGTGCCGTTCATCGTCGTCGCCCCGGTGACGACGGTGGATCTGGACACCCCGGACGGTGCCGCGATCGAGGTCGAGCAGCGCCCGGCCCACGAAGTGACGGAGATCACAGTTCCTCAGGCGATGGCGGCCGGAGCGGAGGCGGGCGGCGAGGTTTCGGCGGGCCCCGTCGGAATTCCGGTGGCACCGCCGGGAGCACAGGCGTACAACCCGGCGTTCGATGTGACGCCACCAGCACTGGTGACGGCGATCGTCACCGAAGAGGGCGCCGTGTCGCCCGTCACAGCAGAGGCGCTTGCCGAGCTGTGTGAGAGGTCACGTCAGGTAACGATTAGCTAATGGGATGATTGGCCTTATGAAGGGACGAGTCCTTGTCGTCGACGACGACACCGCACTGGCCGAGATGCTCGGGATTGTGCTGCGTGGTGAGGGGTTTGAGCCGTCGTTCGTCGCTGATGGCGACAAGGCGCTTGCTGCTTTCCGTGAGACCAAGCCGGATCTTGTACTGCTCGACCTGATGCTGCCCGGCCGGGACGGCATCGAGGTGTGCCGACTGATCAGGGCGGAATCCGGTGTGCCGATCGTCATGCTCACCGCGAAGAGCGACACCGTCGACGTGGTCGTCGGCCTCGAATCCGGGGCGGACGACTACATCGTGAAACCGTTCAAACCGAAGGAGCTGGTGGCCCGTATCCGGGCGCGGCTGCGCCGTTCTGAAGAGCCCGCCCCTGAACAGCTGGCCATAGGTGACCTGGTGATCGATGTCGCCGGGCACTCGGTGAAGCGCGACGGGCAGGCCATCGCGCTCACCCCGCTCGAATTCGACCTCCTGGTCGCGCTGGCCCGCAAGCCGTGGCAGGTCTTCACCCGCGAGGTCCTGCTCGAACAGGTCTGGGGCTACCGCCACGCGGCCGACACCCGCCTGGTCAACGTGCATGTACAGCGGTTGCGCTCGAAGGTCGAGAAGGACCCCGAGCGGCCGGAGATCGTTGTGACCGTCCGTGGCGTCGGTTACAAGGCCGGACCGAGCTGATATGCCCCGGGACGACGGAGCCGCTCCGGCACCCGGCATGCCGGGAATCCGCCCGGGGCGGCTGGTCGGCCTGAGGACGGTGCTGGCACGGGTCGGACAGCTGGTCGAAGGCGGCGGCGGGCTGCTGCAGGGCGGGGTGCAGGGCAGTCCTGTGCTGCGCTTGTTCACGCGCTGGGTGCGCCGCCCGCTGCTGCCCGCCGCGCGGTTGTGGCGGCGCAACATCCAGCTCAGGGTCGTCGCCACCACCCTCCTGATGTCGCTCGGCGTCGTCCTCCTGCTCGGTTTCGTCGTCATCGGCCAGGTGCGCAACGGCCTGCTCGACGCCAAGGTGAAGGCCTCCCAGAGCCAGGCGGACGGCGGGTTCCGTGCGGCCAAGGACAAGGCCGACACTGCCAACACCGACAGCGGCGGACCAGGCGCCGCTCCCTCGGCCGACGGCCGCACCGGGCAGAACGCCGCCACCTGGGTGAGCGAGCTGGTTAACCAGCTCTCCAGCGGCGGCCAGAGCGCCTTCGACGTGGTCACGCTCAACCCGGGTGACGGCGGCGACGCGGGCAGCGTCCGCGGGCCCCGCGCCTCCGGCGGCGTGGACCCGATCCAGAGCGTGCCCGACGACCTGCGCAGCAGGGTCGCGCACTCCGCGGGCGCCTCCCAGAGCTATACGCGGATCATCTACAGCGACGACCAGGAGTCCCAGCCGGGCCTGGTCATCGGCAAGCAGCTCAACGGCCTGAACGGCGACTCGTACCAGCTGTACTACCTCTTCCCGCTCTCTCAGGAAGAGAAGTCGCTCAGCCTCGTCAAGGGCACGCTGGCGACCGCGGGACTGTTCGTCGTGGTGCTGCTCGGCGCCATCGCGTGGCTCGTCGTGCGCCAGGTGGTCACGCCGGTACGGATGGCCGCGGGCATCGCCGAGCGGCTGTCCGCCGGGCGCCTCCAGGAGCGCATGAAGGTCACCGGCGAGGACGACATCGCGCGCCTGGGCGAGGCCTTCAACAAGATGGCGCAGAGCCTCCAGCTCAAGATCCAGCAGCTGGAGGACCTGTCGCGGATGCAGCGCCGCTTCGTCTCGGACGTCTCGCACGAGCTGCGCACCCCGCTGACCACCGTGCGGATGGCGGCCGACGTCATCCATGAGGCCCGCGAGGACTTCGACCCGGTGACGGCACGCTCGGCCGAACTGCTGGCCGACCAGCTGGACCGCTTCGAGTCGCTGCTCGCGGACCTGCTGGAGATCAGCCGTTTCGACGCGGGGGCCGCGGCGCTGGAGGCCGAGCCGGTCGACCTGCGCGTGGTCGTACGGCGCGTCGTCGGCGGCGCCGAGCCGCTCGCCGAGCGCAAGGGGACGCGGATACGGGTCGTCGGCGACCAGCTACCGGTGGTTGCGGAGGCCGACGCGCGGCGCGTGGAGCGGGTGCTGCGCAATCTCGTGGTCAACGCCGTGGAGCACGGCGAGGGCAAGGACGTCATCGTGCGGCTCGCCGCGGCGGGCGGCGCGGTCGCGGTGGCGGTGCGGGACTACGGCGTCGGGCTCAGGCCGGGCGAGGCCACCCGCGTGTTCAGCCGTTTCTGGCGCGCCGATCCGGCCCGCGCCCGGACCACGGGCGGCACCGGTCTGGGGCTCTCCATCGCCCTGGAGGACGCCCGGCTGCACGCCGGCTGGCTGCAGGCCTGGGGTGAGCCGGGCGGCGGCTCACAGTTCCGGCTCACCCTGCCGCGCACCGCGGACGAGTCGTTGCGCGGCTCACCCATCCCTCTGGAGCCTGACGACTCCCGCCGCAACCGTGGTCTGAACGCCGCGGGGCTGCCCGAGGGCGGCACGGCTCCCCAGGGTGCCCCTGCGCCTCAGGGCCCGCAGGACCCGCACGTATCGACCACCCAGGAGCGATCCCTGCCGGCTGCTCAGGTGCCGGATGCACCGACGAGCCAGGTACCGCACGCGCCGGCCGAAACGGCCGCCCAGGTCGTCGCCGAAGCCGTGCCAGCCGCAGCGGCCGTGACAGCCGGACAGGCCACGACGGCGGCGCGCGCCGCACAAAGCGCACATACATCGCAGGCCGCACAGACCGCGCAGATCACCGAAGGAAAGGCCTCTCGTGGGTGAGGAGCGGGCCGCCCGGGGCGGGCGGCCGGGGCGGGCAAGGCGCGACAGAAGGTGCGGCGGACCGGAAAGCAGACCGGAAGGCGGATCGGAACAGGCGCCCCGTGGCCGTACGCGGTGGCCCAGGCGGGGCCGGCCCGCACGGACGTGGCGGATCGGGCTGCTGCTCGGTCTGGCCGGCGTGCTGCTGGCCGGCTGCGCGTCCATGCCGGACAGCGGGGATCTGCGCGGTGTGGAGGCCTCGCAGCGGCCCGACTCGCAGGTACGGGTCTTCGCCATGCCCCCGCGTGACAGTGCGGGCCCCGACGAAATCATCGAGGACTTCCTCGAAGCGCTGACCAGCGACGACCCGCACTTCGACATCGCACGCAAATACCTGACCGAGGACGCGTCCAAGGACTGGCAGCCGGAGCTGTCCTCCACCACCGTGCTGACCGGCGGCCCGAGTCCCGTGCACGTACCCGACCGCAGCGGCTACGACGCCGACGGCCGCCAGTACGACCTGAGGGGCGACAAACTCGCCACGGTGGACGAGCAGCACGCCTACCAGCCCGCACAGGGCTCCTACAGTGAGGCCGTCCACCTGAGCCTGCAGTCCGGCAAGGGGCACCGGGAATGGCGTATCGACCATCCGCCGGCGGGGATCGTGCTCGGTGAGTCCGACTTCCAGCGCATCTACCAGCCCGTCGACAAGTACTACTACGCGTCCGACCCGGGCGCGGACGACCACAACGCCACCTCGGGCGCGCTAGTCGCCGACCCCGTCTACGTGCGCCAGCGCGTCGATCCGGTGACCCAGACCGTACGAGCCCTGCTCGCGGGCCCCACGCAGTGGCTCGCTCCGGTGGTGCAGACAAGTTTCCCCGCCGGTACGCGGCTCAAGGCGGGCGTCACGGGCATGGCTCCCGATGACCAGAACCGGTTGAAAGTGCCGCTGAACGGCAAGGCCGACCGGGTGGGGCGGGCGCAGTGCCAGCGGATGGCGGCGCAGATCATCTTCACCTTGCAGGATCTGACGTCGACGGGGATCACCGAAGTGACGCTGGTGCGTTCGGACGGTTCGCTGCTGTGCGACCTGGACCGCAGCGAGACCGTCGCGCCGTCCCTGAGCACCGGTCGCGCCGACTACCAGTACTTCCTGGACCCCGACCACCGACTCGAACGCCTGACCAGCACCGGCAGCGACGACGAGCCTGAGCCGGTCCCCGGGCCGCTGGGGAGCGGTGCGAAGCCGATGGGCAAGGCCGCGGTCTCCCGTGACGAGGAGCGTGCCGCGGGAGTCACCACGGACGGCCGTCAGCTCTACGTGGCCGACCTCTCCGTCCATGCCCAGCTCGGCGACCCGGTGCTGACCAGCGAGGCCAAGTCACAGGACGATCGTCTGACCGCGCCCAGCTGGGACGGGCAGGGCAATCTGTGGGTGGCCGACCGCAACCCGAAGAAGCCCCGGCTGCTCCTGCTGGACCACGGCGCAGGCGACCCCGTTCAGGTCAGTACCCCGGGGGTGCATCCGGAACGGATCAAGGCGGTGCGGGTGGCCGCCGACGGCGTACGGATCGCGCTGCTCGTCGACGAGAACGGCGACGAATCGCTCAAGGTGGGACGCATCCAGCGAATGAGCGGTACGGGAGACCGGGCCGGCGACGGGGCCGAGGTGACGATTGGCGATGTGCGGCCCGGCGCGCCCCAGATGGAGCAGGTCACGGCGATGTCCTGGGCGGGCGGCAGCCGCCTGGTGGTGGTCGGGCGCGAGTCAGGCGGCGTGCAGCAGGTGCGCTACATCCAGTGCGACGGCTCGGCGCCCGCGAGCGGTGTACTGCCCGGTCTCACCGGTGTGGAGGAGATCGCCGCCGCGGACGACGACCGTCTGCCGTTGGTAGCGCTCTCGGACGACGGGATCGTACGGATGCCGCCGGGTGCACCGTGGCAGACCGTGGGCAAGGGCGGCACGGGCGGCACTTCGCCGGTGTACCCGGGCTAGGGCGGGGCTAGGGCCTCGTCCGGATCGGGCTGGATAACTGGATCGGGCTGGATCGGGCTGGATGAGGCGGGATCAGGCTGGGCTTGCTGAGTTGGCCTGATCTCGCCTCATCCCGCCTCATCCCGCCTCATCCAACGAAGGACCTCAGCCGGCGGTCAGCCCCGGGACGGTCGCCTGGCCGATCGTGCCCGGGCGGCCTCGGTTGCCGAGTTATCCACAGGTAGTTATCCACAGGGGTGGCGGGGCGGCGGCCCGGTTGGCACAGTGGTGGGCATGAGGGGGTGGTGGCAGGACCTCATGGACCTGGTGTTGCCGGCCGAGTGCGCAGGCTGCGGACGGCCTCGTGCGGCGCTGTGCGCGAGGTGCGGCGCAGCTCTGTACGGGCGGGCGCCGTGCCGGGTGCGTCCGGTGCCGGAGCCGCCGGGTCTGCCCGTCGTGCATGCCGCCGCGCCGTACGGGGACGAGGTGCGCGCCCTGCTGCTGGCCCACAAGGAGCGCGGCGCCCTCGGCCTGGCCGCCCCGCTGGGCCACGCCCTCGCAGCCGCGGTACGCGCGGGCTCCGCACCGTCCCGGACACCCTCAGCAGCCCTGCCAGCTGCCTGGCTGCTGGTGCCGATGCCGTCCGCGCGGCAGGCGGTCCGGGCCCGTGGGCATGATGCCGCGCGCCGTGTCGCCCGTGCTGCCGCTGCCGAGTTGCGGCGCTGCGGAGTCCCGGCCCGGACGCTCGCTGTGCTGCGCCAGCGGCGCGCCGTCGCCGACCAGGCGGGCCTCGGCCCCCGGCAGCGGTTGGCCAATCTGGCGGGCGCCCTGGAGGTGGCCGCAGGTGCGAGCGCGCTGCTGCGCGGCGCGGGCCGGATCGTCTTGGTGGACGATCTGATGACGACGGGTGCCTCACTGACGGAAGCGGCGCGCGCACTGGGCGCCGCCGGAGCGGGCAGTACGCTCACCGCCGCCGTGATCGCGGGTCCGCCCGCCTCTTTCGAGGGCTCCTGCGGCGGTACGACGACTCCTCCCGGGACGAGAAGACCCGGCAGGCCCTGAGAGCCGCCGGCGGGTCCGCAGTCCGTGGACGCACGGATGGGCGGCGCGTGGAGCCGTAGTCCGCAGGACGTTCCCTGGAGGGAATCCGGGGCAACAAAAAATGAGGACGTGCAGTGACGGGAGGGTTGACTCACGGGAACAGAGGTATGCCGGGGTAAAGGGGTGACGTTCTCCACGCAGCCGAGATAGGTTCGATTGTGAGGAATGGCAGATATCACCCCTAACGCACCGCAATGCCGGTTATGGGCTCTTGTAATCACCCGAACCGGTGGGGTGGGGATCTTGCCTGCGGGGGAGGAGGAGGTGGACGTCACCGAGTCCGAGGTTCCGGTGCCGACCGGGGCCTGGTGCACAAGGGAGATGCTCCGCCGCTGAGGCGGAGCGATCCGGGAACGGAGTTCTGCGTGGACATCGTCGTCAAGGGCCGCAAGACCGAGGTGCCAGAGCGGTTCCGCAAGCACGTGGCCGAGAAGCTGAAGCTGGACAAGATTCAGAAGCTCGATGGCAAGGTGATCAGCCTCGACGTCGAGGTGTCCAAGGAGATCAACCCTCGCCAGGCCGACCGCTGCGGGCGCGTGGAGATCACGCTCCGTTCGCGCGGTCCGGTCATCCGGGCGGAGGCGGCGGCCAGTGATCCGTATGCGGCGCTCGATCTGGCGGCGGACAAGCTGGAGGCGAGGCTGCGCAAGCAGCACGACAAGCGGCTGACGCGGCGCCGGGCGGGCGTGCCGACCTCCGAAGTCGCCGATCACGTCCCCGACGCCGTCGTGCTCAACGGCGACGGCAGCATCGCGAGGGAAGAAGAGCCCGAAGCCATCCCCACGAAGAAGATCGGATCTCTTGAGGTCATGGGCGAAGGGCCGCTCGTGGTCCGCGAAAAGCGGCATGCCGCAGCCCCGATGAGCCTCGATCAGGCCTTGTACGAGATGGAACTGGTCGGGCACGACTTCTATCTCTTCGTCGACTCCGAGACCAAGGAGCCGAGCGTTGTCTACCGGCGCCATGCCTACGACTACGGCGTCATCCACCTCACCACCGACACGATGGTCGCCGAGGTCCCGTCCCCCGAGGCGGGCGGCGCACTCGGCGCCTGAGCACGCCGACGTGGCCGGCCATCCGTATCACGGGTGGCCGGCCCGGACGCTCGAAGCCACTCTGCCTCGAAATGATCCCCCTGGAGCGCGGGTGTGCGCCCCAGGGGCACCACCGTGCCCCCATCCGGAAAATCGTCGGCGCCGTACTGCCACCCGGGCATGAAATCATGGGCGTCTGCCCAACCGGGGTGCTGCCGACCCGGATTGGCTCAGGACCGCACGGCAGCGAGCAGACGGGCCACGGCCTTCAGGGGGAGGAACGATGGCGGAGAGTTTCGGACCACTGCACGGCGCCCACTACCTCGACGCACACGCAGGCACCACCGAGCGTGACGAAGACGCCGACGGTATGGGCCCGGACGAGGGGCCGCCGGACAAGGAACCCATTCGGGTCCTGGTGGTGGACGATCACGCCCTGTTCCGCCGGGGCTTGGAGATCGTGCTCGCCACCGAGGAGGACATCGAGGTTGTCGGCGAGGCGGGAGACGGCGCCGAGGCCGTCGACAAGGCCGCCGACCTGCTCCCCGACATCGTGCTCATGGACGTCCGGATGCCCAAGCGAGGCGGTATCGAGGCGTGCACCTCCATCAAGGAGGTGGCCCCCAGCGCCAAGATCATCATGCTTACGATCAGTGACGAAGAGGCCGATCTCTACGACGCGATCAAGGCGGGTGCCACCGGTTATCTCCTCAAGGAGATCTCCACGGACGAGGTGGCCACCGCGATCCGGGCCGTCGCCGACGGACAGTCGCAGATCAGCCCTTCCATGGCGTCCAAGCTGCTCACCGAGTTCAAGTCGATGATCCAGCGCACCGACGAGCGCCGCCTGGTGCCCGCGCCCCGGCTCACCGACCGCGAGCTGGAAGTCCTCAAACTCGTCGCCACCGGGATGAACAACAGGGACATCGCCAAAGAGCTCTTCATCAGCGAGAACACCGTGAAGAACCACGTCCGCAACATCCTGGAGAAGCTTCAGCTGCACTCCCGGATGGAGGCCGTCGTCTACGCGATGCGCGAGAAGATCCTGGAGATCCGCTAGCCGGACGCGGCGCCGGTGAGCCGGTGGCCGGGCAGCCCCCACCGAGTCTCACTGGTGCTGGGGCGGCTCCCGCCGGGGCCGCACAAGGTGCTTGCGGCCCACTGGACCGGGCCGGGCCGCGCTGGACCTCGACCACCGGGCCTGGTCGCCCGGGCGACCAGGCGGGCATCCGGCATACGTGGCGTAGGCGGCGTCGTCGCCGTCGCCCGCGACCCAACGGGCCCGCTTATCCGGCTTCAGCCCGGTCCGGGGCTCGGCGTGGTCACCACACCTCCGACCCCGCGGCGGCCCCGCACGCTCACCCCCGGCGAGCCCCTTCGTGCTCGCCTCCGCGCAAGCAGCCGCTCGCCCCGGCGGGCTCCGCTCACCTCAGCGCCCGCGTCGGCCCCTTCCTCACTCCAGTGCCCGAGCCAGCTCCTCGCTCAGCGGTCCCCGCAGCTCCGGCGCCTCGACCCGCTCCAGGCGTACGTTCGAGCAGCCCACCCAGCCCGCGGCCGTCACCAGCGCCTCGGCCATCCCGCGCAGCGCCTTGCGGTCGGTCAGCGACAGGGACGCCTGCTTCGCCACGAGCGTGTTCCCCTCGCGTGCCGGATCCACCCGACCCACCAGCCGCCCGCCGGCCAGCACCGGCATGGCGAAATAGCCGTAGATCCGCTTCTGCCTGGGCACATACGCCTCCAGGCGGTGGGCGAAGCCGAAGATCCGCTCGGTGCGCGCCCGCTCCCAGACCAGCGAGTCGAACGGAGAGAGCAGCGTCGTACGGTGCCGACCGCGCGGTGCCGTCTCCAGCGCCGCCGGATCGGCCCAGGCGTCCACGGCCGCCGTCCCCGCGCCGCGCCGCCCCTCACCCGCCCCCTTCGACCAGCCCGCGACACGAACCGGCACGAGGCCCGAGTCCGCCACCACCGCGTCGAACTGCTCCGCCTTGAGCCGGTGGTAGTCCGCTATGTCCGCACGGGTGCCCACGCCGAGCGACTGCCCGGCGAGCCGCACCAGCCGGCGCAGGCACTCGTGATCACTGAGGTCGTCATGGCGGAACTCATACGGAACGGCACGCTCCGCGAGGTCGTACACGCGCTTCCAGCTACGCCGCTGGGTGCACACCACCTCGCCGTACATCAGCGCGCGCTCGACGGCGACTTTCGCGGCGGACCAGTCCCACCACGGGCCGCCGTTCTTCGCGCCGCCGAGCTCGGTGGCGGTGAGCGGGCCCTCGGTGCGCAGCTGCTTGATCACCTGGTCGTAGACGCCGTCGGGCAGGTCGTGGTGCCACTGCGGCCGGGTGCGGTAGGCACGGCGGCGGAACGCGAAGTGCGGCCACTCCTCGATGGGCAGCACGCACGCGGCGTGCGACCAGTACTCGAAGGCGTGTGGCGCGCCGCCGGGATCCGGCGTCCAGTAGGCGTCCTCCACGGTGCGGCGGCCGACGGCGCCGAGGCGTGCGTACGGCACGAGCTCGTGGCTGCGGGCCAGTACGGAGATCGTGTCGAGCTGCACCGCGCCCAGGTGCCGCAGCACGCCCCGCACCCCGCCTCTGCGGTCCGGCGCGCCCAGCAGCCCCTGGGCGCGCAGCGCGATACGGCGGGCCTCATCGGCGGAGAGCTCGACAACCGGCGGCGGCAGACTCGTCATGCCGCACACGATAAGGGCCCCCGCTGACAGTCCCGCCCGACCAGGCACGATCCCGGGCCAGCCGCCCGCCCGATTCCGCCGTGCCCCGCACGGCCGGCCGCAAGCCTTCCGCGTACGGCCCTTGCCCGCTTTGGCCCGGAGATGGGCTCGCCGGGCCCAGCTCAGGCCCCGCGCCGCCCGCCGGCCCTCACCGCCGCTCCGGTGCTAGGAGCAGGTCCCGGGCTCCTGGACGCCGGGGATGTACGCCTGGGCGGAAGGTAGCCCCAAGTCGTACGGGAGCACGGAGCCCACCCAGCAGTCGCGGCGTACGCCGCGGTGGAAGACGGCCGAGCGGAGCACGCCTTCGATGGTGAAACCGGTCTTCTCGGCCACCGCGCGCGAGGCGGTGTTGCCGACCTCGGCGCGCCACTCCATCCGGTCGATACCTGCGCGGGTGAACGCCCAGCGGGTCACGGCGAGGGCCGCCTCGGTGGCGTAGCCGTGGCCCCGGTGCTCCCTGGCCGTCCAGAAACCGATCTCTCCGGTGCCCATGGCACGCCGTGTGACCCCCACCATCGCGAGCAGCCCCGTGCTCCCCGGTGCCGTGTCGACCGGCCCAAACGCGCCGAACGTGAACAGCGTGCCGTCCCGCCAACCGGTCGGCACCTGGTGTCCCAGGAAGTCCTCGGCGTGCTCGGGCAGGTACGGCGACGGAATCGTGGTCCAGCGCTGGATGCCGGGGTCCTGGCACGCCGCGTACACCGCAGGTGCGTCCCGCGTGTCCACGGTCCGCAGCAGCAGCCGGGCGGTGGTCAGGGTCTCGGGTTCCATCCGGTGATTCTGCGCGTGGCACAGTAGGCACGCCATGGCTTTTCGCTGCGGCTGCGCGGCACTTTCGTAGACTCCGGTGCGTTGTCGTTGTGGCTGCCGATGCGGCAGACCTCCCGGGGCGGTGGGGTCCTCGCATACGATGGCCGTTGCCCAACCGACCGCGCCAGGCCCGACCGGCAAGGAGACCCAGCCCCGTGTCCGTCCTCACAAAGATCATGCGTGCAGGCGAAGGCAAGATCCTGCGCAGGCTGCACCGCATCGCGGACCAGGTCAACTCCATCGAAGAGGACTTCGAAAGCCTCTCCGACGCCGAGCTGCGGGCCCTCACCGATGAGTACAAGCAGCGTTACGCCGACGGCGAGAGCCTCGACGACCTCATGCCCGAAGCTTTCGCCAGCGTGCGCGAGACCGCCCGCCGCGTCCTCGGCCAGCGGCACTACGACGTCCAGATCATGGGCGGCGCCGCACTGCACTGGGGCTACGTCGCCGAGATGAAGACTGGCGAGGGCAAGACCCTGGTCAGCACCCTGCCCGCGTACCTGAACGCCCTGACGGGCGACGGTGTGCACCTCATCACGGTCAACGACTACCTGGCCGAGCGCGACTCCGAGATGATGGGTCGCGTCCACAAGTTCCTCGGCCTGAGCGTCGGCTGCATCCTGGCGAACATGAACCCTGGCCAGCGTCGGGAGCAGTACGCCTGCGACATCACCTACGGCACGAACAACGAGTTCGGCTTCGACTACCTCCGCGACAACATGGCCTGGTCCAAAGAGGAGCTCGTCCAGCGCGGCCACAATTACGCCATCGTCGACGAGGTGGACTCCATCCTCGTCGATGAGGCGCGCACCCCGCTGATCATCTCCGGCCCCGCCGACCAGGCCACGAAGTGGTACGGCGACTTCGCGAAGCTCGTCCAGCGCCTCAAGCGCGGCGAGGCGGGCAACCCGCTCAAGGGCATCGAGGAGAGCGGCGACTACGAGGTCGACGAGAAGAAGCGCACCGTCGGCATCCACGACTCCGGCGTCAGCAAGGTCGAGGACTGGCTCGGCATCGACAATCTCTACGAGTCGGTGAACACCCCCCTGGTCGGCTATCTGAACAACGGCATCAAGGCCAAGGAACTGTTCAAGAAGGACAAGGACTACGTCGTCATCGACGGCGAAGTCATGATCGTCGATGAGCACACCGGCCGTATCCTCGCAGGCCGCAGGTACAACGAGGGCATGCACCAGGCCATCGAGGCAAAGGAGAAGGTGGAGATCAAGGACGAGAACCAGACTCTCGCCACGATCACCCTCCAGAACTTCTTCCGCCTTTACGAAAAGCTCTGCGGCATGACCGGTACGGCGATGACCGAGGCCGCCGAGTTCCACCAGATCTACAAGCTGGGCGTCGTCCCGATTCCGACGAACCGCCCCATGGTCCGTGACGACCAGTCGGACCTGATCTACCGCACCGAGGTCGCCAAGTTCGAGGCCGTCGTCGACGACATCGCCGAGAAGCACGAGAAGGGCCAGCCGATCCTGGTCGGCACCACCTCGGTCGAGAAGTCCGAATACCTCTCCCAGCAGCTGACCAAGCGCGGCGTCAAGCACGAGGTGCTGAACGCGAAGCACCACGAGCGCGAGGCCGTGATCGTCTCCGAGGCGGGCCGCAAGGGCGCCGTCACCGTCGCCACCAACATGGCCGGCCGAGGCACGGACATCAAACTCGGCGGCAACCCTGACGACATCGCCGAGGCCGACCTGCGCAGGCAGGGACTCGACCCGGTCGAGCATGTCGAGGAGTGGGCCGCCGCGCTGCCCGCCGCCCTGGAGAAGGCCGAAGAGGCCGTCAAGGCGGAGTTCGAGGAGGTCACCAGCCTCGGTGGTCTCTATGTGCTCGGCACCGAGCGGCACGAGTCCCGCCGCATCGACAACCAGCTGCGCGGTCGTTCGGGACGCCAGGGCGACCCCGGTGAGTCGCGCTTCTACCTGTCCCTGGGCGACGACCTGATGCGGCTCTTCAAGGCCCAGATGGTCGAGCGCGTGATGTCCATGGCCAACGTGCCCGACGACGTGCCGATCGAGAACAAGATGGTCACCCGCGCCATCGCCTCCGCCCAGTCCCAGGTCGAGCAGCAGAACTTCGAGATCCGCAAGAACGTCCTCAAGTACGACGAGGTCCTCAACCGCCAGCGCGAAGTCATCTACGGAGAGCGGCGCCGCGTCCTGGAGGGCGAGGACCTCCAGGAGCAGATCCAGCACTTCACGCACGACACCATCGACGCCTACATCCAGGCGGAGACCGGTGAGGGCTTCGCCGAGGAGTGGGACCTGGACCGGCTGTGGGGCGCGTTCAAGCAGCTCTACCCGGTGAAGGTGACCATCGCGGAGCTGGAGGAAGAGGCGGGCGACCGCGCGGGCCTGACCTCCGAGTTCATCTCCGAGTCCGTCAAGGAAGATGTCCGCGAGCAGTACGAGGCGCGCGAGGAGCAGCTCGGCTCCGAGATCATGCGGGAGCTGGAGCGGCGCGTCGTCCTGTCGGTCCTGGACCGCAAGTGGCGCGAGCACCTCTATGAGATGGACTACCTCCAGGAGGGCATCGGCCTGCGGGCCATGGCCCAAAAGGACCCGCTGATTGAGTATCAGCGCGAGGGCTTCGACATGTTCACCGCCATGATGGACGGCATCAAAGAGGAGTCCATCGGCTATCTGTTCAACCTGGAGGTCCAGGTCGAGCAGCAGGTCGAAGAGGTCCCGGTGGAGGAGACCGAGGACGCGACGTCCCTGGAGAAGGACGCGGTCCCGGCCGGTGCGGGCGCCCGCCCGGAGATCCGGGCCAAGGGGCTCGACGCCCCGCAGCGCCCCGACCGTCTGCACTTCTCCGCTCCCACGGTGGACGGCGAAGGCGGTGTCGTCGAAGGCGACTTCAGCAACGACGACGAGGACGGCCCCGTCCGCTCCGAGGCGGACGGCCTGACGCGTGCGGAGCGCCGCAAGCAGCAGAAGGGCGGGCGGCGTCGCAAGAAGTGACGTGGCGAGAGGCGGCGTTTAGCCGTCCCTCATGAAGCCTTGAACAGGAGCCGGGCATCCTCTTGGGTGCCCGGCTCCTGTGTGTAGGCGGTGCGGTTGCGCTGACCGCAGGACTGCCGTGCCGTCCCTGGCCCTGCCACTACGGCCACTTCCGCCTCTGGCGGACCCCTGACCGGCTCCTGGCCGCAGGTTTTGGCCGCGGGCCCGGGCCGCTTCCTGGGTTCCGCCGCCTCATCTGCGCCTCATCTGCGGTTCGCCTGCGGCTTCGTCGCGGACTGTTCCCGGCTTGCCAGGGCCTGTTCCGGCTCTGCGCACGCCTCACCCGCACTACTGCGGGTCGGCGGGACGCCGTAAGTCCGGGCCGCCCAGTTCCACCGCCGTACAGCGCCAGCGCCGGTCGGCGCCGCGCTCCAGGCGGAAGGCCATGGCGCGCAGCTGCTCGCCCGCACCGATCCGGGCAAAGGCTTCGATGGCGCCCGCTCGCGGCACGAAATAGCCGATGTCGCGGACGACGGGCCGCGGTCCTCTGGCGACCAGTGGAGAACGCTCAGCCAGCCAGGCCAACTCGTCGTAGGCGCGGCCCGCGGTGTGGCGCAGCATCCAGTGCACCGGGCGCTGCCCGCTCAGCACGGCCAGCAGACGGTCCGCGAAGAGATCCGTGGGCAGCGGTGCGGGCAGTGGCGGAGCGTCGATCCGCGGGTCGCCCGGTCGCAGGGCGCGCGGTGCAGGTTCACTCGATCGTGTCGGCGCGTGTCGCGGACCCGAGGGGCGCAGCCGCGTTCCGCCCGGGCGCCGGGGGTCACGGCGGCCTGGCGGCCGTGCGGTGGCGCGGGTGCCGGGTGTGGCAGCCCGGGCCCCGCCGGGCCTGAGCGCCGGCCTCGCACCGGCCCCGGTCGGTGTGGTCGGCGGCCGTGCGCTACCTGCCGGCAGCCGTGCGGCGCCCGCGTCGGGCCTGGTCGCGCCCGTGCCGGCCCCCGCCCCGCGCCTATCGGCCCCCGCCTCGTCCGCTGCCGGTTCCGCTCCGCCCCGCGTGCCCGTCCGCGTACCGGCACCGGTGCGCGTGTTAGCCCTCGTCATCACCTTGTTCACGGTCTTCCCCCGTTGGGACACCCGGATGTACCGGGCAGTAACTTGTGCTAGGGATCTTGTACGGGACGAGGGGCGGCGGGTGCAACGGTTTCCGGAGTGGGAGGCAGGGGGCGGAGAAATTCACCTATCTGGGTGACGGGTGGGGTGCGGATGGGAGGAGAGGTGGAAGAGGGACGGGCCGTACCGGTGAGTCCCGTGCGGCCGGGAGAGGGAGCGCAAAGGGAACCGCGGCACGTATTCTGTGCCTCCCCGGCGGCTTCCACGGCTCTCTTGCGGGTGCCACGGGACGGCACGGTCACCGTTCGCGCAGCGTCACTTGCCCGGCGGCCGGACCGAAGCGGGACCGGGGCGCGCTGCCGTGCGGGAGCGCGAGAAGTGTGGTGTGCGGCGCGCCGGCGCCGAAGAGGCGCGGCAGCGTGACGAATATGACCGAAGACGACGAAAGCGGCCAGACATGCGTGTCTACGTCCCCCTGACCCTCCCCGGTCTAGCCGAAGCGCACAGGACGGGCGAGCTGGGGCCGGGCCCGCTGACCGCCTACGCCGTGACGCCCGTGCTGCGCGAGTGGTACCTCTCCGACGACATCGAGGAGCTTGAGTACGCGGCGTTGAACCGCGCGGCACTCGCCTCGCTGCGGCTGCTCGCCACCCACCCGGACGTCGCACGCCGGCGTGTCGTCGTCGCCGTGGACGTCCCGGACGGTGATGCCATGGCCGACCCCGACCGCGGGCTCGACCCGGGCGCGCTGGGTGAGGTGCGGATCGCCGCGGCCGTGCGCCTCGCGAAAGCGGCGGCCGTGCACGTGGACGCCGATGACGCGGAGGCGGATGTCACGGCCGCGGCCGGCGCCTTGGGCGCGGCGGACCAGGGCGACGACGACGCGCAGTTCACCGTGGACGGCGCCGACGACCACGAACTCCTCTGGTACGCGACGCAGGAGATCCCTAACCTGATCGCCACGGACGCGACGGACACTTCGGACATCTGGGACGCCAAGGGCACCGACTGACCGTGCCCGCCCGCACGGCCGCCGCCCTGGGCAGCGGGACTTGGGCCACGCGGGCTGACCGGCCTCGCGGAGGATGCCACAACCGGGCGTCGGCGACCGCCGGCGGACCCGCGATGACCAGCGCGAACGCGTCCTGAGCACCCCGTTCGCAGGCGGACCGCCCCGGTCGCTTCGTGGCATTGTCAGTGGTGCGAGGTACGTTCAAGGGCATGGAATCGTACGCAGCGCACCACGCGGCGCACATCGTCTGGGATTGGAACGGCACCCTCTTCCACGACATCGAAGCGGTCGTAGGCGCCACGAACGCCTCGTTCGCCGAGATGGGCTTCGCGCCGATCACGCTGGAGACGTACCGCGAGCTGTACTGCGTGCCGGTGCCCAAGTTCTACGAGCGGCTGACGGGCCGGCTGCCCAGCGAGGCCGAGTGGCAGGTCATGGACGACGTCTTCCACCGGCACTACGAGGAGCAGCGGTTGCGGTGCTCGCTCGCCGAAGGAGCGCAGGCGCTGCTCGCCGCATGGCAGGCGGCGGGCCACAGCCAGTCGATCCTGAGCATGTACCTGCATGCCGATCTGATCCCGCTGGTGCGCGGGTTCGGCATCGAGCCGCACTTCATACGCGTCGACGGCCGTACGGGGCCGTCCGGCGGGACGAAAGCGGAGCAGATGGTCAGGCATCTCGCCGCGCTCGCCGACACCCGAGTGGACCCGTCCCGCACGGTGGTGATCGGCGACGCGGCCGACGACGCGCTGGCCGCCCGGTACGCCGGGGTGCACGCGGTGCTCTACACGGGCGGCTCCCACAGCCGCGCGAGCCTGGAGGCCGAGGCCGCCGGCACGCCCGTCGTCGATTCCCTCGCCGAGGCCGTCGAAGAGGCGGGCCGCCTGGTAGCGGCGGCATAGCCGCACCGCCCACAGCCGCAGCCGCACCGGGCTCACGCCTCTCGTACGCCTCGCGCTTCCCGACGCAGACCGACCGGGCTTCCCGCGAACGACCGGCCAGACATGCCGCCGGGACGACCGGCCAGGCACACCGCCGGCCCCACAGCTGACCCGACCATCGCCTTTCGGCCACTCCTGTCGGTAACGGCCCGTCACCTCACCCGACCGTCGACCCCTCCGCGCCACCTCACCCACCCGTCGGCAAAGCACCGCTGATCCGACACCGCCCCGCGCCGTCCCGCCCTAGCTCCACCCCTTCGCGCCGCCCTCTCACCGATCCGGAGCAACGCGCCTGACGGCCTGCCTCCAGGCCTCCCGGGCCGCGCGCCCGCCAGGCGCGCCATGCCCGTCCCGCCGCCGCCCGCTGTCGCCCGGTGTGCGGCAGGTGCTCGGCCCGGGGCGGACGGGTCATCGGGGCTGTCCGGGCGGCCGGCGGTCCGGTTCCTGTGCATCTCGCCAAGTTTCGTGTTCCGGTTTTGTGCCCCCTTGGCCGATGACACCCGCCTCGTAGGCGTACCGTGGGGCCCGTGATCAGCGCGATATCCCGCGGGGGCGTCGCCCCTGCCTTGCGCCCGGAGAGTACGGAGCACCACCGTCGCCGGGCCCTCGCTGGTCCTCAGAAGCGGGGTCGAGCTTCAGCGACCGCCAGAACACCCCGCGCATCTCATATCGAAACCCGTTTTCGACGTCGACCGGAGACCCCGCGTCAAGGCGTTACATTTCACTACTTTACGTCACGCAATGGCGCGCGACAGGAGCAAAGGGATAATGCAGACCAAGCTGGACGAAGCCCGGGCCGAGTTGCTGGCGCGAGCCGCTACGGTAGCTGAGCACAGCCCGGTAGGGGGACGCCTTCCGACCGGCACGACGGACACGGATATGCCGGGCACATCCGGAGCTCCCGACCAGGGTGCCGTGCTCGCTTTCCTCCAGCGCTACTACTTGCACACCGCCGCCGAGGACCTGGCCGACCGAGACCCGGTCGACATCTTCGGAGCCGCCTTCTCGCACTACCGGCTGGCCGAGAACCGCCCCCAGGGCACGGCGAACGTCCGCGTCCATACCCCCACCGTCGAGGGGAACGGCTGGACCTGCAGCCACTCCGTCGTCGAAGTCGTCACCGACGACATGCCCTTCCTCGTCGACTCGGTCACCAATGAACTGTCCCGCCAGGGCCGCGGCATCCACCTCGTCATCCACCCCCAGGTCGTCGTACGCCGTGACATCACCGGCAAGTTCCTGGAAGTGCTCCCCGACGCGGACTCCCAGTCGACCGGCAAGTCCGACCTGCCGCACGACGCGCGCACCGAGTCGTGGATCCATGTGGAGATCGACCGCGAGACCGACCGCGGCGACCTGAAGCAGATCACCACCGACCTCCTGCGGGTCTTGTCGGACGTGCGCGAAGCCGTGGAGGACTGGGAGAAGATGCGCGACGCCGCGCTGCGCATCGCCGACGGACTGCCCATCGAACCCACCGCGAGCGACCTGCCCGACGAGGAGATCGAAGAGGCCCGCGAGCTGCTGCGCTGGCTCTCCTCCGACCACTTCACCTTCCTCGGCTACCGCGAGTACGAGCTGCGCGGCGACGACATGCTCGCCGCCGTGCCCGGCACCGGCCTCGGCATCCTGCGCTCCGACCCGAAGCACGACGGCGAGGACCACCCGGCCGGCACCTTCAGCCGGTTGCCCGCCGACGCGGGCGCGAAGGCCCGCGAGCACCAGTTGCTCATCCTGACGAAGGCCAACAGCCGCGCCACCGTGCACCGCCGCTCCTACCTGGACTACGTCGGCGTCAAGAAGTTCGACGAGCAGGGCAACGTCATCGGGGAGCGGCGCTTTTTGGGGCTCTTCTCGTCGGCCGCGTACACGGAGTCCGTCCGCCGGGTGCCGGTGGTCCGGCGCAAGGTGCAGGAGGTGCTGCGCGGCGCCGGCTTCTCGCCCAACAGCCACGACGGCCGCGACCTGCTCCAGATCCTGGAGACCTACCCGCGCGACGAGCTCTTCCAGACCCCCGCCGACGAGCTGCGCACCATCGTCACCAGCGTGCTCTACCTCCAGGAGCGCCGCCGGCTGCGGCTCTACCTCCGCAAGGACGCCTACGGGCGGTACTACTCGGCGCTCGTCTACCTGCCGCGCGATCGCTACACCACCGAGGTGCGCCTGCGGATCGTCGACATCCTCAAGGAGGAGCTGCGCGGCGCCAGTGTCGACTTCAGCGCCTGGAACACCGAGTCCATCCTCTCCCGGCTGCACTTCGTGGTCCGCGTCGCGCCCGGCACCGAGCTGCCGCGGATCGGCGAAGGCGACCGGGAGCGCATCGAGAGCCGGCTGGTGGATGCCGCGCGCAGCTGGGACGACGGCTTCGCCGAGGCGCTGAACGCGGAGTGCGGCGAGGAGCGCGCGGCCGAGCTGCTGCACCGCTACCTCGGCGCCTTCCCCGAGGGCTACAAGGCCGACCACTCGCCGCGCGCCGCGGTCGCCGACCTCGTCCACCTGGCGAAGCTGAGCGCCGGCAGCGCCGAGGACGGCCGCGGCCCCGGCGGCGACCAGGACTTCGCGCTCTCCCTGTACGAGCCGGTGGGCGCGGGCCCCGGCGAGCGCCGTTTCAAGATCTACCGCACCGGTGGGCAGGTCTCGCTCTCCTCCGTGCTGCCGGTGCTCACCCGCCTCGGTGTGGAGGTCACCGACGAGCGCCCCTACGAGCTGCGCTGCTCCGACCGGACCACCGCGTGGATCTACGACTTCGGGCTGCGCATGCCCAGGGCCGTCGGCATGCCCGGCGACCACCTCGGTGACGACGCCCGCGAGCGCTTCCAGGACGCGTTCGCCGCCGTATGGACCGGACAGGCGGAGAGCGACGGATTCAACGCGCTGGTGCTCGGCGCCGGCCTGAGCTGGCGCCAGGCGATGGTGCTGCGCGCCTACGCCAAGTATCTGCGCCAGGCGGGCTCCACCTTCAGCCAGGACTACATGGAGGACACCCTCCGCACCAATGTGCACACCACCCGCCTGCTGGTCTCCCTCTTCGAGGCCCGCCTCGCGCCCAAGCGGCAGAGCGCCGGGACCGAGCTCATCGACGGGCTGCTCGAAGAGGTGCAGGGCGCGTTCGACCAGGTCGCGAGCCTCGACGAGGACCGCATCCTGCGGTCCTTCCTGACCGTCATCAAGGCGACCCTGCGCACGAACTTCTTCCAGAGCGCTGGTGAGGGAGGCGAGGACGGCCAGGGGCACAACCACCGCGCCGACGGTGCGGGCCCCGTGGCCCTGACCGGCCGGCGGGGCGCGAAGAAGGCGGCCGACAGGCCGCACGGGTACGTCTCCATGAAGTTCGACCCGCAGGCCATCCCGGACCTTCCGGCGCCCCGGCCCGCGTACGAGATCTGGGTGTACTCGCCGCGGGTGGAGGGCGTGCACCTGCGGTTCGGAAAGGTCGCGCGCGGCGGTCTGCGCTGGTCGGACCGGCGGGAGGACTTCCGCACCGAGATCCTCGGCCTGGTCAAGGCGCAGATGGTGAAGAACACCGTCATCGTGCCGGTCGGCGCCAAGGGCGGCTTCGTCGCCAAGCAGCTGCCCGACCCGAGCGTGGACCGGGACGCCTGGCTCGCCGAGGGCATCGCCTGCTACAAGACGTTCATCTCGGCCCTGCTGGACATCACCGACAACCTGGTCGCGGGCGAGGTCGTACCGCCCGCCGCCGTCGTCCGCCACGATGAGGACGACACCTATCTGGTGGTCGCCGCGGACAAGGGCACCGCCACCTTCTCCGACATCGCCAACGAGGTCGCGCAGTCGTACGACTTCTGGCTCGGCGACGCCTTCGCCTCCGGCGGCAGCGCCGGATACGACCACAAGGGTATGGGCATCACCGCGCGCGGTGCCTGGGAGTCCGTGAAGCGGCAGTTCAGGGAGCTCGGCCAGGACACGCAGACCGAGGACTTCACGGTGGTCGGCGTCGGCGACATGTCCGGCGACGTGTTCGGCAACGGCATGCTGCTGAGCGAGCACATCCGGCTGGTCGCCGCCTTCGACCACCGGCACATCTTCATCGACCCCAACCCGGACGCGGCCTCCTCGTACGCCGAGCGCCGCCGGCTGTTCGAGCTGCCCCGCAGCTCCTGGGCCGACTACAACAAGGAACTGGTGTCACCGGGCGGCGGGATCTTCTCCCGTTCGGCCAAGTCCGTCCAGGTCAACGCGCACATCCGGGCGGCGCTCGGCATCGAGAAGGCCACCTCAGGGATCGTCAAGATGACCCCGGCCGACCTGATGCGCGCCATCCTCAAGGCCCCCGTCGACCTGCTCTGGAACGGCGGCATCGGCACCTACGTCAAGGCCGGTGCGGAGACCCACGCCGACGTCGGCGACAAGGCGAACGACGCGATCCGCGTGGACGGCGCCGAACTGCGCGTTCAGGTCGTCGGCGAGGGCGGCAACCTGGGCCTGACCCAGCTCGGCCGTATCGAGTTCGCCCAGCACGGCGGTGACCGCGGCGGCCGGGTCAACACCGACGCGATCGACAACAGCGCGGGCGTGGACACCTCCGACCACGAGGTGAACATCAAGATCCTGCTCAACGCGGTCGTCACCGACGGTGACCTGACCGTCAAGCAGCGCAACAAGGTCCTCGCCGAGATGACCGACGAGGTCGGCACCCTGGTCCTGCGGAACAACTACGCCCAGAACACCGCCCTCGCCAACTCCGTCGCCCAGGCCCCGTCCCTGCTCCACGCCCAGCAGCGCTTCATGCGCCGCCTGGAGCGCGACGGCCACCTCGACCGCGACCTGGAGTTCTTGCCGAACGACCGCCAGATCAAGGAGCGCCTGGCCGCCGGCCGCGGCCTGACCCAGCCCGAGCTGGCCGTTCTGATCGCCTACACGAAGATCACCGCAGCCGACGAACTCATCAGTACCTCCCTGCCCGACGATCCGTATCTGCGCCGTCTGCTGCACGAGTACTTCCCGCAGGCGGTGCGCGAGCGGTTCGCCGAGCAGATCGACGGCCACGCGCTGCGCCGCGAGATCATCACCACCCTGCTGGTCAACGACACCGTCAACACCGGCGGCTCGACCTTCCTGCACCGGCTGCGCGAGGAGAGCGGCGCCTCGCTGGAGGAGATCGTGCGGGCGCAGCTCGCCGCCCGTGAGATCTTCGACCTCGCCAGCGTCTGGGACGACGTCGAAGCACTCGACAACGTGGTCCGGGCAGATGTGCAGACCCGCATCCGGCTGCACTCGCGCCGCCTCGTCGAGCGCGGCGCCCGCTGGCTGCTGAACAACCGGCCCCAGCCGTTGCAGCTCGCCGACACCGTCGCCTTCTTCACCGAGGGTGTGGCCAGCGTCAGTGCGGAGCTGCCGAAGCTGCTGCGCGGCCAGGACGCCGAGTGGTACCAGAAGATCCGCGACGACCTGGCCGGCGCGGATGTCCCCGACGATCTCGCGCGACGGGTCGCCGGATTCTCCGCGACCTTCCCGGCGCTCGACATCGTCGCCGTCGCGGACCGGGTGCACCAGGACCCGCTGGCCGTCGCCGAGGTCTACTTCGACCTCGCGGACCGGCTGAGCATCGCCCGCCTGATGGACCGCATCATCGAGCTGCCTCGTGCCGACCGCTGGCAGTCCATGGCCCGCGCCTCCATCCGCGAGGACCTCTACGCCGCCCACTCGGCCCTCACCGCCGATGTCCTCGCGGCGGGCGACGGCACCGCCACTCCGGAGCAGCGCTTCAAGGCCTGGGAGGAGAAGAACGCGGCGATCCTGGGCCGCGCCAGGGCGACTCTGGAGGAGATCCAGGGGTCGGACTCGTTCGACCTGGCGAACCTGTCGGTGGCGATGCGCACGATGCGGACGCTGCTGCGGACGCACAGCTGAGCGGGTACACGGCAACGCACGGTTGAGAAGGACGTACGGACGCACGGTTCAGGAGCCGTGCGTCCGGCGCCTTCTGATGTTCAGCCGTCGACCTTCCACAAGGTCACCTTGCCGCTGACGGTCGGCGTTTCGAAGGAGTACTTGCCCGGGAGCACCTCGGTGATCTCGAACATGGCGAGGTTGCCGTCCTGGGTGATGGTGCACAGGTGGTCACCCTCGCTGATCAGGCCGTTCTTCTGACTGATGTCGTTGCCGGAGACCTCGCTGGGCAGGGCGTCGGTCTCGGCGCCGGTGACGCAGTCCTGCGCGGTGCTGCCGGTGGTCTTGCCGACCGTGGTGAAGAACTGCCAGCCCTCGTCGCTGGTGACCCTGATGTCCTGGATCTTGTTGTCCATGCCGTCCTTCGTGTCGAGCTTCGGCTCGTCCAGGTCGACGTCGGTGGCGTCGAAGTCCTGAGGGGAACGGATGGTCAGGGTCTTGTCCTTGAAGATCGGGGTGTACGTCGCGTTGGACGGCGGTGCGGATACCGGGCCAGTGCCCGGGGTCTCGGAGTCCGAGGTGCTGTCCGACGGTTTCGGGCTGTGCGCCGGGGCCTTGGCGCTCGGGTGGTCCTTGTGCTGGCCGGCGTCGTCCGAGCTGTCGTCCTTGCTCTTGTCCTTGCCGAGCACCCAGACCGCCGTACCCGCGCCCGCTCCGACCGCGATGACGAGGACCGCGGCGAGCAGGGCCATCCGCCAGCGGCGGCGCGGCCGGTCGGGTCCCGGGCCGCTGCCGCCCGCGACGACAGTGCCGGGCGCACCGCCAGGACCGCCGACGGAGCTCAGTTCGCCGGTCGCCGACTGGCCGCCGCCGAACGGTCCGTTACCCGCGGCGAACTGGCCCTGAGCAGGACCGAACTGATTCTGGGCGGAGCCGAACTGACGGGACGGGTCGTATCCGCCGGGGGCCGACGGGTAGCCGTAGCCCGGGGCGGCCAAGGGCCCGGGCGCGGCCGGATGGTGGTAGGCGGGGTGGTCGGACGGTGCGGGTGCGGCGGCCGGGTAGCCGTAGGCCGGGGAGTCGGGTGCGGCGTTCGGGTGCGCGGCGGCCTGTGGCGAGGCCTGCGCCTGCCCTGCCGACGGCGGAACCTGCGGGGCCAAAGGCGTCGGCTGAGGAGATCCGCTGGGCATCTGCGGCGCGGCCGACGGGAGCAGAGGCGTTTGGGACGGCATCGGCGGTGGCGCGGCGGATGCCGCAGCAGTGGGTGCCGCGGGCGGCGGCGGATTCTTGGCCGCTGCCTCGCGCCGTGTGATGTCCGCACGCAGCGGCTCCGGCAGCCATCCGTTGAAGTCGCTGAGCGTGCGCCCCGCCGCGTCCTGGCAGCGCGCCGCCAGCTCCTGCGTGCTGATGCGTTCGGCCGGCTCGGGTGTCAGGCAGCGCTCCAGCAGAACGCGCAGTTCCTCGGGGTAGGAGCCGAGGTCGGGCGGGCGATGGGCGGTGTTGGCTATCTGCGCGGCGATGGTGATCGCGCCGCCGTCGCCGTACGGATGACGGCCGGTGGCCGCGACGGCGGCGATGAGCCCGAGCGAGAAGACGTCGGTCGCGGGCCCCACCCGCTCACCGAGTGCATGCTCGGGCGACATGTACTGAGGGGTGCCGATCAGGCCGCCGCTCTGGGTGAGCTGGGTGGCGTCGGCGGCGCGCGCGATACCGAAGTCGATGACGTACGGGCCGGTGGGGCCGAGCAGGATGTTGCTCGGCTTCAGGTCGCGGTGCACGACGCCCGCCGTGTGGATGGCGCTCAGCGCGCGTGCCGTGCAGCCCACCAGCTGGAAGACGGCGGGCAGCGGCAGCGGGCCGTGCGCGGTGAGTGCGGTGTGCAGCGGGATGCCCGGGATGAACGTGGAGGCAAGCCAGGGGAGTTCGCCGGTGGTGTCGTGGTCGACGACCGGCACGATGTGGTAGCCCTGCACCCGCCGCGCCGCCTGCACCTCCTGCTCGAAGCGGCGCCGGAAGTCCGGGTCTGGCCGTATTCGTGGCGGATCACCTTCAGCGCGACCGGCTGGCCGCCGCGGGTGTGGGAGAGGTAGACGGTGCCTATGCCGCCCTCGCCGATCCGTGCGAGCAGGCTGTATCCGGCGGCCTCGCGTGGATCCCGCGGACCGAGGGGACTGAGGATGTCGCCGGTGCCAGAGATGGGAGCCTCCCCCGATGGATGCCAATCCCGATGGACCCGCACCCGCGGCTGCCGGAACCGGTCATGCGGCCGGCTGTCCCACCGGCACGGGAACGTCTGAAACATGCAGAGCTTACGACACGTTTTGGACGGTCAAGGTTCCCGTACGGCCGGGGTATTGGTGGAGTTCGGCGGGGCAGTCAGGGATCTCTGCGGACCCGGCGGTACCACTCCGAGCCGGGGCCGCCGTCCGCCTCGGGGTCCTGCACCGTCAGCGGGGCGGTCGGCGGGACGTGCTGTGCGGTCGGGGCCTCGGCGATGGCGCTGAGGCCCGTGGCCGCCGTCTCCACGCGGGTCACGTCGGCCGTGAGCGGCTGCGGCAGCCAGTTGCTGAAGTCGCGCACATCGTGCCGGGCGGCGCCCGCGCAGTGCTCCGCCAGGGTGGCCGCGGACGGGCGGCGGCCCGGCACGGCGGTGAGACAGCTCTGCACGATCGCGTGCAGCGGTTCGGGGATGCTGTCCAAGGCGGGTGGTTCGCGGTCGGTGCCCGCGATGCGCGCCGCGACGGCGAGGGCGTTGCCGCGGCCGTACGGGTGGTGTCCGGTGACGGCTTCCGCGGCGATCAGGCCGAGCGCGAAGATGTCGGACGCGGTGGTGACCGTGCGGCCGAGGGCGTGTTCGGGGGACATGTAGCGCGGGGTGCCGATCAGTCGGCCGACCGTGGTGATGGTGGCGGCGCCGGCGGCGCGGGCGATGCCGAAGTCGAGCAGCCAGGCGCCGTCGGCGGCGAGCAGGATGTTCCCCGGTTTGACGTCGCGGTGCACCACGCCTGCGGTGTGCACGGCCTGCAGCGCGGTGGCGACGCAGGCCAGCAGCTGGAGGGTGGTGCGCAGGGGCAGCGGGCCGTGGCTGCGCAGGGCGGTGTCCAGGGGCACACCGGGGATGTATCGGGTCGCGAGCCAGGGCTGTGCGCCGTCCGCGTCGTGGTCGACGACCGGGACCAGGTGGTAGCCGAAGACCCGGCGGGCGGCGGCCACTTCACGGGTGAAGCGTTCGCGGAACGCCGGGTCCTGGGCGTATTCGCGGCGGATCAGCTTGAGGGCGATGGGCTGGCCGCCGCGGGTGTGGGAGAGGTAGACGGTGCCCATGCCGCCTTCGCCCAGCCGGGCGCGGAGCGGGTAGCCGGCGAGGTTTGTGGGGTCGTCGGCGCGGAGCGGCTCCGGGAGTGGTGCCGCGGTTGTGCCGCCCATGGTGTTGCCCCCTCTTCGGCGGTGCGCCTCCTCGGCGCCGGCCGCCCCGCCCCGTTCGACGTTGCCCCTCGGAGCGTAGCGCGCACTACGCACCGGGGGCCGGAGTGGGACACGGAGGCAGTCCTCCGGTCGCGCTGCGCAACGTCTACCGGTCATGCGAGCGCGGAGTGATCCGCGTGCGGGCGGTGCTACTTCTTGCCGTTCGTGAACGCCTCGTACTCCTTCAGGACCTCTTCCGTGGGGCCGTCCATGCGGAGTTCGCCGCGTTCGAGCCAGAGGACTCGTTCGCAGGTGTCGCGGATGGACTTGTTGTTGTGGCTGACGAGGAAGACCGTGCCGGCTTCCTTGCGGAGTTCACGGATGCGGGCTTCCGAGCGCCGCTGGAAGGCGCGGTCGCCGGTGGCCAGGGCCTCGTCGATGAGGAGGACGTCGTGGTCCTTGGCGGCGGCGATGGAGAACCGCAGGCGGGCGGCCATGCCGGAGGAGTACGTGCGCATGGGGAGGGTGATGAAGTCACCCTTCTCGTTGATCCCGGAGAACTCGACTATGCCCTCGTAGCGCTCCTTGACCTCCGCACGGGACATGCCCATGGCGAGGCCGCCGAGGTGGACGTTGCGCTCACCGGTGAGGTCGTTCATCAGGGCGGCGTTGACGCCGAGCAGGGAGGGCTGGCCGTTGGTGAAGATATGGCCCCGCTCCACGGGCAGCAGTCCTGCGACGGCCTTGAGCAGGGTCGACTTGCCCGATCCGTTGGTGCCGATCAGGCCGATCGCTTCGCCCTTGTAGGCGATGAAGGAGACCTTCTTGACCGCGTGCACGGTGCGCACGCCCGATGCCTTCTCGGCCTTCCCGGGCCGCAGGATCCGGCTGAGCGCGGCGGTGGCGGCGCCCCGGCCGCCGCGTGTGCCGTTCACGCGGTAGACGATGTCGACCTCTTCGGCGATGACGGTGGGGGCGGGTCCGGCGACCGCGGCGGCCCCGGCGGTGGCCGGTGCCGTGCCGGTGCTGCTGGTGCCGGTGTCGTTGCTCGTCAGGGTGTCAGCCACGGCCGTACGTCTCCTCCGCCTGCCAGAAGTAGATGAACCCGCCGATGCCGGCGAGCAGTGCCCAGCCCACGGCCAGCGCCCACACATGAGGCGGCAGCTGGGAGGAGTGGAAGCTGTCGATCAACGAGAAGCGCATCAGGTCGATGTAGACGGAGGCCGGGTTGGCCTGCAGCAGCAGCTTGACCACATGCGGCAGGTGGCGGCCGTGGAGCACCTTGTCGATGCTCCACATCACACCGGACATGTACATCCACGTACGCAGCAGGAACGGCATCAGCTGGGCGAGGTCGGGAGTCTTGCTGCCCATCCTGGCCATGACTAGCGCGAGTCCGGTGTTGAAGGTGAACTGGAGCGTGAGCACGGGTATCACCAGCAGCCAGGAGAACGTCGGAGGCACCCCGAAGCAGAGCAGGATCACCACCAGCGCGCACATCGAGAACAGCAGCTGCTGGAGCTGCTGCAGGCAGAACGAGATCGGCAGTGCGGCGCGCGGGAAGTGCAGGGCGCGCACTAGGCCCAGGCTGCCGGAGATCGCCCGGCAGCCCGCGAGCACCGACTGCTGGGTGAACGTGAACACGAACACGCCGGTGACCAGGAACGGGACGAAGTCCGGCACGCCCCGCTTGGAGTTCATCAGGATGCCGAAGATGAAGTAGTAGACCGCCGCGTTCAGCAGCGGGGTCATGACCTGCCAGACCTGGCCGAGCTTCGCCTGGCTGTACTGGGCGGTCAGTTTGGCGGTGGCGAACGCGGTGATGAAGTGCCGCCGCTGCCACAGCTGCCGTACATAGGCGGGCAGGGTCGCCCGCGCGCCGCTGACCGTCAGTCCGTGCAGCGCCGCGAGCTCGGTGGCGGAGAGGGCGGGCGGCTGCCCGCCGGCGCCGGAGCCCGAGGGTGGCGTGCCGGGCGTGTCGAGTACCTGACTCACATCCGTTGCCTTCGCTTGTGTGACCAGTACGTCTACGTCGTGACCGGTGCGTAGCGGCGCCACGGTTCCGTACGTCGCGACGGTTCCGTATCGTCGCAGCGTCGAGAGTAGAACGAGCTTACGCCGGAACGCAACCGTTTCGTTGTAACGTCGAACCTATGCTGTTCCCCATGACCACACGCCCGACGCCTGCCACCACGGACACCCCGCCGCCGGCCGACTCCGCAGCGCGCAGAGACGGAACGGGCCGCGGGGCGCGCGGCGGCGCGGCGGCGGGACCCGAGGACGGCGGCGGGGCGGGTGCGGGAGAAAAGGGCGCGGCCCGGCCGCGGCGCAGGGTTCCGGCGGGTGCGGCGGTGCTGCGTGAGGAGAAGACGGAGGCGATCCGGGTCGCCGTCTTCGAGGAGCTGGCGGCCGTCGGGTACGCCCGGATGTCCATCGAGGGCATCGCGCGCCGTGCGGGCGTCGGCAAGACCGCGATCTACCGCCGCTGGCGCTCCAAGCTGCACCTGGTGCTCGATCTGGTCTCGGCGCTGGCCGTGCAGGGCCTGCCGACACCTGACACCGGCTCGCTGGAGGGCGATCTGCGGCTGCTCTACGAGCTGACCGCCCGCGCTCTGCGGCACCCCATCGCCTCGCAGATCATCCCCGACCTCCAGGCCGAGGCCGCCCGTAACGCCGACATGGCCGAGGCCCTCCAGAAAGCCCTGCAAGAGGGCCAGCACAGCGTCGCCAGCGGCATCGTCCGCGCGGCGGTGGACCGCGGCGAGCTCCGCGCCGGACTCGACGAGGACCTCGCTCTCGATCTGGTCTCGGGGCCGCTGTACTGGCGCGCGGTGGTGATGCGGGGCAAGCCGCCGAAGGGGTATCTCGGACGGCTGGCGCAGGCTACGGCGGCGGGGCTGCGGGCGCTTTAGCGGTTTGGGTCCGCCGGGGTATGTCAGGCCCTCGGGTGTCGGGTCAGGCCCCTGGCTGCTTGTCGTCCACCGGTACGAGCCAGCCGCCCACCATGTGCATCTCCTTGCCAAGGGCCTGCGATATCGCGGCCTGCCAGCGCGGTTCATGGTCGAAGTGCGTCCGGATCGATGTGAACGGAGCCCGGCCGCGCAGACCCGCCGGATCGAGGTCCGGGGAGCACTCGCCCAGCCTGAGATCGGCAAGGGCCGGAAGGTCGGACACACTGCCGAGATCCGCCAGCTCGGGGCAGTAGCTGCTGAACAGATGGCGCAGGGCCGGCAGCTCGTGGCCGGTACCGAAGGTGCGCAGCCGTGGCGCCTGAGTCACGTCCAGTATGTCGAGCGACGGCTGGCCGGGCAGGCCGTCGAGCGTGACCAGGTGGGCGCACTGCCGGATGACGAGCTGCCGGAGTGTGGCCATACGGGGGAGCAGCGACAGGTCCGTGAGCTGTGGGAGCTCGGCGAGGATCAGTTTCTCCAGGGCGGGCAGCCCGCCGAGCGCGGACAGCTGGTGCAGCGCGGGGCTGGCGATCACATTGATCTGCTCGACCGACGGTAGCCCTGCGAGGCCGTCCAGTGAGGTCAGCCGCTCACATGCAGTGACGTTGATCCAGGTCAGGCCGGTGAGGCTGCCGGAGACGGCGGAGAGGTCGGCCAGTGCGCTGCACCCGGCCAGGTCGAGGCGGGTGACGTCCGGGTGGCTGCCGAGGCCCTTCAGGGAGGTCAGGCCGGTGCAGTGGTCGATGCGTAGCTCGGCGAGGGCAGGCTTGTCGGCCATGCCGTGCAGCGTCCTCAGGTCGGTGCAGCCGGAGACGTCCAGCGCCGTGAGGGCGGTGAGGCTGTCGAGTTCGGTGAGGTCGTGGACGCGGGTTCCGGCAAGGGCGAGTCTGCGCAGGCGGGTGAGCGCCCGGAGCGGGCCCAGGTCGGTGACCTCGCGGCAGAGGCTGAGGTTGAGCTCGGTCAGCTGGGTGAGGCCGGCGAGCGGGCCGAGGTCGCAGGCTGCGGTGTGGCGCAGATCGAGCGAGGCCAGTTCGGTGAGGCCGGCCAGCGGGGCGAGATCGGCGACATTCCGGCAGCCGTCGAGATGGAGGCCGGTGAGGTGGACGAGGCCCGCGAGATCGCTCAGATCGGTGATGTCCTTGCGCTGGTACGCACGGAGGCGGCGCAGTGTCGTCAGGTGCCGTACGCCCTCCAGAGGGAGCTTGCGGCCGAGGTCCAGCTCGGTGCGGCCCTCGCGGGCGAATGCGGGGGCCAGCAGCAGACGGGCGAATTCATCCCGGTCCTGCGAGTCCCGCCAGAGCTTCAGCAGCTTCTCCGACGGCGGCTCGGCGATCTCGGCGAAACGGGCGGCCAGCTCCAGGGCGCCCTCGTTTCCCGGCCCCGCCATAACCGCCAGCTCACGCACGGCACGCCAGGCCCTGGTCGGCGACGGCGGCTTCGCCGCGTCCTCCAACACATCGCGCAGGAGTGTCAGTTGTCGAAGGGTCTCGTGAGCCGGAACAGGCACGGTGTCCATGTCCCGGACTGTAGTGGCGGCTACCGACAACGAGGTCGTGTCACCGGGCGGGGCGTCGTGGGGAGCAGGGTGGCCTGATCGCCGAGCGCGCCGGGGCACGCCACATGTCCGAGGCGCCACATGTCCGAGGCGGCGCGTGCCCGGGCGGGCCGCGCCCCGGTCGGCGCTATGGCCGGCTCCGGGCCGCGGTCCGCCGTGATCACGAGCCGCGGTCCGCCGTGATCACACCACGTGGCGCACGATCTCTTTGACGCCGTCGAAGGTCACGCCTCCGATGCCCTTGCCGGTGCCCCGGTCCTTGCCGGGCAGCGGGGGCTTGGCGGGGCACTTGCCGGGCAGCTTGTCCTTGGGGGCCTGCTTGCCGTTGACAGACACCTTGCCGTTCACGACCTTGACGTCGCTCTTTTCGGGTACCGCAGTGCCCTTGTCGTCCTTGTGGACGACGATGACGCAGACGTGCTTGCCCTTGCCGGGCGGCGGGGGAACTATGGGGCACTTGGCGGGCAGCTTGCCCTTCGCGACCTGCTTGTCGACGACCTTGGCGCCGGTCTGCTCCGGCTTGCCGGGTGCCGGAGCGCCCTTGCTGTCCTTGTGGACGATCACGCAGACGTGCTTGCCCTTGCCGGGTTCCGGCAGTGGCGGGAGCTTGTCGCACTTGCCGGGCAGCTTGCTCTTGGGGGCCTGCTTGCCGTTGATGTAGATCTTGTCGTCGATGACCTTGACGGTGGTCTTCTCCGACTTGCCGTCCTTGCCCTTCTGCACGATCACGCAGACGGCTGTCCTGCCCTTGTGGTGCTCGGGCTGTGTGGTGCCGCTCGCCGAGGCGACCGCCACCCCGGACAGGCCGATGCCTGCCGTGAGGATGATGCTCGCGAGGATCCGGCTCTTCTTCATGGTCTGTTCACTCCCGTTGCTCGACGGCCCGCGAACGGGCCGCCCGTCGATCGGTTGACCGGACGCCGCACAGCCTTCGCCGAGCCGGCTGAAGCCACCCTGAAGAAGCCACAGATGATCTTCATGTTCGCTTTAGGTAGCCCGATGCACCCTTGTTGACGTGCGCATACTTGTCGTGGAGGACGAATACCGACTGTCCGAGCTGCTGAAGGACGGCCTGACCAGCGAGGGCTTCGCGGTCGACCTCGCCCATGACGGGCGGGAGGGCCTGTGGATGGCCACCGAGCAGTCGTACGACGTGATCGTGCTGGACGTGATGCTGCCGTCCCTGGACGGCTACGGCGTCTGCGCGGCGTTACGCGAGGCCGGGAACTGGACGCCGATCCTGATGCTGACTGCGAAGGACGGCGAGTACGACGAGGCCGAGGCGCTGGACACCGGCGCGGACGACTACCTGACCAAGCCGTTCTCGTACGTGGTGCTGCTGGCCCGGCTGCGGGCGCTGGTCAGACGCGGCGTACGGGAGCGGCCCGCGGTGCTCACCGTCGGGGACCTGCGGGTCGACCCGGCGGGCCTCAAGTGCAGCCGTGGCGATGTGCAGATCGCGTTGACCCCCAAGGAGTTCGCGGTGCTGCACTGCCTGGCACGGTATCCGGGCGAGGTGGTGACCAAGTCGGAACTGCTCGCCCGCGCCTGGGACTTCGCCTACGACGGCGACTCCAATGTCGTCGAGGTCTACATCAGCGCACTGCGCCGCAAGATCGACAAGCCGTTCGGACGGACGACCCTGTGCACGGTGCGCGGCGCCGGATACCGGCTGGAGGCCTGACATGGGAGTACGGCTGCGTACCACGCTGATGGCCACGGCGACGGTGGCCGCGGCGCTGTGCCTCGCCGCGGTCGCGCTCTTCGTCGCGCTCGACGCCAGCCTGGCGACGTCGACCAAGAAGCTGGCGGCACTGGACGCCAAGAAGCAGGCGGTGCATCTCCTGTACTCCGACAGGCCCGGTGAGCCCGGTGAGCCCGGTGAGCCTGGTGGAACCGGTGCGTTTGTGGGGTCCAAGGAGATCCCGGGCGAGGTGGGCCCCGAGGACCAGAAGAAGCCGCCGGACCCGGCCGGCGGCGGACCCGCTCCGACGGGCGAACCGGGCGTCACACCGCAGGAACTCGCGGCGAGCAAGGTGCAGGACAGCAAGGCGGGCAAGGTGAACAGAGCGGGCAAGATCGAGGTCATCAAGGTGTTCGAGACGCAGGACGGCCCTGTCGTCGTCAAAGGCACGGCCTCCACGGCGCCCGCCCGTGCCGCGCTCGGCACGCTGAAGAGGCTGCTGCTTCCCGGAGTGCCCGCGCTGCTCGCGCTGGTCGCGCTCGCCACCTGGCTCGCGGTCGGCCGTGCGCTGCGGCCGGTTTCCGCGATCCGCGCCAAGGTCGCCGACATCACCGCCTACGACCTGCACGAACACGTCCCCGTACCGGACACCCGCGACGAGATCGCGGCCATCGCTCGCACCGTCAACGCCACCTTGGACCGGCTGCGCACCGCCGTCGAGGCGCACCGGCAGTTCGTCGCCGACGCGGCGCACGAGCTGCGCAGCCCGATGGCGATCCTGCGCACCCGGCTCGAACTGGCCAGACCCACGGAGCAGCGTCTCGCGGCCGGCGCGCTGGACGACGTCGAACGCCTCCAGTCGCTCACCGCCGACCTCCTGCTGCTGGCCCGCCTCGACGCCCGCGAGCCGCTGCGGGCCAGGGAACTGGACCTGGCGCAGGTGGTCGCAGAGGAGGCCGCCCGCACCCGCCCGCGCGCCGACGTCCGCGTCATCCTCGACCTCGCTCCCGATCTGCTCGTGAACGGATCGCACGATCAGTTGCGCCGCCTGGTCGCGAACCTCGTGGACAACGCCGTCCGGCATGCTGGCGGCACGGTCGGCGTCACGCTGAAGGCCGTGGCGGGCCAGGCCGTCCTTGACGTCGCCGACGACGGCCCCGGCATCCCCGCGCAGCACCACGGCACCGTCTTCGACCGCTTCGCCCGCCTCGATCACGCCCGCGCCCGCGACACCGGCGGCTCGGGCCTCGGCCTGCCGATCGCCCGCGACATCGCACGGGCGCACGAGGGGACGCTCGGAGTGGTCCCGGGCGGCAAAGGCGCGCGGCTGCGGGCGGTCTTGCCGCTGGCGGGGGACGTCGAGGGCGTCGGGGACGGCGGGGCTGCCGGGCGGGCCGGGCGTGCGGGAGCGGGCGCTACGGGGGTGCACGAAATGGCGGTGTCCGCCGACATATTGGACAACTAACGTTCCTTCGTATGACAGAACGACGCACGATCCTCACCGGGTCGACCTTCGAAGAGCAGATCGGTTACGCCCGTGCCGTGGTTGACGGAGACTGGGTGCATGTGTCGGGGACGACCGGTTTCGACTACGCCACCATGACCATCCCTGAGGGAGTGGTGGCACAGGCCGAGCAGTGCCTGCGCACGATGGAACACGTTCTCGCCGAGGCCGAGTGCACCTTCGCCGATGTTGTTCGCGTGCGGTATCTGCTGCCCGACCGTGCGGACTTCGAGCCGTGCTGGCCGGTCCTGCGGCGCGTCTTCGGCGAGGTGCGGCCCGCCGCCACGATGATGGTGTGCGGCCTCGCCGACCCTCGTATGAAGATCGAGATCGAGGTGTACGCGCGGCGGTCCAGCGAGCCGGGCGCATGACACCGGACAAGCCGGACTGCCCACTGCCGGGCCACACCTCCTGATGCCGCGGGCGTTGACCTCGACCTCGTCGATGGCGACGGTGCCGTTCCCGCTCCCGTACGACAGCAGGAAGGGCTTGCCGCGCGGCTGAAGCGGGACGGTCCGGGGCGTCCGGTTCTGCTGCCCGCGTTGCGCGGCGGGTGGCGGTGCGTGCGTGGTGCCTCGCCTCGACGAGTGTGGGCAGAAGCGAAATTCGGCAATGATGGCTGATTTGATGGCAGCCGTCGCGGCCGTGACCGCATCCATTCTTGAGAGACGGTGGGAGGGAGACCGGACAGTGCACTACATGTCGTCGCCGGAGCAGGGCTGGAAATGGCCCGCGAACGGCCCAGTCGACGGCTGCGCCCCGGCGTCGTCGGATACCAGGGGATCCGGCTGTCCCTGGCCAGTCCGCACCGGCGGCTGGAGGTGCCGTCCGGGACGGTGACTCTGTGGCTGGGCTTCGAGCACCACTTGTGGATCACCGACCTCACCGCTCCGCCGGACGCATCGCCGCAGCCCCGGCCGGCCGCGCGAGGGGGCGCCCTGCGTGGTGCGCGTCCCGAGGCTCGACCGCAAGGGCGGCGGATGTCGCAGGAGCGGACGCCGGCGGGCCAGTCGTCCGGCCGTCTCGCCACACCGCTGTCGCCGCTGTCGCCCCAGTCCCACACGTCCCTGCTCTCCCCGCTGCGCTCCCGGGCGTCGATCGGCGAGCACAGCGGCCGCCTGTACGGGATGGAGATCGTGCTCGCGCCCTGGGCCGCCTACCGGCTCTTCGGCGTCACGATGCATGAGTAGGCCGAGCGGATCGTCGGCCCTTCCGACCTGGTCGGAGCCCGCGTCAACCGGCTCACCGAGACGCTCGCCTGGCTGCCGGACTGGCGGCGCGGTTCGACCTGTCGACGCGACTTCGAGCGCTGGTGGGATCAGGGCCCCGCCTGCGCACCGCAGATTGCTGTGGGCCTGGCAGGAACTCCAGCGCACCGCCGGGACAGTACCCATCCGGGAGCTCGCCGCCCGGACCGACTTGGGGCTCCGCCAGCTGGAGAACCGTTTCCGTCAGCAGATCGGCCTGCCGCTCAAGGCGGTGGCCCGCGTGATGCGGTTACAGCGTGCCCTGCAACTGCTCAAGCGCGGCCACGATGGCGCCCAGGACCGCGCTGGCCTGCGGATTCTCCGATCAGGCGCATATGAGCCGGGAGGTACGGCGGATGACCGGGTCCCGCCGTCGCGCCTGCTGCCCGCGTACACGCCGCACCCGTCCCATCCGCTGACCCGCAACCGGGTCCACGGCCGTGTCACCACCTTCCAGGTTCCCGGCAGCGGCCCCGATGCCCGCGTTCCCGGGCATGCGCCGGACGGCGCGTCCCAGTCCGCGGGCCGGGCCGCGGGCTGAACCGGAACCAGGACTGCGCATTTCTTCAAGACAGTCACCGGACCCATTCGTCACAGTGGTCATGCTGAACACTCCGCTTCAGCACACGGGGGAGGCCAACGGGGGAACCAGAGGGTCCGGACTTGCATCCGGGCCCTCTGTGGCGCGCGGGGCCCGCACACGTACCAGATCTCGCCGGTCAGCGCCGGTGCGACGGCGTTCTGTCGGTGCCGTGTGCTATCCAGGCCCGTATGACGGATACGACGTACCCCGATCTCCTCGGGGCCACGGCCGAGTTGGCCGACAACTTGACTCCGAACGAACAGCTCTCCCGTCTCTACCGCCTCATAGCCCCCCTGCTCGACACCCTCCCGGCCGACGAGTTCAGCGACGAGCCCGAGCTGTCGACCCCGGAGGCGGTGCACGGAATCCGACGGCAGCGGTCGGGGAGCCGGTCGACGCCGATGCGATCCATAACCACCTGACCGGGATGGGCCTGTGCTACTCCGAGGACCAGGACCGGGCGCTGCACGTGATATCCCAGGCGGCCTTCGCCGCGGCGGCCTGGCTGCGCCTGCAGGCGGGGCGCGCGCTGCGGACCGAATTCGAGGACTGCGACGATCTGGTTCCGGCGTTCGCACCGACGGCGTTCACGCAGATCATCGATCTGCTGGCTGGACGCGCTCGGGCCAGATGTACATGTTCTGGGAGGACGCCGTCCCCGATTCCGACTGGTGTGATCTGCCGGCCGCGACCCGCGAGTTGCGGGCCATGCGGCTGGAGCTCGCCGGCTGAAAGCCGGGAATGGGCCGGTAGGCGAGTCGTCCGGTCGGCTCACCGGTATTCCGGGGTGTGTCGTGCGGACGTGCGGCCCCGGACGCCGGCCCATGCTCCGGCTGCCGACCAGCAGATCCGATCCAGGACCAGGAGCTTGCCGCGCCCGTGCGTTACCTGCTCGCGTCCAGCAGTTCCCGTGCCCTGACGCGGTCGTGCAGCGGCACGTTCTCGTCGCAGGCGACCTTCTCAAGCGCCTCGACGAGCTGTAGGCCGGCCTCCTGCGCATCGTCGAACACCGCTTCCACCGCATCGAGAACCCCCTGGCGAACGTCATCGCTCGCGGCGGCCTGCACGACCTCGGCCAGCAGGGACGGCTCTTTTGCTGCCACGACGTCCAGCGCCGACAGTGCGCTGAGGTGCTTGGCCTCGGGCCCGTAACCGCGGTGGAGCTCGGCCGGTGAGGGAGGCTGCCGCAGCAGCTCCCGGATGCGGTCCAGGACGAGTGCCCTCTCCGGTTCACGTGCTTCCTCGCCGCCCCGCAGTACGGCGCCGGCAGGACTCCACCAGTGGTCGAGGGCGATACCGACGGCCGCCTGGTCGTCGCTTTCCAGCAGTGTGCGAAGTGCCTGGTGATACGACTCGTCCACGGTGGGAGCCCGCAGTCTCTTGTGGGCGCGATACAGGTCCGGGTCCGCCAGCCGGTGTCCTTCCCAGTGGACGCTGTGCGGCTTGCCGAAGATCAGCTCAATGAGGTCTTCGCCCCAGGGACGGTGGGGAGGCCGGTCGCCCCAGCTCTCGGCGACCTCCTCCAGGACGGGGCGGTGCCGATCCAGGCCTCCCGTTTTGACCAGGTAATAGGACGCGTGGGCCTGCACCTTCGGCTCACCCTCGTAGAGCGCCCGGAGGAGAATGTCGTCCGCGTCCGCGCCGAGACTGTCGGCCAGGACGCGGATCGCCGTCTCCTTCGTGGCGTAGAAGCCGACGGACTCATCGAAGATCAGGTCGACCAGGGCGGCGACGAGCCACTCGTCCTTCACCTCGGCCTCGTCGAGTACGCCGTAGGCCATCCAGATGGCCTCCCTGCGCACCGCGTCCGAGTCCGTGCGCGTGAAAACGTCCAGCAGGAGGTCGGCGTCGCCGGGCTCGGCGTGCCGCGCCCCGATCATGTTCAGGGCGCTCACCTCGGCGGGAGACATCGGGCGCCGGAGCACCTCACGAGCGCGGGCCAGCGCCTCGGGCAGGTAGGCCTCGGCACGTTCCTCGTCCTGAAGGACATGACGCAGTCCGTCCGAGGACTCGTAATGGTCGAGCGCGATGCCCACGGCGACCGGGTCCTCGCTGCGGAGCAGGGTGGCGAATGCGTGCAGGCATCCCTCGTCGCTGAGCGGGAACCTCAGCTCGTCATGGGCCTTCCGGAGTACCGGATCGTCCAGTTCGGTGTCTTTCCAGTAGGTGCTGTGGAAGCCTTCGAGCACTTCGCGAATGTGTTTGGCCTCCCAACCCGCTTCCTTTGGCCAGGACGTTGCGAGCCGCCTGACGTGGTCGCGGTGGACGCGGAGCCGCAGGGGCGTGGCGAGACAACCCGCCGCGTACACCTGGAGTTCCAGTTCGGACGACTCACTGAGACGGACGATGAGGTCCTCGATCTCCGGATGATCGAGATCGTCCAGGGCCTGCACGGCGTCCTTGCGGTCCTGCACGTCGAGGCCCTCGTCCAGCACCATGGCGGTGATCAGCGCCAGCAGCCGCCGGTTCGGCTCCTCGCCCTGTGCGAGGGCGGTGCCGGCCGCGAGAAGCGCCGTCTCCCGCACCTCGGAATCCGGGGAGCCTTCGAGAGCGTCGGCGATCAAGTCCGCGTCCTCCTCCTCGGCGAGATGCCACAGCACGGTGAGAGCGCTCGTGTGGCTGCGGCCGGAGGGAGGCTGTCCGAGGAGGTCCCGGGCGGCGAAGCGCACCTCGTCGGCCAGTGGCCAGTAGGGGTTGTCCACGCCCCACCTGGTGTCCGCCTGCGCCGACTGGTAGTCGTCCAGAGCCTTGCGGACGACGTCGATGTCGGCGCTTTTCAACTGGGTGCTGAACTCGCCGAGACGGGACTTCTCGTCGTCGCTCACGCGACCTCCTTCATAAGCATCTGCCATGACGGCCTACCCCGCACCCTGCACGCCGACGGCGTGCCCGTCTTGCAGATCGCGCAGAAGCTCATCATCCCGCCCCGGCAGCGCGCGACGAGGCGCTACTCGGGCGAGTGACGGCCGGGAGAGCCGGGTCAGGCGGCGTCGGCTTCGTGCCGCGGTGACCGCCACCGTCGCGTAGACGCATCGTGAAAGCCGCCGCCCATCGCGTCGATGGCGGCCCCGACGCCCTCCAGCATCTCCGCCAGCTTGTCCGGCGGGAGCCGGGTGAAGCGAGCCGTGGGTGGGCATCTGGTCCAGCCACTCGTCCCGGGTGTAGGGCTGCTCCCAGTCGAATCCGCCACTGCTCCGGGTCGCCGAACCCGCCCGCCTCGCCGGATCCCGTCGGCGACCTTGGCGTACAGCCGCTGGTAGCGCGTCCAGGGCCGTGTCATCTGCTCCGGAGGTCGAACGGCGAGTCGGGCACCACCCGGCGGTAGACCGCGGCGAAGGCGTCCGCGACGTCGGGCGGCGGCTGGAACACGTTCCAGAACACCGCCAGCCGGCCGCCGGGCCGCAGCACCTGCGCCGCCTTGGCCGCGCCCGCGACCGGGTCCACCCAGTGCCAGGCCTGGCGCGGCGACGACCGCGTCGAACATCCGGCCGGCCGGCTCCCAGGCCTCGAACGTCGCCACCTCGACGCTCGACCCCGGTGCGCCGCGCGAGGTCGGCCATCCGCGCGTCGGGCTCGACCCCGAGCACCGTGCAGCCGGCCGCCTGGAACTGCCGGGCGGCGATGCCGGTGCCGCAGCCGACGTCGAGGACGTCGGGCCCGGGGCTCGCCGGCGACGATCCGCTCCACCAGGGCGTCGGGGTAGCGGGGCCGGGCCCGGTCGTAGCGTTCGGCGTCCGTGCCGAACGACTCGGCCATCTGCCGGTGCCTGTGAGGCTCGGTCGGCGGATGGCCCGGCTTGGCCGGCGGTAGAGTGGGCATGCGCCCACTTTAGTGGGCGCATGCCCACTCGTCAACCGTGTCGCGGTCAGTGACAGGAGGAGACGGCACGGTGCCGACAGGGGTGGCCCTCCGCGACGCGCGCGAGCAGCTGTTCGACGCCGCCGAGCGCGTCCTGCTCCGCGACGGGCCGAGCGCGCTGACCAGCCGGGCGGTCACCACGGAGGCGGGCTGCGCCAAGGGCGTCCTGCACCGGCACTTCGCCGACTTCGACGCGTTCCTCGCCGAGCTCGTGCTCGACCGGGTCGCCCGGATCGACGCCCAGGCCGCCGCACTGCGCGAGTCCGCCGGGACCGGCACCGTCGCCGGCAACCTCACCGGCGCGCTGACCGACCTGTTCGGGTCGGTCGCCGTGGCGATCGTCGGCCTCATCACCTTCCGCGACGAGCTGCGCGCCCGGCTGCGCCGAGACCACGCCGACCGGCGTCCCGCTGCTGGCCGAGGCCGCGGCGATGATCGCCGTCCTACCTCGCCGCCGAGCGCGAACTGGGCCGCATCGCGGCCGACGCCGACATCGACACGCTCGCGCCCACGCTGATCGGCGCCGGGCACCTGCTGTTCGCCGACCGCGAGCGCCGGCCCGCCGGAGCCGCAGCCGTCCACAAGGTCGTGACCACGGTCCTCGCCGGCGTCGTGCAGGCCCCGCCGTTGTAGCGCTGAAGCGCTGAGCTGTCTGGTGTCTGGTGTGGTCCACGTGAACCATGTGAACCACGTGCACCTGGTGACAACTCATGGACAATTTCGTGGAGTTGACCGATCCGATGCGCTGACAGTCATGCCGTCGGCCCCATAGAGTCCGGCCGAAGCAGCCGCATTCACGGGGGGTTTCGGCATGCGCAGCAGACCGGGAGCGCGTATTCCCGCGCTCGTCGCACTTCTTCTCTCACTCATCGCCGGATTCCTGGCTTACACCGCTGATCCGGCCGCCGCCGTCACCAAACCGGTGATCAACGGGCCGGTCTTCAACGACCCGCTCGGTGCCGCCGAATCACAGGCCGCGATCTTCACCCAGCTTATCGAGCTGATCGACGCCACTCCCGCGGTTCAGGACATTCGCGGCTCGATGTTCCAGTTCTCGGACATGGGCGTAGCCAACGCCCTCATCGCCGCGCACGACCGCGGAGTCAACGTCAAAATCATCGTCGACGACTCCACATTCGAGGACGGGGCGGACCCCGCGGCCTGGAACGCGCTCAAGAACCCCACCACGGGACTCGGCAGCGACGACACCAAGAGTTCCTGGATCGTCGTCTGCGACGACCAGTTCGAGGACAACGACGGCGTGGACGACGTGCAGCGCGGCTGCCTGGCCACCGCCCCGCCCGGTCCCGCCTACAACCACAACAAGTACTTCCTCTTCTCGAAGGTCGGTCCCTTCGACGACGGCACCAGTTATACGAAGGTCGTCTTCCAGACCTCCTCGAATCTCAGCGACTGGTACAAGGTCGAGTCCTACAACGACTCCGTGACCTTCACCGACGCCACCGTGTACGACGCCTATGCCGCGTACCACGAGGCCGAGCGGGCGGCACGGCACTCCAGCACCGGCAACAACAGCTATTACCGGAGCACTCCCACCGGCAGCACCTACCGCGCCTATTTCTTTCCGCGCGCGGACTCCTCGTACAACAATCCGGCCAGCGACACCATCGTCAACGCCCTCGACGAAGTCAGCTGCTCCTACACCGGCACCGACGGCGGAAAGCACCAGACCGATATCCGTATCGTCATGCTGAACTTCCTCTCCTCACGGAAGCAGGTGGCGACGAAACTCGCGGCGCTGCGCGCGGCGGGCTGCTGGGTGGACGTCATCTACACGACGAGCGACGCCACCATCACCGGCATACTCGACGACGCCGGAATCGAGTACCTGCCGTGCAGCATCCATGTGGCACCGGAAATCGACGTCCGGGTGCACAACAAATTCATGCTGTTGGACGGCGACTACAACGGTGACATCACGCCCCGCGTCTACACGGGCAGCTCGAATTTCGACGGCTCGTCGCTGCGCTCCTCCGACCAGGCGTTCGTGCGGATCACCAGTGCCGCCTATCACGCGCAGTACCTCAGCTACTTCTACAAGATCCGCTCGGCCTGTCGGGGCACGGCGGGGTGATGCGTGCTCCGGTGTGATCGTCCGGGCCGGCGGGTCGGCCGGCGTCAGCGCATCAGACGGTCCGCCACTCGTGTGGCCGCCCGGCCGTCGTCCAGATCGCAGTACGCCTCGCGGAAGGCGGCGTACGCGTCGGCGTGCTGGGCGGTGACGGCGTCCAGGTCGCCCAGGGAGCTGAGGACCTCCTCGGTGGACGCAAGTAGGGGACCGGGCGCGCGGGTCTCGAAGTCGAAGGTGAAGCCGCGGTTGGCCGGGTCGCGGTAGTGGGCCAGGTCGGGGGTGTGGAAGAGCATCGGGCGGCCGGTGTGGGCGAAGTCGAACATCAGGGACGAGTAGTCCGTGATCAGGACGTCCGCGATGAGCAGCAGTTCGGCGGTGTGCGGGTGGTGGGTGACATCGCGCACCAAGGGGACGTGCGCACGGGGGAGGGGGCCCGTGGTCAGGGGATGCCTGCGGACCAGGAGGACATCCGGTGACGAGCCGGTACCGAGGGCGCGTTCCGCGGTGCACAAGTCGAAGGCCGGGTGGTAAGAGGAGCCGGCGGATGGGACGGTGGCCGGCGGGGCGCCGGCGGGCAGGCCGTCGTGGTCGCGGTAGGTCGGCGCGTACAGGATGACCCGCTGGTCCTCGGTGATGCCGAGCCGGTTTTTCAGCCGTTCCGCGGTCTTGTCGCGGTCGGCGGCGAAGAGGATGTCGTTGCGCGGCGAACCGGCCTGCAGCAACTCGCCGTCGTAGGCGAGAGCCCGGCACAGGTGGCGGGCCGCGAACCGGTTCGGGGAGACCAGCACGCTCCACTGGGCGGCGAGCCGCGGCAGCGCTTCGAGACGGGCGTGGTGGGCGTAACGGGTGCCCTTCAGATCGGCGCCGATGCGTTTGAGGGGGACGCCGTGCCAGGTCTGGACGACGGTCTGGTCCGGGCGGCGCCGGAAGAAGTCCGGCAGCTGGTCACAGGCCACGATGCGGCGGCAGCGCGCCAGCGCCTCGTACCAGGCCGTGCTGTACTCCTCGACGGGGTGCGCCAGCGGCGGTACGTGGGTCTGCTGGTCGCGGGTGACCCACAGGTGCTCGACCTCGGTGCCGCGGCGCACCAGCTCCTCGTGCACGGCGCGCGGTGAGTCGTCGCCCCGGCCCGCGGTGTAGAGGATCGCGTCGTGCAGCGGGAGTTCGCGCTGTCGTGGGTAGTGCTCGGTACGCAGCCGGTGGCGGCGGTAGGGGCCACGATCGGCGGGCGCCAGCACCGATCCCGCCGCCACGAACAGCCGGTCCCCGTGCCGCCGGTCGACGGTGAACTCCCGGCCTTCGACGGTGTGGTGAGCGGGCAGGGCGGCGGCCAGGGGCGCCAGGGCGTGCAGGGGGATGTCGGGGGCGGGGGCGCTGTCGGTCGGCACGGGACACACCTGACGTACGTACGCGTACCAGCGGCCCTCGCGAAGCGTGCCGCCGCCCGGTGCGAAGGCCGCGGAGAAGGCCGTTCCGGGCCCGCGGACCAGCGGAAACGACACCTCCTCTGCGAGCTCGGCGTGCCGCAGCACCAGCAGGGCCGTGACATCGTCGCCGGGTTCGCCGCCGCCGTCCCGCGCGCCGCCCAGCGTCCCGGAGATCGTCAGGGTTCCGTCCGCCGACCAGATGACCGTGTCGGCGATCGGGCGCCGGGTGAGTTCGACGGTGAGTCTGCCCTGGTCGTCGGCCGTGGCGCAGAGTTCGCGGCCGTCGTGGAGCGGGTAGCGGCCCGGCGGCAGGGTGAGGACGGCGGGCGGGGGCGTCAGGGTGCCGTCGGCCATGACCAGTTCGGCCCGCCAGGGCTCGGTGTACGGGGGCGGGACCTCTCTGGGCGCGCGGTGGACGGGCGGCGGCACGTCGGCTAGCTGGGACAGGGGGACGCGGATCTCGAAACGGTCGCCGGCCGGGGGCGGCAGGACCGGGGCGGGCGGCGACGGCTCGTCTGCTGTAGTCGTTGAGGCCGCCGGGGTCTCTGGTGTCGGTTGGTGTGGTGCTGCCGACGGTTCCGGTGCCGGTTTGGGTGGCGTTGAGGTGTCCGGCTGCGCCGCCGGGACGGCCTGGCCCGGTTCGGCCGGGGCGTCGCGCTCGGTCGGGCCGGTCAGCGGTGCCTCGATGACGATTCCGGTGCCCGTCCTGCCGGTGGAGGAGCCTTCGGCGTCCGCGCGGGACAGCCGCAGGGCCACAGGCAGCTGGAACCCGTCCCCGTTCCTGTCCGCGGCTCCGTACGACCGCCCGCTGAACACCAGGTCGTTGCCCTCCCGGCGGTGGCCCTCGATGCGGACCGGATGCTCGACGAGGCTCAGGCGCAGTCGTCCCTGGGCGTCGAAGCCGGCCGCGAGGCGCAGCCGGCGGGCGCCGGGATCGATGACGAGGGCGCCGTCGGCGCCCGGGTCCGCGTCACAGGCGGCGACCAGCTCGCACAGCTCCCGTACGACGTGCTGCCGGGCCGCCGCCTCGATGGCGAGCACCGGCGCGTGCCGTACCGTGCCGTGCCCCCCGACGAGCACCCCGAGCAGCCAGTCACCCGCCTGCCAACCGCCTTTGACCTTGAGTTTCACCGGGTCGACGGTGATCTCGAAGCCGGCCTGGTCGTAACAGTGCAGATGCTGGCGGGAGTCGGCGGTGGCATCCGGATCGCAGACGGACCTGGTCGGCAGCCACCGCACCCTGCGCATCCCCAAAGGCCCACGCAGAACCCCCGCGCCCCCGTCCGCACCCGGCAACCGCCCCCGCTCCCAGCCCCTGCCGCCGGGCGCCGGATCGGACATGAGCACACCGGCCTTGACCGACTGGAGCGGCCGCGCGGCCGCCAGATTCCGTACGTACGCGTAGCCGGTGACGCGCAGCCGTCCGGCCGCGTCCCAGCTGATCTCGCGCACCCTGGCGACGACGGGCAGTGCACCGCGGCCGAGCCGGGTCGCCCACCCGGACCCGCCCGGCCACCCGGTACCTTCCGTCCGGCCGTCCTCGTCCCTGACGCCAGGGAACGCGGCTCGCTTCAGGAACCGTCCCTTCACCAGGAACGCCGAGTCGGCACCGTGGCCCGCAGCGTCCTGACCATCGGGCTCACCGCAACCGCCGTGACCGGCGAAGCCAGGCAGCCCGCCGAAGTCCGTGCCCAGGCCGGCTCCCGCGAACCCGCCGCCGTCCTGCACTCCCGAGGTCAGCAGCTCCAGCAGTTCGGGCAGGCGCCGTTCGCGCACCAGGCACCACTTCACCCGCAGCCCCGTGGGCAGCCCCTCGAACGCCGCGGGATCGACGCGGCTGACGAAGTCCGCCGCGTCCGCGAGGAACGCCTCGCGGTACGCGGGCCCGCCCGCGGGCAGCGCCGCGAGGAACGGCAGCAGGTCACCGCTCAGGCAGGACGCGTCGTACGCCGTCTTGTGCCCGGGCTGCTGGATGGCGAGGAACCGGCTGACGTGGTCGCAGGCGGCGATCCGGTCGCGCACCGCCTTGGCGTCGGCGCCCGGCGGCAGGGTCGACGCGTCCTGCCGTACCCGCTGGTAGGAGACATGATCGGCCAGCAGGTCGACGGACTGGGCCAGGAAGTGCGCGGGGATGACGACCCGCGCGGACTCGTACCGCCTGCCTTCGGGGAAGGCCAGTGCGTGCCGGTCCCAGAAGGCCCGCCGGAAGACCTTGTTCCGGGCGGAGCGGTCGGCGAGCAGGCGCGGGTCGCGGGTGATGTGGGTACGGGGGCGGGCCTCGGTGAGCCAGCGGTAGGCGGGCCCCTGGCGCCGTCCGTACCTGCCGAGTTGCCAGACGTTGCCGGCGGCGAAGGCGGAACCGGTGGTGTCCAGGCTCGCGATCAGCCGGTCGTAGGCGTGGTGCGGAACGACGTCGTCGGCGTCCGCGAAGGCCAGGAACTCGACGCTGCGCGGGCTCTCGTGGACACCTGTGTTCCGGGCGGCGCTCAGGCCCGCCGCGCTCTCCCGGCGGACATATCTGAAGCGCTGGTCGCGGGCGGCGAAGTCCTGGGCGATGCGGGGGCTGTCGTCGGTGGAGCCGTCGTCGACGAGTACGGCCTCGAAGCAGGACAGCGTCTGCCCCGCGATGGACTTCAGACACTCCGTCAGACACTGCTCTGCGTTGCGGATCGGCACGACGACGCTCAGACGCGGCTGCACGGTGACGGACCTTTCGTAGGCCGTCGGCCGACTGCTCCGACGGCGGCGGGAACGACCAGGAACGACGGGAACGGCGGACATAGCTGGAACGGGCTGTGCAATTGTCTCCTTTTGCTGGTTTGCCCGGTTCATGCTAGTGACTTTGTCCCGTTTCTCCCTCAGGAGTGGGTCGCGAAGGGGCGCGGGGCGTGTCGTGCGGGGTTCCTGGGTGGCCGCTTACGCCCGGTCGCCGCACAGCTGCGTGCGGGCTGTGCGGGGGGCGCGGGAGAAGCGGAAGTGGGTGCGGGCGTAGGCGCCTGTGAGGTTCTTCCAGAACCGGGACGGGGTGAGCGGGGCGCGTGTCGACTGCTTCAGTTCGGCAAGCGGGCCGCAGGTCAGGGCGGTGCGGGCGGCGGTGAGGTCGGCGCGGGAGATGTCCGCGCGGCGCAGGTCGGCCGCGGGCGGCGCCGGCGGCGCCCAGTCGGCGAAGATCCAGTGGTTGCGCAGGAACTTCTCATGGCCCGGCCAGGCCCAGCGTTCCAGGGCCAGATGGGCGCCGATCGGGCTGGCCAGGCCCCAGGCGTCGTTCACGTAGTCGTCGAGGGAGACGGCGGCGCCCGTGACACCGAGGTGCCGTCCGACCATGACCACGCGGTACGGGGAGCCGGGCGGCAGCGGTGTGGTGTGCAGTTGGCGGTGGGCGTCGAAGTAGAGGAGCGTCGGCCCTCCGGCGCGTTCGATCCGGGTCAGCAGCGCGGTCGCGTGCGGCAGGCGCGGCCAGTGGCGCACCCAGGTCGCCGTGCGCACCGGGTTGTGGTCGTGCGTGTAGCCCACGTCGGAGCTGCGCACATTGAACGTCGTCGCGGACCCGCGCAGGTCGAACGGTTGCCGCAGCGGGCTGACGGCCGCCGTGAGCCAGACCAGCAGCAGGCCGGCCGCCGCCGCGGTGAGCCGTGTCCCAGGGACCACGAGGAACGGCAGCAGGAGCAGGAAGAGCGCGGGCAGGATCATGCGTGCGTGCATGTAGTCGCCGCCGACCCGCATCACATAGGCGGTGAGCAGCAGTCCGGCGGTCGGCGGGGCCAGGAGCACGGCGCACGGAGGGCGGGCGGAGGTGTCCGCGCGGGCTGGCGGATTCGGGTCGGTGCGGGGAGTTCGGCCGGGGCTGTGGTGTGCGGGCGCCGGGGTGCCGCGCAGGGTGCGCATCGTCAGCTGGACGGCGACGGTGGTGAGTACGGCCGCGGCGGGCCACAGCCAGTACGGGCCCAGGGTCTCCTGGACGTAGCGGGCGCCGCGCTGCCAGTCGCTGGCCCCGGCCTCCTTCGCGAGGGCGGGCAGCGGCAGCAGGACGCCGTAGTATCCGGCGCGGAACACCTCGTAGCCGCACGGAACCAGCGCCGCCGCGCCCAGCAGCCGCGCCGTGCGCGCCGGTGCGGGGCGCAGCACCCACCACTGGGCGGCCAGGAAGCAGACCGACACCACCGCCAGATCCGGCCGCACCAGCCAGCCGAGCCCGAAGACGAAGGCCGCCGCGGTCTGTTCCCGCGCCGTCCGCCGCGGTGCCGCGCGCCGGGTGCGCACCAGCAGCCACCATGCGAGTGCCGTCCAGAACGTGCCGAGGCCGCTCTCCAGACCGGAGGTCATATACGACCAGAAAGGCGGCACGGCGAGCAGGACGAGGATGCCCGCCGGAAGAAGGAAACGGCTCCCGCTCCCGCCGCCGTACCCGTGCAGACGGCAGGTCGTCCACAGTGCCATCCCGTACCCCGCCGTGCTCAGCGCGAGGCCGAGGCCGACCGCGAGGAAGGCCGGATCGTTGCCGGTGAGCCAGGTGGCCAGGGCCAGCAGCCACTGCCACAGCGCGCCCGTGGAACTCTCCGCCCGCTCGCCCACGTTGAACACCGGACCGTTGCCCGCGAGGATCTGCCGGACGGGACGCAGATAGATCAGGCCGTCGTCGCAGATCCACCGCCGGCGGTAGCCGAGTGCGAACAGGGCCGTGGTCGGCGCCGCCACCAGCGTGATCGTCCAGCCGTGTACGAGGCGCCTGCGGCGTGCGCCGGCGGCCGGCCCCGAGTTGCCTCCCGGGCCGGTCAGGCGCTGGTGGATGGTGCGGGCCGCCGCGTCGGGCCCGCTCGGATCGGCTTCGGGCCCCATACCGGCCGTCGTGTCCGCGCCCGTCCTCACGCGTCACCCACCTCCCAGGCCGGCGCCGCCTTGGCCGCCGGGAACGTACCGTCGGCCACCCGCGAGCCGAGCCGCGTCGCCCCCGGACCACCACCCGAACCGCCCGCCCGCACCGGCGCCGGCTCTCCGAGCAGCACCTCCCGCACCACTCGTTCCGCCGCATGGCCGTCCTCGAACTCGCAGAAACGGGCGTGGAAGGCGGCGCGCAGCCGGGCCGACTCCGGGTCGCGCCAGGTCTGGGCGGCCGGGTCGAAGAGGGCCGTGAGCTCGTCGAAGGTGCGGGTGACATGGCCGGGTGGGCAGGCGGTGACGTCGAAGTAGGTACCGCGTACCGCGCGGTAGGCGTGCCAGTCGTCGGCGTGCACGATCACCGGGCGGTCCAGCAGGACGTAGTCGAACATCAGGGCCGAGTAGTCCGTGATCAGCGCGTCGGAGGCGAGCATCAGGTCTTCGACGTGCGGTTCGTCGGTGGCGTCCACGAGCAGGCCGCGGCGGTGCAGATCGCGGGGGAGGAGCGCGCGGGCAGGGTGCTCGGCCAGGGACGGGTGCAGGCGCAGGACGAGGGTGCGGTGCGGGCCGAGAGCCGTCGCGAACCGTTCGAGGTCGATGCGTTCGGCGTACCGGCCGCGGCGGTACTCGCGCGGTGTCGGTGCGTACAGCACGACCGTTTGGCCGTCGGGGATGCCCAGTCTGCGGCGGGTGGCGGCGGCGCGCTCCCGGTCGCCGCGGACCAGCACGTCGTTGCGCGGGCTGCCGCTGTGCAGCGAGCGGAAGTGACACGGGAACGCGCGCTCCCAGACCTCCTCGGCGTACCGGCCCGCGACAAGGCCGATGTCCCACCGGTCGCTGCGCCGCAGCATGGCCCGCACATCGAAGCCGTACCGCGCGCCGGGGCGGCCTCGCAGGTCGACGGCCATGTGCTTGAGCGGGGTGCCGAGGTGGGTGTGGATGTGCACGGTGCCGGGGCGTTTGACCAGGTTGCCGGGCCAGTTGACGTTGTTCACCCAGTAGGTGGCGCGGGCCGCGACCTCGTAGTAGCGGCGGGAGCCGACGGTCACGCAGTCGACGTCGGGCGGCACCTTCCGTACCGCATCCGGGTGCACCACCCACACTCCGCGCAGATGCGGGGCGAGCACGCGCGCACATGCGTGGACGGCGGCCGGATCGCCCGACACACCGCGGTGGTGGCCGGACGCGTAGAGCACCAGGTGCGGATCGAGCGGACGGCGCAGCTGGGCCGCGTACCAGCGGGAATCGGCGCGCGAGACCACCGCCGCGCGCACTCGGGCGGCCCCTTCCAGCAGCGGGCCGCGGGCGCCGTTCAGCCGGTGCAGCGCCTGGTACGCCGCGTACGGGGCGCCGGCCAGTAGCCGCATCTCGGCGCCGCGCAGACCGCCGGGCAGAGGGAAGTCGGCGGTCTGGTGGCGGCGGTGGAACGCGGCGGCGCGGGCGTAGAAGTCCGCGCGGTCGGCGGCCGTCACGCGCTCCGGGCGGCCCAGGGTGAACAGCATGTGGTCCAGGGCCCGTTCGAAGAGCAGCGGCCGGGACCAGGACAGCTCGGGGCGCGCGTCGAGCTGCGCGAACAGCTCCTCGTACTGCGGGAAGATGTCGAAGTGCTTGCGCCCGGGAGTGCGGGTGATCGCGCCCTGCCGCCGCTGCCGGTACTCGACACCGACCCGGTCCAGGCAGGCGATGCGCTCCGCGGTGACCATCGCGCGGTAGGTGACCGGCGCGTCCTCGTACAGGCCCGGCGCGTACGCGAGATCGTTCGCGAGATAGAAGTCGCGGCGGTACGCCTTGTTCCAGGCGACCAGGAACAACTGCAGGAACTCGGGGTTCTCGCGGATCCGGAGCGTGTCCGTGCCGGCCCGCTCCAGGAGGTCCGCGGCGGCGCTGCGCCCGCTCGGCCCCCACCAGTGGGTGCGCACGTGGTCGAAGACCAGGATGTCCGGGTCGCCGGTCGCGGCCAGGCGCTCGTCGACGGCGGCCAGAATGCCCGGTGTGTACGAGTCGTCGCTGTCGAGGAAGAGCACGTAGTCGCCGCGGGCGTGCGGCACACCCGCGTTGCGGGCCCGGCCGAGGCCGACGTTCTGCGGCAGGTGCAGCACCGTCACGCGCGCGTCGCGGGCCGCGTACTCGTCGAGGATCGCGCCGCAGCCGTCCGGCGAGCAGTCGTCGACGGCGATCACCTCCATGTCCCGGAACGACTGGCCGAGCACCGAGTCCAGGCAGGCGCGCAGATAACCCTGGACCTTGAAGACGGGCACGATGACGCTGAAACGGGGCACGGTCGGCTCTCCGGGTCGGTACGCGGGCGGGTCTTCGGGCTGGGGCACGGGTCAGCTCTCCGGGCTGGCGGACCCCGGGACGGCGGGGCCGTCCTGGGCGGCAGTGGTGGCGGTGGCGGTGGCGGTGCTGGCGGTGGTGGCCGCGTGTCGGGCGGCCGGGGCCGGGGTGCGCTCGGCGAGCGGTACCACCGGCGGCAGCGCCTCGGGCGGCTCGCCCAGCAGCACCCGCCGCACCACACGCTCCGCCGCGAACCCGTCGTCCCAGGCGCAAAACCGCTCCCGGAACCGCTCCCGCAGCCGCGCCGACCGCGCCCCCGCCCACGAGCCGTCCCGGAAGATCCGCGCGAGCTCGTCCCCGGTGCGGGCGAGCGGGCCCGGCGGGCACGCGGTCACGTCGAAGGTGACGCCGCGCGTCTGGCGGTACACCTCCCAGTCGTCCGCGTACACGACGATGGGCCGGTCCAGGTTGGCGTAGTCGAACATGACCGACGAATAGTCCGTGACGAGCGCGTCCGCCGCGAGGCAGACCTCCTCGGCGCTGGGGTGCCCGGTCACGTCGATGATGCGGCCGGCGGCCGGGTCCGGGGCGCTCCCGCCGTGCGCACCGCTCTCGCCCGGCCCGTCCTCGGCGGACTCGTAGAAATAGTGCGCCCGCAGCAGCACCACGAACTCCTCGCCCGCCGCCGCGCAGAACTCGGCAAGGTCGAGCTGGGCGCGGAAGGAGGCGCGGTAGTCGCGGTGCGTCGGCGCGTACAGGATCGCCGTGCGGTCCGCTGGAATGCCGAGGGTGCGGCGGATCCGGGCGACGTCGTCGGCTCTCGCGCTCTGGTAGACGTCGTTGCGCGGATAGCCGTATTCCAGCATTTCGTAGTCGGCCGGGAACTCACGTTCCCACACCTCGGTGGAGTGCCGGTTCGAGGAGAGGTTGTAGTCCCATCTGTCGACCCGGGTGAGCAGCTTGCGGAAACTGCCGCTGTGCGCCGCCACCACCGGATATTCGGCCTGCTCGATGCCCATTTTCTTGAGCGGGGTGCCGTGCTGGGTCTGCAGGTGCACGGTGCCGGGGCGTTTCACGACGGCGTTCGCGAAATTGGCGTTGTTGATGAGGAATTTGGCGCGGGCCAGCACCTCCCAGGCGCGAGGCGTGCCGATGACGGCGTATTCGACGGCCTCCGGCATGCGTTCCGCCGCCTCCTCGGTGACCAGGAAAACGGACCGGATGTGTGGCGCGAGGCGCTGCGCCGCGGCGTGGATCGCGGCCGGATTGCAGGAGTAGCCGCGGCCCCAGTAGGCGCAGTACACGGCCAGGTTCTCATCGACGGGCCGCCGCAGCGCGGCGTCGTACGGGCCGCGGCGGTGCGGCGCGTGCGCTTGGATGCGGGCGGCCTGCGCGGTGGTCCTCTCGGTGGCGCGCACCATCTGCCGACGCGCCCCGCGCAGCGCCGCGAACGCCCCGTACGCGCCCGTCGCGAGCAGCCGGTGCTGGACGCCGAGCCGCCCCGGCGGCGGTGTGAACCCAGGCGGCAGATGGCGTCGGTACAGCTCGGTGGCCCGCGCGAAGAAGGCCCGGCCCAGGCCGTCGGGCAGCAGCTCGGGAGCGGCTGCGGCGGTCTTCAGGACCTGGGCCATGAGGTGGGTGAAGAGCGGCGCGAGACGGGCCGCCGCGCCGCGGCCACGGGCGCGGGCGCGCGCATCGCTCAGCACCAGGTCGACGTGGTCGAGCAGATCGAAGTGGTGCGCGCCCGGCTCCTTCAGCAGCCGGTTGCCCTGCCGCCGCAGCAGATGCCGTACGCACACCCGCTCCAGCACCGCCACCCGGTCGGCGGCGAGGAGTTCCAGACCGCCGAAGCCGGTGTCCGTGTACGCGTCCGCGGGAAACACGAGGCCGTGCTCGGCGAGGAAGGCCCGCCGGTGCACCGCGCTCCACGCGGGCAGCGCGGCACCCCACAGCCACGGCGCCTCGTCCGGCGCGAACGCACCCTCGGGCGCGCTCGGCAACTGCTCCCCGGCCGCGTCGCCCGGCTGCGGCCCCTTCCACCAGTGCACACGCTCATGCCCCACGTAGAGCACATCGACGTCACCTGTTTGGGCCAGCCGCGCGGCGACGGCGGCCAGCGCACCGGGCGCCAGCGTGTCGTCTCCGTCCAGGAAGACGAGGTAGTCACCGGTGGCCGCGGCGATCCCGGTGTTGCGGGCCCCGCTGAGCCCGGCCTCCGGCGGCGAGACGACGGGCCGCACCCGTGGATCTGGGCCCGCGTACCGGGCGGCAACGGCCCCGTCCAGCGCGTCGGGCGCCCCGCAGACCGGGATCACCTCGACCCCGACGGGACGCACGGGACCGGGCCCCGGAACGCGCAAGGACTGCCCGAGCACCGAGTCCAACGCCTGGGACAGCCGTCCGGCAACCCCGTGAGCAGGAACGATGACACTGAAACGGGGCGCGGCTGCGGGGGCGGACAGGGCTGCGGAGGCGGAGGCGGGACGGCTGTTCCAGACGTTGGACTCGGGCATACATCACATTTTGCCCATATAGGGCCGGTGGGATGGGGTGGTTACGCCGAATGTGGTAGAGGCGGCGGGGCGTGCGGCTGATGGCCGCGAGCGGGCCGCCCTCGGTCCGGGGCCCAGGCGTGGGCGTGGCCCCGCTTCGGCGAGTGCGCCGCGAGGGGGGGCGGTCCGAAGGATTCCTTGGTTGCGTTACGTTACCGTCACAGCACGGAGCGCACAGGGGGAACGTCGCTTGGTACCGCCGAACCCGAACTTCCACCGGTTGGTCATCGTCCCGGAGGTCCGGGCCTGGTTGCACGAGCTCCGGCGAGCTGACCCGGACACCTTGAAGCACATCACGGCCGCTCTGACCCGACTCCAGGAACGCGGCCCGGGACTGGGGCGTCCGACAGCCGACCGGATCGCCGGTTCCAGGTACACAATGAAGGAACTACGGCCGCGCTCCGGCAGCCGGGTAGCTATCCGACTGCTGTATGTATTTGACCCGAAGCGGCAGGCCGTGATCCTTGCTGCGGGAGGCAAGGCGGGAAACTGGAGCGGTTGGTACGACGAGATGATTCCCGTCGCGGAAGCGCGATACGAGCGACACTTGAAGGAGACGGAGGAGGGCCGCCGGTGACCAACCACCCGGGCGTCTACGACACCCCTGATGACCTGCTCGCCGAGTTCTTCGACGACCCTGCAGACCGCGAGGAGATCAAGCGGGAGGCAGAGCGCCTGGCCGCGGAAGAACGCGGTGCCCGGCTCATCGAACTTCGCGAGCGCGCCCGCGCCAGCCGTGAGGACGTAGCCCGCCGTATGGGGGTCGAAGTCGCACAGGTCATCAGCCTGGAAACCGGCTTCTTTGACCTCTCCCTCATTGATCTCTCCCGCATCGGCGAATGGGATGAGACCAGCGCGGATGAACTGGTCTCCCTCGGTCGGCTCATCTCCGGGCTCTCCGCGTATGTGCAGGCCATCGGTGGAGACATCGAGATCGAGATCAGAGAACCTGACGGGCGCGTTCTGTTCCTTCCGGCCCCCGCTGACCGCATCGATGCCGATCTTCTGTACACCATCCTGAAGAACCACCAGCCGAAAAGCCTGAAGGTCATCGCTGACCTCGACGGATTCCGTACCGAAGTCGCCTGACCCGACACCGCATCGCTACGCCCCACTGGCCGACCGGCGGGGACGGATCATGACTGGTCCGCCCCGCCGGCGGTGGACTCCGGTGCCTCAGAGCGCCCCGTGCCTGACGGCGGAGACGAAAGACGACCAGGCGCCGGGTTCGACGCCGAGCACCGGGCCGTGCGGGTTCTTGGAGTCGCGGACGGGGACGGTTCCGGATATGTGGGCGGTGGCGGGGGACCATTCGAGGCAGTCGCCGCCGTTACCGTTGCTGAAGCTGGACTTGACCCACTTCGCGTTGGAGAGGTCAGAAGAGTTGTTCATGCGGGTAGCTCCTTCACGAGCGAGTGGATGAACGTTGCCGTCTGCTTCGGCGGCAGAGCATGAGACCTCAACAGATCGTATTGGCGCTGGCGGGCACCGACGCTCTCCGAGTCCTCCAGGAGCGACCCCATGAGGATGCTCTCTTCCCAGGCCACCACCGCGCCGTCGTCGAGGGTCATCAGCTTCAGTGTGCCCCCCATCAGCCCATGCTCTCCGTGATCGAACGGGAGCAACTGCACAATGGCCGTGGGAGTGTCCACAAGCTCGACCAGAGCGGCCAATTGTGCGCGCATCACGGCCGGGCCGCCGACAGGCCGCCGTACTACAGCCTCGTTCAGGATGACAGACAGCTTGGGTGGTGAGGCGGATCGCAGGCGTTCTTGGCGGCTCAGGCGAGCCGCCACCAACTCCTCGATCTCCTCCTCACTCGTATCCGGAAGGGTGGTTCGGAAAAGCGCCCGTGCGTACGCTCCGGTCTGGAGGAGACCAGGCACGATCTCGCCGCTGTACACGGCGATCAGCCGTGCCCGCGCCTCCATCTCCATGCTCCGCCGGTACTGCTCGGGATGGATCTCCTGGCTCTGCCGTACGAGTTCGTGCAGCTTTTGGAAGTAGTCGTCCTCCGTTTTGAACTCCCGGTCCAGTGCACCGGACAAGCCTTGCGGTGGCAGGATCTCGGCCCGCTCGACGCGGTGCAGCTGGCTCCTGCTGTACGGAATCTTCCCCGCCAGGCCGTCCAGCGACAGCTCCGCGTCGGAGCGGTGGCGGCGCAGTTCGGAACCGTAGAAGTGCCTGTTCGAACGGTAGGGCGTCAGATCGCCCGGTGGTCGTCCCATGGGTGCCCCTCCAATTTCTTCCCGGCCCGGAATGGGTATGAGTGGGGAAGTTCTTCCGAGAGTACGTGCGCTGGACAATTCACGGATTACACCGCGTTGTTGTCCCTCGAAAGCATGAAGGGGTTTTCCCGGGCTGAATAAGAAACGGGGCGGGCCATCCACCAGGTGGCCCCGTTCCGCTTTCGGTGACCGGAGGAATACTTCACCGCCCCGCCGCCCCGCCGCCCCGCCCGACACGAACTGCCGCTGGAACGCGAAGAACACCGCCATACGGAACGAGTTCGAGGCGCGGCCGACAGCGCGTTCGCCGGGGTGAGGATCGCGGGTGGCTCGTGACCACGTCGCCGGCCGCCCGGCCGCTCACTCCCCGTACAGCGTCTCCATCCCGACCAACAGCACATCCCCGCGCCGTGCGGCCACCGCCTCCAGATCGTCGTGGAAGCCGTAAAGCGAGAACAGGGCCAGCACCGTGCCGCTCGTGTCATGCCCTTGCGCGGCGAGCAGGCCGCGGATGTGCTCCAGGCGTTCCAGGTCGGCCGGGCCGCGGCGGGCCGCGGTGGCCTTCGCCTCGCCGAGCAGGGCGATGCGGGAGCGGGGCGACTGGGGGCGTTCGCCCATGGCCAGGGCGAGGACGTCCACTTCGTGCTTGCGGCGGCCCGCCTGGTCGGCGATCTCCGTCGTGCCGACCGGCCCAGGCAGCCCGTCCAGCAGGAGCGTGTGCGCATACCGCCGCGTCCACTCCCGGGCCAACTCCTCGAAGTGCGGGCCGAGGATCTTCGAGTTGAACGTCGGTGCCGAGGCCGCCCACACCTGCTCGGCGAGCCCCTGTTCCACGGCGGTCGCCTGCGGCAGTGTCACCAACTGGTTGAAACGGATGACGGGATCGGCCAGCGTCACCACGGGGTGGCGGGGCCGGAGGATGTCCTGGTCACGGTTGATATAGCCGATGGAGTCCAGAATATCCAGGGGATGTGTGACCGCGTTGCGCTGCCGGCCCAGCGCGGCGCCCACCCTGCTCGGAGTGGAGGCGCCCTGCGCGATCGCGGTGAGGATGTCGTAGTACAGGGTGTGCTGGGTGATACGAGGGTCTTCGCGCAGTAGGAATTCGGTCTCCGTGCGGGAGAACACCGCCCGGCCCGGGTTCAGGAGCGTGCCCGTCAGCCACTGGTCGAACCCGTCGTTCGGGTCCGGCCGCCCCGCCACCGGCAGATAGCCCGGAGCCCCGCCGAGGACCGCGTGCACCCGCAGCGCCGTCGACGGGTCCTCGATCCGCCAGAAGGCGCGGCTCGTGCGGTAGTCGAAAGAGCCAAGACGCAGATCGACCACGGCCCGTCCGCGCAGCGGTTTGGTGCCCGAGAGCAGTTCGTGCATCACGCTCATGGCCGACCCGCACAGGATCACACGGGCACCGGCGCCCGCCCCGCGCTGATGCTCGTCGTACAACTGCTGGAGCAGACCGGGCAGCTCGGGCGAGTGCTGGAGGAGATACGGCAACTCGTCGATGACCAGCAGCGGGACCGCGGCCCGGGCAGTGACGTCCAGGGCGCTGGTCAGGACCGCCCGCCAGTCCGGCAGGTCCAGCGTGCCCGCCCGCAACCCCGCGAACGCCGCGATGGCGTCCGAGAACCGCCGCAGCGACGGCAGCCGCCCCTCCTCCCGGATCGCCGTGACATACAGGCCTCCGACCGCCTCGGACAGCGCCTGGAGCAGGAAGGACTTGCCATGCCTGCGCCGCCCCGACACCACGCCCAGGCGTAGCTGCGGGGACGGGTCCGCCAGGAAATCCGCCAGCAGATCCCACTCTCTGTCGCGGTCCACCACATCGCCCGGCTTCCCGGGTACCGCCCGGTCAGAAACCCGCACCACAACAACCTCCGCTGGCCGACCTGTACGGAATCTGTACAAGTCTACTTCGACATATACGTCTAAGCCGGTAGAGCCGAATCTGCGGCGGGTCCGTGTCGTCGTGTGGAGACGGGCCAGTCGTACGAGTGGGCCCGCAACGAAAAACGGAGAACGCAGAACGCGGAACGGGGCGGGCCATCCATCTGGCCCGCCCCGTTCCGCCTTCGATGTTCGGAGAGCTACTTCACCGCCCCGGCCATCACGCCCGACACGAACTGCCGCTGGAAGGCGAAGAACACCGCCAGCGGAATCACCATCGAGATGAACGCGCCCGGTGCCAGCACGTCGACGTTGCTGCCGAACTGCCGTACCTGGGTCTGGAGCGCCACCGTGATCGGCTGGCTGTCCGCGTCGGAGAAGATCAGCGCGACCAGCATGTCGTTCCACACCCACAGGAACTGGAAGATGCCCAGCGAGGCGATGGCGGGCCCGCCCAGCGGCATCACGACGCGGAAGAAGAGCCGCAGCTCACTCGCGCCGTCCAGGCGTGCCGCCTCCAGCAGTTCCTTCGGAATCTCCGCGAAGAAGTTCCGCAGCAGGAAGATGGCGAACGGTAGGCCGAAACCGACATGGAAAAGGATCACGCCGAATATCGAGCCGAAAATGCCGATACTGCCGAAGAGTTTCGCAATCGGCAGCAGCGCCACCTGTACCGGCACCACCAGCAGTCCGACCACGATCACGAACCACCAGTCGCGGCCCGGGAACTCCATCCAGGCGAAGGCGTAACCCGCCAGCGAGCCGATCACCACGACGAGCAAGGTCGCAGGGACGGTGATCAGCAGCGAGTTGACCAGGGAACCCGTGATCGCGGAGTTGTCCAGCAGATTCTGGTAGCTGTTGAAGGTCAGCTTCGACGGTGCGCTGAACACCGTCCACCAGCCGCTGCCCGACATATCGAGCGGGTGGCGCAGCGAGGTCAGCAGCAGACCGACGGTGGGCATCAGCCAGAAGAGGCCCACCACGATCAGGAAGACCTGGAGCAGCCCGCCGCTCAGCCGCCCCGCGACACGCGACCCGAGCGAGGACCGAGCCGGTCCTTCGAGCGGACCGGAACCGGAACCCCGGCCGGCCGTGGCCGAGGCCGCCCGCTTCGGCGCCCCGACAACCGCGCCCTGCGCGGTACCACTGTCGGCACTCATCGCCGCACCTCCCGCCGCAGCCGTCGTACGTTGATCAACATCACCGGCACGACCAGCAGCAACAGCAAAATGGCGATGGCGCTGGCGATGCCCGGACGGTCGTCGGCGAAGGCCGAGCGGTAGAGCTGGAGTGCCAGCACGTTCGCGTCGTCCTGTGACGAGCCCGGAGCGATGATGAAGACCAGGTCGAAGACCTTCAGGACGTTGATCATCAGCGTGACGACGACGACCGCGAGCACCGGCGCCAGCAACGGCACGGTGATCCGCCTAAAGACCTGCCACTCGTTCGCCCCGTCGACCCGGGCCGCCTCCAGCAGCTCCCGAGGCATCCCGGCGAGTCCCGCCGCGATCAGCACCATCGCGAAACCGGCCCACATCCACACGTACGAGCCGATGATGGCGGGTGTCGCGAGCGCCGGGCCGAGCCATTCGACGCCGTTGTAGGGCTCACGGAAGTTGTCGGCGGGCAGCCTGAGCTGCGCGCCGTCCGCCTTGGCCGACAGGGTGAACGTCCCGTCGGCCGCGGCCTTCGCCGAGTCCACCACCTTGCCGCCCTTGACGGCCTCGATCTTCATGCCGGGATAGCCCAGCTCGGCCGCGTCGACACCGCCTCGGACGCCGACGCCCTTGCCGCGGGTGAAGTCCTGCCAGGTGGTCCCGGTGATCTTCCCCGGGACAGCCTTGGCGGCCTTCGCGTGCGCGGCGCTGTCCGGCATCTGGTCGGGTGCCACACCGACCATCGGCAGCGTCACCGCCTGGCCCGTGTGCACCGGGACCTTGGTGATGAACGCGCCGCCGTCCGCCGGCTTCAGCGGTGAGTCCATCCCCGGATGGGCCTTCGGGAACGCCGACGACTCGGCGAAGGTGTCATGCACCCCCACCCATACCGCGTTCGCGGCGCCGAGCGCGGGATCCTGCTCGTAGACGAGACGGAAGATGATCCCGGCGGCCAGCATCGAGATCGCCATCGGCATGAAGACGATCAGTTTGAACGCGGTGCCCCAGCGGACGCGTTCCGTCAGCACCGCGAAGATCAGCCCGAGCGCGGTGGCCACGATCGGCGCCACCACCACCCAGATCGCGGTGTTCTTGATCGCCGTGAGGATGCCGTCGTCGGAGAAGAGCTCCTTGTAGTTGTCCAGGCCGACGAAGCTGTTTCCGGAGTTGCCGAGGAAACTGCGGATCAGCGAGTACCCGATCGGGTAGACCACGAGCGCGCCGAGCAGCACCAGCGCGGGCAGCAGAAAAAGCACTGCCACCGACTTGCTGGTGCCCGTCACGCTCTTGCGTTTTCTGTTCGTGGGAGGCGCCGTACTCGTGTCGGCGCCTCCCACGGCAGCCGACGTCATGAACCGTCAGCCCCCGTACGCCTTCGCCGCGTCGGCCTCCAGCTTGGACTGCGCGCCCGCGATGTCCTTCGGGTTCTTCAGGAAGTCCTGAAGGTCCTTCCACTCGCCCTTGCCGGGCGTGCCACCGAAGGCCTGCGGCTCCTGGTCCGACATGTCGTAGCGGAAGTTGTCACCCGCGTCGATCAGGGCCTTCGCCATCGCACGCTGCACGGCGTTCGGATACGCGGCCAGGTCCACGTTCTTGTCGGGCGAGAGGTAGCCGCCCGCCTTGGCCCAGATGGTCGCCGCGTCCGGAGAGGCCAGGAAGGTCAGCAGGGCCTGGCTCGCCTTGGAGTCCTTCAGCGCCACGGCGGCGTCGCCGCCACTGACGACGGGCGGCTGCGCGCCGACCGACGGGAACGGGAAGACCTTGGCGTCCGTGCCGATCTTCGCCTTGGCCTGCTGGACGTTGGCCCCGGCGAAGTCCGCCTCGAAGACCATGCCCGCCTTCGGCTGGTCACCGCCGGTGAACGTCTGCGTGACGGACGTCGGGAAGTCCGTCTGGAGCGTGCCGTCGGCGCCGCCCGCCAGGTAGTCCTTCTTGCCCCAGTACTGCGCCAGCGTGGTCAGTGCCTGCTTGACGGACGGGTCCGTCCACTTGATCTTGTGCTGGGCCAGCTGGTCGTACTTGTCGGGGCCCGCCTGCGACAGGTAGATGTTCTCGAACCAGTCGGTGAGCACCCAGCCGTCAGCGCCGCCGATCGACATCGGGGTGACACCCGAGTCGAAGAGGGTCTGCGACGTGGTCAGCAGGTCCTTCCAGGTCTTCGGCTCCTTGGCGCCCGCGTTCGCGAAGACCTTGGTGTTGTACCAGACCAGCGACTTGTTCGCGGCCTTGAAGTACACGCCGTACTGCTTGCCGTCGACCTGGGCGATCTTCTGCCAGGCCGGCGAGTAGTTCTTCTGCAGCTGCGCCACGGCGTCCGGACCCGCGGGCTTGGCCCACTTCTTGTCCACGGCCTGCTGGATGGCGCCGACCTGCGGCAGCATCGCCACGTCCGGCGGCGAACCGCCCGCGATCTTCGACCCGAGGAAGTTGATGATGGGGTCTTGCGCGGGGACGTAGGTCACCGAGGCGCCGGTGCGCTTCTCGAACTCCGCAAGAACCTTCTTGAAGTTCTTCGCCTCCACGCCCGACCACACGGCGGCCACTTCGAGTTTCGTGCCGTCCAGTTTCGGGAGCTTGACCGCGTCCTTGCTCGCGGCGTTGTCCGAGGTGCCGGAACCGCCGTTGCTGCTCTTGTCGTCACTGCCGCCACACGCGCTGAGGGTGAGCACGAGCGCTCCGGCGACCACGGCTGCCGCGGCCCGGGCACTGCTTGCGGCTCTGGGCGCACGCCTCTGGGCGTTACCCGACTGACGAACTGTGTTGCGCATCACGTCCCCGTTCCATCTCTGACGCACCCGCTTCCTCGCACACGGAGGCGGGCGCTGTTCTGTAACGCACTGGTCTACGCCCGCGCGACAGACAGCGGCAAGAGCGTCAGTACCCCTAACACGGTGATCGTGACGGGATGGTGATGTGGGTCGCAGGGGGCTTTGTGCAGGGCTTTGGTGGTTCGACCCCGGCCGCGAACTCTCCGATGACCATGGGGAGTTGCTCCGCGAGGCGCAAAGACGGGCGCGACGCCGCGGCGTACGGCGCCGCAGCACTCACCTCGGCCCGCGGACTTCGGCCCGGGCCGCGCGCTCCAACGCGCTCGCCAGCAAGGCCAGATCCGTAGGCCCGTTCCCCAGCTCCCGCACGCTCCGCCGGGCCGGCGGATCGCCCATCCGCTCCCACTCCAACGGCATCACCGTCGGCCGCGACGTCCCCGTGCGCGGAATCCGCCCCGTCACCCGGCCGCCCTGGAACGCGGTACCGCGCCCGTCGGGCAGCCGCAACCGCCCCCGCCCCGGCGCCGGGTCCTCCGCTCCGCCCGACGGCGCTTCAAGCGCCACTCGCAGCGCCGCGCACCGTCCGAGATCCGAATCGTCCACCCGGCCTCCGGGCGGCCCCGCCGTCGCCACCAGATGCACCCCGAGCCGCGCGCCGTCCCGCGCGACGGCCTCCAGCGCCCGTACGACGGACCCGGCGGCGGGCCGCCCTGGCGAGCCGAGCGGGGGCGCAAGCAAGGCGTCCACGTCGTCGACGAGGACGACGATCCGCGGCAGCACGGGCCCGGTACCGGTATCCGACGCCTCCTGCTGCTGGCGCTGGCGCAGACTCGCGGGCCGCAGCCGCAGGGTGGCCCCTGACGGCGCCTCCACCTCCGCCCCCGGCCCCTCGGCCCCGCCACCCGCCGAGCCGCCTGACGTACCGCCTGACGTACCTCCAGGAGCACTGCCCCACGAGACCGCCTGCTCGGCGTGCCAGCTGCCGAAGTCGAGCGGGCCGAGCAGTTCGGCGCGCCGCTTCAGCTCCGCCGTCAGCGACTGCGCGAACTCCCGCATCCGTACCGGGTCATGAGCCGCCAGATGCATGCTGACATGGGGCAGGTCCATGCATATCCGCAGCCCTTCACCGGCCCCGGAACGGCCAGCCGCGCGCCCCGAGGAGCCGCCGGGCCCTCCGGCGCCGCCCCCGCCCGCGCGCTCGGCGCCGCCGCTGCCCGGGACCGTTCTCCTGCTGGTGGCGGTGGTGATGACACCGGAGCTGCCGGTGGTGTCGCGGCCGTCGATCAGTACGAGGCCGAGCCGGGCGGGCCGCTCCGCCGCGGCGAGTGAAGCGGCGACGGCGCGCAACAGCTCCGTCCGGCCGCTGCCCGCGGGCCCCTCCACCAGCAGATGCGGGCCCTCGGCGACCAGGTCGACACCGACCGGACCGCGGGGCCCCGCGCCCAGCACGGCCACAGCCCGGCCGCCGGGCGCCTGTCTGTCGTCGGCCGCCGCCGCCCATCTGGCCTGCAACGACGCCGGGGTGGCGCGGGCCAGGCCCAACTCGTCGAGCAGCCGAGCCGCCTGCGGAAGCGGCGTCGACGCACGCGCGTGCCCCTCACCCGGGACGCTCGCGGGACGCAGCGGTGCCAGCGCACGCGCGAACCGCTCCGCCCAGGCCGCCGACACCGCGTCCAGCGCGGCGACCCTGCCCGGGCCCACGATCCTGCCCCGGGCGGTGCGCAGCAGCCGCAGTGCCGTGGCGACGTCGCCGCTCAGCAGGGCCACGGCGGTGCACCACCGGAACGCGGGCACCGCCTCGCAGGCGGTGTCGTAGGCCGCTTCGAGCGGTACGGCGGGAGCGACGGCCCCAGTCTCGGCGAGACACAGGACGTGCATCCCCGCATCGGGCCCCTCGATGACGAGCCGCTCCACGGCGGCCCGCAGGTCCGCGGCGCCCGGATCGCCGTCCACGATGACGACGGTGTACGTGTCGTCGGCATAGGGGTGGGTGCTTGCGCCGTCGGCGTGCGGATGATCGTTCGGTCCGGTGCCGGTGGTGTGTCTCTCGCGGCCCTGGGCGTGGCGGCCGTCGTCGTAGCGGCCGTGGCCGTGGGCGTCGTCACCACCGCTCGCGCCGACCCTGTCGTCGACGCCGGCCCGCGCCGCAAGGCGGTCCTCCAGCCTGCGGATCAGCTCGTCCGCGCGGGCGGTGGCCTGGTCGCGGTCGTGGGCGAGGAGCAGGCGGCAGTCCTGGCCGTGCACGGGACGCAGATGAGGCAGCCAGCCGAGCCAGGCCCACTCTGCGGCCCGCTGCGCAGGCGTACGGGTGCGCTCCGAGCTGATGAGGACGATCTCCAGGGTGTCCGGCGAGTGCAGCGCCGCGAGCTGGGCGACGACGGACCTGACAAGGCCCAGGAGCCGCTGCCGCGGCCCGGCGAGACCCAGCGCGCCCACCTCGCGCAGCCCGACCGTGACGGGCACCAGAGGCACCCTGGACGCCCCGGAGCGCCGGGGACCGGCGGACGTGGGCCCGTCGGTCGTGCCGAGCCGGACCGTGAGCGCTTCCGCGTGGCCCGGGCCGCGCTCCCAGAGGCGCGCGGCGGGACCGAGAGCGGTGAGCAGCAGGGCCGCCGGGTCGGGGCACACACCGGTCGCCGCACCGGCGACGGCACCTCTGCGTCCCGGTTCCGCGACGATGTGCGTCATCACATCGCCGTATCCGGCGCCCGGCGTCCCCGGGCCGCCGTACGAGCCATACGCGTACCGCAACTCGTCGGCACCCGGCCGACCAGGGCCGCCCGGTCCGCTGCCGCCCGGTCCGGAGTGCTCGGTGTACTCGTCCTCCGCCCTGCCTCCTGTGATGCGCCGCGCCCACGCGGAGAAGCCGCCCCGTCTGCGCGACTCACGCGACACCGGCATCCCCTGCAGCGGTGTGCCCGCCTCCCAGGACTCGGCACCCGCCACCTGGTCGCCCGCCTGCGGCCCGTCGTCCCAGGAGTCCGCGTTCCGGACGTCTCCCGGGGAGCCCGCTGCCGGGCGCGCCGCCCAGGTGCCCGCTTCTCGCGCGTCTGCCAAAAAGCCCGCGTCCCGGCCGTCGTCCCAGGAGCCCGCGTCCCGGTGGCCCTCCCAGGAACCGGTCCCGCGCCCGGGCCCCGCGGCCCGCTCGCCTTGCCCCTGCGCTGCTGACCGAGGCCACTGGGAAGCCGGCGCCCCGTGCGCTCCGTCCCATCCGGTGCCCGGGCTCTGACCAGGTCCGCGATCCCGGCCGGCCGCACCGTCCGCACCCCGACCTGGCCCGCGCTCCGGCCCCTGTCGCCCTTCGTGCCCCCGCGCCGCCGCCGGCTGTGCTCTGCCCGCGCCCGCGGCACCTGAGGCGGCGCCCCACTCCGCCGAGCCGTATCCGTGATGCGTACCGCCCTCGGGCGCCGCGTGTCCGCCGGACACCCGGTGCCTCGCGCCGGTGTCCGGCACCGGTCCGGCGGCCCCGCGCCTCGTCGCGCCGCTTCCCGTACCACTCGCACCCGGCGCACCGCCCGGTGCCGAGGCGCCCGGCCCACGGCCTTGGACGTGCGGGCCGGCTTCCCGGCCCCGGCCGCCGGAAGCGGGCTGGCCGCCCGCTGCGCCGGCGCCACCGGCACGCGTGCCCGGCGCACTCCCGGCAGCGCTGTCCGCGGTCTGCGGAGCGGCACCGCCCTGGTCGTCGTCCCCGAGCACGCGCACCCGTACCTGGCCCTCGCCGTCCGGCGCGGTGGGCAGCGCGGGGCCCATCTCGGTGGCCGCCGACGCGGTGGTGAGGCGGAGCGCGGATTCGCCCAGGCGCAGCAGGGCGCCGGGCGGGAGGCGGACGGGGCGGCCCGAGACGGGGACGCCGTCGATCGTCGTGCCATTGGTCGAGCCGAGGTCGGTGACGGTGACCTCGCCCTCGGGAGTGAGTGTCACCGCGCAGTGCAGCCGGGAGACGTCCGGGTCGTCGAGCAGGACATCGGCCTCGGTGGAGCGGCCGACGCGGATCTGACCGCCGTGCAGGAGATGGACGCCGCCCGCGTCGGGACCGGCGATCACCTGGAGCTGGGCCGCGGCTTCCGTCGCCGGGTCGGGGCCCGGCTCGGTGGGGCCGCCCAGGCAGAGCACGGCGCCGTCCAGCAGCGGGGGCTCGCCCAGGACGCAGCGCCGGGCGTCGAGTCGCTCATGACCCGCGTAGAGCACTGCGGGGCCGTCACCGCGGTCGCTGCCCACCGCCGCGGCCAGATCGGCGGCGACCGCGGCGAGCGCGGTCCCGGTGGGGGCGGTGACCAGCACATCGTTTGCCGCCGGGCGGCCCGCGGATGGTTCGCGGCGCGGTCCGAGGACGGTCAGCCTGAGCTGCATCGCGTCGGCGGTCCCTTCTGCGCGGGCGCCCGGCGCGGGGACTGCGCTGTGATTCCCCCCACCGCACACGGGCTCGTCGGCCAGTACAGGGGCATCCTCGCACCTGCCGCAGACAACACGCCCGGCGACCGGGAAGGAATGATCTTGATTGGCCGCTCTGCCCGCAAAAGTGCCCGGCCGTCCACCGCGGCCACCCACCGCCGCCGGACCATCACCCGGCGCATCCGGTACGGACAACCGCCCACGTCACACCGGACGGCAACCAACACAGCCGAGCACGCGTCTTCCCGTCGAACGCGTTTCAGACGGTTTCCGGTCGGCCAGGGCCCGCGCGTCCCGGCGCCACCGGAACCCCGCAGCCTCACTCGCACCGACCGAAAATCGACTAGCGACCAACCGAAAATCGACGCCACGACCGAGCACCGAGCCCGCCCGCGAACCAGTCCCGGATGACGAACTTCACCCCGGCCCGCCCGCACCGCCCACCACCGCCCACCCGGGCCCGAACCGGAACCGCACACCAGGCACCCCGCGGCCCCCGTAGTGCCCGCCAGACCCCGCAGACCCCGGGACCGAGGCCCCCACCAGCAGCGCAGCCACGGACCGCGCCGGACCTGTACGGCACGGCGCCGGGGCCGAAGTGTCACGGACTCGGCACGCTGATGTCTTGGGGAGCGGCACTACAGTGGTTGTTCGGACCCTCAGCCGGGGCAGCGGCCCGGCCAGGACCGCCACCCGCCCAAAGTCCCATGGCCCCGGGACCGGGCAGCAGAGCGCCATCCGGCAACACCTCACTCCAGCCGAGCGGACCAGCCGACCCCGACCCCGGCCCGCTCCGGTCGATCCACCCAGTTCAGCCGATCCAGCCGAGCCACCCGGTTCAGTCTGTTCAGCCAGTCCAGCCTGAGCTGTTCACTCAGTCCAGCCTGTTCACTCAGTCCAGCCTGTTCACTCAGTCCAGACCGTTCAGCCAGTCCATCGAGTTCATCTGGTCGACTGTCTTTGATCGACTTCGATCCCCTCCGATCAGCTCCGGTGATCCCCGAGCGAGCAGTCCATCCATCCCCGAGCACGCAAGGAGCGCATGACGTGCGGCCGGTAGGCAGCAAGTACCTCCTGGAGGAGCCACTCGGACGTGGCGCCACGGGAACCGTCTGGCGAGCGCGTCAGAGGGAGACCGCGGGGGCCGAGGCGGCCGTACAGGGAGCGCCGGGCGAGACCGTCGCGATCAAGGTGCTCAAGGAGGAGCTCGCGGGCGACGCCGATGTCGTGATGCGGTTCCTCAGGGAGCGTTCCGTCCTGCTCCGTCTGACCCACCCGAACATCGTGCGGGTGCGGGACCTGGTCGTGGAGGGTGATCTCCTCGCCCTGGTCATGGACCTCGTGGACGGGCCCGACCTGCACCGCTACCTGCGCGAGCACGGCCCGATGTCGCCCGTCGCGGTCTCCTTGCTGACGGCCCGGGTCGCCGACGCCCTGGCGGCCAGCCACGCCGACGGTGTCGTGCACCGTGACCTGAAGCCCGCGAACGTGCTCCTCAAGCGGGACGGCGACGCCCTGCACCCGATGCTCACGGACTTCGGTATCGCCCGCCTCGCCGACTCGCCGGGACTCACCCGGACCAGCGAGTTCGTGGGCACTCCCGCGTATGTCGCCCCCGAGTCGGCCGAAGGCCGCCCGCAGACCTCGGCGGTCGACATCTACGGGGCCGGCATCCTCATGTACGAGCTGGTCACGGGCCATCCGCCGTTCGCAGGTCAGACCACGCTCGAAGTGCTGCACCAGCACCTGAACGCCGTGCCGCGCCGCCCGTCCACCGTCCCGGACCCGCTGTGGATGGTCATCGAACGCTGCCTGAGTAAGAACCCGGACCACCGTCCGAGCGCCGAGAACCTCGCCCGCGCCCTGCGCACCGTCGCGTCCGGCGTCGGGGTGCACGCCACGGCCGCCCAGATCGCCGCGGCCGAGAGCGTCGGGGCGCTGCTCGGCCCCGATCCGGAGCCGACCGTGGTGCCTGGCACCCCGGGTGCGAACGACCCCACCATCCCGCGTGGTGTCGCCTTCGATCCGAACGCCGCGACCAGCTACCTGTCGCACACCGGCGCGGGCGCGTCAGGCGGTGACGCCGAGCCGACGTCCGTGCTGCCCAGCACTGGCGCGCCCGAGCCGACCGCGGTCATGCCGCCGGTCCCGCCCGGCTCGCCGGCCCCGGCCGGCCCCGACGATCCGCACCCCTGGCAGAACCAGCTGCGTGCGGCCCGCGACCGCAACGAGCAGACCCAGATGCAGTACCTGGACCCGGGCCAGGACCCGCTGCGCCGCCGCCCTCAGCGCCAGGCCCGCCCTCCGCAGCAGCCCGCGCAGCAGCAGCGGCCCCAGCACCAGCAGTACCCGCCGCCCCAGCACCAGCAGCAGCGGTACGCGCCCGCGCCGCAGCCCCAGCGCTACAGCCAGCCGCCCCAGCAGACCCAGCCGCCCCAGCAGCCCGTGTCGCGTCCGCCGCGCGAGCCGCGCAGGAGCAACCCGAACCGGATGAAGATCCCGGGCCTCGGCTGTCTGAAGGGCTGCCTGTTCACGGTCGTCATCCTGGTCGTGGTGGGCTGGCTCGTCTGGGATCTCAGCCCACTCCAGCACTGGATCGGCACCACCAGGAGCTACTGGCACCAGCTCAGCCACTGGATGGGCACCATCTCGGACTGGGTCGGCAAGCTGGGCGACTCAGGCAACTATCTGCGGCGATGAGCGGCGCGCGCGCCGGTTCTTGAGGGCGTCCGGCGCGCCGGACGCCCAGGCCCCAGGCGGCCCACCGCCCGGTGGTCGGGGCCGTGCGCGCAGCCCTCGCGTCGCTACCGGCGTGCAGAAAACCAGGCACGATCCCGCACCTCACTCTGGTGATTTGTCGACACCCATGGGGTAATTTCCGCCGCGAACATGAAGCTTGCCGCCACAGCCGCGTAACTTTGTCGCCAACACGCGTCCGTAGGAGCAGTCTTGGCACGGAAGATCGGCAGCCGGTACACCGCGAACCAGATCCTGGGGCGAGGCAGTGCCGGCACGGTGTGGCTCGGCGAGGGACCCGAGGGTCCCGTCGCCATCAAACTGCTGCGTGAGGACCTGGCCTGCGACGAGGAACTCGTCGGCCGCTTCGTCCAGGAGCGCACCGCACTGCTCGGCCTCGACCACCGCAATGTCGTCGCCGTGCGCGACCTGGTCGTGGACGGCACCGACCTCGCCCTGGTCATGGACCTCGTCCGCGGTACCGACCTGCGTACCCGGCTGGACCGCGAGCGCCGGCTCGCCCCCGAGGCCGCCGTCGCCATCGCCGCCGATGTGGCCGATGGGCTCGCCGCCGCGCACGCGGCGGGCGTCGTGCACCGGGACGTCAAGCCCGAGAACGTCCTCCTGGACATGCAGGGCCTGCTGGGCCCCGGCGGCGCGCATCCCGCGCTGCTCACCGACTTCGGCGTCGCCAAACTGATCGACGCGCCGCGCCGCGCTCGCACCACGAAGATCATCGGCACGCCGGACTACCTCGCCCCCGAGATCGTCGAGGGCCTGCCGCCACGCGCCGCGGTCGACATCTACGCGCTGGCAACGGTCCTGTACGAGTCGCTGGCGGGCTTCACCCCGTTCGGTGGCGGTCATCCGGGTGCCGTGCTGCGCCGCCATGTGACGGAGACCGTCGTCCCGCTGCCCGGCATCCCCGACGAGCTCTGGCAGCTGATCGTCCAGTGCCTGGCCAAGGCGCCCGCCTCCCGGCTGCGCGCCAACGAGCTGGCCGGTCGGCTGCGCGAGCAACTGCCGCTGCTGGCCGGTATGCCACCGCTGGACGTGGACGAGGTGACCGAGTCCGAGGAGGACGAGGCTGCCGAGGAGTCCGCGGAAGCGGGCCCCGCACCGGCGCGCCAGCCGGTGGTGCGGCGCGGGGCCGTCTCCCTGGTGCCGGGCGCCACACCTGACTCCAACCGCGACACGCATACGAGCATGCGGGTGCCCGAGGCCGACGAGCTGGCCGGGGGCGCCCGCGGCACAGCGCGTGCGCCCCGCGCGGCCGGCGCACCCCGCCCGGGCTCCGCGCGGCATCGCGCCGGCACACGGCGCCGCGTGGTGCTGGGCGCCGGGGCGGCCCTGCTGGTCGTCCTCGTAGGAGTGGGCGCCTGGCTCGCCACCTCGGGCGGCTCGGACGCACCCCCGGAGCAGACCACCCACTCCTCCGACACGCCCTGACCCACCCCACTCGCCCAGCCAGGCCAGGCCCCCGTTTCCCCGCCAAGCCCTCCCGACCCCGCTCCCGACCGACGTGACCCTCGCCACACACCGGCCGCCTGGCCGCCCCGCAACTCACCGCCACCTCCGGTGTCCACCCGGCCACGGACCGATGCAGGCCGGCCTGCTGGCCATACCCTGCTTGCCCGAGCCGTTAGGCTGGGGTACGTGGCAGTTGTCGACGTATCCGAAGAGCTCAAGTCCCTCTCATCGACCATGGAGTCGATCGAGGCCGTCCTGGACCTCGACAAGCTGAGGGCCGCTATCGCCGTGCTTGAGGAGCAGGCAGCCGCGCCGTCCCTGTGGGACGACCCGGACGAGGCGCAGAAGATCACCAGCAAGCTCTCGCACCTCCAGGCCGAGGTCCGCAAGGCGGAGACCCTGCGCGGTCGCATCGACGACCTGAGCGTGCTCTTCGAGCTCGCCGAGTCCGAGGACGACGCGGACGCCCGCGCGGAGGCCGATACCGAGCTGACCGCCGTCCGCAAGGCGCTCGACGAGATGGAGGTCCGCACCCTCCTGTCGGGCGAGTACGACGCGCGCGAGGCCCTGGTGAACATCCGGGCCGAGGCGGGCGGTGTCGACGCCGCCGACTTCGCCGAGCAGCTCCAGCGCATGTACCTGCGCTGGGCGGAGCGGCACGGCTACAAGGCCGAGATCTACGACACCTCGTACGCGGAAGAGGCCGGCATCAAGTCGACCACCTTCTCCATCCACGCCCCGTACGCCTACGGCACGCTCTCCGTCGAGCAGGGCACGCACCGCCTGGTGCGCATCTCCCCGTTCGACAACCAGGGCCGCCGCCAGACGTCCTTCGCGGGCGTCGAGGTGCTGCCGGTCGTCGAGCAGTCCGACCACGTCGACATCGACGAGACCGAGCTGCGCATCGACGTCTACCGCTCCTCGGGCCCCGGTGGCCAGGGCGTGAACACCACCGACTCCGCGGTCCGCATCACCCACCTGCCCACCGGCATCGTCGTCTCCTGCCAGAACGAGCGCTCGCAGATCCAGAACAAGGCGAGCGCCATGAACGTCCTCCAGGCGAAGCTGCTGGAGCGCCGCCGCCAGGAGGAGCAGGCCGTGATGGACGCCCTCAAGGGCGACGGCGGCAACTCCTGGGGCAACCAGATGCGTTCCTACGTGCTGCACCCGTACCAGATGGTCAAGGACCTGCGTACGGAGTTCGAGGTCGGCAATCCGCAGGCCGTGCTCGACGGTGAGATCGACGGTTTCCTGGAGGCCGGAATCCGCTGGCGCAAGCAGCAGGACAACAAGTAGCGCGGTGGTCCGCGGCGGTCATGCGATATCCGGCCGCTGCGGACGCGTAACGGGAAAGGCCGCTTTGTAGACAAGGCAACCCCTCACTGCCTGCACTGTTGGAATCCGTGGCACTCGTTTACGTCACATTCACATTGCCTTGTGCTGGTCAACTACCTCTAATGCGGACATCATTCGCGGAACGACCTTGACGTTACCCGGGAAACTGGGAAGGCTAACCGCGGCATGCGTATTCCTGGGGCACGCCTGAGCGGGGGCCGCCTATCAGCTACTCCCGACGACCCAGCCCCGAACGCTGCACTACTGACACTGAAGCTACTGGGGGTAGCAGGCAGATGACGAAGAAGACGCGGGTCCGCGTTGCGCGGGTGGCGGCCGGTGCAGTGATCGCCGTAGGCGCCTCACTGACCGCTGCTGGTGCCGCCTCGGCCCTTGACGTCAACGTGGACGTTCTCGGCATCCAGGCCGGCGTGCACGTCGCCGGTGGCAACGAGAACGGCGGTGGCACCGACGGCGGTGACGCCGGCATCGGTGGCCAGACCACCGGCGGCGACTCCACTGGCGGCGACAGCACGACCGGTGGCGACTCGACCACCGGCGGCGACAGCACGACCGGTGGCGACTCGACCACCGGCGGCGACACCACGACCGGCGGTGACCACGACGACCGGCGGCGACACAGACCACCGGCGGCGACAGACCACGGGCGGCGACGAGACCACCGGTGGCGACCAGAGCACCGGCGGCGACACCACGACCGGTGGCGACGAATCGACCGGCGGTGACACGACCACGGGTGGCAGCACCGGCGGCGGCAGACCACCGGCGGCAGCACCACCGGCGGTAACGACAACACGGGCACCGACAACAACGGCTCCAAGCCCGTCGAGCAGGGCCAGGGCAAGGACGGTCTGAGCGACACCGGCTCGCAGCCCGCCGCGCAGGGCAAGGACCAGGGCCAGCTGGCCGACACGGGTGCGGCGGAGACGTCGTTCCTGATCATCGGTGCCGCGACGATGATCGTCGGTGGCATCGGCTTCCGTATGCTGCCCCGCTTCGTGGGCGGTCGCACCATCGCTTAAGCCCGAGCCGGCGGGACGGCCCAAGACGGTCGTCGGCTGGACACCGGCAAAGGAGAGGGCCCGGAGCACACGCTCCGGGCCCTCTCCGCATGTCCTGCGGGGTTCTCGTGTGGATCCTGTGTCCGTGCGGCTGCGGGCCCTGTCCGTCCCGTGTGCGGGTCCGTGCGTCCCGTGTGCCGGGCGGATTCCGCGGTCCCCAGGCCGAACGGATCGGGCGCATCGCAGAGCCGTACGGATCGGGCGGCCGGGAAGCCTGGCGGTGGCGGCGGGAGTGCGGAGCGTGACCGTATTCCGGTCGGTCCGGTGGCCCGAAACCGCAGCGGTCTAGCGTGCGCCAGCAGTGCGAGGGCGGCGATCAGCAGGCCGAGCAGCGTGATCAGGGCCGTCGGGGTCAGCGCGGACCAGGGGCTCTGCTGCTGCAGGCGCTCGCGACTGGCCCTGCAGACGGGGCAACGGCCCTCGCTGACCGGTGCAGCGCAGTTCGCGCACACCAATCGGTCATAGGTCATGCGCTCTCCTCCTCCCTACCCCACTGCCTTGAAAGCGTGGGAGGTGCCCCTGGACGGGGGTCTGTCGCGCCGGCTTCCTCCCTGGGAAACGCTGAGGGCGACGCGACCGTTCCCCTCCACTGTGCCAGCTTCCCGAGGAAACGGCGCGGCCCCCCTCTCGCAGCGCTTGAAAAGCCTGGCGAGATGCCCCGAAGCACCGGGATTCTCCCGGTTCCCGCCCCGGGCCTCTTCTTATCCTGCCCGCTCCCGCGCCAGAACCACCCTGCGCGTGCCGGTCCCGTGCAGTTCGCGGCAGGGTCTCATGGGATGCACCGAATTCGGGCGACCTACTCCGTGACAAATACCGCAATCCATGCGCAATCCATGCCGTCGACTGCACGTGCCTACCCGGTTCGCGTATGGTCACGCTCACCTGCCCCAGCGACTTGTGGTGTATCCGTGATCCGATTCGACAATGTCTCCAAGGCCTACCCCAAACAGACGCGCCCCGCTCTCAGGGATGTCTCCCTGGAGGTCGAGCGTGGCGAGTTCGTGTTCCTCGTGGGGTCCTCCGGCTCCGGTAAGTCCACCTTCCTGCGGCTGATACTGCGCGAGGAGCGCGCCAGCCATGGCCAGGTGCACGTCCTCGGCAAGGACCTCGCACGGCTGTCCAACTGGAAGGTGCCGCAGATGCGCCGCCAGCTGGGCACCGTCTTCCAGGATTTCCGCCTGCTGCCGAACAAGACGGTCGCCGAGAACGTGGCGTTCGCGCAGGAAGTCATCGGCAAATCTCCCGGCGAGATCCGCAAGTCCGTGCCTCAGGTGCTCGACCTCGTCGGGCTCGGCGGCAAGGACGACCGGATGCCCGGTGAACTCTCCGGTGGTGAGCAGCAGCGTGTCGCGATCGCGCGAGCCTTCGTCAACCGCCCCAAGCTGCTGATCGCCGACGAACCCACCGGCAACCTCGACCCGCAGACCTCCGTCGGCATCATGAAGCTGCTCGACCGGATCAACCGGACGGGCACCACCGTCGTGATGGCGACCCACGACCAGAACATCGTGGACCAGATGCGCAAACGCGTCATCGAGCTGGAAAAGGGCCGACTCGTCCGCGACCAGGCGCGCGGTGTCTATGGCTACCAGCACTGACGGCCCGGCATGTCCGAGTCGCCCCGAGTCCAGACCCGAGCCCGCCAGGGCGGTGCTCGGGTGACCACCCCGGGCACCGCCAAGGGCACCGCCCCGCGTGCCGCCGCGGCGATCGCCTCCGGCGCCGCCCGCCCGGCAGCCTCGGCACTGATCCACGGAAAGGCCTGAGTAGACGCCATGCGCGCCCAGTTCGTCATGTCGGAGATCAGCGTCGGTCTCCGCCGCAATCTCACGATGACCTTCGCGGTCGTCGTCTCCGTGGCCCTGTCCCTCGCCCTGTTCGGCGGTTCGCTGCTGATGCGCGACCAGGTGAGCACCATGAAGGGCTACTGGTACGACAAGGTCAACGTCTCCATCTTCCTCTGCAACAAGAGTGACGCGGAGTCCGATCCGAACTGCGCCAAGGGTGCGGTCACCGCCGAGGAGAAGACCCAGATCAAGGCCGACCTCGGCAAGATGTCGGACGTCATCCAGAAGGTGAGTTACGAGTCCAGCGACGAGGCCTACAAGCACTACAAGGACGAGTTCGGCAACACCCCGCTGGCCCAGTCGCTCACGCCCGACCAGATGCCGGAGAGCTACCGGATCAAGCTCAAGGACCCGGAGAAGTACAAGGTCATCGCCACGGCCTTCGACGGGCGCGACGGAGTGCAGTCGGTACAGGACCAGAAGGGCATCCTGGAGAACCTGTTCGGGCTGCTGAACGGCATGAACTGGGCCGCGCTCGCGGTGATGGCGCTGATGCTGGTCGTCGCCCTGATGCTGATCGTGAACACCGTACGGGTCTCCGCGTTCAGCCGGCGCCGGGAGACCGGCATCATGCGCCTTGTCGGCGCGTCGAGTTTCTACATCCAGATGCCGTTCATCATGGAGGCCGCCGTCGCCGGCGTCATCGGCGGGTTCGTCGCCTGCTTGATGCTGCTCGTCGGCCGGTACTTCATCATCGACCACGGCCTCGCGCTCTCTCAGAAGCTGAACCTCATCAACTTCATCGGCTGGGACGCAGTCCTGCAGAAGCTGCCCCTGGTGCTCGCCATCGGGCTTTTGATGCCCGCCGTTGCTGCCTTCTTCGCGTTGCGCAAGTACCTGAAGGTGTGACGAATGCCGCGACGCCGGGATGGGCAACCTCCGGTGTGACGACGCGGCTTGTCCTAGACTCACCGTCATGTCCGACCCGGCCCCCATCGGCAGGCCCCGCCGCAACCGCCACGCGGCGGCACTGACATTGGTCTTCGCGGGTGTCCTCGCGACCGGCGCGGCGACCGGTTCGTGGTCGGGGCTCGCCGATCATGACGGCAAGTCGACCGCCGACTCTTCCGGTTCGTCCGCCGCCGCATACCAGCGCGATGTGACCGACGCCGCCGCCGAGGCGTTGGCGGATGGCAAGTCACCGACGGAGGCGGCCCGGCGTGAGGTCAGCCGCAGCGGGGACCGCTGGAGCGCCGTCTACTCCGAGGGCGGGTACGCCGAGTTCGAGGAGGCGTTGAACGGCGAGTACACCGGCGTCGGCCTCTGGGTGCGGCGCGGCAGCGACGGCGGTATCGAAGTGGCCCGGGTCCAGCCCGCGAGCCCGGCCGATCGGGCAGGCGTGCGCAAGGGCGACCGGCTGACCCGCATCGACGGCCGGAGCGTCGACGGCCTCCCGGTCACCGACGTCGTGGCCCTGCTGCGCGGCGACACGCCCGGCGGGGACGTACCGGCTGTCGGTACCACCGTCGACCTCGGCATGGCGCGCGGTGCGCACACGCTGGCACGAGATCCTGCACAGGGCTCGCCTGTCCATCGATTCCGTCACCGTCGAACAGCTCGGGGCCGGTACGGGCGGTGCCGTACTGATCAAGGTGGTGTCCTTCACCAAGGGCTCCGGCGCACGGGTGCGCGATGCGGTGCGCGCGGCACCTCAGGGCGCCGGGATCCTGCTCGACCTGCGCGGCAACTCCGGCGGCCTGGTCGAGGAGGCCACCCAAGCGGCTTCCGCCTTCCTCGACGGCGGCCTGGTCGCCACCTATGACGTCGAGGGCGAACAGCGTTCCTTGCACGCCGGCCGCGGCGGCGACACCCGCCGTCCTCTTGTCGCGCTCGTCGACGGCGGCACCATGAGCGCGGCCGAGCTGCTGACCGGCGCGCTCCAGGACCGCGGCCGGGCCGTCGTCGTCGGCTCCAGAACCTTCGGCAAGGGCTCCGTCCAGATGCCCAGCCGCCTTCCCGGCGGTTCCGTCGCCGAGCTCACCGTGGGCCACTACCGCACTCCACTGGGGCGCAGCCTCGACGGCCGGGGCCTCACTCCGGACCTGGAGGCCGAGCACGGCGCCCGTGAGCAGGCCGAGACAGTATTGAGTGGCCTCGGATCCCCCTCCTAGTGCGAAAATGGCCACACTATGGCTAAGGAAAAAGGGCGCAAGCTGATCGCGCAGAACAAGAAGGCGCGGCACGACTACCTCATCCTCGATACCTACGAGGCCGGCATGGTCCTCACCGGCACCGAGGTCAAGTCGCTGCGCCAGGGCCGCGCCTCCCTCGTCGACGGTTTCGTCCAGCTCGACGGCGGAGAGGCCTGGCTGCACAACGTCCACGTACCCGAGTACACCCAGGGCACCTGGACCAACCACACCGCCCGCCGCAAGCGCAAGCTGCTGCTGCACCGCGACGAGATCGACAAGCTGAACGCGAAGTCCCAGGAGAGCGGTCACACGATCGTGCCGCTCGCCATGTACTTCAAGGACGGCCGCGCCAAGATCGAGATCGCACTGGCCAAGGGCAAGAAGGAGTACGACAAGCGCCAGACCCTGCGCGAGAAGCAGGACCGCCGCGAGGCGGATCGTGTGATCTCGGCAGTGCGGCGGCGGGAGCAGGCGCACTGATCCCGTACGGGGCGGTGATCCCGTACGGCGCACTGATCATTTACGGCGCGCTGCTTCCGTACGGGGCTGAGGGGTCTGGCGGCTGCGGCCAGGGGCGGTACGAGGCGGCGCCGGGGTCCGTACGGTCCGTTCCTGGGCCGGTACGGGCCTTTCTGGTAGCACTGCACGCATGAAGGACAGTCCCGTCGAAGGCGCTGAACGCACTGAACGCGCCGGTTACCACCACGGCTCCCTCCCTGCTGCCCTGACCGAGGCGGCGCTCGAACTTCTCGACGAGCGCGGTCCTGAGCAGGTGAGTGTGCGGGAGGTGGCACGCCGTGCCGGTGTGTCGCCCGGGGCACCCTTCCGGCACTTCGCCGACCGGCAGGCGCTGCTGACGGCGGTCGCCGGGCGCATTCTGGCCGACTTCGAGCAGTGGCAGTCCGCCGCGGTCGAGGGCGCGGAGGGTCCGCTGGCGATGCGCGCCTTCGGCCTTGGTTTCGTGCGCTACACGATCCGCCATCCGCACCGGTTCGAGCTGATCAGAAGCAGGGTGTTCGGCGCCGAACAGCCGACTGAGCTGCATCAGCGCCTCTCCGGCATCGAGCAGGCCCTCACCGGCATCATCGTCGCGGGCCAGCAGGCGGGCGAGCTGCGCGCCGGAGATCCCGCGGTGGTCGGACTCGCCGGTCAGGCACTGGTCTACGGCCTCTCTCAGATGATCGTCGACGGGTACCTTCCGGCCGACCGGGCGGAGCAGCTGGCCGAGCATGTCCTGGACACCTTCGGCCTGGGCGTCGTCGCCTTCACGGAACCGTCCGGCCCGGCGCATCCGGCGCATCCGGCGCACTTGGCTCGCCCGGCCGACTCAGGTCATCCTCAGAGTCCTCAGAGTTTCCTGAGCCTCCTGGGTCTGCTGAGTCCGCTGAGACTTCTGGTGCAGTCGATTCCGCCGGTTCACCCGATTCCGCCGCATCGGCGGCATCGCGTAAGCCTTGACCCGCAATCGCCGCTCCGATGTAATCAACGATTACATCGGGCTGGCTGACATGGCCGTGGACGCTGACGAAGGCGGGGAGTATCCGATGCATATACCGCGATTTCCGGAGCACGCGGCCAAGGGCGCGGTGACCATCCGGGCGACCCCGGCCGAGGTGTACCGCATCATCAGCGACCCGACCGTGATGACCGGCTTCGCCGAGGAGGCGTACCGCGCCCGCTGGCTGGACGGCGCCACGGCCCCGGCGGTGGGCGCCCGTTTCCGGGGCTACAACCGCAAGGGCCTGCGCCGCTGGGTCACCATGTGCCGTGTCACGGACGCCGACCTGGACCGGTGCTTCGCGTACGAGGTGGCGACGATACCGCTCCGGGTCCCCATCTCCCGCTGGCAGTACGACATCGCGCCCACGGCCGACGGCTGCGTCGTCACCGAGACGAACTGGCTGCGGGTCCCGCTGTGGTTCATCCCCTTCGCCATCACAGTCACCGGGACCGTCGACCGCATGGGCGCGAACAACGCGCACATCGTCACCACCCTGGACCGCCTCAAGGCCCACCTGGAGAAGGCGCCGGCGTAGCCGCTCCAGCTCCGGTACGTCACGTGATCTGCCCGTCGCTCCGGGTGAGCTCGGAGGAGCCGCGTGCCCGCGGCGCCGCCCCACGGGAATAAGCTGGCCCCCGCCCTGGCTGATCCCGTACGATGGCACTGCCCCGTAAGATGGGGCATGCCCCCTACGCGGGGGCGCTGGATTGAAAAATCAACATGGGGATGATCGGTTTCGACAGCGGATGTCGAAGCAGGGGAAGCGAGCCGAGGAAGCGGTCATGATCTCGTAAACCACAGGCCGAAAACAATAATCGCCAATACCAAGCGCGATTCCTTCGCCCTCGCTGCCTAAGTAGCGACTTGCGAAGTGTCAGCCCGGGGCTGTTCCCGACCCGGATCCTGGCATCAGCTAGGGAACTAAACCTGTAGACCCGGTCACGGGGCCCACAGGGAAATCAAACAGTGACTGAGCCCGTCGGAGACTTGTCCGTGTGATCTCCGGGGCTGAGAAAATCGCAGCGGACTGCGCTCGGAGAAGCCCTGATTCTGCACCGTTGGACGCGGGTTCGATTCCCGCCATCTCCACCATTGTGTCCTTACTCGAACCCGTGCCATGGAGCGCGGAGCGAAGAAGGGCGCAGGCGTCTCGGCGTCACCCGGTTGGGTGGCGCCGTTTTCGTTGTGCGGCTGCTCAGGGCCGGGTCGGCGGGCCATGTCGACGATGAGGGCGGCGATGGTCGCAGCGAGCTCGGCGGAGGCAACGTAAGACGTCCAGACGGTCGGTGCCGTCGAGCCGGCGGGCGACGCGGGAGCGCTCGTCACGGATGGTGCGCAGTCGTGCGGCGATTTTCTCTTGCGGCCAGTCGTCGTCCCCGATGAGGTCGAGGAAGCGATCTCCCTGAGCGCCGAGTCGGGCGGGTGTGGAGCTCGGTGTCGGTGGGCGCTTCTATGAAGCCGCCGGCCTTCTCCGGGTTCGGAATGTTTGCGCAGCCCTCGATCGCGACGTGTAGCCGAAAAGCGTCGTAGGCGCTCGCGCCGGGTTGAAACGCCTTGTCAGACTCGGCATTCTCGCCGAGATCGTTACCGGCAACTTCGCCAGGCGGCAGGAGCGGCAGGAGCCGACCGAAGCCCACGACCAGCAGCCCTGCCCCATCCCGACCCCCGAAACAGACCTCCATGGATCGCCCGATCAGGCGGATGGAGCCAGCAAGTATCTGAGGCAGGGGCGAGAGGGTATGAAATGGTCAATTTAGGGGGAATTTGATGCAGGGTCTTGTGCGGATGCCGCTTGAGGGTGGCGGGGTGGTCTTGTTCGAGGCGGCGCCGGAGTTGGGTGGTCCGGTGAAGGCGGGGCGTGTTGCGGACGCGGTGCAGGAGTTGCCGCAGACGTTGCAGGAGGCGTTGGTTCCGGTGCGGGAGACGGCGCGGTCGGTGCTGGAGCAGTTGCGGCAGGCGGGGCCGGAAGAAGTCGAGGTCGAGTTCGGGGTGAGCCTGTCGGCGCAGGCGGGGGCGGCCGTGATCGCCAAGGGCCAGGGGGCGGTTCATCTGAAGGTCCGGGTGCTGTGGAAGAACGGGACGTCTGTGGAAGACGCGCGGTGAGGACGGGGGCGTGACGGTGGCAGGCAACCTTCCAGCAGGGCCCGGGAGCGGGCGCGCGGATGATGACGGCGGGCGAGCGGGGTCCGGTGGTGGCCGTGGGTCTTCGCTGTTGGCGTCGGTCGCTCAGGTCCTCGCGGCGGACGAGAGCGTGGCCGGTACGGGTTTTGTGGTCGGTGAGGACATCGTCATCACCTGTGCGCATGTGGTGCACGCTGCTGGGCAGGGCCCCGGCGGCCGGGTGGAATTCGTCTTTCCGCACGTGCCGGGCGCCCCGCGGGTGGCAGGGCAGGTACTGGCCGATCAGTGGCGTGCTCCGGAAGCGGAGGATGTCGCGGTGGTGCGGCTGGAGCGAGTGCCGGCAGGTGTGCGTGTGCTTTCGCTCGGGGCGGCGGCGGGATGTCGGGGACACCGGATTTCCTCGTATGGCTTCCCTGCTCAGGCCCTGAAAAGCGGCCACTTCGGCTACGGCACGGCCGGCGACCTGCTGCCCACTCCCGACGCAGGGCAGCTGCTGCAACTGTCCGAGGCCAACGAGCTGACGACCGGCTTCAGCGGCGGTCCGATCGTGGATGAGGTGACCGGCCTGGTCATCGGTATGGTCACCGCGATCATCGCCCCGGACACCCACCTCAGGGGCCTGGGCATCGCCTACGGCATACCGGTAGAAGTGCTGCGGGAGGTGCGGCCGGAGCTGACCGAGCAGCAGGTGCGTCCCTACCGGGGTCTTGAGCCGTTCACCGCGGAGCACGCCGCCTGGTTCCACGGCCGGGAGGCGGTCGTGGAGAACGTGCTGGCGGCGCTGGGAAGCAACAGGCGGGGGCTGTTGCTGCTGGGCCCGTCCGGCGCGGGCAAGTCCTCCCTCATCCAGGCCGGCGTCCTGCCCGCCCTGGCCGAAGGCGCCATCCCGAACAGCGACCGCTGGCTGCCCCTGCTCGCCCGCCCTGGACAGGACCTGCCGGCCGAACTGGAACACGCCGGACTACCCGGCGCTGGCACCGATGGTCTCCTGGCCGCCGCCGAGCGCCGCCTGGCCACCGAACCGGGCCACGACCGCCTGATACTGGTCATCGACCAGTTCGAGGAACTGTTCACCCAACCTCAGCCGCCGCTCACGACGAACGGCCAGGGCCCGGACCGGCGCATGGCCGTCGCGCAGGAACTGGCGGCGCTGATCGACTCACCGGCACCCGTCACCGTGCTCCTGGTCATGCGGGACGACTTCTATCCCCGGCTGGCCGCTCTGGCCCCGGACTTACTGGCAGCCGCCACTCGCGGTCTACTCAACGTGCCCGCCACGCTCAGCAGACCTGAACTGAACGCCATCATCACCCGGCCCGCCCAGACGGCGGGCGCCCGTATTGAGGACGGCCTGCCAGAACGAATCATCAGTGACATCCTGGCCGCCGACCCCACCCGGCAGGCCCCCGTCACTCTCCTGCCACCTCTGGAACTGGCCCTGAGCCAGCTGTGGGACCGCCGTATGGACGGCCGGCTCACCCACGATGCCTACCAGCGCATCGGCGAGGTCACCGGCACCCTGGCCACCTGGTGCAACACAGCGATCACCCAGTTGCCCGCCGCCCACCAGTCGACCGCGAAACGCATCCTCACCGCCCTGGTCAGGCCCGCCGACGAAGCCCACGCCATCCCCGCCACTCGCCAGCAGGTCCCCCTCAGCCGCCTGCGCGCCCTTGTTGCCGACCCCACCATGGCAAGTCCGACGGCCGATGCGGTCTTCGACGCCGTGGTGGCTGCGCTCTCCCGCGACCGCATCATCACCACCGGCAGCGCACCGCAGTCCGATGCCGCTCCCGGTGAGCCGATGGCGGAGCTCATCCATGACGCCCTCCTGCGCGACTGGAGCGATCTGCGCGACTGGGTCGCCCAAGACCAGCAGTTTCAGGTCTGGCTCCACCGTGCCACCGAACAGCAGGAACGCCATGCGCGCAGCAGCCTTCCCGGCGACCTGCTGGACGGTTCCCTCCTGACCGAAGGCCTGAACTGGGCTGAAGAGCGGCCAATCCCCGCCGATGTCGACGCGCTCCTCACGACGAGCCGACGCCATCAGCAGCGGGCCATTCGTCGTATCCGGAGCTTCGTCGGTGCGCTCGCCGGAATGCTCGTTCTCGCTCTGATCGCTACGGGCATCTCCATCTACAACGGGCACAGCGCCACTGTGGCACAACAGTTGGGCCTGTCACGGCAGCTGGCCGCCCAGTCGACCAGCCTCCTTCCCAGTGACCCGGACCTGGCATTGCTGCTGGCAGTCCACGCCTATCGTGTCAGTCACACGGCCGAGGCCACCGCCAGCCTTGAGAACGTTGCCGATTTCCCGCTGAAGGGCAGTTTCCCGGACCGTGCCGGAGCGGATTTCGCGATCTTCGATCCTCACGACAGCAATGTACTTGCGGTTGTGGATGAGAAGGACGTGCAACTGCGCGACGTGTCCACGGGAAAAATTTTGCACACTTTCACGCATGTTGGTGAACCCTACGAGGTGGCCTTCGATCCGCATGACAGGAATGTTCTTGCGATTGTCGGTGAGCGGGGCGTTCAACTGTGGAACACGGCCAGCGGGAGGCCCCTTCGTACTTTTTCCCATATGGGCTACTTGAGAACGGTGGCCTTCCGTCCGGACGGGCGGAGTTTAGCCACGGGCGATGCCGACGGGAACTTTCGATTGTGGGATGCGCATACGGGAAAGCGCGTGCGGGAATTCCTCCGCCCGGCCGATAGCACAGGGGAGGGTGACGCGAAATGTGTTGTGTTTAGCCCCGACGGACGCACGCTCGCCGGCTGTGATGGTATGGGAACATGGCTGTGGAATGCTGACACGGGCAAACTATTGCGCGGCTCTCCAGGAAATAAGGCGACTGCGGACAACGTGGCCTTCAGTCCTGATGGGAAGCGGATTGTGACCGGCCCGGGAGGAACTGTCGGTGATACGACGCACCTCTGGGCCACTTCCAATGGCCAGGAGAAGGCGACACTTTCCAGCACCGGATTCGTCTCGACAGCATTCAGCTCTGATGGGAAGACTGTCGTCACCAGTGGTGAAAGCGGCGTCCAATTGTGGGACGCGACCACAGGGCAACTCCGCGCCACCCTCAGCAGTGCACCGGGGACTTCGGCAACGTTAAGCCGAGACGGACATACTCTTGCCACCATCGATGCCGGCGGCCAGGTTGTGCGCCTGTGGGACGCTACTTCCCATCGGCCCCGGGAAAGCCTGCCGTGTACCGGAAACGGCATGGTGACGTTCAGTCCGAGAGGACGGGAATTTGCCACTGTCGGCAGTCTCCCCTTCCTCAGCCGGGCAATGGTGTGGAACACCTTTGCGGGTGAGCATCACCCCACCCTGCGCTGCAACAGAAAAGGCAAGTACGCTGAGTGGTTCTTGCACCCTCTTGTCGCGCCGGACGGTACTTTGGGGGGATTTCCGGTCGCGTTCAGTCCCGATGGCCGGCTCGTGGCAACTGGCGAGAGCTATGGAATCACATCATCTGACTTCCACATCAAAGCCGTTCACAAGACATACGTGTGGAATTCGAATGGCGGCACAAGCGCAACCCTCCCCGTCGCCAGCAAGTACGTGGAGTTCAATCCGATGGAGAGCGGCACTCTTGCCACGGTCGGCGATGGCGGGGTCCGGGTGTGGGATCTGGACACGCGCAAGGCTTGGCTTCTCCCGCGGACGAGTGGCGACACCGGAATAGAATTCAGTCCGGACGGGCGGATACTGGTGACTTTTGGTGGGGAGGACCAAGGGGTGCATATATGGAATGTGGCCACTCATAAGGTCCGGGTCCTCACGTCTAATGGCGGCTACTCCGAGGTGGTGTTCAATCCGAGGGACAGTCGCAGTCTTGCCACAGTGAACGATGTTGGAGTCCGGGTGTGGGATCTGGACACTCGTAAGGCCAGGGATTTTCCGGAGACGGGCGGCGAGCAAACCGAAATGATATTCAGCCCTGACGGGCAGACGTTCGCGACATTTGCCAACACTAGAGAGGTGCGTGTGTCGGACCTCGTCACCGGCCATACCCAGGCCCTATCGGGGACGAAAGGCAGCTCCGACGCTGCCTTCAATCCGAAGGACAGCCGTATGCTGGCCACTGTTGGTAATGAGGGTGTGCGGCTGTGGGACACGGCTATCGCCCACGTGCGGACCACCTTGGACGACAGCGGGACCACGAACCAGGTCTTTTTTAGTCCGGACGGGCACACCCTCGCCACCAATGACAGCAACTCGGCCCCAGTCCGCCTGTGGGATGTCTCTCTTCCAGATCTAGCCGAAACGACTCGGAAGGTCTGCAAGGCCGTCCATCGGGATCTCACTCCGAAGGAATGGTCGAAGTATCTGCCAGGGCAATCCCGGAACCCCGTCTGCACGTCATGAGCCGGAGCGCACCGACGGCACGTTATCGCCTATCGAGGCCGCACCGAAGCATCCATCCGGGCCGAGGAGTCACCTCAAGCGGTGTGCAGGACTTCGAGGTGGAGCGTCGAGGCTGATAGGGGGACTTGATGATCCCCGGAGGAATCGCTGGTGAGTTGTCGCCGCTTCTCGCATGGGTCCGGCGTTGTTTTTCTGCTTGCCGAGTTGCCCTTGCCTTTTCCTCTTGTTGTAGCGCTGGCGAAATGCTCGTATTCCGTAGTGCGGTATTCGGTGCTCCACTTACTGAAATGGCTGCCGAGCGCCTGCGTCCTTCCGTCCCATCTCGCGGACTGCGCGCACCCGGATGTTCATCAGTTGTTCGCTAACAGAGGGCAGGAACGGGCACGGCGTCGCCATAAAGTCTGGCTGCCGACGAATGATCGCTTCGATGTTGCAGAGGCAGTAAGAGCTGCAAGAGCTGCACGGGCCACTGACGTGCGCGTGCCAGGGGGCGCGGGCGGGTGCGAAAGGCAGCCAAGGGGTGTACCAGGTCTGCCTGAACCGAAGCGCTCGGCGGCTATACGTCTTTCTTCTCCGTCATTGCCTGGGGGGCATTGTCTTGCATGCAAACGAACGCCGCAGACGCGCGGCGGCCACTTCGATCGCCGCACTCGCGGCGGCCGGACTTCTCTGTGTCGCGGTGTCGGGTGGCGCTCAGGCGGCGTCGCCTCTGCCGGGTACGTTGACCGGCAATCTCGGTCTGATGGGCGGTGCCACCGGAGTGGAGCTGCTGAACGCGGACGGTTCGGGTCTGGTGACGGTCCCTAACTTCCACGGCAGCAATTCCGCGCCTGCGTGGGCTCCGGACGGCAGTCGGGTGCTGACCGGTGGCAGTGCTGTCGTCTCGGGCCGGGTCAATCCGGTCACGGACGTCGTCACCATCACGGGCGACACCGACCTGCGTCCGGCCACCGACCAACAGGACCCGGTGTACTTCGCATCCGGTCGTACCGTGGTCTACAGCTCGGGCGGCCAACTCGCCTACGCGCCGTCGGACGGCAGCCTGTCGGCGCAGGCGCTGCTGAGCGACGATCAGGAACCGTCGTCGGTGTGCGACCTGCACCCCGCGGCGTCCCTCGACGGCCTCACTCTCGCCTTCGAGCGGCACACGGGCTCCTGCACCGGTCCTGGCAAGGGCATCTGGACCTACGACGACACCACCGAGCAGATCAAGCAGGTCGTCTCCGAGAGCACCGCGGCCTCACCCGCGATGTCCGCGGACGGCACCCAGCTCGCCTTCACCGAGGTGGTGGACGGCTGGTTGCAGCTCTTCGTCTCGGACGTCGACGGTTCGAACGTCAAGCAGCTCACAAGCGACGCGAGCGACCACACCGACCCGTCCTGGGACCCGCAGGGCAGCGTGCTCGTGTACTCCTCCTACACGGGGCACTGGGACAGCACGGCACCGGCGGTGAAGTCGTTCAACCTGGTCACGGGCGCCTCCTCCGGTGCGCTGACCGAGCCCGGCCAGGGCGGCAAGCCCACATTCCAGCCGCTGCGCAAGAACGAGCTGGTGCGGGTCTACGGCACCGGTTCGACGCTGATCGACACGGCCGCTTCGCGTTGGACGTATGACACCGACGGTGGCACGCACCAGCCGGGCCTGATCACGGCACACTCCGTGGTGCTCACGAACAAGGACAACGCCACCTACGCGTCCACCGCCGTCGCTCTCGGCGCCGAGAAGGACGGCCCCGTCCTGATGACGTCGGCCGGCTCTCTCGACGCGTCGGCAGCCGCCGAGCTCCAGCGCGTCCTGCCCGCGGGCGGCACGGTCTACCTCAACGGCAACACCGGCAAACTGAGTTCCGCCGTAGCCGACCAGGTGGCCGCGCTCGGCTACACGGTGCTGCGTATGGACGGTTCGGACCTCGCCGCGATCTCGGTGCGCACCGCCAAGCAGATCGCCGCGAAGCCGACCTGGGTGTTCATCGCGGACGGCAGCGACTACCACGACCCGATCGCCGCGGCCAGCGCCGCCGGCGCTCTCGGCTACCACGGCACGGGCGTCGTCGTGTTCACCACCGGCACGACCATGGAGTCGTCCGTGACCAGCTACCTCGACAGCCTGGACCTGAGCACCACGGGCATCGTGACGGTCGGAGCGAACGCCGACACCGCGCTGCAGAACGCGTCGTTCCAGCAGGACTTCTCCTACTGGCCCGTCACGGGCGCCACGGACGAGGACGTGGCGGCCAACCTGGCGCGCTTCTGGTGGAACGCACCTCTTGAGGCGACCGTCGAGGACACCTGGTCCTGGCAGAACGCCGTCGCAGGTCAGGCCGGGACAGCCACCTACGGTCCGCTGCTCTGGTCGACCGAGGGATCGCTGTCGTCGCAGGACGAGTACTACCTCGGCCAGGAGGCCGCCAGCATCAACGACGTGCAGACGTTCGGCGGCAACGAGTCGTACTCGCTCGCCAGCCGCAACTCCATCGCCAATGCGATCGCCGTGGACAGCTCCTGGACCGACACCTACTGGGCCGCGGACGGCGCCCCGCCCGCGGCCTCAGCGCCCGCGGTGAAGTCGCCGCGCGCGCTGACGTCCACAACAGAGGACGGGGCACGATCCGCACAGCAGGGCGTCGGCGCCACGCACCCGGTGCCCGACCCGAAGGGCCCCGGCCTGCACCCGGTAGGCACGCAGGTCCGACACACCGGCTGACACACCGGTTGACACCTCGCGGCCGTCGTCATCCCGGTCCCGGTCCCGGTCTCGTTCTCGGCCACTGCCCGGCGCATCACACGTGCGCCGGGCAGCGCCGTTCCCGGCCATCCGCCGACCGTCGACGCTCCACCAGTCGTGCTCTCGTCGACCGTTCGCTCTTCGCACCGGAGGTCGAGGGCGCGCGGCTCGCTTCGGCGCGGCTTCGTTCGGGCTGGTCAGCCGTTAAACGTTCCCGTTTTCGCGGATGAGACGAACGTTGACCAGGCGGTGGGTTTTATGAGGAGTGGCGGGCGGTCCGGGGTTTTGGAGTCGCGGACGGGGATGGCGTCTGTGGTGGCGTGGGCGGGGGCCCATTCGACGCAGTCGGCGCCGCCGTTGCCGCTGTAGGTGGACTTGATCCACTCGGCGCGGGAGAGGTCAGGGGTGGGGCTCATGACGGTAATGCCTCCATGACGGAACCGATGAACGCTGCCGAATCGCGTGGCGAAAGGGCACAGGCCCTCATCAAATCGTAGGCCCGCTGCCGTTCCATGACGCTACCCAATTCTTCGAACAGCGTTCCGGTGGAGATGCCTTCCTCGTAGGCGACCCTCGTGCCGTCCTTCATGGTCATCATGATCATGGAGCCACCCGCGAGGGCATGTCCCCCGTGCTCGAATGGGAGAACCTGCAGCACGGTTGTGGGCGTGCGGGCCAGCTCGGCGAGGTGGGCCAGCTGCGCCCGCATGATCTTCGGTCCGCCGAAACCGCGTCGTAGTACGGCCTCGTCGATGATGAGAGAGAGCTCCGGCGGACGGCTGGCCAGCAGTAGTTCCTGTCGGCTCAGGCGAGCCGCCACCAGTTCCTCGATCTCGTCCTGTGTCGCCTTCGGGTTGGACACGACGAACTGTGCACGGGCGTAGTCACCGGTCTGCACGATCCCGGGCACAACACGACCGGCGAACCACTCAAGCACCGCCGCCCGAGCCTCCAGATCCATATAGCGCCGGAACTGATCCGGATGGATCTCCTTCCTCGCGATCTTGTACAGCTCTTCGAAGATCCCGTCCGTGCCGAACGCCGCGTCCAGCATGGGCGCTAGGGACGGCGGCGGCATTGCCTCGGCGGTCTCGATGCGGGCGAGGTGGCTGCGGCTGATGTTCACGATGTCCGACAGGCCCTCAAGGCTCATGCTCGCCCGTTCTCTGTGGGCGCGCATCTTCGCGCCGAACAGGTGCCGGGCGCTTCGGTCGGGCGTCAGTTCTCGGGGGCGTGCCGACATCGTGCGTCTCCTATCTCTCCAGCCGGGGCCGGGGACGTGAAGAGCTGTCCATCGCCGTCATCCAGGGCAATGCTTCCGACACGCAAGGTAACCAAAACTCGGCGTCCATGACGGGCAATTCTCAGGATTGGTGGATATGAGCACGAACGACAGGAAGCTGACAGCGATCGAGAAGATCAAGCAAGCCGAGGACGTCCGGGACGAGTTGTGCGCGGCGCTGCACGACGCCCGGATCACGCTGCCGTCGCTGCGGGTGGACCCGGTCGGCTGCGCGGACGAGAAGCCGCGGCTGCTGGTCGAGTTGGGGCGCTGCAACCTTCAGACCGCGCGTCAGCTGGCCGACGTCATCCGGATCGGGAATGCAGGGCGATGGCGGCAAGTCGGTTCTTCAGCCGGTAACTGGGGCCGTTGATCGCGATGACATCGCAGTGGTGCAGGAGGCGGTCGAGGATCGCGGTGGCGAGGACTTCGTCGCCGAAGACCTGGCCCCATTCACTGAAGGTCTTGTTCGAGGTCAGGATGATCGAGCCCTTCTCGTAACGCTTGGAGATCACCTGGAAGACCAGGTTCGCCTCAGCGCGTTCGAGGGGCTGGTAGCCGACCTCGTCGACGACGAGAACGCTGGGCCGCAGGTAGGAACGGAGCTTGCTGGTCAGCCGGCCCGCGGCTTCGGCGGTCTTCAGCTGACGGACCATGTCGTCGAGCGTGGTGAAGTAGATCGAGAACCCGGCCCGGCAGGCCGCGACGGCCAGGGCGACGGCAAGGTGTGTCTTGCCTACTCCAGGCGGGCCCAGAAGAGCTGCATTGGCCTTCGCCTCGATGAACGAGAGGGTGGCCAGGTCCTTGACCTTGCGTGGGTCGAGTTCGGGCTGGAAGGAGAAATCGTAGTCGTCCAGCGTCTTGTGGTGCGGCAGCTTCGACAGTCGCAGGCCCTGCCGGAAACGCCGGTCATCGCGGACCGCAAGCTCTTCAGCCAGGACCAGGTCAAGGAAGTCGAGGTAGCCGAGCTTGCCCTCCTCGGCCCGCTCGGCGTACTGGTTCAGGCTCTCGGCCAGGTGGGGCAGGCCGAGCTTGGCGGCCGTGCTGCGGATGCGGGCGGTGACCAGCTGGCTCAACGGGCTTCCCTCGTCGTCGAATTGGTGGTGAAGGGGCGGGTGCCGGTCAGCTCGTCATAGACCGACAACGGACGCCGGCTGACCTCGATGCGGCTGGCGGCGGACCGGTTCAGCAGGGCCTTGAGCGGTCCGGCCTCCTCGCCCATGGCGTCTCGGTGGCGGGGCCGGGGCATCACGTCGCCGGTGGTGACGCGCCGGTTGTCGCCCTTGGGCAGGCCGTCCCAGTGCCTGTCGTCGACGATGCGGGCACCGCGGCCAACAGCCCGCGGGTGGACGGCCAGGAGGGTCTCGCCGTTGGCATCGGCGATGGTGGAGTGCAGGCTGATCTGCGACTTTGTGGCCCGGATCTCGACCAGCTGACGGGCGCGGACCTTGCGGGCCGGCACCGAGTAGAGGTTCGCGTCGAAGGCGACCAGGCAATCCTTGCCGACGTGCCGCAGATGCCGCTGAGCGACCGCATACGGTGTCCTGGGCAGCGGCCGCAAGGTCATGTGGTCACGGACGGCACGGTGCCCGATGACCTCGCCGTGGGTGCCGTGGACCTTCGCCCGCCGCATCGGCACCCAGGCGGTGAACGCGGCGTCCATCTCCTCGATTGAAGAGAACGCCCGGCCCGCCAGAACATGGTCGCGGACGATCAGGACTTGGCGCTCGACCCGTCCTTTCCCGGTCGGGCGGTAGGCGGCCAGGACGTCGATGTCGAAGTGGTAGTGCCCGGCGAAGGCCACCGCTTCCGGATGCAGCGGAACCGCCTCACCAGGAGCGACGTGGCGACGGACAACCGTCTTGGTGCGGTCGTAGAACGATCATCATCGGCACTCGACCGAAGTGTTCGAACCCGCGGCGATGGCAGTCGAAGAACATCGTCAGGTCCTGGCTGGTGGTGAAGCAGCAGAACGGGTGGCGCGAGTAGGACAAGGTCATGTGGAAGGAGTAGACCTTCGGGATCCCGACATGGGCGAGGATCTTGCCCTCGTCGCCCCAGTCGACCTGTGCAGGAGCACCGGGGACGACCTCGAACCGGCGGTGCAGACCGGCGAGTTCGCGGGGGCTGATGCCCAGTTCGTCCGCGATCCGGGGCCGGGCTTCCTGCAGGTAGATCTTCACGCGCTGGTAGTTGCCGGTGAAGCCGTACTCCTTGGCCAGGAGCTCGTGGACCACCGCCCCTTTGATGAGGATCTCGGCCCGCAGCATCGCGTCGATCAGCGGCGCGACCTCGTCCACCACCCGAGCCTTCGGCTTCCCGTTCGGCGCCCGCTCCGGCGGCGCGATCGGTGCCTGCCCCGACAGGTACTTGCTGACCGTGCGACGGTTCAGCCCGGTCGCCTTGGCGATCTCCGACAGGCTCATCGCTCCGGACTCGTGGAGGCCACGAAAACGCCTCGACTCCAACCAGCGATGCATGTACAGAACCACTGTCAGCCGCCTCTCTGCCACCCCGAAGACACAGGAGCAGACTGCCGAGGCGCCGACCTCACCGCATCAAGAACTGAGCACGTTCATCCGTACGCGGCTGTGTACGCATGTAACACAGGGCGATGTCATGAGCCCAGCCAGCCCAGCCAGCCCTGTCGGAGCGGGCCGCGAACCGGCACGCCAGGCGCGCGGAACCCTGGACACCGTCGGCGTCCTGGAACCCGTGGCCGTCACCGGCTGCGACATCTGCGGTGCCCTCGTCGGCCAGCGCGAAGCGGCCCGTGCGGCACACCGTGTGGACACCGTGCGCCTGTGCAACGAGGAACTGCTCAGCCACCCGCACGCAAAGGCGGCCCCGCGATGAACCGCCCACTCCAAAACGGCGCACCGCGGCCGTCCGAAACGCCCGCCACACCTACTCCGGCACCACCCGCCCGATAACCGTCGGCGCAGTCGTCTACGACCGCGTCTACGAGATGCCCGCCACCGTGCGCAACGTCTTCGCCATCCTGGTCGAGCTCGAACGCCCCACCGGCATGATCTGGAGTGCCCACCCGCGCCGTCTGCGGCCCGCCACCGCGCACGAAGGACGCCAGCTCACCGCGCTCGCGAGACTCCACCGCCAACGCCTGGCAGGAATGGCGGAACTGGCGGAACTGAGCGAAACTGGCAGGACCGGCAGGGTTGGCAGGACCGGCAGGACGGCAGGACGGGCACAGGGACGAAATCCGAGGCTGTTCATGGCAGGTCGGTGATCGGCGCTGGCACTCGCGGCGGTCGGGTGAGCAGGATGACGGTATGAGTCTCAGCATGCAGTCGCAGGAACAACCCTTGTCCGCCGCCGATGTGCACGCCGCTGCGGAACGGATCCGCCCGCACGCCCGGCGCACGCCTCTGTTCGATGTGCGCATCGACGGTAGGCAGGTGCTGCTGAAACTGGAGTACTTGCAGCTCAGCGGCTCGTTCAAGCTGCGTGGTGCACTCAATGCGCTGCTTGCGGGGCCGCCTGCCGGGCAGGTGGTGGCCGCGTCCGGTGGTAATCACGGGCTCGCGGTGGCCACCGCGGCGGCGCTGCTCGGCGTTCCGGCGACGATTTATGTGCCCGAGACGGTTCCGGCGGTGAAGGCGCGGCGGATCGAGGCGGCCGGTGCGCGGCTCGTGCGGCACGGGGCTACCTTCGCCGAGGCCGTCACGGTTGCCAGGCGGGACGCGGCGCAGGGCGGCCACCGCTTTCTGCACGCCTACGACGATCCGAACGTCGTGGCAGGTCAGGGCACGCTCGCGGCGGAGATCACGGCCGATGCGCCGAACGTGGACGCGTTCGCCGTAGCGGTCGGCGGTGGCGGGCTCGCGGCAGGTGTGGCGCTGGCGGCGGGCGGGCGGCACACCGTCGGCGTTGAGCCCGAGCACTGCCGGTCGCTGTACGACGCGCTCGCCGCGGGGCGGCCGGTGGACTCCGCGGTGGACTCGGTGGCCGCCTCCGCCACCGGAGCGACCCGGGTGGGAGACGTGCCGTTCGGCATTCTCGCCGCCCAGGGGATCACCTCGGTGCTGGTCAGTGACAAGGACATCCTGCGGGCCAGGGACCTGCTGTGGGAGGAGTGCCGCATCGCGGTGGAACCGGCCGCCGCCTTGCCCTTCGCCGCGTGGCTCGCCGGGCAGGTGCCCGGTGATCTGCCGTGTGTGGTGCTGTGCGGGGCTAACAGCGAGGTTTCCTTCGGCTAGGGCCGCGGCACGAGCCGGGACGCGACTCGTTACGGTGACCGAATGACCATTGACCCCGCCGTGCCCGAAGACCTCGCCGCCCTGCCCAAGGCCGAGTTCGGCTTTCCTGGGCCGCTGCGCGACAGCCTTGTCGCGGCGATTTTGGACGGTGCCAAGACATCGACGACGGGACTCGTCGTCGACTACGCGCACGAGGGTGAGGCGCTGCCGGTGGCCGGGGACCTCGCGGTGGTCGTGGACTCCGACGAGCGGGCGGTGGCGGTCATCGAGGTGACCGGTGTGCGGGTCGTGCCGCTGGCGGAGGTGGATCTCGCCCATGTGCTCGACGAGGGGGAGGGGGACACCAGCGTCGCGAAGTGGCGGGCCGGGCATGAACGGTTCTGGCACAGCGCTGAGATGCGGGCGGCGCTGGAAGATCCCGAGTTCACCGTCGACGACGCCACGTTGACGGTTCTCGAACGGTTCCGCGTCGTCAGGACCCTGCATCCGACTGATTGATCAATTGATCAATTGATCGGCCGGATATCGCTGTCACATATTCCTGAACGGTGACGGGGGCGGGGCAGGGGCGGCTCGGCGCCACCGGCGCGAGAACTTCCGTGACGGCGCTGCTTTATAGGCCGGGCGGAAAACAAAGCGCTTCCCTGATCGGGTGGTTCTCGGTTTTCGGAGTCTGGCGTGACGGGTTTCCCGGGGACGTTTCGGCCGCGGGGTTTTTGCGGGCGGCGTTACGGCTCGGGCGGACATGCGAGCCGTAGCGGTCGGCTTCACTGATCTCGCGGAAGGAAACTCCTGAAACCCTGAGCGAGAAAGGAGAATTCCATGATCAGGAAGCTCATGGGCAAGCTTCACAGCCCGCGTCAGCACGGAGCGTACTACTTCTACTGGTACTGATCCGTGGTGCAATGCCTGACCGCGCACCGCATGTCGTGGTGCGGCAAGCGGTGCAGGTGAAGGACTGCGAGTGGGTGTGGGCGGGGTTCGGCCAATTCCGCCCACACTTCCGCTGTGATCTGCTGGGTTCCGCGTCTGCCACGGTCATTCCGTCTCGCTGCGATCATTCAACCCCGTCGCGTTCATTCTCTCCTCAGCACTGCTGATCGTTACTTCGTCTTGATCCTTCCCGCGTTTTCCGAACGTATTCCGATGGTGTCCCGAGAATTCCATGGTCGAAAGTCGAGATGGACACATGGCCGCCAAGATTCAACCACCGCAGACTCGGCGCGGCAGTGGTGCGGCATATCGTCATGACCGGACGGGATTCGTCTTGCGGGCCGCCCAGGAGTACGGCGAGGCGTGGAAACTGCAGCATGGCGTGTATGTGGCGGCAGCAGCCGATTCCTGTCGCAACGTACTTCAGCGTACGACGCATGAATTCGCCACCCTGCCCGGCACTTTTCGCCCGGTGAAACGGCCGGACGGCGAGAAACCGCAGCCAGGTGAGTTCGCGCAGGGCCATGCGGCACGGATGCGCGGGCTGCGGCCGCGTTCGCCGCCGACTGGCCCGTGGACCAGGACATCGAGGTGCTGCCCCGCGCACGCCGCGCGCTCGCCGGGATCGGCGGCCGTTACCTCTTCTCCGACGACGCGGCGGGACTGCTGGCCGCCGGAGCGGGACTCGGCCCCGCGCGCGACGACATCAACCGCGCCCTGCCCTGGCCGGTGTGGCTGCCGACTCCGGCGCGCCGCCGGCTCGCGCACCACCAGGCGCACTTCGGCCACCGTCTCCAGCAGGTGATCGAGTGCCGCAGGGCCGAAGGAGGCGTTCGCGAGGACCTGCTCGGTCAGATGATGCGGCCCTCCTCGTAGTACGGCGTGTTGCCGGACGCCGCGATCGTCGACAGTCTGACCGGACTGCTGGTGGCGGTCAGCGAGGTGCCCAGCCGTGCGGTCGGCTGGCTGCTGCTCACCCTCGCCCGCCATCCGCGGGCTGCGCAGCGCATCGCCGAGGAGGCCGGTACGCTGCCCGGCGACCCCGGCGCGGTGACCGGCCATCATCTCGCCGCCCTGCGCTACACGGAGGCGCTGGTCCGTGAGGTGCTGCGGCTGTATCCGCCGAACTGGCTGCTGGCCCGCCGAGCCACCCGCCCCACCGAACTCGCCGGCTACCCCGTGGCCCCCGGCACCATGGTCCTGGTCTGCCCCTACGGCGCGCAGCGCGACGCGCGCGAGCATCCGGCGCTGGAGGAGTTCCGGCCAGAGCGGTGGCTCCTCGACGACGCCGGGCCGGCCGCCGACCAGGGCGTCTTCCTTCCGTTCGGCACCGGGCCGCGCTCCTGCGAGGGCACCTCGGTCGCCATGGCCGAGCTGACCCTGATCGCCGCGGAGACCGCCCGCCGCCAATGCCTACGGGAACCGCCGGGCTCCGGCCCGAGCCACCGGGTCACCACCTGGGGCGGACTCGCGCCGGACGGCCTCCGGCTGCGCGCGGTGCCGCGCATGACCTGAGCGGGCGTGGGCATCCGTCCACCGACGACCGCGCCGCGCACGGTGTCCGTGTGCCGTGGCGGCTGCGCTCCTGGGTCCCGCCGGTCCCGCACTCCAGGGCTTCATTTGACAGGTAGGAAATCTCCTACGCATAGTGGACGCATGGCAGCGTCCGTCTCCCAAGACCGTGTCTTCGCCGCTCTGGCCAGTCCCGCGCGCCGTGAGGTGCTGCGGCTGCTGTGCGAGGAGGGGCCCCAGCCGGTGGCATGGCTGGCCGCGCACTTCGACATGGCCAGGCCCAGCCTCTCCGAGCACCTGAGGGTGCTCCGCGAGTGCGGCCTGGTGAGTGAGCGCAAGGCGGGCAGACAGCGGGTCTACCGGCTGGAGGCTGCTCCCCTGAACGACGTGCAGGAATGGCTCACTCCCTTCGAGCGGTTCTGGCGCGACCGGCTCACCGCCCTGGGTGCGGTGCTCGACTCGATGGACAGCGATGATGAGTGACGAATTCCACCTGACCGACCCGGCCGGCCAGGCCGACCAGACCATGATCCGCGTCGACCAGTTCCTGCCGCATCCGCCCGCGAAGGTGTGGCGCGCGCTGACCGAGCCGGAGCTGATCGCCCAGTGGCTGATGCCCGGCGACTTCCGCCTGGAGGTCGGCCACCGCTACACGATGGCGGCCAGGCCCATTCCCGCGACCGGCTTCTCCGGCACCGTCCAGGCCGAGGTCCTCGCCTACGAGACCGGGACGTCGCTGCGGATCGGCTGGCAGGACGCCGACCCCGCCGAAGGCGCCCAGGTCGACTGGGCCATCACCTGGACCCTCTACCCGGAAGGCACCGGCACCCGCCTCTTCCTCGTCCACGAGGGCTTCGAGCCGGACCATCCGCTCCAGCAGCGGGCCCGCGGGATCATGGACGGCGGCTGGCGCACGAACGTGCTGCCGGGGCTTGCGGGAGTGCTTGAGCGGATGTGACGCCGAGCACCTCGTGCCACGCCGGACGGCGCGGTGGGGGACGTTGAGTCTGAGCGGTGTGTGTCGTGTGTCGTCGGGGGAGACTGGTGGGCTGCGGCTGTCCGCGTCCCCGCCACGGACGAGCACGCCCGGGCGGAACATGCGCGACCCGTCGCGGATCATGCGTCCGACCTCTGTCCTGGAGCGCCGTGCTCAGGAATGCTCCTGTGGCATGAGCAGATCAGTGAGACGAAGCGTCCCCTGGCTGGGACGCGGTACCAGACTCCGTACCCTGACCGCCGCCCTCGCGCTCGCCGCGGTGGCCTGGAGCATGCCGGCGGGCAGCGCGGGGGCCAGCGGGGACGACAGCGGGCTGCCGGAGGCGTTGGACAGCATCCTGGCGGACGCGCGGATGGCCGGCGGGCAGGAGAGTGTGGTGGTCGCCGACGCGGACAGCGGTGACGTGCTCTACCAGCACGACGCGGGAAACCGGCTGCTGCCCGCATCCAACACCAAACTGCTGACCTCGACCGCCGCCGTGGCGCTGCTCGGCCGCGACTACCGGTTCAGCACCGACGTCCTGACCAGCGCCAAGCAGGACGGCGGGGTGCTGGACGGCGATCTCTACCTGCGCGGCAGCGGCGATCCCACCATCCTCGCCGAGGACTACGATGCACTTGCCACGCAGCTCGCCGACGCCGGGATCAAGCGGGTCACGGGCAAGCTGGTCGCCGACGACACGCGCTTCGACGACCAGCGGCTCGGCCGGTCCTGGGCTGCCGACGACGAGGCCTCGTACTACTCGGCGCAGATCTCCGCCCTCAGCCTCGCTCCGAACACGGACTACGACACGGGCACGGTGATCGTCAACATCACCCCGGGCGCCGCGGCGGGCGACAAGCCGAAGGTGACCCTGACGCCGCCGAACAAGTACGTGCACGTCGACGTCACGGCCACCACCGCCCCGGCCGACGACGACGGCGGCATCACCGTCGACCGGGTGCACGGCACGAACGACATCACCGTCAGCGGCAGCATCGCCGCCGGCGCCGACACCGATATGGAGTGGGTGACCGTCTGGGATCCGACCGGCTACGCCGCGTCCGTCTTCAGGGACGCGCTGGCCGCGCACGGCATCCGGGTCAGCGGGCCGACCCGCCTGGGCAAGGCCACCCCGGACGGTGCCCGGCAGCTCGCCACGCATGACTCCATGCAGCTCAAGGACTTGCTCATCCCGTTCCTGAAGCTGTCCAACAATATGCACGCCGAGATCCTGACCAAGGCCATGGGCGTCAAGGCCACCGGCAAAGGCAGCTGGGACGCCGGGCTGGCGGCCATCGAGGGGTATGTGAAGGGGCTCGGCATCGACACGTCGCAGTTCCGGCAGGTCGACGGTTCCGGTCTGTCGCGGATGGACTTCATCCCGGCGTCCGTTCTCGCGCAGGTGCTGACGAAGGTGCGCAAGGAGCCCTGGTACGAGGACTGGTACACCGGCCTTCCGGTGGCCTGCGATCCTGCCCGGTTCGTGGGCGGCACGCTGCGCTCCCGGATGTGCAACACCCCGGCCGCGCTCAACGCCCGCGGCAAGACCGGCTCGCTGACCGGCGCCAGCGCGCTGTCCGGGTACGTCACGGACGCGGGCGGCCGTGACCTCGTCTACAGCATCCTGCTCAACAACTACCTGGCGTCCAGCGTCACCAGCATCCAGGACGCCATCGTGGTCACCCTCGCCTCGTCGACCAGCGACAAGGCGGTCACGGTGCTGCCGAAGTCGGTACGGAGCGCTGGTACGACGGGCACCGCGGGCACCGCGGGCACCGATGACTCCGGGCTTGAGTGCGCCTGGCTGAAGCCACGGCTCTGCTGACGGCGGTATGACCCGCGGCGGCGGACCAGCAGGTCACGGGGCCGCCGCGGGGTCACTCGGCCGGGGTCGTCGGCCGGCCGCGTAGCCGACCGGCCGCTCAGCCGGTCGGCGTCACCGTGAACTCCGACAGTCGCAGCCCCGGGCTCAGGACCAGGTACACGTCCTGGTCACCGGCCTTGAGCCGGTGGCCGGCCCGGGGCTTTCGCGGCTTCTCCTTAAGTCCGGCCGGGTTCTTCAGAGCCGCGGTCACCGTCTCGTAGGTGTACGGGGAGCCGGTGTCCGCGGCCTGGGCGGTGCCCAGCAGCGGTCCGGTCGGCGAGCCGACCCTGACCTGAACCGTGCCGCCGCCGCTCGCCCCCGCACTGCTCGCGACCTGAGCGCTGAACGTGAGCGCGCCCGCTCCCAGATCCGCGTCCGCGAACTTGACCCAGGCGCCTGAACCCGTGGCCTCCACCGCCGTACCCGCCGCCTTCGACTCGTCGACGAGGCGTACCGCGCCGTAGTCGTCGAAGTTCTCGGCACGGGTCGTCCGGGACAGGTCGCGCGCCGGGATCGTCTCGCCGTCCACCTGGACCTGTGTACGGCTGCGGATGTCCGTGGCCGAGGCGCCGACCATGATGTCGTACGTGCCCGACTCCACCACCCAGGTGGAGCGGGTGACGTCCCAGTGCGCGAGGTCTGGGGCCGCCAACTTCAGCGTGACGGTTCTGGTCTCGCCCGGTTGCAGTGACACCCGCTGGAACGCCTTCAGCTGCCGCACCGGCTCCTTGTCGCGCGAGGTCTGCTGGTGCACATAGAGCTGCACCACCTCGTCGCCCGCCCGCTCACCGGTGTTGGTGACCGCGACCTGGTAGCCGCCGTCCACCGGCTGCACGGCGCCGTACTGGAACGAGGTGTACGACAGCCCGTAGCCGAACGGATAGAGCGGATCGCCCTGGAAGTACTGGTAGGTGCGGTCGTCCTTGATGATGTCGTAGTCGAGCAGGTCCGGCAGGTCGGCCGCGGACTTGTACCAGGTCTGGGTGAGGCGGCCCGCCGGGTCGGTGTCGCCGAAGAGCACGTCGGCAAGGGCATTGCCGGTCTCCTGGCCCGCATGGGTGGTCCACAGCAGCGCCGGGACGTCCTTTTGGAGGTCGCCCAGGGTCGTCGGATAGCTGTTCTCGACGACCACCACGGTGCGCGGGTTGGCCGCGCTGACCGCCTTGACCAGGGCTTGTTGGCTGGGGGCCAGGGCCATATCGGGGCGGTCGTGGGCCTCTCGGCCGTTGATCGCGGGCATCGAGCCGACCACCACGACCGCGGCGTCCTTGTCCTTCACGGCCGCCACCGCCTGCGCGGTGCCGCTGCTGATCACGTCCTTGGTGAAGTGCGCGGCCTGGTCCTTGGAGACCAGGCCGAGCGTGCCGTCCGTGTTGGGACCGAGGTAGGTGCCCCCGGACCACCAGGACTCGGTCGTCTCATAGCCCGCGTAACGCAGCAGGTACGAGCCGTCGGACTGCTGCTCAAGCGCGAACTGCTGCTGCACGTACCAGCCGTTCGGCTGGTCCTGGTCGTTCGGGAAGGCGTTGTTCTTGTAGCCGACGTACTTTCCGTTGGCCACCGCCCGCAGTGTCACGATTCCAGCGCCCCAGTCGAAGACGTCGAACTGCGCATCGTCCGACGCCGTACTGCCGCTCTCCTTCAGCGCCGCGCCTGTGGCCGAGGTGCCGGCGGTGACGTAGGCGCCGGTCGCCGTGTCCCGCAGCGCGATACGGTCCACGCCCTCGCTGCCGCTGACGTTCCCCGACGAGCCGACGCGGGCCGCGATGCCGTCCTTCGGAGTGACCTGGTAGGGCATGGTGCCCGAGTACCAGTCGGTGTAGAGCGTGTCGGCCAGCGGTCCCACCACCGCCACGTTCTTGACCGCCTTGTCGCCGGCCGAGGCCAGCGGCAGCGCACCCGTGGAGTTCTTCAGCAGCACCATCGACTCGGCCGCCGCCTTGCGGGCCAGCGCCTGGTGCGCGGGGCTGTTCACGACGGACTTGTCGATCTTTCCGTACGGGCCGCCGTCCGGGTCGAACTCGCCGAGCCTGAACCGGATGCTCAGCACATGCCGGGCCGCGCTGTCGATATCCGATTCCTTCAGAAGACCGTCCTGAAGGGCTGTCCTGATGGCGCCGGTGGTCGGCGCGGAACTGGCGTCATCCGAGGTGAAGCTGTCCACGCCCGCCTTCAGCGCCGCCGCGTCGCCCTGCGCGAGGGTGCCGTAGTACTGCTGGCTGTGGAGCAGGTTGTTCGGGGCGCCGGCGTCGGTGACGTTCAGCAGGGCCCGCTCGTCGCCGCCCGCGGTCCAGCTGCGTACGTCCTCGTCCAGCATCGGGCTGACGGTCGAAGGACGGCCGTTGACCAGGTTGTACGAGGACATCACACCGGTCGCCGCACCCGCCTCAATCGCGGGCTTGAAGGCCTGCTCCTCGTACTCCTTGATGACCCGCGGCGGCTCCTCGGACGAGGTGGTGGTGCGGTCGATCTCGTTGTTGTTGCCGAGGAAGTGCTTGAGGGTCGGAGCGGTCTTGAGGTGGTCGGGGTCGCCGCCGGTCAGACCGGTGCCGTAGGCGGTGGAGATGGCACCGGTCAGATACGGGTCCTCCGAGTAGCCCTCCTCGTTGCGGCCCCAGCGCGGGTCACGGAGCGGATTGACCACCGGAGCCCACACATTGAGGCCCCAGCCCGCCGGCCGCTCCTGCTGGAAGCCGCGGTCCTCGTCGCCGACGGCCGAGCCGACCTGCTGGATCAGCGCCGGGTCCCAGGTGGAGGCGAGCCCCAGGGCCTGCGGGAAGACGGTGGTGTCACCGAGCCAGGCCACCCCGTGCAGCGCCTCGGTGCCGGTGCGGAACGCGCCGATGCCCAGCCGGGAGATGGCCGGCTCGTACTGGTGCAGCAGGGAGATCCGCTCGTCGACGGTGAGTCGGTTCAGCAGGTCGTCGATGCGCTGGCTCAACGGGAGGGAAGGGTCGCGGAACGGGTACTCGGCGCTGGTGGCGGCGTGCGCCGCGGTGCCGCCGGTGCCGAGGGTGGCGAGCAGGGCCAGCGCCAGCGCGGGGACGATACGGCGGGAGCGGCGCGCTCGGAGCCGGCCGCGGCCAGGCTCGGGACGGCCGCGCACGGCGCGGCGTGGCACGCTGTCCCGGCCTGCTGCGGCGGCGCTGCGGTCCGTCTGCCGGCCTCTTGTGATGTCCATCTGCGGGTGCCTCTCACGTGGTCTCGAAGCGACGCGGCAGGTGTGCGCCGCCGCGCGTACGTACGTGGTGCGCCGTGCGGGGCCGCGAGGCGGCCCGTGGAACCGAAATCCGGGACCTGACCGGACACCAGGACATGACGCCCTGGCGCGTCAGCGGCCCCGGCCCCGCGCGGCCAGTCCCACCGCCCCGCCCTCCACCCGCGGTGCCGTGCTCGCCCGCGCCGTCAGCCGGGGTGCCAGCAGTGTTGCCTCCGGTACGGACAGGCCGTCGAGCTGCTGCTTCAGCAGCTCCACCGCCCGCGCGCCGACCTGGGCCGTCGGGATGGCGACCGAGGTGACGGGAACCCTGGCCCGGCTCGGCGACCTCGTCGGGGCAGATCGCGGTGATCGACAGATCGGCGGGCACCCGCAGGCCCAGCCGCTCGAAGGCGTCGACGAGCGGTTCGAGGACCGGTTCGTTGTGGACCACGACGCCGGTCAGCGCCGGATGCTCGTCGCAGCAACTGCTCCGCGACCGTCCGCGCCGCCGCCGCGGACGCCTCGCACGGATGGACCGACGAGGTCAGACCGTGCCGGTCGGCGGCGGCCGTGAAGCCCTCCGCGACCCGCTGTGCGAACCCGGTCTCGCGCACATAGACCTCCGGCGGCGAGCCGACCAGCGCCACACAACGGTGCCCGAGCAGCGCCAACTGCTCCACGCACGCCTCGCCCGCCGCCCGGAAATCCAGGTCGATGCAGGTCAGACCGGCGGGCTCGGCAGGGAAGCCGATCAGCACGGACGGGCGGTCCAGGGCGCGCAGCAGCGGAAGACGCGGGTCGTGCAGCTGGACGTCCATCACGATCAGCGCGTCCACCAGCGCGGTGTCCGCGACCCGCCGCAGCCCCTCCTCGCCCTCCTCCTGCGTGAGCAGCAGCACGTCGTGGTCGTACTGGCGGGCGGCGGTCACCACGGACACCGCGAACTGCATGACCACCGGCACATGGATGCCGGTGCGCAGCGGCACCACCAGCGCCAGCACATTGGACCTGCTGCTGGCCAGCGCCCGCGCTCCGGCGTGCGGCCGGTAGCCGAGTTCGCGGATGCTGGCCTGGACGCGGCGGCCGGGTCTCGTCGGAGATCGGACGCTTGCCGCTCAGGGCGTAGCTGACACGTGCTGGGGGACACCCCGGCGTGCCGCGCCACATCTGTGATCTTGACCATGGCGTCCGCCCGCCTCCCGCGCGGGCCCGCTAGTCCAGCTCCGGCGCGGCGGGTGGGGCCCCCGCCGCGTCCAGGTCCAGGGCGAGAGCCCGGTGCCCGCCGCCGCCCGTACCGTCTGCTCCCCGTACCGCAGCGCCCACGGCGCGGCCGGATCGCTCGCCGTGGCCCGCAGCGTGTCTCCCGCCCGGACCACGGTGAACGTCACGTCGCCGACCGGCACCGTGACCTGCGCGCCGTCGCGCCAGGTCGAAGGCCCGCAGGGTCACTCCGTCGGCGTAGGCGTAGTCGGGACGGTCGTGCACCGCGCCCACCGGGATCACCGCGCCGGGCCGCACCAGCAGCGGCACGCTCAGGAAGCCGTGCTGCTCGCGCACCCAGCGCGGCCCGGTGACCGTCTCGCCGGTGAGGAAGTGCGTCCAGGTGCCCTCGGGCACGTAGTACGCGACGTCGCCGGCGTCGCGAGAAGACCGGCGCGACCAGCAGGTCAGGGCCGAGCATGTACTGCCGTTCCAGATGCGCGCAGGCCGGATCGTCCGGGAACTCCAGCACCATCGCCCGCATCATCGGCACACCCTCGGTGTGCGCGGTGCGCGCGGCGGCGTACAGATACGGCATGAGGCTCAGCTTCAGCCGGGTGAACAGACGCAGCACGTCCACCGCCTCCTCGTCGAAGAGCCACGGCACGCGGTAGGAGTGACGAGCCGTGCAGCCTGCTGTGCGAGGAGAGCAGGCCGAACGCAATCCAGCGTTTGAAGAGCGCCGGGTCCGGGGTGCCCTCGAAGCCGCCGATGTCATGGCTCCAGAAGCCGAACCCGGACATCCCGAGGCTCAGCCCGCCGCGCAGCGACTCGGCCATCGACTCGTACGTGGACTCGCAGTCGCCGCCCCAGTGCACCGGGAACTGCTGGCTGCCCGCGGTCGCCGAGCGCGCGAAGACCACCGCCTCGCCCTCGCCGCGGTGCTTGTCGCAGCACCTCGAAGACGGTGCGGTTGTAGAGGTACGTGTAGTAGTTGTGCATGCGCTACGGGATCGGAGCCGTCCGCGTACGACCACGTCGGTGGGGACGCGCTCGCCGAAGTCGGTCTTGAAGCAGTCGACGCCCATGCGCGAGCAGCGCCTCCAGCTTGGCCGCGTACCACTCGCGGGCGGCCGGCCTGGTGAAGTCGACCAGCGCCATGCCCGGCTGCCACAGGTCCCACTGCCACACGCTGCCGTCCGGCTTCTTCAGCAGGTGCCCGAGCGCGCGGCCCTCCGCGAACAGCGGCGAGCGCTGCGCGATATACGGGTTGATCCACACGCAGATCCGCAGGCCCCGCTCCTTGAGCCGGGCCAGCATGCCCTCCGGATCGGGGAACACCCGCGGGTCCCACTCGAAGTCGCACCAGTTGAACTCGCGCATCCAGAAGCAGTCGAAGTGGAAGACCGACAGCGGCAGGTCGCGCTCGCGCATGCCGTCGATGAACGACGACACGGTCTGCCTCGTCGTAGGAGGTGGTGAACGAGGTGGACAGCCACAGGCCGAACGACCAGGCGGGCGGCAGCGCCGGGCGGCCGGTGAGCGCGGTGTACTTGCGCAGGATCTCCTTCGGCGTCGGGCCGTAGATCACGTAGTACGTCAGCCGCTGGTCGGCGACGCTGAACTGCACCCGCGAGACCTGCTCGGAGCCCACCTCGAACGAGACCTCGCCCGGGTGGTCGACGAAGACGCCGTAGCCCGCGTCGGTGAGGTAGAACGGCACGTTCTTGTACGCCTGCTCGGTGGCGGTGCCGCCGTCCGCGTTCCACATGTCGACGACCTGGCCGTTCTTGACCAGCGGCCCGAAGCGCTCGCCGAGGCCGAAGACGGCGGTGCCGACGCCCAGGTTCAGCTGTTCGCGCAGGTAGTGGGCGCCGGTGGCGTCCCGAATGATGCCCATGGCCTTGGTGCCGCTGCTGGTGAGGGTGCGGCCGGCGGCGAGGAAGTCCAGGCGCCAGGGGCCGGTGCGGGCCACCCGCAGCGGCGAGCGCCCCGGAGGTGAGCTCGGCGTGCTCGTCGCCGTAGGTCACCAGCGGCGCGAACTCGGGCTGCTCGCGGATGGTCGAAGTTGCGGCCCGGGCTGCTGGTCGCCCTCGAAGTGGGTGAGGGTGACGCCGATGACGTCGGGCATCGGGGCATGCGCGCTGACCGTCACGACCGGGCCCTTCAGCAGGTCCCCGCGGTGGCGGATGGGCTGCGTCGGCGCGTGGATCTCCAGCGTGCCGGGCCCCGGCGCGACGTCGAGAACCTCGACCGGGTAGGCGGCGGTGACGCCCTCGCGCAGCAGCCAGTAGCCGTCGGTGAACTTCATGCGGTCGCGTACCCCTTACTTGACGGCACCCACGGCGATGCCGCGGGTGAGGGTCCGCTGGAAAACGAGGAAGAAGACGATGGCGGGCAGCACGCCCAGCAGGGCGGCGGCATTGGTCATCGTGGCGTCCATCAGCCGCTGGCCCTGGAGGACGCCGAGTGCCACCGACACCGTCTGGTTGTCGTTCGAGATCAGCATGACCAGCGGCAGCAGGAACTCGTTCCAGGTCCAGATGAAGAAGAAGACCAGCAGCACACCGAGGGTCGGCCGGGAGACCGGCACCACGATCCGCCACAGCACCTGCCACTTGTTCGCCCCGTCGATCCGGGCGGCCTCGATGATCTCGCGCGGGAACGGCGCCGAGCACGGAGGAGAGCAGATAGGTGCCGAAGGCCGCCTGGATGACGGTGAACACGATGATCACGCTGAGCCGCGTGTCGTAGAGGCCGAGCCTGCTTGGCTCAGGTAGTAGACCGGGTAGACCAGGGCCTCCTGCGGCAGCATGTTCGCCAGGACGAAGAAGGCCAGCACCCAGGTGCGGCCCTTGATCCGGCCGATGCCGATCGCGTACGCGTTGAGGACCGACAGGATCGCCGGCGAGCACCGCCACCGAGCCGCTGATCAGCACCGAGTTGACCGAGCTTCTGCCCGAAGTCGACGCGCTGCCAGAAGTCCTTCAGCCCGTCCAGGTAAAGCCCGTGGGGCAGGCTGAGCGGGCCGTGTGCGGAGTACTCGGCGGGCGACTTGACCGCGTTGAGCGCGACGATCACGAACGGCAGCACCATGAAGACGGCCGCGATGCACAGGGCGGCCAGCACGGGGTAACGGCGCAGACGTGGTCACCTCAGGCCCTCCTGAGCGTCCTCGGCACGGGTCTGCAGGCGCAGGCCCGACCAGGGCCAGCACCAGGATGATCACGGTCAGCACGGTGGAGATCGCGGAGCCGTAGCCGACCTGGGTCTTCTCGAAGAAGGTCGGGAACGAGAAGTAGGAGGGCACGTCGGTCGCGCCGCCCGGGCCCGCCCTTGGTCAGCACGTACACCGCGCCGAACACCTTGAGCGCGGCGATGGTGCACCACAGCAGCACCACGTCGATCTCCGGCCGGATCTGCGGCAGCGTCACATGCCAGAACCGCGCCACCAGCCGGCGCCGTCCAGCTCGGCCGCCTCGTGCAGCTGCGGGTCGACGCGTTGCAGGCCCGCCATGAAGACCACCAGCGGAAAGCCGAGCTGCACCCACACCATCACGCCCATCACGCTGTACAGCGCGATGTCGGGGTCACCCAGCCAGTCCTGCTGCGAGCGAGCCGAGGCCGACGGCCTTCAGCAGCGCGTTGAGCGCGCCGTGGCGGTGCCGCTGTCGGGGGCGAGGATCCAGCTCCAGACGATGCCGGCGACCGCGATCGGCAGCACCTGCGGGAGGTAGAAGCAGGCCCGCAGCACGGCCGCGACCTCGTACCTGCCGCGCCGAAGTGCTTGCCGACGTAGTCGAAGAGCGCGGCGGCCAGCACGAGGCCGAAGGCGGTCGGAATCACCGCCATCGCCACGACCATGAACAGCGCTGTGCCGGAACGACTCCCAGAACTGCGGATCGTCCGAGCAGCCTGCGGTAGTTGGCGAGCCCGGTCCACGTGCCAGGAGCCCACGCCCTGCCAGTCGGTGAAGCTCGCGCCCGTGTTCATCAGGAACGGCACGACGATGACCGCCGAGGAAGGCGAGCACGCCGGGGAGCAGGAACAGCGCGTAGGAGTCGCGGGTACGGCGGGCGGCCGGGCCGGCGCCCTGCTGCTTGCCGACGGCCCGCGCACCCCGTTCGACGGTGACCGTCATTGCTTCGGAACGCCCTCGTCATAGGCCTTCTGGAGCGCGTCGAGGTCGGCGTCCGGCTTCTCGCTGCCGGTGATCAGCTTCTGGATCTCGGAGACGAGCACGTCGTAGAAGCCGGGGACGGGCCAGTCCGGGTAGAAGGCGAGGCCGTCGCGTCCGGAGAGCGGTGTTGAAGTTCTCGATGAGCTGCTTCGACTGCGGGTCGGTGATCGCCGACGGGTCGGCCGCGACCGGGACGCCGCCCTTGTTGCCCAGCAGGTTCTGGATCTTCTTCGACATCGTGATGTCGATGAAGTCGTAGGCGAGCGTACTTGTTCTTGGCGCCCTTGCGGGACCACCCAGAGGTTGCCGCCGGAGCCGAGGGTCAGCTGCGTGCCGGGCCACAGGAAGGTGCCCCAGTCGAACTTGACCTCCGACTTGAAGCGCCCGTACCACCAGCTGCCCGAGAACAGGATCGGAGCCTTGCCCTCGATGAAGGACGACGCCGGCGTCCTCCGCCTTCATGCTGCTGGAAGTCTTCGCGATGTAGCCCTTCTTCACCCAGTCGGCGAAGGTGGTCGGCGGCGTAGGTCCAGGCCGCGTCGTGGAAGTCGGTCTTGCCCTTGTAGAGCTCGTAGGCGTCGACCCAGGAGCGGTCGGCCTTGGAGAGCGCCAGCTGGTACAGGTACTGCTGGGCCAGGTACTCGGCGCCGCCGTTGGCGAGCGGCGTGACGCCCTTCTTGACGAACGTGCCCATCGCGGCGGTCAGTTCGTCGAATGGTCTTCGGCACCTTGATCCCGTACTTCTTGAAGAGGTCCTTGTTGTAGTACACCATCGAGTACTCGGCGTAGTTCGGTACGCCGTACCACTTGCCGGAACCCATGACCCCGGCTGGGCGTAGTACTGGCTCGTGGTGCGCACGCCCGCCGGCTGATCTCCTTGTCCCAGCCGCGCTTGGTGCGCCTCGTCGGTCAGGTCGGTCAGCAGTCCCTGCTTGGAGAGCAGGCCGGCGGTCGCGTTGCCCTTGTTGTACTCCATGACGTCGGGCGCGTCGTCGGAGTTGAGGACCATCGGAGCGGTCTTCTGGATCTGCTCGAAGCCCTTCTCCTCGAACTTCACCTTCACGCCCGGGTGGCTCTTCTTGAACTCCTTGATGGCCTCGTTCCAGGCCACGCCCATAGCGCTGTCAGGGCCCTCGTAGTGCCACAGCCGCAAGGTATGCGCATCGGACGAGCCGCCGCCGGAACCGCCGCAGGAGACCAGCAGCAGGCTCCCCGCAACGGCCGCCGCGACCGCAGCCGCCGTACGCCTTCGTGCCGTCAACATCCAGTGCCTCCGGTGGGTGGAGAAGCAGTACTCAAAGCGGTGCGCGGCCCGGGATGCAGCGCCGTCGCCGCCTTGTCTGTCGAAGCGTTTCGATCACTGTCGTCGAAGCGCTTCGACGTGCAACGTAGGGGCGATGCATCGGCGCGTCAATGGGGCGGTGCGGGGACGGGGATGACTGTTCGGTGCGTCGAACGCGGCTTGGTTCGGCTCTGACGTGGCCTGGTACGGCTTTCACGCGGCTCGGCCCGGCCTTGGTGGCCGGGCCGAGCCGGGGTGGAGAGAGGGCGGGGAGCAGGGCGTTGGGTTGCGGCCGGACGGGGTGCGGGTCGCCGCAGGTCCTGTGGCCGGATCGACGGCGACGGCGGGGCTCAGGCCCCAGGCCCTAGACCCCAGGCCCTAGACCAGGGTTCCCGGAGAGGCGATCTGGAAGGCCCGTCCTCGCACGGCGAAGTCCGATGTGTCGCCTCCGGTGTGGCTGTCGTCGGCCCAGGTGAAGAAGGCGGTCTCGGGCCCGTCGCCGAACGCGGTGGCGGCGCTGACCTGGAACCTGCTGCCCGTCGACGCCATGTTGACCTGCACCTTGTCGGTCAGTGAGCCCTGTGTGCCGGAGCAGACCTTGGCCATCAGGGTGGGCACGGTGGCGAAGGTGTCCGCGCTCTTCTCCACCCAGGAGAAGATGAAGCGCTGGCCCGGCAGCGGGGCGAGGGCGGGCCAAGAGCGGTTGAACCCTTTCGGAGTGCCGGCGGTCAGGGAAGTGAGCTCCGTGCCGTCCGGCGTGAAGATGCTTGCCACCACCGTGCTCTGCGGAACGCCCAGATCGCTGACCGGGATCTGGTCGACATGGGCGACGACGAAGTTCCCGTTGTCGAGGAGCGTCACCGAATTACCGCCGGCGAAACCGGACACATTGGGCCTGATCTCTCCGCCGAGCGGCGAACCTTCGAAATCGAAGAAACGCAGGGTGAGCCGTGCGCCGCCGATGGCTACCGGGTCGCTCGTCCATGCGATGACATAAGATCCGTCCGCCATGATCGACGCGGTCGGGTCGCGGTGGAATCCCTCGGTGGTGTTGACCGTGAATTCGGCTTCCGCCTTGTGTCCCTCGGCATCGAAGCGCTGGGCGCGTATGCGCCGTTCCGGGTGCGCGTCGGCCCAGGTGACGACGAACCCGCCGTCCACCATGCGCGTCATGGAAGGACGGCTGTCCGGGTCGATGTCAGCGGTGTTGACCTGGAATTCCGACCCTGTCTTCTGGCCGTGGGTGAACCTCTGCACCTTGATTCCAGGAGTCGGCGGCGGTGTGTTGAACGGCTTTTCCACCCACGCCACGGCCACCTGGAAACCGGTGGCGATCACGGTCGGCCACTGCCGGTTCGTATTGCCGCCCTGCGGTGTGGGCGCGTTCACGATGAATTCGCCGTCGCTCTTCTCACCGCTCGTCGTCAGTATTTGCCCCCTGATGTTCGCGCTGCTGCTGTCCGACCAGACGACCATGTAGTTCTGGCCGCTGACGGAGTCGACGTCCGGTTGGAACTGCAGTCCGCTCGTGGTCGTATTGACAAGAATTTCGCCGCCCATGGCGTGACCTCCGTCTCCGGATCTCTCCGATTCGGGTGGTGTGTGCGAGGCGGACCGCTCTCACGAGCGTGGCACGACGCCGGGTGCCGTGCATCTGGAGGACTTTCGGCCCCTGAGCTCTGGGTTTGGCCGCTTCCGCTCAGCCGGACCGCTCCGGCCCGCGCACCGCCCCCGGGAGCAGGATCACCAGGGCGGTGGCCGCGGCGGCGACGGGTACGGCGTAGCCGGTCGCGATGGACGGGGCGTGCTCCACCAGCCAGCCGCCGGTCGCCGAGCCCACCGCGATACCGCCGAGCAACGCGGTCACCGCCAGGGTCATGCCTTCGTTGAGGCGGCCCTGCGGGGTGCGGTGCTGTATCAGCGTCATACCGGTGACCATGGTCGGTGCGGTCGCCATCCCCGCGATCAGCAGGGCGCCGGCCAGGGCGACCAGGGAACCGGTCACCGCGCCGGCAAGCAGCGGAAGCGTCATCAGCGTCGTCATCGCGGCCACGCAGACGGCGATCCGGCGCTCGGGCGACCCCGTGAACCGCAGCGCTCCGTACAGCAGCCCGGCCGCACAGGACCCGGCGGCCTGGAGCGCGAGGACCACACCCGCGGAGGACCTGTGCCCCTGCGCGTCCGCGAAGGCGATCGTCACCACTTCGAGCGACCCGAAGACGGCGCCGGTGGCGAGGAACGCGGCCAGCAGAGCGGGCATGCCGCGGGCTTTGAGCGGCGACGTACCAACGCGCGCGGCGGCCTCGTCGACGGGCGGCTGAGTGGCGCGCTGCGCGGCGAAGACCAGCACACCGGTGATCATCAGGACCGCTCCGATCACCGTCCCGGCCTGCGGGAACCAGGCCGAGCACAGGAACGCGGCGAGCACCGGGCCGAGCATGAAGCACAGCTCGTCGGCCGCCTGCTCGAAGGAGTTCGCGGTGTGCAGCGCCGCCGGGTCGCCTTTCAGCAGGTGCGACCAGCGCGCCCGCGACATGCCGCCCGTGTTCGGCGTGGTCGCGGTGGCGGCGTATGCGGCGAACAGCGTCCAGTCCGGCGCTCCGGCGCTCACGCACACCACCAGCGCGACCGACCCGAGCGCCGCGATGACGGTGGCGGGCACGGCCACCCGCGCCTGCCCGTACCGGTCGATGAGCCGCGCCGTCCACGGCCCGACCACGGCGGTGGCCGCGAGCCCTGTCGCGGTGACCCCGCCGGCCAGCGCATATGAGCCACGCGCCCCGGCGATCATGATGACCGCGCTCACACTGAACATCCCCATGGGCAGCCGGGCGATCACATTGCCGATCGTGAAGGCCCGGCTGCCCGGAATGGCGAAGAGGCGGAGGTAGGGGGCGAGAGGATTACGCCGCTTTGTGGACGAGCGACCTGGAGGCCGGGCCGGTCGGCGGGACGGATGGGCGGCCGGAGACGCACTTGTGGACGGCTCCGCGATGTCATTCGGCATGCGCCCACGGTCTTATGGACGGCTCTTGGGGGTCCAACACCTTTTGGCGAGCGATTCACGCACATGTGTGGTGAATCCCTGACGCGACTGACGCGCCTGGCGGCATCAGAGGCCTCGGACGCGCACCCCTTAGCGCCCCGTCCCAGGAGAATCCGGCCGAACGAGCCGGCCCGCAGCATCGCCGACGGCGGACGCGCAGGCCGGCAAGCGCACGATCACTCCGACGACTCCCTGTCGGCGGCAGCCTCCGTCAGGCCCTTTCGCGCCTGCTCAAGCCGCTCACCCGACCCGATCTCGGCCCCGCGCTCCCCGAGCACCGCCCAGAAGTCCGCCCCCGGCGGTGCCTCCAACTCAAGCCGGGTGCCGTCGGCCCAGGCCGCGTCGAACGCCAGGCGCCAGGAGTGCAGGCCCGCGCGCTCACCACGAGCGGCGGCACCCTTGTCGAAGAGAGGGTCGCCCTCGATGGGGTGGCCGATCCAGGCCAGATGTACGCGGATCTGGTGGCGGCGGCCGGTGACGGGGCGGACGGCCAGCACCGTGTGGTGATCGTCGGCCCAGACGCGGACGAACGCGGTCTGTGACGGATAACTCTTCTTGTCGCCGGCTCCCCAGGCCCCGCCCGCCGCGCTCCCCGCGGCGCTCTCGGCGCTCTCGGGCGCCGCCAGCGACCAGTGCCGCCCGCTGCCGTCCAGCACGATGTCCTCGCGGTTGCCCGCCACCCGCACCCTGCTCTTGCGGCCCACGCCGAGCGGCAGATCGATCATGCCGTGCTCCGGCAGCGTTCCCGAGGCCTCAGCCCCTCCCGCACCCCCGGGGCCCGCGGACCCCCGCGTGATCGCCAGGTACGCCTTGCTGACCGTCCGCTTGTTGAACTGCCGGGTGAGGTCGGAGTGGTACTGCAATTCCTTGGCGAAGAGGATCGCGCCCGAGGTGACCTTGTCGATGCGGTGCACCGGAAAGAGCTCCTCGCCGTCTTCCTGGGCCAGCCTGACCAAGTCGGTCTCGTGGCGCTCGCCCATCACCGAGATACCGGCGGGTTTGTTCAGGACCAGGATGGCCCCGTCCTCGTACAGGACCGCGCCGCGGCGGATCTCAGCCCATCGGCTCACTGGTGGTTCCTTGTTTGTCGGAGATATCGGGGATCGGGAATATCTGAGACATCTGAGATATCGGGGATCTGGGATATCGAGGGTGGTCGGTGTGTGTCGGAGGGTCGGTGCGGGTCGGCTCGCTCGTACGCGCGTTCTGGGCCCGGACCCGTGTCTCCATGGCGAGACGGCGGGGACACGCCCACCATGCGAGAGGGCCCGCCTGCCTTCGCGGGACCGCTCACCGTGGGAGTGGGGCTCGTCACCGGCCGAGGGCACCGTACCCCGCGGGCCGCCTCCGGCTCCGACCCTGGTTTCGGTCCCTCGGCGCGCTGGGTAGTCTCTTGTACTCGATTGGCCACGGCTTAGTCACGTATGGCAGACTGTCGGGGTTGCTCGGTTGAGTGCCGATGCTGCACGCCTCTCGCCGGGAGGACCGGAAGCGAGTCCCACAGTACTCGTCGCCCCAACTACGCCCAGGGTTCAAGATCCGGGCCGTAGCGCTGAGGCGGACGTACGGGAATCTTTCGGGAAGTGTCAGCGGGGCGCCGGCCAGGCACCCGGTGGACGGACCTACACGGTTCTTGTCCTCCGCCCGTGATCGTCGGCTTGTCGATCGCACCCCCTCGCAAGGGAAATCCGTACGCGGATACGCATGTGAGCGGGGAGCGACACGCCCGACCGCGTGGGTCGGAGGCGGACGAGTAGGTCGCCGGGTTCCAGAGCGTTCATGAGAGACAGGACTACGAAGTAGCCATGGCGGGACAAAAGATCCGCATTCGGCTCAAGGCCTACGACCACGAGGTCATCGACTCCTCGGCGAAGAAGATCGTCGAGACGGTGACCCGCACTGGTGCGTCGGTCGCAGGCCCGGTGCCGCTGCCCACCGAAAAGAACGTGTACTGCGTCATCAAGTCGCCGCACAAGTACAAGGACTCACGCGAGCACTTCGAGATGCGCACGCACAAGCGCCTCATCGACATCCTCGACCCGACCCCCAAGACCGTTGACTCGTTGATGCGCCTCGACCTTCCGGCCGGCGTTGACATCGAGATCAAGCTCTGAGAAGGCGGGCCGATCAACGATGACGACCAAGAACATCAAGGGCATCCTGGGCGAGAAGCTCGGCATGACGCAGGTCTGGGACGAGAACAACCGTGTCGTCCCGGTGACCGTGGTCAAGGCCGGACCCTGCGTCGTGACCCAGGTCCGTACGAACGACCGTGACGGCTACGAGTCGGTCCAGATCGCCTTTGGCGAGATCGACCCGCGCAAGGTGAACATGCCCCTCAAGGGTCACTTCGCCAAGGCCGACGTGACTCCCCGTCGCCACCTCGTCGAGATCCGTACCGCCGATGCGAGCGTGTACACCCTCGGCCAGGAAGTGAACGCCGAGGCCTTCGAGGCCGGCGTGAAGGTCGACGTGACCGGCAAGAGCAAGGGCAAGGGCTTCGCCGGTGTCATGAAGCGTCACAACTTCAAGGGCCTCGGCGCCGGACACGGCACGCAGCGCAAGCACCGCTCACCCGGATCCATCGGTGGCTGCGCCACCCCGGGTCGCGTGTTCAAGGGCCTGCGCATGGCGGGCCGTATGGGCAACGAGCGGGTCACCACCCAGAACCTGACCGTCCACGCCGTTGACGCGGAGAAGGGCCTGCTGCTCATCAAGGGCGCGGTCCCCGGTCCGAACGGCGGCCTCGTCCTGGTCCGCACTGCGGCCAAGGGGGCCTGAGGTAAGCGATGAGCACTCCAACCATTGACATCCTTTCGCCGGCCGGCGAGAAGGCCGGGACCGTCGAGCTCCCCGCGGAGATCTTCGACGCCAAGATCAGCATTCCGCTGATCCACCAGGTCGTCGTCGCCCAGCTGGCCGCGGCCCGTCAGGGCACGCACAAGACCAAGACCCGCGGCGAAGTCCGTGGCGGTGGCAGGAAGCCGTACCGCCAGAAGGGCACCGGACGCGCCCGCCAGGGCTCGACCCGTGCGCCGCAGTTCGCGGGCGGTGGCGTCGTGCACGGTCCCGTGCCGCGCGACTACTCGCAGCGGACCCCGAAGAAGATGAAGGCCGCCGCCCTGCGTGGTGCCCTCACCGACCGGGCCCGCAACAGCCGTATCCACGTCGTGTCCGGCGTGATCGAGGGCGCAGCGCCGTCCACCAAGGCCGTCAAGAGCCTGTTCGCCAAGATCAGCGAGCGCAAGAACCTGCTCCTGGTCATCGACAGGACCGACGAGACCGGGTGGCTGTCCGCTCGCAACCTCCCCCAGGTGCACATCCTGGACCCCGGCCAGCTGAACACGTACGACGTGCTCGTCTCGGACGACGTGGTCTTCACCCAGGCCGCCCTGGAGTCCTTCGTGGCCGCCCGTACCAAGGCCACCGAGACCGCCGAAGGGAGCGAGGCCTGATGGCTACGCGTCACCCGAGCATTGCCTCCAAGGCGGCCAAGGCCGCCAAGGTAGCCCGCATCGCCAAGGCGAAGCGGCACGCCACCGAGGGCAAGAACACCGTCGAGACGCCGCTGAGCAAGTCGTACACGGACCCCCGTGACATCCTGCTCAAGCCGGTTGTCTCCGAGAAGAGCTACGCACTGCTCGACGACAACAAGTACACGTTCGTCGTCGACCCGCGTGCCAACAAGACCCAGATCAAGCAGGCCGTCCAGGCGGTCTTCTCGGTCAAGGTCACCGGGGTCAACACGATCAACCGGCAGGGTAAGCGCAAGCGCACCAAGACCGGTTTCGGCAAGCGCGCAGACACCAAGCGCGCCATCGTGACCCTCGCCGAGGGCGACCGTATCGACATCTTCGGCCAGGCCTCCTAACGGAGCCCGGTCCGATATTCGGACGAGGACTTAAGAAATGGGTATCCGCAAGTACAAGCCGACGACGCCGGGCCGCCGTGGCGCCTCCGTCGCCGACTTCGTCGAGATCACGCGGTCCACGCCGGAGAAGTCGCTGGTCCGCCCCCTGCACAGCAAGGGCGGCCGTAACAGTTCCGGTCGGGTCACCGTGCGCCACCAAGGTGGCGGACACAAGCGCGCCTACCGCGTGATCGACTTCCGTCGTCACGACAAGGACGGCGTGCCGGCGAAGGTCGCACACATCGAGTACGACCCCAACCGCACCGCACGCATCGCGCTGCTGCACTACGTGGACGGCGAGAAGCGCTACATCATCGCGCCGCGTGGCCTCAGTCAGGGCGACCGGATTGAGAACGGCCCCTCGGCCGACATCAAGCCGGGCAACAACCTGGCGCTGCGCAACATCCCGGTCGGTACCACGATCCACGCGATCGAGCTCCGTCCGGGCGGCGGCGCCAAGTTCGCCCGCTCCGCCGGTACCTCCGTGCAGCTGCTCGCGAAGGAGGGCCGGATGGCCCACCTGCGCATGCCGTCCGGTGAGATCCGCCTGGTCGACCAGCGCTGCCGCGCCACCGTCGGCGAGGTCGGCAACGCCGAGCAGTCGAACATCAACTGGGGTAAGGCCGGCCGCAAGCGGTGGCTGGGCGTGCGTCCCACCGTCCGCGGTGTGGCGATGAACCCGGTCGACCACCCGCACGGTGGTGGTGAGGGCAAGACCTCTGGTGGTCGCCACCCGGTCAGCCCCTGGGGCCAGAAGGAAGGACGTACGCGTTCTCCCAAGAAGGCGAGCAACAAGTACATCGTCCGCCGCCGCAAGACGAACAAGAAGCGCTAGGAGCGGGTTTAGATGCCGCGCAGTCTCAAGAAGGGGCCCTTCGTCGACGACCACCTGATCAAGAAGGTGGACACGCAGAACGAAGCCGGCACCAAGAACGTCATCAAGACCTGGTCCCGTCGCTCCATGATCGTCCCGGGCATGCTCGGCCACACGATCGCGGTGCACAACGGCAAGACCCACATCCCGGTGTTCGTCACCGAATCGATGGTCGGTCACAAGCTCGGCGAGTTCTCGCCGACGCGCACCTTCCGGGGTCACGTCAAGGACGACCGGAAGTCGAAGCGCCGCTAGTCAGCGGGGTGAAAACGACATGACGAACGTGTCAGACAGTGAAGGGACAACCATGGAAGCCAGGGCCCAGGCGCGGTACATCCGCGTCACGCCCATGAAGGCCCGCCGCGTGGTGGACCTCATCCGTGGCATGGCGGCCGCGGAGGCTCAGGCGGTCCTGCGTTTCGCCCCGCAGGCCGCGAGTGAGCCGGTGGGCAAGGTGCTCAACAGCGCCATCGCCAATGCCGCGCACAACTACGACCACACCGATGTCGACAGCCTTGTCATTACCGAGGCCTACGTCGACGAGGGCCCGACCCTGAAGCGGTTCCGGCCGCGCGCCCAGGGCCGTGCCTACCGGATCCGCAAGCGGACCAGCCACATCACTGTGGTCGTCAGCAGCAAGGAAGGAACCCGGTAATGGGCCAGAAGGTAAACCCGCACGGGTTCCGGCTCGGTATTACCACCGACTTCAAGTCGCGGTGGTATGCCGACAAGCTCTACAAGGACTACGTCAAAGAGGACGTTGCCATCCGCCGGATGATGACGTCGGGCATGGAGCGCGCCGGCATCTCCAAGGTGGAGATCGAGCGCACCCGTGACCGTGTGCGTGTGGACATCCACACCGCGCGTCCCGGCATCGTCATCGGCCGCCGCGGCGCCGAGGCCGACCGTATCCGCGGTGACCTGGAGAAGCTCACCGGCAAGCAGGTCCAGCTGAACATCCTTGAGGTCAAGAACCCCGAGGTTGACGCCCAGCTGGTCGCGCAGGCCGTCGCCGAGCAGCTGTCCTCCCGTGTCTCCTTCCGGCGCGCCATGCGTAAGAGCATGCAGTCGTCGATGAAGGCCGGCGCCAAGGGCATCAAGATCCAGTGCGGTGGCCGTCTCGGCGGCGCCGAGATGTCCCGCTCGGAGTTCTACCGCGAGGGCCGCGTGCCCCTGCACACGCTCCGCGCCAACGTGGACTACGGCTTCTTCGAGGCCCGTACGTCCTTCGGCCGGATCGGCGTGAAGGTCTGGATCTACAAGGGCGACGTCAAGAACATCGCCGAGGTCCGTGCCGAGAACGCCGCGGCTCGCGCCGGCAACCGTCCGGCTCGTGGCGGCGCTGACCGTCCGGCCCGTGGCGGCGGCGGCGGTGGCCGTGGCGGCGAGCGCGGCGGCCGTGGCCGCAGGCCGCAGCAGCAGGGCGGCGCGGCAGCGACCGAGGCGCCCAGGGCCGACGAGGGCGCGGCAGGCGCGGCACCCACCGCGGCGCCTGCCGAGACCAGTGGAACGGAGGCCTGACCGACATGCTGATCCCGCGTAGGGTCAAGCACCGCAAGCAGCACCACCCCAAGCGCAGCGGCGCTGCCAAGGGCGGCACGCAGGTGTCGTTCGGCGAATTCGGCATCCAGGCGCTCACTCCGGCCTACGTGACGAACCGTCAGATCGAGGCCGCTCGTATCGCGATGACCCGCCACATCAAGCGTGGCGGCAAGGTCTGGATCAACATCTACCCGGACCGTCCGCTGACCAAGAAGCCTGCCGAGACCCGCATGGGTTCCGGTAAGGGTTCGCCGGAATGGTGGATCGCGAACGTCAAGCCGGGACGGGTGATGTTCGAACTGTCCTACCCGAACGAGAAGATTGCGCGTGAGGCGCTCACCCGCGCCGCTCACAAGCTTCCGATGAAGTGCCGCATTGTTCGGCGCGAGGCAGGTGAAGCGTGATGGCCGCCGTCACCAAGGCGTCCGAGCTGCGCGAGCTGGGCAGCGAGGAGCTGCTCGGCAAGCTCCGCGAGGCCAAGGAAGAGCTGTTCAACCTCCGCTTCCAGGCGGCGACGGGCCAGCTCGAAAACCACGGCCGGCTCAAGGCTGTGCGCAAGGACATCGCGCGGATCTACACCCTCATGCGTGAGCGCGAGCTGGGCATCGAGACGGTGGAGAACGCCTCATGAGCGAGACAAATGTGACCGAGACGAACGAGCAGCGCGGCTTCCGCAAGACCCGTGAGGGTCTCGTGGTCAGCGACAAGATGGACAAGACCGTCGTCGTCGCTGTCGAGGACCGCGTCAAGCACGCGCTGTACGGCAAGGTCATCCGCCGTACCAACAAGCTCAAGGCGCACGACGAGCAGAACGCCGCTGGCGTGGGCGACCGTGTTCTCCTCATGGAGACCCGGCCGCTCTCCGCCACCAAGCGGTGGCGGATCGTCGAGATCCTCGAAAAGGCCAAGTAATTCTGCGGGGGCTCACCAGCCCCCCCGCATGCCCCCGCTGGGGCCCCGCCCCGGACCTCCGGGTTCGGGGCGGGTCCCAGTACCAGTTCCGCCAGGCTCGCAGGGTGACCCGTAAGGGCCCTGTGGGAACCGGCAGACGATCAGGAGAAAGACGTGATCCAGCAGGAGTCGCGGCTTCGGGTCGCCGACAACACCGGTGCCAAGGAAATCCTTTGCATCCGTGTTCTCGGTGGCTCGGGCCGCCGCTACGCGGGCATCGGTGACGTCATCGTCGCCACCGTCAAGGACGCGATCCCCGGTGGCAACGTGAAGAAGGGTGACGTCGTCAAGGCGGTCATCGTTCGCACCGTAAAGGAACGCCGCCGTCCGGACGGCTCGTACATCCGCTTCGACGAGAACGCCGCCGTCATTCTGAAGGCCGACGGCGACCCCCGCGGCACCCGCATTTTCGGCCCTGTCGGCCGTGAGCTGCGCGAGAAGAAGTTTATGAAGATCATCTCGCTCGCGCCGGAGGTGCTGTAGGCATGAAGATCAAGAAGGGCGACCTGGTCCAGGTCATCACCGGTAAGGACAAGGGCAAGCAGGGCAAGGTCATCGTGGCCTACCCGAGGCTTGACCGTGTCCTCGTCGAGGGTGTCAACCGGGTCAAGAAGCACACCAAGACCGGCCAGACCGCACGTGGCTCGCAGACCGGCGGCATCGTGACCACCGAGGCCCCGATCCACGTGAGCAATGTTCAGCTCGTCGTGGAGAAGGACGGCAAGAAGGTCGTTACCCGCGTCGGATACCGCTTCGACGACGAGGGCAACAAGATCCGCGTTGCCAAGCGGACCGGTGAGGACATCTGATGACTGCCACCACCACAGCGCCGCGTCTGAAGACGCGCTACCGCGAAGAGATCGTCGGCAAGCTGCGTGATGATTTCAAGTACGAGAACATCATGCAGGTTCCCGGCCTGGTGAAGATCGTGGTCAACATGGGTGTGGGCGACGCCGCCCGCGACTCCAAGCTGATCGAGGGCGCCATCCGCGACCTCGCCACGATCACTGGGCAGAAGCCGGCCGTCACCAAGGCCCGCAAGTCCATCGCGCAGTTCAAGCTGCGTGAGGGACAGCCGATCGGTGCCCACGTCACGCTCCGTGGCGACCGCATGTGGGAGTTCCTGGACCGCACCCTGTCACTGGCGCTGCCGCGTATCCGTGACTTCCGTGGTCTGTCCCCCAAGCAGTTCGACGGCCGTGGCAACTACACCTTCGGTCTCACCGAGCAGGTCATGTTCCACGAGATCGACCAGGACAAGATCGACCGCGTCCGGGGTATGGACATCACCGTGGTCACCACGGCGACCAACGACGCAGAGGGCCGCGCGCTCCTCCGTCACCTCGGCTTCCCGTTCAAGGAGGCGTGAGCGAGATGGCGAAGAAGGCCCTGATCGCGAAGGCTGCCCGCAAGCCGAAGTTCGGCGTGCGCGGCTACACCCGGTGCCAGCGGTGCGGTCGTCCGCACTCCGTGTACCGCAAGTTCGGCCTCTGCCGTGTGTGTGTGCGTGAGATGGCGCACCGCGGCGAGCTGCCGGGCGTCACCAAGAGTTCCTGGTAGTCACCACTACGCCGAAGGTCCCCGCACCGCACCCGTCCCGTCCATGTACGGGGAGAGGGATGGCGCAGACAGGAAACCGCGGCGAGAAAGGCCACAGGCCAATTCATGACCATGACTGATCCGATCGCAGACATGCTGACCCGTCTGCGGAACGCGAACTCGGCATATCACGACGACGTGTCGATGCCGCACAGCAAGATCAAGTCGCACATCGCGGAGATCCTCCAGCAGGAGGGTTTCATCACCGGCTGGAAGACCGAGGACGCCGAGGTCGGCAAGAACCTCGTCCTTGAGCTGAAGTTCGGCCCGAACCGTGAGCGCTCCATCGCGGGCATCAAGCGGATCTCCAAGCCGGGTCTGCGGGTCTACGCGAAGTCCACCAATCTGCCCCGCGTGCTGGGCGGCCTGGGCGTGGCGATCATCTCCACGTCGCACGGTCTCCTCACCGACAAGCAGGCCGGCAAGAAGGGCGTGGGTGGGGAAGTCCTCGCCTACGTCTGGTAATTGGGAACGGAGAAAAAGCAATGTCGCGTATCGGCAAGCTCCCCATCCCGGTTCCCACCGGCGTGGACGTCACCATCGACGGCCGTACGGTCCAGGTGAAGGGCCCCAAGGGTGCCCTCTCCCACACCGTTGCCGCGCCGATCGAGGTCGCCAAGGGTGAGGACGGCGTGCTCAGCGTGTCCCGCCCGAACGACGAGCGGCAGAACAAGGCCCTGCACGGCCTGTCCCGCACCCTGGTGGCGAACATGATCACCGGTGTGACCACGGGATACGTGAAGAAGCTGGAGATCAGCGGCGTCGGCTACCGCGTCGCGGCGAAGGGCTCCAACCTGGAGTTCTCGCTCGGCTACAGCCACTCGATCACCGTCGAGGCCCCTGAGGGCATCACCTTCAAGGTCGAGAACCCGACCCATTTCTCGGTCGAGGGCATCGACAAGCAGAAGGTCGGCGAGGTCGCCGCCAACATCCGCAAGCTGCGCAAGCCCGACCCGTACAAGGCCAAGGGCGTCAAGTACGAGGGCGAAGTCATCCGCCGCAAGGTCGGAAAGGCGGGTAAGTAAGCTATGGCATACGGTACGAAGATCGCTAAGGGCGACGCCTACAAGCGCGCCGCGATCAAGCGCCGCCACATCCGGATCCGTAAGCACGTCTCCGGTACGGCCGAGCGTCCGCGCCTGGTCGTGACGCGCTCGAACCGCCACATTGTGGCGCAGGTCATCGACGACCTCAAGGGTCACACCCTGGCGTCGGCGTCGACCCTGGATAGCTCGATCCGCGGGGTCGAGGGCGACAAGTCCGCGCAGGCCGTCAAGGTCGGTGCCCTGGTCGCCGAGCGCGCCAAGGCCGCGGGTGTCGAGGCCGTCGTGTTCGACCGTGGTGGCAACAAGTACGCCGGGCGCATCGCTGCCCTGGCCGACGCCGCCCGCGAAGCCGGGCTCAAGTTCTGAGCCTCCGGTAGCTAGCGGAACAGAGAGAGGTAATCCAATGGCTGGACCCCAGCGCCGCGGTGGCGGTGCCGGTGGCGGCGAGCGGCGGGACCGGAAGGGCCGTGACGGTGGCGCAGCTGCCGCCGAGAAGACCGCGTACGTTGAGCGCGTTGTCGCGATCAACCGCGTCGCCAAGGTTGTGAAGGGTGGTCGTCGCTTCAGCTTTACCGCGCTGGTCGTGGTAGGCGATGGTGACGGCACCGTAGGTGTCGGTTACGGCAAGGCCAAGGAGGTGCCGGCCGCCATCGCCAAGGGTGTGGAGGAGGCCAAGAAGCACTTCTTCAAGGTCCCCCGGATCCAGGGCACGATCCCGCATCCGATCACGGGCGAGAAGGCCGCAGGCGTCGTCCTGCTCAAGCCTGCTTCCCCCGGTACCGGCGTTATCGCCGGTGGTCCGGTGCGTGCCGTGCTGGAGTGCGCGGGCGTGCACGACATCCTGTCGAAGTCGCTCGGCTCGTCCAACGCGATCAACATCGTGCACGCGACCGTGACGGCCCTCAAGGGTCTGCAGCGTCCCGAGGAGATCGCGGCCCGCCGCGGTCTGCCCCTTGAGGACGTCGCTCCCGCGGCCCTGCTGCGTGCGCGTGCCGGAGCGGGTGTGTGATGGCCCGCTTGAAGATCACGCAGACGAAGTCGTACATCGGTAGCAAGCAGAACCACCGTGACACCCTGCGCTCGCTTGGTCTCAAAGGGATCAACACGCAGGTCGTCAAGGAGGACCGCCCCGAGTTCCGCGGCATGGTGCGCCATGTCCGTCACCTCGTGACGGTCGAGGAGGTCGACTGATCATGGCGGAGCAGAAGCCGCTCAAGATCCACAACCTCCGTCCGGCCCCCGGCGCCAAGACCGCGAAGACCCGTGTCGGTCGTGGTGAGGCGTCGAAGGGCAAGACGGCAGGTCGTGGTACCAAGGGCACCAAGGCCCGCTACCAGGTTCCGGAGCGTTTTGAGGGCGGCCAGATGCCGCTCCACATGCGCCTTCCGAAACTGAAGGGCTTCAAGAACCCGTTCCGGGTCGCTTACCAGGTCGTGAACCTCGACAAGCTGGCCGAGCTCTACCCCGAGGGTGGCGAGGTCACCGTCGAGGGTCTGGTGGCCAAGGGCGCTGTTCGCAAGAACTGCCCGGTCAAGGTTCTCGGTCAGGGCGAGGTCTCCGTGGCGCTGACGGTGACGGTCAATGCCGTCTCCGGCTCTGCCAAGGAGAAGATCACGGCCGCTGGCGGCAGCGTCGCCGAGAGCTGATCCGGTGACCTGAAGCAGTCCAACCGGGGATACCACAAATGGGGTATCCCCGGTTGGTCGTTCCACGGGGGCAGTGTCGCCGGTAAGGTGGCCTGCACTGCCAAATTTTGTGTGTGTGGACGCACCAAAGCGTCCCGCCGACAGGTCTGGCGGAACCGTACACAGCTTTCCGCCGTACAGTCATACAGATTTTCTTCACCCGTCGAACCTCAAGACCGTCACCTCTGACGCATGCGCGCGGGGGTCGCTGCAGGAGGCACCGTGCTCACCGCGTTCGCCCGGGCGTTCAGGACGCCCGACCTGCGCAAGAAGCTGCTCTTCACGCTCGGCATCATCGTGGTGTACCGGGTCGGTACCCACGTCCCGATCCCGGGCGTCAGCTACAAGAACGTCCAGACCTGTATGGACCAGGCCAGCGCCAACCAAGGTCTGTTCGGTCTGGTCAATATGTTCAGTGGCGGCGCGCTGCTGCAGATCACGGTCTTCGCGCTCGGCATCATGCCGTACATCACGGCCAGCATCATTCTTCAGCTGCTGACCGTGGTGATCCCGCGTCTGGAGGCCCTCAAGAAAGAGGGCCAGTCCGGTACGACGAAGATCACGCAGTACACCCGTTATCTGACGGTCGCGCTCGCCGTGCTCCAGGGCACCGGCCTGGTGGCCACCGCGCGCAGCGGTGCGCTGTTCCAGGGCTGCCCGGTGGCCTCGCAGATCGTGCCCAACCAGTCGATCTTCACCACCATCGTCATGGTCGTGACCATGACCGCCGGTACCGGCGTCGTCATGTGGCTCGGTGAGCTCATCACCGACCGCGGCATCGGCAATGGCATGTCGATCCTGATGTTCATCTCGATCTGCGCCACCTTCCCGACCAACCTGTGGGCCATCAAGAAGCAAGGCACCCTGGCCGGCGGCTGGATCGAGTTCGGCACGGTGCTTGCGATCGGCCTTGCCATGGTCGGCCTGGTGGTCTTTGTCGAACAGGCGCAACGACGCGTTCCGGTGCAGTACGCCAAGCGCATGATCGGCCGTCGCTCATACGGCGGCACCTCGACCTACATCCCGCTGAAGGTCAACCAGGCGGGTGTGATTCCCGTCATCTTCGCGTCGTCGCTGCTCTACATTCCGGCCCTGATCGCTCAGTTCGCGGGCGGTACCTCGGGATGGAAGACCTGGATCCAGAACAACCTCACCAAGGGTGATCACCCGCTCTACATTGCGATGTACTTCCTGTTGATCGTGTTCTTCGCCTTCTTCTACGTGGCGATCTCGTTCAACCCCGAGGAAGTCGCGGACAACATGAAGAAGTATGGTGGCTTCATCCCGGGTATCCGTGCCGGACGCCCGACTGCTGAATATCTGGGTTATGTACTCAACCGGATCACCTGGCCAGGTTCGCTCTACCTGGGTCTGATCGCTCTCGTGCCGACGGTGGCGCTGGTCGTCTTCAATGCGAGCCAGAACTTCCCGTTCGGTGGCACCAGCATCCTGATCATCGTGGGCGTCGGCCTTGAGACGGTGAAGCAGATCGAGAGCCAGCTTCAGCAGCGCAACTACGAAGGGTTCCTCCGCTGATGCGAATTGTCCTCGTCGGACCGCCCGGTGCGGGCAAAGGGACGCAGGCCGCGTTCCTTGCCAAGAATCTGTCGATTCCGCACATCTCGACAGGTGATCTTTTCCGGGCCAACATCAGCCAGGGCACCCAGCTGGGCAAGCAGGCCAAGGCCTACATGGACGCGGGGAATCTGGTTCCTGACGAGGTCACTATCGGCATGGCGAAGGACCGCATGGAGCAGCAGGACGCCGAAGGTGGCTTCCTGCTGGACGGTTTCCCGCGGAACGTTTCCCAGGCCGAGGCGCTGGACGACATGCTTAAGGCCGAGTCCATGAAGCTGGACGCGGTGCTCGATCTTGAGGTTCCCGAGGACGAGGTGGTCAAGCGGATCGCCGGCCGCCGTGTCTGCCGGAACGAGTCAAGCCACGTCTTCCACGTCACATACTCCCCGCCGAAGCGCGAGGGAGTCTGTGACGTGTGCGGTGGCGAGCTCTACCAGCGCGACGACGACCACGAGGACACGGTCCGCAAGCGGCTTGAGGTTTACCACACACAGACCGAGCCGATCATCGACTACTACCGTGCCCAGAGTCTCGTGGTCACCATTTCGGCACTCGGCAAGGTGGAGGACGTGACGGCACGCGCCATGGCCGCTCTGCGGACCGACCGGGCCGCTTAGTCCCCACCGCATAACCTGCCGCTCAGCCCGGTTCCGTTCGCCTGCCAGTCGCAGGGTGTCCCGCTCCATTGGTGCGGGGCACCGTGTGACCGGCTGCGTCGGGACCGGTGGGCCGCCACCGTTCCCAGGAGGCGGTCTCTGCCATATCCGGCGGGGGCACACCTTCCCTGCCCCGCAAGCAGTGGGAGAAGCCCGGCAGTCGCCCGGGATGCAGCTCGCGCCTCTTCGCCGTCCGCCGCCAGGCGTCGCCGTACCGCGTATCGTGGATAGGTCCGTACACGCGTACCCCACGAGCCGGCCCCGCGGCCCGTGGTCTTCGGCCTAGGAAGGCGATCGCCGCAATGGTGCAGATCAAGACCCCCGAGCAGATCGCCACGATGCGCGCCGCAGGCCTGGTGGTGGCCGCCGTGCACGAGGCGACCCGGGCGGTGGCGGTACCGGGAGCCTCCACCAAGGACCTCGACGACGTCGCGCGCAAGGTGCTCGCCGAGCACGGCGCCACATCGAACTTCCTGGGCTACGGCGGCTTTCCCGCCACCATCTGCACCTCGGTCAACGAGGTCGTGGTGCACGGCATCCCGCGCGCCGAGGTGGTCCTCAAGGACGGCGACATCATCTCCATCGACGCGGGCGCCGTGGTGGACGGCTGGCACGGCGACGCGGCGTACACCGCCTTTGTGGGCTCCGGGCACGCACCGGAACTGGTCGAGCTCTCCCGGGTGACCGAGGAATCCATGTGGGCCGGGCTCGCCGCCATGAAGCCCGGCAACCGCCTCGTCGACATCTCCCGCGCGATCGAGACCTACATCCGCCGCCAGCCCAAGCACGGCGGCGGCAAGTACGGGATCATCCAGGACTACGGCGGCCACGGCATCGGCACCGAGATGCACATGGACCCGCACCTGCTGAACTACGTCGAGCGCAAGCGCGGCCGGGGTCCCAAGCTGGTGCCCGGTCTCTGCCTGGCCATCGAGCCCATGGTGAGTCTCGGCACTCCGAAGACCCGCGTGCTCGACGACGAGTGGACCGTGATCACCACCGACGGGACCTGGTCGTCGCACTGGGAGCACACCATCGCCCTCATGGAAGAGGGCCCGTTGGTGCTCACCGCACCGGACGGAGGCAAGGCGAAGCTCGCCGAGTACGGGATCACGACCGCTCCGGATCCGTGCGCGGGGTCCTGAGGACCGGAGAAGACTTCGTTGCATAACGATCTCTCCGAGTGGGCATTCACCACACTAGGTCTCCTGCCGTGCGGGCGATTCGTCTTTCCGGGTGCGCTGACGTAGACTGACTCGTCGGCTCTCGTGCATCCGCACGTCCCGCTGCGCTCACAGCGTTCAGACAAGTGTGCCCCTGGTTCATCTGTTTTGACGCCTCCAATTGGGCGTTCCTGCGATCGAAGGGCCCGGCCTTGCGGCCGGATCCGCGGACATCACCGGGAGTCGGCTCAGGTAGTCGATTCGAAGGGCAAAGCGTGGCCAAGAAGCAAGGTGCCATCGAGATCGAGGGCACCGTCGTCGAGTCTCTTCCGAACGCAATGTTCAAGGTCGAGCTCCAAAACGGCCACCAGGTCCTGGCGCACATCAGCGGCAAGATGCGCATGCACTACATCCGCATCCTCCCTGACGACCGGGTCGTGGTGGAGCTGTCTCCGTACGACCTCACGCGCGGCCGGATCGTTTACCGCTACAAGTAGATCCTGCCTCCGCCCCGCTCCCGTGGGGCCTGGCACTGACCCGGAGAACCTCATCCCATGAAGGTCAAGCCGAGCGTCAAGAGGATCTGCGACAAGTGCAGGGTGATCCGCCGTCACGGTCGGGTCATGGTCATCTGCGAAAACCCGCGCCACAAGCAGCGCCAGGGCTGACGCAGCACCGCACCCTCTGCTCCTCGCAGATCACGCGTGACGCATCAGGTTCGCTCCGTGCAGTAGACGTATGTCGAGATTCATTCGGTGTACATGCACGCAGAGCGAGCAGTAAGACATGTTCATACGCAGGGCCCGGATCCTCTCCCAGTGCCGCACCGGCCTGGGTGGGGGTGCCTCAGTGATAACTGGGAGCACCGCCAGGATCCGATACCCCCGGTCGGAGGCCGGGGACCCAGTCCGTACCAAATCTTCGAGCGTGCAGAGCGAAGAGGACGGCGGATGGGAACCGGCACTGCGGAAGACCTCCGACCGACAACTGGAGCCATTGCATGGCACGCGTTTCCGGTGTTGACATTCCGCGCGAAAAGCGCGTGGAGGTCGCCCTCACCTACGTGTTCGGCATCGGCCGGACGCTCTCCCAGCAGACGCTGGAGGCTACGGGTGTGCACCCCGACACCCGCGTCCGCGACCTGTCAGAAGACGACCTCGTCAAGATCCGCGAATACGTGGACAGCAACATCAAGACCGAGGGTGACCTTCGTCGCGAGGTCGCTGCCGACATCCGTCGCAAGGTGGAGATCGGCTGCTACCAGGGTCTGCGGCACCGCCGTGGCCTGCCCGTCCACGGCCAGCGGACCAGCACCAACGCCCGCACCCGCAAGGGCCCGCGTCGCGCTATCGCCGGCAAGAAGAAGCCCGGCAAGAAGTAGTAGTCCTCAGCGGTCGATCGACAGCTGACGCTGCAGGACCGACCACCTCCACGGGAGAAATACATGCCTCCGAAGGGCCGTCAGGGCGCTGCCAAGAAGGTGCGCCGCAAGGAAAAGAAGAACGTCGCTCACGGGCACGCTCACATCAAGAGCACGTTCAACAACACCATCGTCTCGATCACCGACCCGACCGGCAACGTGATCTCCTGGGCCTCCGCCGGCCACGTCGGCTTCAAGGGCTCGCGCAAGTCGACGCCGTTCGCCGCGCAGATGGCCGCCGAGTCGGCCGCCCGTCGCGCGCAGGAGCACGGCATGCGCAAGGTGGACGTTTTTGTGAAGGGCCCCGGCTCCGGCCGTGAGACCGCGATCCGCTCGCTGCAGGCGACCGGGCTTGAGGTCGGTTCCATCCAGGACGTGACGCCCACGCCGCACAACGGCTGCCGTCCGCCGAAGCGGCGCCGGGTCTGAGGTCGCGGAGCTCCGCGTGAGCGGAGATGTTCCGCGGCGCCGAATCTGATGCGCTGCGTCCGGTTCGGCACTGTTTGACCTGGGGTTTCGGGCGGTACGGGTGAATTTGGCCGTACCGCCCGTACCCTTGTAACAAGCCGTGCGGTGTGCCGCACGGTCCCGTCGGGTGTCATATAGCGGGCGCCCACGACAGAAGGATCACCACATGCTGATCGCTCAGCGTCCCTCGTTGACCGAAGAGGTTGTCGACGAATTCCGCTCACGGTTCGTGATCGAGCCGCTGGAGCCGGGCTTCGGTTACACCCTCGGCAACTCACTGCGCCGTACGCTCCTCTCCTCGATCCCGGGTGCGGCTGTCACGTCCATCCGTATCGACGGTGTCCTGCACGAGTTCACCACCGTGCCGGGCGTCAAAGAGGACGTCACCGATCTCATCCTGAACATCAAGCAACTCGTCGTGAGCAGCGAGCACGACGAGCCCGTCGTGATGTACCTGCGCAAGCAGGGCCCGGGCCTGGTCACCGCCGCCGACATCGCGCCGCCCGCCGGTGTCGAGGTGCACAACCCCGACCTCGTCCTCGCCACGCTCAACGGCAAGGGCAAGCTGGAGATGGAGCTGACCGTCGAGCGCGGTCGCGGCTATGTCTCCGCCGTGCAGAACAAGCAGGTCGGCCAGGAGATCGGCCGTATCCCGGTCGACTCGATCTACTCGCCGGTCCTCAAGGTCACATACAAGGTCGAGGCGACGCGTGTCGAGCAGCGCACCGACTTCGACAAGCTGATCGTCGACGTCGAGACCAAGCAGGCCATGCGCCCGCGCGACGCCATGGCCTCCGCGGGTAAGACCCTGGTCGAGCTGTTCGGCCTGGCCCGCGAGCTCAACATCGACGCCGAGGGCATCGACATGGGCCCGTCCCCCACGGACGCCGCCCTGGCCGCCGATCTCGCGCTGCCGATCGAGGAGCTGGAACTCACCGTCCGCTCCTACAACTGCCTCAAGCGTGAGGGCATCCACTCCGTGGGTGAGCTCGTGGCGCGTTCCGAGGCCGACCTGCTCGACATCCGCAACTTCGGTGCGAAGTCGATCGACGAGGTCAAGGCGAAGCTGGCCGGCATGGGCCTGGCCCTCAAGGACAGCCCGCCCGGATTCGACCCGACCGCCGCGGCGGACGCCTTCGGCGCCGACGATGACGCGGATGCGGGTTTTGTGGAGACCGAGCAGTACTGAGCGGATCGCTCAGGACTGTTTTAGGCTGCGGGCCCGCTGTGGCCGGTCGCGCAGTTCCCCGCGCCCTTACGGGGCGCGGGGTCTTCGACAGGCAACCGCCTGCTCGGATACTGACTCCGGTACCTGATACGGCCGGGGCAGACACCTAGGAGAATCACAATGCCGAGGCCCACCAAGGGTGCCCGTCTGGGCGGCAGCGCCGCGCACGAGCGGCTGCTCCTGGCGAACCTTGCCAGGTCGCTCTTCGAGCACGGACGCATCACCACCACGCAGGCGAAGGCCCGTCGGCTGCGGCCGTACGCCGAGCGTCTGGTCACCAAGGCGAAGAAGGGTGACCTTCACAACCGCCGTCAGGTGCTTCAGGTGATCACCGACAAGAGCGTGGTCCACACCCTCTTCACGGAGATCGGCCCGAGGTACGAGAACCGGCCGGGCGGCTACACCCGGATCACCAAGATCGGTAACCGTCGGGGCGACAACGCGCCCATGGCGGTCATCGAGCTGGTGGAGGCACTCACTGTGGCGCAGCAGGCCACGGGAGAGGCCGAGGCGGCGACGAAGCGCGCGGTCAAGGAAGACACGGCCAAGAAGACCGAGGCTCCGGTTGAGGCTCCGGCCGACGCCGCAGAGGAATCCGCTTCGTCGGAGGACTGAGTTTCGGCTCTGCCATGCTGTGTGAGCGGGTCCGCCCCCTGCGGGGTGGGCCCGCTTTCGCGTTCGGCGGTGGTGACCGTGGAGGCTGGGGGAGAGGGAATGCGGGTGAGTTTCGGTGAGTGAGGGCGGCGTGGCCGACGACCTGGTCCGGATTCGGCTGGACCTGTCGTATGACGGCTCGGGGTTCCATGGGTGGGCCAAGCAGGCCGGGGGACAGCGGACCGTGCAGGGAGAGGTGGAGGAGGCGCTGCGGGTCGTGCTGCGGGCCGGGAAGACGTTCGAGCTGACGGTGGCAGGACGGACCGATGCCGGAGTGCACGCACGGGGCCAGGTGGCCCATGTGGACCTGCCGGCCGAGCTCTGGGCGGAGCACCAGGAGAAGCTGCTGAAGCGGTTGACGGGACGGCTGCCGCAGGATGTGCGGGTGTGGGCACTCACCGAGGCGCCCAGCGGCTTCGACGCGCGGTTCTCTGCCGTCTGGCGGCGGTACGCCTACCGTGTCACCGACCGCCCGGGCGGCGTCGACCCGCTGCTGCGCGGACATGTGCTGTGGCACGACTGGCCGCTGGATGTGGCCGCCATGAACGCGGCGGCGCGGCTGCTGACCGGGGAGCACGACTTCGCGGCGTACTGCAAGAAGCGCGAGGGCGCCACCACCATCCGCACGCTTCAGCGGCTCGATCTGGAGCGCGGCGCAGACGGAGTGATCACGGCGACGGTGCGGGCGGACGCGTTCTGCCACAACATGGTGCGTTCGCTGATCGGCGCGCTGCTCTTCGTCGGGGACGGGCACCGGCCGGCCGAGTGGCCGCGGCAGGTGCTGGACGCCGGGGTGCGGGACTCCGCGGTGCACGTGGTCAGGCCGCACGGCCTCACTCTGGAGGAGGTCGGCTATCCCGCGGACGAGTTGCTGGCCGCCCGCAGCCGGCAGGCCCGCAACCGGCGCACCGCTCCGGGTGCCGCTGCCTGCTGCTGAGGGCCGGCCGGGCTGGGCGCCGCTACTCCTCGTTCGCCGCCTGGGAGGCCTGGATCTGGCCGCGGTGGATGATCTGGCGGAACGTGTACTCGGCCAGGTCGTCGCCGGCCCCGAAGACGTCGGTGCTGCTCTTCTGTACGTCTTTGCCGTTGGTGAAGCCGGCGATGGTGAAGTACGCGTAACGGCCGTAGTAGTTGGCGGTGTGGCGGCAGATCGCGGTGGTGCAGAAGGCGGGCACGCCGGAGCCGGAGAGCGAGATCACATTGCCGCTGTCGGTCTGCTTCACGGCCTTGGCCGCCTGGGACTCGTGGTCGAAGACGGCGACGCCGACGGTGACCGCCACGCCGCCCTTGGAGTAGGTGACGCGGATGACTCGGGTGCAGTGGTTGCCGGCGAGTGCGGAGCCGAGGTCGCCATGGGTGACGGCGGAGCAGCTGTCGGTGCTGCTGGTGGGGCCCTTTCGGTAGCTGCGCTCGCCCATGGTGAACGTGCTGCTGGGGAAGAGGGTGGCGGCGCTGAGCGGGGCCTTGTCCTTGCTCGCGCTGGACACGTAGTCCTTGGTGTCCGGCGGCGGCGGAGGTGTGGTGTTCGAGAACGACGGCTCGGGCTCGGTCGAGTCACTGGGTATGTTCGCGGTGGCCGGCAGATGGTCGGAGGGCTTGTCCGACTCGTCGTCGCCGCTGTTCGCGGAGATCACCGCGACGGCCACGACCGCACCTATGGCGACGGTGGCGAGCACCCCGCCGCCGATCTTCATCCACTTGCGGCGCCGAGTGTGCGCCTCGGACTCCTCGGCGAGCGCCGACCAGTCGGGTGTCTGCGAACCCGAGCCCCACTCCGGTGGCTGCGGGTCTTGGTTCCACCCTTGCTGCTGGCCCTCTTGCGCCCCGCCAGCCCCCCACTCAGGCGGCTGCGAACCCGACCCCCCGGGACCCCATTGCGGTCCCCCCTGCCCAAAGCTCATGGCCGCATCTTAGACGCGGTCGGCCTTGGAAATACGGGCACGGGGGGTGGGGATAGCGGGGTGGTTGGGTGGGGGATGGCTGGGTGGTTGGGTGGGGGTGAGCTGGGTGGTTGGGAGGGCTGGTCGGGGGCCCGGAAACGCCGGGCCGACCCGATGGGCCCACCGTTTTGACCCGTACGGCCCGCCGCAGGTATTCTGCCTGTTCGTTATGTGTATTGGCTTTCTCATTCTCACGTGAGGGGCCCTTACACCGGTCCACCGGGCCGATGACCAGCGGTGAGCACTCGGTTTGCGTCGACCGAAGTGCACCCAGGGCTGTCGTGATCGTCCGTGGTGGCCTTGTCAGGACCCCTCCTCCGCCCGATGGGCAGAGGAGTCCCCATCACTGAAGAAGCGAAGGCTACGAACCGTGCGTACGTACAGCCCAAAGCCCGGCGATGTGACGCGCCAGTGGCACGTCATCGATGCCCAGGACGTCGTTCTGGGCCGCCTGGCCTCTACTGCCGCCAGCATCCTGCGAGGCAAGCACAAGCCGATCTACGCACCGCATGTCGACACTGGTGACTTCGTCATCGTCATCAACGCCGCCAAGGTGCACCTCTCCGGCAACAAGCGGACCCAGAAGATGGCGTACCGCCACTCGGGATACCCGGGTGGTCTGCGCTCCGTCCGCTACGACGAACTGCTCTCGAAGAACCCCGAGAAGGCCATCGAGAAGGCCGTCAAGGGCATGCTCCCCAAGAACACCCTGGGCCGTCAGATGCTCTCGAAGCTGAAGGTCTACGCGGGCGATCAGCACCCGCACGGCGCCCAGCAGCCGGTGCCGTTCGAGATCACCCAGGTCGCGCAGTAATTCCGGCCACCCCCTAAGACTGAACAGAATCTGAGGAGCATCGTGGCCGAGACCACTGCCGAGCAGCCGCTCGAAGAGACGACCGACATCGAGCAGTACACGACCGAGTCCGAGGTGCCCGTCGAGGGCGAGTACACCTCCGAGTCGCTGGCGTCCCGCTTCGGCGAGCCCCAGCCGGCCGCCGGACTGGGCCGTCGCAAGGAAGCCATCGCCCGCGTCCGGATCGTCCCGGGCAGCGGTAAGTGGAAGATCAATGGCCGCACCCTTGAGGACTACTTCCCCAACAAGGTGCACCAGCAGGAAGTCAACGAGCCGTTCAAGGTTCTTGAGCTCGAAGGCCGCTATGACGTCATCGCCCGCATCGCGGGTGGCGGTGTCTCCGGTCAGGCCGGTGCCCTGCGCCTCGGCGTGGCCCGCGCCCTGAACGAGGCCGACGTGGACAACAACCGCGGCGCCCTGAAGAAGGCCGGCTTCCTGCGCCGCGACGACCGTGCGGTCGAGCGCAAGAAGGCCGGTCTGAAGAAGGCCCGCAAGGCGCCGCAGTACAGCAAGCGCTGATCATCGCGGTCGGCGCTCGCGCCGACTGCGCGGCCCGTATGGGTGTGCCGGCACACTGCCCGCACCCGTACGGGCCAGGTCGTTTCGTACGGCCGGTGCGTTGGCAGGTGGGCCATGCGTGTGATGGCGCACAAGGTGTGGCGACGAGTGCGTCGCGCCAGGTGTGCGGTTCATCTCTTGTGGCGCGCGGGCCCTGTGCGCCGCACAGCCGCGGTGTACCGCGTTTGACCGTGTAGGACAGTCCGCCCCGGTGGCACGCTGAGTGCCACCGGGGCGTTCGTCTCTCCGGGGGCCGAAGCGTATAACGGCATAAGATTCCAAGAAGCTTCCGCGAGCCGCGGGCCGATCATGTCGCAGTTGCTGCGGCGGCCCGGCAGCTTTCGAGGACTGGGGGGCACATCCCGAGCCTTGAGGCGCCGGGGAAGAAAGTTCGGAGGACTACCAGTGGGACGACTCTTCGGTACGGACGGCGTGCGAGGCGTGGCCAACGCGGATCTGACGGCCGAGCTCGCGCTCGGTCTCTCCGTGGCGGCGGCCCATGTGCTCGCCGAAGCCGGCACCTTCGAAGGGCACCGTCCCGTAGCGGTGGTCGGCAGGGACCCGCGGGCCTCCGGGGAGTTCCTGGAAGCGGCTGTGGTCGCCGGGCTCGCCAGTGCCGGAGTCGACGTGCTGCGGGTAGGCGTCCTGCCCACTCCCGCCGTCGCGCACCTCACCGCCGAGCTCCGCGCCGACCTCGGCGTCATGCTCTCCGCCAGCCATAACGCGATGCCCGACAACGGCGTCAAGTTCATCGCCCGCGGTGGCCACAAACTCTCCGACGACCTTGAGGACCGCATCGAGCGGGTCTACGAGGAGCACCGCACCGGCGCCCCCTGGGACCGGCCCACCGGCGCGGGCGTCGGCCGGGTCACGGACTACGAGGAGGGCTTCGAGCAGTACGTCGAGCATCTGCTCGCCGCGCTGCCGAACCGGCTCGACGGGGTGAAGGTGGTCCTGGACGAGGCACACGGCGCGGCCTTCCGGGTCTCTCCCGAGGTGTTCGCCCGGGCGGGTGCCGAGATCGTCACCATCGGTGTCGAGCCGAACGGCCTCAACATCAACGAGGGCTGCGGCTCCACTCATCTGGATCTACTCAAGGCCGCCGTCGTCGAGCACGGCGCGGACTTCGGCATCGCGCACGACGGCGACGCCGACCGCTGCCTCGCCGTGGACCACACCGGCGCCGAGGTCGACGGCGACCAGATCCTCGCCGTGCTGGCACTGGCGCTGCGCGAGCGGGGCGCGCTGCCCGCGGACACCGTGGTCGCCACGGTGATGTCCAACCTCGGCTTCAAGCTCGCCGTGGAACGCGAGGGCCTTTCCCTGGTCCAGACGGCGGTCGGTGACCGGTACGTCCTGGAGGAGATGAAGGAGCACGGCTACAGCCTCGGTGGTGAGCAGTCCGGGCACGTCATCATCCTGGACCACGCGACGACCGGCGACGGCACCCTGACAGGGCTGCTGCTGGCCGCCCGTGTCGCGGCCACCGGACGGCGCCTCGCCGACCTGGCCGCCGTCATGGAACGCCTGCCCCAGGTGCTCGTGAACGTCCCCGACGTCGACAAGTCACGGGTGGCGACCTCGGCGGAGCTGGCCACCGCCGTCGCCGACGCGGAGCGCGAACTCGGCACCACCGGCCGTGTGCTGCTGCGGCCCTCCGGCACCGAACCGCTGGTGCGGGTCATGGTGGAGGCCGCCGACCACGGCCAGGCCAGGGCGGTGGCGGGTCGGCTCGCGGACGCGGTGAAGTCGGCGCTCGGATAGCGCGGGCCGTTGCCTCGGGCATCAGCCGCCGGGACGCGGTTCGGCTGCCGGATGCCGCCCGGCGGGTGGGTGGTGTGCCTCTTACGGCGGACACGGCGCTTATGTCATTCCTACGTCGCTCAGGTGTCGCTCATACGACGTACGCCGCTGTGGCCGTACGTGCGGATGTCAGGAGCGCCGACACACGTGCCAGGATTGAGACGAAGCATCCCTTGATAGTGGATCGTGGGGGGTATTCGGTATTTACGCCGTTTACCGCCTTCCTTTCCCGGGGTGAACATGCGCTCTGACACCGCCACCGCACCGCCTGCGTCCCCGCCCCCGTCCGGCGGGACGCCACCGGCACACGTGCGGGCTGAGGAGCGGACGTTCCACTTCGACGGCTTCGCCTACCACTGCCGGATCGTGCACCAGGACGCCCCGACAACGCTGCCCATGGTGCTGCTCGGCGGCTCCTCGCAGAGCCGGCTGGCGTGGCTGCGCCACGAGAAGTGGCTCTCCGCGCAGTGCACTTTGGTCACCGTCGACCTGCCCGGCTACGGCGCGGCGGACTTCCTGCCCGCCCGCTACGGCATGGACTTCCTCGCCGCGAACCTCCGTCACATGCTGACCGAGCTGGACATGCCGCGGGTCAACCTGGTCGGCGCCTGCTTCGGCGGTGCCATCGCCCTGCGCTTCGCCCAGCACTACCCGGGATACCTGGCGCGGCTCGCCCTGGTCGGGATGACCAAGGCCGTCCCGGACGACTACGCGGAGGCCGTGCCGCGTTGGACGTGGATGCTGGAGCGCGGCGAGCGGGCGCAGATCGCTACGGAGCTGGTGCAGCGGTTCATGTCGCCGCCCGGCGTCGCAACCGTTCGCAAGCACGAGGTCGTCTCCCGGCTGCTCTACCAGCAGTTCATGGCGCAGTCGGACCAGGAGATGGTGATGTCGGTGGAGCACAACGCACGCCTGATGCGCCACGAGTGGTACCGCCCTGAACCGGTGGCCGCGGTGCCGAGCCTCATCTTCACCGGCGAGCACGACACACTCTGCACACCTCCGATGGGCCGCGAGGTGGCCGACGCGCTGCCCACGGCCTTGTTCACCACCGTCAAAGAGGCCGACCACCTTGTGCCGGTGGAGCGGATGGCGGAATTCTCCGACCTGCTCGTCAGGTTCTGCACCGGCTGCCTGCTGACCGGGCTGCCGTACTGCAACCAGGTCGAGTCCCTGGGCACCGCCGTATGCGACAAGCCGGCGGTGTGGAGCGGCAGTACGTGGCAGCAGGCGTCCATCTGAGGCGCCACGCGCCGGGCTCCGCGCCGGGCTCCGCGCCGGGCTCCGCGCCGGGCTCCGCGCCGGGCTCCGCGCCGGGCTCCGCGCCGGGCTCCGCGCCGGGCTCCGCGCCGGGCTCCGCGCCGGGCTCCGCGCCGGGATCTCTCCCGGGTCGGGGCCCGGTGTCGGTGCGGTGACGACCTCGCGCCGAGATGTCTCGCGAGCCGGAAGGGATCCTGAGTTGGGACGGATCCTGAGCTGGGACGGATTCTGAGCCGGACGGGATGGAGCGGCCTGATCCGGCGGGCCCGTGCGGTGCGTTGGCGGAGGGTGCGTGCGGCGTGTGCGGACCGGTGCATGGCCGATCCCGGGATGGTGTTCCGGGACCGGCCATGCACCGTTCAGGGGAGGTGCCGGGAGGTCAGCCCACGACGATGTGCGGCACCACGAACCCCTTGAGGGACGTGGCCGAGGTGCTGTTGCCGCAGTTGATCCTCGGCCCGACCCGGATGGTCCCCTGCTGGCCGGAGCGCTTCTCGGGCTGCACCACGCGCGACTTGGAGGTCGTCGAGCAGTTCTGTGACTGCTGGACGTGGTGCGTGCCGTCCTTGGACGTGTAGGTGGTCTGGGACTTCTGGATGTAGACGCAGCTGACGTTGCCCTGGGAATCAGTCGTGCACTCGTCAGTGGTGTGTCTGTCGTACGCCTGGGCAACGCCGACACAGGCGACCGCGAGGCCGCCCAGGAGGCCCGAGACGGCTGCGATCTTCTTCCGGCTGAGCATGTCGGTGTCCTTCGTTCCTTCGCGTTTCGGGTCGGGCCCAGAGAAATGGGTCCCGGTACCGGGCGTGCGGCTCGGATCGGGACCCACTCTCAGGTGCTTCTCAGTGGCTTACGCAGCTGTGCGCGATCAGAACGCGCTGTTGCTGCAGTCCTGCTCCGAGCCCTGGTTGAAGATCTGAGCACCCGGGTTGCCCTCGCCACCGTGGATGTTGCCGCCAAGGCCGTTCAGAACACCGATGTTGTTCAGCACGGCGATGTTCAGGTCGTGCGACTTGCAGGAGCTCCGCTGGGCGACGTCCACGTCACCGCCGTGAGCGGCAGCGGTGCCCGCGCCGACGAAGCCGACGCTGCCGAGCATGGCGGCCACGAGGGCGGCCTTCTGGATCTTGCGCATTTCTTCTCCGTTGTGTGAGTGCGGATACGGCCTGAAATAGACCGAATTCGTACATTTCGGGAGAGTAGATCCTGCGGAGCTGTTCGGCACGGCGACGCGCTGGGGACGTGGTGTCGGATGTTGCGTCATCCGGGCGAGGGCGGAAGGGTGTTGGCCTTGTGGCGCACGGCCTGGGAGGGGTGAGGGGGGGTGGTGCGCGCAACCCGTTTGGTCGTCCGGTATGCGGGTGGCGGACGTTGCCTGTCGCGCTGCCTGTCGTGCTGCCTGCGCGCTGCCGGAGTGCCAGCCTGTGCGTCGTCGTCGCCGGGCCGTGCGTGCGTCGTCCTGTGCGGCCTTGTCCGGCCGTCCTTGAACGGGGCTGTGGGCTCGGCCTGCGCGGCATCGACCGGTGCCTGTGAACGGGGCTGTGGGTCGTCCTGCGCGGCGTTCGCAGAGGCCGCTCGCGGTGGGCCGGGCCGCGCGTATCGCGGGCGGCGGTGGGTCGTTGCGCTGGCGGGTGTTCCCGCCGGGTGTCCGTGTGCCGGGTCGTGGCAGCAGAACGGCGGCGGACCATCCCCGAGATGGTGGCCGCCGCCGTTGCCGCGGTGCTCCGCGGGTTCCTGCGTGTGCCGCGGGCCGGAGTGCGCCGGTCCGCGGTAGATCGGCGAATGGGTCCCCGTCCCGGGCGGGTGGCTCGGACATGGGGACCCATTCGGGGTGCTCAGCCGGCTGTGTCAGCCGGCCGTGCGGGTTCAGCCAACGTTGTTGCTGCAGTCCTGCTCCGAGCCCTGCTCGAAGCGCTGGGCGCCCGGGTTGCCCTCGCCGCCGAGGAGGTTGCCCAGAATGCCGTTGCCCACGCCGAGGTTGTTGAGGATGGCGATGTTCAGGTCGTGCGACTTGCACTCGCTGGACTGCTTGACGTTGATCTCTTTCTCGCCATCGTGGGCGGCGGCGGTGCCGGCGCCCACGAAGCCGATGCCACCGAGCATGGCGGCCACGAGGGCGGCCTTCTGGAACTTGCGCATGTCTTCTCCGTTGTGTGAGTGCGGATACGGCCCACGTGGACCGGATTCGTATATTTTGGGAGATTAGTAGCGAATGTCCTAATCTATCGACCGGCGCGCTGAAGACACGAGGACACGGTGGTCATCCGGCCTAGCGCACAGGGCCGGATGCCTTGTGCCGCGGCGGTGGCCGGCGGTTGGCGCGGTGTGCAGACAACCCGTTTGGCCGCCTCGCCCGGAGAGTGGGCGCCGTGTCCGCGGTCGCGTTCTGTGCCCGTGTGGGCTCTCGTTGATGTGCCCGCACGCGAGTGGGCCCTCCGGGAGACTCGCTCCCGAAGGGCCCACTGCGGAGGGTTGCGGCTGTGCCGTACGGCTTCAGTCGATGAAAGCGTGGTTCTCCTGCTTGCAGTCGACTCCGGTGACCTTCGGTACGGCGAACAGAGTGATCGGGACGGCGATCGCCTCGGTCGGCTCCGAACTGCACAGCTGGTCCAGGCGGAACTGGTTGGTCACCTCGAGAGGTGTTGGTCGGAGCCCTGCGGTGCGGCCTGGGCCGGGGTCGCGGCGGCGGTCGTCAGCGCGTCCTGCGGGCTGGTCTGGAGGACGGCCTGCGGGGTGGTCTGGAGCGTGCCCTGCGTGATGGCCTGCGGTGCGCCGGCCTGCTGCGCCGTGGTGGGGCCGGCCTGCGGCAGGGTCGACTGGCCGAGGCCCTGCGCGGTGGGCTGGAGCGGTGCGGCGGCCGGTGCGGCGACCGGTGCAGGGGCCGGTGCAGGGGCCGGTGCGGCGACCGGTGCAGGGGCCGGTGCGGCGACCGGTGCAGGGGCCGGTGCGGCGACCGGTGCGGCGACCGGTGCGGGGGTGGCCTGGGTCTGCTGGAGGACGGCCTGTTGCATCGTGGTCTGCTGGGGCGCGTTCGGCGTCGAGCCGATCTGCTGCACGGCGGTCTGCGTCGGTGCGGCCGGCGGCTGGGTGACGGCCTGGGCCTGCTGCGTGCTGGCGGCCGGGTCGGCGACGCTGATGCCGGCGCCCATGCCTGAGAGGCCGCCAACGGCGATGGCGAGAACTGCCACTTTCTGAAGTCTGCGCATAAGGCCTTGTGTTCCTTCGTTGCGGCGCGTGGGCGTTCGGTTACCCACTGCGATCACGTGCACGCTAACAGTAGTTATTGCAGCGTTTCACCGTGCGGGACGCCTCGTGTCGGCTCATCCCGGGTGCCCGGGGCGGCCGAAATCGGCTTCTTTGCCGGGGTGCGTGCAGTTCACGGCGTTTCCGATACCTCGGTAGTCAAGGGCAGATCCGGTCAACTCTGCACACGTCGGAACCCTCGCTTGGCGGAATCGCCGTGCCGTTGGCGACCGCTCAGAGTTTGCGCAGGCGCAGGCGTTGCACCGTGTGATCGGGGCCTTTGCGGAGCTGGAGCGTCGCCCGGCCGCGGGTCGGTGCCACATTCGCCACCAGATTCGGCCTGTTGATGGTCCGCCAGGTGGTGCGGGCGTACTCCAGCGCCTCTTCCTCGCTGACCTGCGTGTATATACGAAAATACGAAAAAGGGTCCTGGAACGCGGTCTTCCGTAGTTTGCGGAAGCGTGCCAGATACCACTGCTCGATGTCCTCGGTGCGGGCGTCGACATACACGCTGAAGTCGAAGTAGTCCGCGAGGCCGACCCGGGTGCGGCCGTCCGCGCCGGGCAGTGCGGGCTGCAGAACGTTGAGGCCCTCGATGATCAGGATGTCGGGGCGGCGCACCGTGAGCTGCTGCCCCGGCACGATGTCGTAGGTGAGGTGCGAGTAGACCGGCGCGGTCACCTCGTCCTTGCCCGCCTTGACGTCCGCGACGAACCGGGTGAGCGCACGGCGGTCATAAGACTCGGGAAAGCCTTTGCGGGACATCAGGCCGCGGGCCTGAAGTTCGCGCATCGGCAGCAGGAAGCCGTCGGTGGTGACCAGTTCGACGTGCGGATGCTCGGGCCAGCGGGCCAGCAGCGTCTTGAGCAGCCGGGCGACGGTGGACTTGCCGACCGCCACCGAACCGGCAATTCCTATGATGAAAGGCGTACCGGACTGCGAACCCCGCGTGCCGAGGAAGGTGTTGAGCTCATTGCGCAGTTTGTGTGTGGCGCCCACATAGAGATTGAGCAGCCGCGACAGCGGCAGGTAGATGTCCCGTACCTCATCGAGGTCGATGACGTCGCCGAGGCCGCGCAGCTGCTCCACTTCGGCGGCGGTCAGCGGCAGCGGCGCACTGCCCGCCTCCTCCCGGCTGCCGCCGGGCGGCGCCCCCGGCCCCTCGGTACCCGCAACACAGGTGCTGCGCAACCATCCTTCGTGCAGTGCGCTCCACTCGGCACGGGTGAGGTCGACATACGGAGTCGCGTCCGGCCGCTGCCGGTGAGGGGCGGTGCGGGGCGGCGAGGAGACCGGAGCAGTCATTGCTTCATTGTCATGGCTGAAGAGCGGGTGTGGCGGGTGGGGTGCGTCACGTGGGGCTGGGGCCAGGTCCCGCGGTGTCGTGGCAGCCGTTTTGCTGCCTCGCAACCCGGGCTTGCCGGTCTCCCGGTTCACGGGGTTTTCCGGATTACCTGAGTTTCCTGGTTTCTCGCGGCATTGTTGTGCGGTGTGCACCAGGCTGCGTCCGGCCTGATCTTGTTGTGGCCGGTGGCCGGTGGCCGGTGGCCGGTGGCCGGTGGCCGGGTGCCGCGCGCGGCAGGAGCGCGCGGGACGGGGGGACAGGAGAGCCTGATGGCCGTCAAGGGCATCGAAGTTATCGCAGTTGCGGTGGCCGCCGTCGTAGGCGTCCTCATCGTCTGTGGCGGGCCGCTGTCCTGGATCGACTGGAAACCCGAAGTGGACCCTCAGCCGAAACCGGCCAGGGGAACGGGCTCCACCAGCGCGGCTTCGCGGGAGGCGGGCAAGAACGCGACCAAGGGGGCCAACGTCCTGACCGCGAGTGTGCTTCTTGCGATTCCGTCCGTGGAACTGGCCGTGTTCGTCGCCGACTGGCGCCCCGCACTGGTCTGAATCATGACGGTGCTCCTCGCGTCATCCGTGGTGGCCGCTCTCGTGGTGCATCTGCGTGACAGGAAACCGCGCGGCCTGCTGCTCGCCGTCGTCCTGCTGATTGCCGCGCCCGTCGTCCTGCTGCTGCACGCTGCCGTGGCCGGCCCGCGCGCCGCGGCCCGGCGCGGCCGGCCAGCGCTGGCCCCCGCCGCCTGGTGCACGACGGGACTGCTGCTGCTGACCGGCCTTGGCGCGCTGCTCGGACCCTGGCACCAGGTCGTGCCGGGGGCGGTGCTGATGTTCGCGGCCACCGGCCCGCTGATGCTGTTGGTCTGCTTAGGCCTGCTCAGCGGTGGGCCGCTGCTCGCCTGGCGGACGATTCCGGTGCACCGGCGTGCCGCCGTGGTGCTCGCGGCCGTCGCGGCGCCCGTCGCGCTGACCGGGGCGGTGAGCTGAGGTGTGCACATATCGTCCGGCTACGCGATGGAGTACGGCCGCCCCGTGGTGGTCGGCCTGCCCGGCAAGTGCGAGGACGGCGGGGGAGCCGAATGTCCCGATGGCTGGTTCACGAAAGATGCGGAGTACGAAAGGGGCACCAGCAGCACCTTGGGCACCCTCGGCACCGTGTACTTCTCGGAACGCGCCTGGCAGCGGTATGACAAGTACTACTCGTTCATCGGTTCGTTATCCGTCGAACCGGGTGACGAACGGGATACCACCGGCGTGACGCTGCACGCCCGCGCGGTGGGCAGCCGCGCGTACGTCACCCTTGGATACTCCAGCAGTGCGCTCGCACCACTCGGCCTCCCGCCGGTGCCCTCGCTGACCGCAGCCGCGCCCCTTGCACTGCTCATCCCGGTGTGGCTCGGTTGGAACGCCGGCACGCGGAAGCGGGCGGGCGCTGCCGGGGTCACCACCACGACAGCCTCCTGGCCGGGGGCCGCCGCCGGGTCCGGGGCGGGGGCAGCGGGTGCGGGTGCGTCGGGCGGTGCCCAGCGGGCGCGGCCCGCGCGGCCACCTCAGGATGCCACCACCTCCCGCACATCCTCGCCGCGCCGTACCTCGGGCCCCGTCACCGTCACCGCCCGGCAGGCGCGGGTCACAGCCGACCGCGCCGGGTCCACCGTCGAGCAGTCCCGCGGTCCCGTGGGTATGCCGCACTGGCATGCCCACCTGCGTATGGACTGGCCGGATCTTGAACGTCTCGAATTCTGGAACGACGCCAGGGACCCGATCGTCGCTTTGTTCGCATACCCGGCGGCGGGCTCCCGTCGGTACGCCCTGGACGCGTCGCATCTCACCCGGGCGCAGTGGTCCGAACTCGCCGCAGCCGTAGCGGCGATGACCGGCCAACGGATCCGTCTTGACCTCGGTGGTCTCGATGCCCGTTGGGTCAATCCGGACGCATAGCCGCCAGGGCCGGCGCCTGGCGCGGGCAGCGGAGAGCGGCCCGCCGCTGCAGCTTCCGGTATCTGTGGATGTGCGGGATGCGCCGGTGAGCAGTCGGCGCTCGATGTGGTGCCGGCCGGGCTGAAGTGCCTGGAGTACCGGGGGTACGACTCGGCCGGGGTGGCGGTCCTCGCGGACGTCGGCCAGCCGCGCAATCTCGCCACGTCGGTGAGGGTGGAGTCACAGCATGCCGGTGACGGTTGGGTGAGAGGCTGGGGGTCGACGAGCGTGGTGCGGGGAGAGTGCGGAGTGAGGGATTCGTGATCATCGGGGTGGGGATCGACGTTGCCGAGATCGATCGGTTCCGTGCGTCGCTTGAGCGCACGCCCGGCATGGCCGAACGGCTCTTCGTGGCCGCGGAACTGGTGTTGCCCAGTGGCGAGCGGCGCGGTATCGCGTCTCTAGCGGCCCGGTTCGCCGCCAAGGAGGCGCTGGCCAAGTCCCTTGGCGCGCCGGGCGGTCTGCGCTGGACGGACGCGGAGGTCTACGTGGAGGACAGCGGCCAGCCCCGCCTGCGGGTCCGCGGCACGGTGGCGGCCCGCGCCGTCGAGCTCGGCGTCCGCTCGTGGCATGTGTCGCTGAGCCATGACGCGGGAGTGGCGTCCGCGGTGGTGATCGCGGAGGGGTGAGGCGCCGACGGCCGCCGCCAAGCCGCCGGGCAGCCGGAACCGCAATCGGCGGCCTGCAGCGACCACGAGAAGCCGGCACGACAACAGGCAAAGCACGACAGCAAGCAAAGCAAGCCGACAGGCAAAGCAAGCCGACAGGCAAAGACGGTAGCCGGCCGGATACTCAGTATTCCTGGTCGAGTTTGGTGCCCTTGGGCGCGCGGAAGCAGCCCGATACGACATTGACCAGGATGAGCGGATTCTTCTCCGGCCCGGCCGTCGGGCTCGATACACGCAGCTCGGCGTTGAGAGAGAACCGGTCCTTCTCGTAGTCGGCGGTGAGTTCGAGAGTCTTCGCCTTGCTGGTGTTGGGTCCGTACGTGACGACTTTCCAGTGATGGTCGGGCAAATGCGCCTTGAGGCGCTGGAAGCCGTCCTTGAGTTCGTCCTCCGGAACTCCGTACACCGACCACGGGTGCGCGGTGCTGTACAGGTGATCCGGGTCGTTGTCGCACGGCCGGATGCCGGGGCCGGGCTTGGTCACCTTGCCGTCCTTGATACCGATCATGTCGAGGATCTCGCTGGAGAGGGACCCGGTCCTGGAACGGGCTTTGTCGGGCGCGAGTACGGTCGGCTGATGTCCGAGGTCGTCCGCTGGATCGTCCACTGATTTCCCACATCCGGTAAGTACTGCGGAGAGAGCGAAGGCTACGGCGACGGCCGCGCTCGCAGCGGCGGCGGGCGGAAATCTCCGTCGCCCCGACTCGACGCTGGTCAGGCCGCCGCGGTCACGGTGCACTGGTCCTCAGTCCTCCTTCACCCGGTCGTACTGGCCGACGACGACCGACGCCTGGTTCTTGAGGCTTTCACTGTCCGGGTCCCAGTAGCCACTGTGACCGCTGGTGTCGACATCCATGCGGTGGCCGCCGAATGCCTCGTCCGAAGGAACGTTCTCGATGTATCCGGCGTCATACGGAATTCCGTGCCATTTGGCCACTTCCCATTCGTGTCCGCCAAGGCCCACGAGCTTGCCGAGATAGGGCACCGGGTCATTCCCGGCCGCTTCCGACCAGACGTGTTTCCTGCCCACGTCGAGGTCGTCCGCGCTGCCGACCAGCATGCCCGGGCTGCCGGCGACCACGATGTCGTCGGCGGCGAGATGACCGGTCTTGGCCGCCGCGCCGATGGTGGTACTGCCGTAACTGTGGCCGATGACGGTGGTGTGGCTGGCGGCGGCGCCGCCCTGCGCGGTCTGCATTCCGTCGAGGAACTGGTTGAGATGCGGTGCTCCGTCATAGGCGTAGTGCTGCTGAGGAGAGTCCGTGACGATGTTCTGCGGGGCGTCGTAGCCCAGCCAGGTAATGGTGGAGAGCGACTCCGTGGGGTCCTGGGCGTTGCCTTCCTTCCACAGGTTCACCATGCGGTTGGTGTCGCCACCGATGCCTTCCAGGCGTGACGTGGTGCCCGGCACGTACACGGCCGTGTTCTTCGCCGTGTCCGGATTGCCGTTCGCGATGATCGCGTGACCGTTCCCCTTGGTGTCGAAGCCCAGCAGATAGGCCTCGGGCAGACCGTCCTCGCCTGTCTTGTCGAAACGCGACTGAAGGGCGTCCATGCCCTTCAGTTGGGCCTTGAGGCTCTCGCCGCCGCCGTCCTTCCACTTCTCGTACGCCGGATTCGGGACGACCGCCGGATACTCGCCGGCCGGATTCTGGATCATCTTCGGCGGCTCGGGCCCCAGGCCGTCCAGCTTCTGCTGCGCCTGGCCGTGGGTCTCGGCGAGCACCATGCGGTTCGCGTCGTCGCGCGCGACGCTGGGAATGCCGTCCAGGGCGCCGATGGTGTCCGGATACATCGCGGTGTACTCGTCGCGCTGCTGCGGGGAGAGGCTGTCCCACCATTTCTTGTTCTCGGCGGGGGAGTTTCCGTGCGGAATCTTGTTCTTGTCGAGGTATTTACCGGCCGCCTGCTGGGTCGCGCCTTTGTCGCCCGCCGCGTCGGCCATCATGGCGTCGGTCACCTCAAGGCCGGGCGGCGCCTTCAGCTTGGCGAGTGCCAAGGAGTAGCGGCCGTCTATCTCGTGGGCCTCGCGGATCGCCGCCGCGATGTCCTCCGCGATGCCCTCGGCCTTGCGCTGGTTGGGATCGGTACCCGCCTGACCAGGTAAGAAGGGAATCTGCGTGCCCGGCGTCGCGGTGCCCGTGCCGGGCGCGAGCGGCACCTGGGAAACGGGATAGGTGACCGAACCGTCCTCGTGGACGGTGAACTTCGCCGTGGTCGCCTCGTCCAAGGCGTTCTTCAGCTTGCGCTGCGGCGCGGCGAGTTCGGAGGCGAGGCCGTCCAGCAGGGTGCGCGCGAGGCCGCATTCGATGTGTATGTACTCGAAGTTCCGCTCCAGCCGTTGAATGCGTTTCACGGCGGCCTTGGCCGACTCGCTCTGCTGCGTCTTCGTCAGCGCGCCCGACATCTCCGACTCCGCGCGGCCCTGCGCGGCATGCGCACGATTGCTGGCCTTGCCCCATCCGTCGGCCGCGTCCGTGAGTTCCGTCAGCTTCAGATCCCGTAACTGCTGCCACGTCAGCATGGTCGTCAGTTGCCCTTCCAGGAATCCGGCGCGTGCACGGACGAGGTCTTGGAACCGACGGCCTTGTCGGTCTCGCCCAATTCCTTCGATACGGAAAGAAGGGCCGGCTGCAGTGCCTTGCATTCGCCTTGAACGGCCGAAAGCCGGTCGTCCCAGGACGTGAGAATGGTGGTGAGCGAGCCGAGGCTGGCCAGTCCCGCAAGGCCGGCGGAGGTGCCTTTGTCGGCGCTGTCCAGATCGAGCTTGGCCGTGTTCATGCTGGTGTGCAGGGCGTCCGCGACTCCGGCGGCGTGGTTCCAAGGCGGGTCCGAGTGCTGGAGTGTGCCGCCGTCACCGCCGGAGGTGTTGCCCGCGCCACCGCCGTTGCCGAGCTGATTGAGCTGCATCCGCGTGGTATGCCGCTGTGCGGCGTCCGCCTTGAGCTGTTCCCATTCGTCCCACGCCATGCGCGGTCCCCCTCCGCCTGGGCTCGGTGTCGTCCCCTCGCCACCCCTTCGTCGATCAAGTGCCGGTGCCTGAAGGGAGGTTGGCCGTCTGTGCCGGCCGTGCCGTGCTGTGCGGCCAAGGTATCGGGGGTCGTCCGTGTGCGGCGTGCGTATGGCTCGTCAGGTTGCTTGAGTATCCGTACTCAAGCGGGTGCCGCCGGCGGGCGGCACCCGCCGCGGCACCCTCTCGCCGACCCGTATTCCGCCGTTCTCACACGTTTCCGTCGTGGGCCGTCGACCAGCGCATTCCGGCGGTCAGGTGCGTCAGGTAGTCCGGGTCGGTGACCGTGACCTCGATGGCGGCGTGCGGGCATTCGTCGCGCTCGCGTTCGCTCAGCACAGACCAGGTGCGCTCGTCGGCCAGTTCGACGGGAGTGTCCGTGGCGGGCACGGGAGTGCGCTGGTCGGCCGGGATTCCTTCCGCGGCCTCCCATGCCGCGATGTCCTGCCACGACGGTATGCCCAGGATCGGGCCCATACGGTAGGAAACCACTATTCCCGCGGCCCGCCGCGCCAGCTCTTCCGGGCTGCACGGCCGGTCGCCGATGAGGCAGTCGAAGAGCTCCGCGAACTCCGGGCCGCGCCGCATCCCCGCCACGATCTCCTGCCCGCGCGCGACGGAGAACGGATACCGGTCACCGCCGGACAGGGTCGGAGGGTCGTTCAGCAGGTAACCCTGCGTCAGCAGATACCAGGCGTCCATCAGCAGGGCCATGGGGAAGGTGGGCTGGTCCGGGAGGTATGCGGAGTCCGGATGGACGATGTGGACCGTGCCCTTGAAGGACGGGCCTTCGACGGCGTCGATGGTCACGGTGTAGAGGTCGCTCATGGCGGGTGCTCCGTTCGGCAGGGCGGGTGGCCGTCAGTTGATCACCCACGGGGCGCCGAGGGTAACGGCAGCCACTGACAGGGGCGGCCGGTCCGGCTCGGCCGCTGTCGGTGACGCACTTCGCGGGCGCCGACCGGGTCCGGGTGAGACCGTCAGGCCTGGGCGGGCAGGGTGTTGTCAGTGGGTGAGCGAACCCGCGTCGAGCTTTCGAGCGGCGCGCCGGTGGGCCGACGGCGACATGTAGTAGAGGTCGCTGAAGGCCTGGCGCAGGCTCTCGCTACTGCCGAAGCCGCATCTGCGGGCGATGGCGGCCACGGGCAGGCGGGTCTTGGTGAGCAGGTGTGCGGCGGCCTCGGTACGGGCCCGGCGAACGTACCGGGCCGGGCTCGTCCCGAGGTGCGCCGTGAAGAGGCGTGCCAGGTGCCGCGGGCTCACCTGGGCCACTCGGGCGAGCTGATCCGTGCGCAGGTCCCCGTCCAGGTGGGCCAGGACGTGGGTGCAGACGAGGCGGACCACCTCGGGCTGCGATGCGGGGGCCGCCATGTGCAGGCTCACCTGCGCCTGGCTGCCCGGCCGCTGGAGGTAGGTGACGAGCAGTCGCGCGACCGTCCTGGCCAGCTCGAAGCCATGGTCCTGAGCGACCAGGTCGAGCGCGAGGTCCAGTGCGCTGGTCACTCCGGCCGAGGTGTGCACATTGCCGTCGGAGACGAAGAGCGGGTCGGGATCGACCGCGACTGACGGATAGTCGCGCGCCAACTCGGGCGCCCACATCCAGTGCGTTGTCGCCCTGCGGTCGTCCAGCAGGCCGGCCGCCGCCAGCAGCGTCGCCCCCGTGCAGACGGAGACGATCCTGCGACTGGCCGCGGCGAGCCGTATGAGGTGCCGCAGCAGCCGGCCGTCCTCGGCGGCCACCTGGTGCCCGAGACCGCCCGAGACGACCACGGCGTCGAGGTGTCCTGACACCTGCTCGACGGGCGCGGCGGCCAGGGTGATGCCGCAGCTGGTCCGGATGGGCGCACCCGCCAGCGAGACCACTTCGACCTGGTAGCCGGGATCGGCGCCGCACCGGGTCGCCGTGTCGAAGACACTGGCCGGGCAGGCGATGTCCAGTAGTTCGGCGTCCCTGTAGCCGAGGATGACGATCCGGCGCACCGTACCTCCGTGTCAGTCGGACAGGCAGCACAGGATTCCAGACGCCCTCACCCGCCCGCCGATCCCGGACGGCCAGGCTCCCGGCATGACCGACACCAAGACCGCGGACGCACCGACCGCCAAAACCGCGCAGACCGCGACCGCAGGCACCAAGACCATCGCCGCAGTCCTCTACCCGGGCCTGACTCCTCTCGATGTCATCGGTCCGCTGCAAGTCCTGGCCGCACTCGCGGACTTCGGCCCGGGGTTCGAGGTTGTGACCGTGGCCGGCGACACCGCGCCCGTCGCGACGGACGCTGCGGTGCGGCTCTGCGCGACGCACACCTTCGACCAGGTCGCCCGGCCGTTCGCGCTGCTGGTCCCGGGCGGGGTGGCGGGCACGTTCGCGACCCTGGTCGACGACACCGTCATCGGCTACGTCCGCGAGGCCGCGAGGACCGCCGGCTATGTGACGTCGGTCTGCACGGGATCGCTGGTGATCGGCATGGCCGGGCTGCTGGCGAACAGGCGGGCGACGACGCACTGGGGCGCGTTGCCGATGCTCCGCGCGTTCGGCGCCGAGCCGGTGAGCGAGCGCTGGGTCGACGAGGGCACGGTGATCACCGCGGCGGGCGTGTCCGCCGGGGTGGACATGGCGCTCCACCTGGTCGCACGACTCGCCGGAGAAGACGTCGCGCGGACCGTGCAGGCCGTCGTCGAGTACGACCCCGAGCCGCCGTTCGGGCCGCTCGACTGGGAGCGTGTCGACCGTGGACCGTTCCGGAGCTGGGTGACGGGACAGGCGCGGTCGGCGTTGCACCACCATCCCGCACTGCTGGGGCGGCTGCTGGACACCATGGCGTGACGGCGCGCTCGCCGCCCCGGACGCGGAGCCGACGGTGCGCACGGCTCTGCCGGGCGCTCGGCACGCGCGGTACACACCGTCCGAGCCGCTCCCGCCGGCACCTGGTGCGGGAAACTCGTCGTATGCGTACTGCGTACAGCGTCGAAACGGTAAGGGCGGCCGAGCGTGAGCTGATGGCGCGGCTGCCGGAGGGTGCCCTCATGCAGCGGGCCGCGACCGGACTCGCCACCGTCTGCGCCGGGCTGCTCGGCCGGGTTTACGGCTCCCGGGTGGTGCTGCTGGTCGGCAGCGGGGACAACGGGGGCGACGCGCTGTACGCGGGCGCGCGGCTCGCGCGGCGCGGCGCGGGTGTCACGGCGCTGCTGCTCGCACCCGAGCGCACCCACGTCGGCGGCCTCGCCGCGCTGCGGGCGGCGGGCGGTGCGGTGCGGTCGGTCGCGGCGCCCGCGCCGTCCGGGCGCGCCGTACCCGAGGACGCCGCATCGTCCGGGCACCCAGTATCGTCCCCGGACGGCAGTGTGGCGGCGCTGATCCGGCGGGCCGACCTCGTCGTCGACGGCATCGTGGGCATCGGCGGCACCGGTGGTCTGCGGCCCGCCGCGCAGCCGCTGGCCGTCCTCGCGTACGCGTCCGACGCCGTCGTGGTCGCCGTGGACCTGCCCAGCGGGGTGGAGGCGGACAGCGGGGAGGTGCGCGGGGAGGCGGTGCGCGCGGATGTGACCGTCACCTTCGGTACGCATAAACCGGGGCTGTTCATCGACCCGGCGCGGGAGTTCGCCGGCGCCACCCGGCTGGTCGACATCGGCCTGCGGCCGCACCTGCCCGAGCGTGCCGATCTCGAAGCGCTCCAGCATGCCGACGTCGCCGCGCTGCTGCCGCGTCCGGCGGCCGAGAGCGACAAGTACCGGCGGGGTGTGGTCGGCGTCGTCGCGGGCTCCGAGCGGTATCCGGGGGCGGCGGTGCTGGCCGTGGCGGGCGCGCTGCACGGCGGTGCGGGGGCCGTGCGGTACGCGGGCCCCGCGGCGGACGCGGTGATCGCGCGCTTTCCCGAGACGCTGGTCTCGGCGGGGCCGCCGTCGAAGGCGGGCCGTGTGCAGGCGTGGATCGTGGGGCCCGGCATCGGCGACAACTCCTCCGTGGTGGACGACGTGCTCGCCTGCGACGTGCCCGTACTCATCGACGCGGACGGGCTGCGGCTCGCGCCGCGCGGTGCGGTACGGGCCCGTACCGCACCGACCCTGCTGACCCCGCACGCCGGTGAGGCGGCTGCTCTCCTGCGCACCGACCGCCAGGAAGTCGAGGGCGCCCGCCTCGCCTCCGTACGCGAACTCGCCGAACGGTATGGCGCGACGGCGCTGCTCAAGGGCTCCACGACACTGGTGGCCGACCCGGACGGCGGCCCGGTACGGGTGAATCCGACCGGCACGCCCTGGCTCGCCACGGCGGGCAGCGGCGATGTGCTGTCCGGTCTTGCCGGGTCCCTGCTCGCGGCGGGGCTCACCGCACGCGACGCGGGGTCCGTCGCGGCGTACCTGCACGGGCTCGCGGGACGGCTCGCGGCGGAGCGCGGCGGCGGTGCGGGGGCTCCGGTGGGGGCGTCGGAGGTTGCGGGGACGGTGCCGGCGGCGTGGCGGGATGTGATGTCGGCCGGGTGAGTGAGAGGGGGCACGAAGCCTTCTGAGGACGCACGGACGTTCCCGACGGACGCCGGGCCGAAGGAACCCGCCTCACCTCAGCCGTTCTCGAAGTCCAACCGCCAGTCGTTGGACCGCATCCACCGCCCCTTCGGGTACTCGAATGCAACGGACCCGAGCAGTTCGAAGCCCGCACGCCGGCAGACCGCGTTCGACGCGGTGTGGTGGACGTCCGGGAAGGCGTGCAGATACCGGTGCCGGCCGGCCGCCCGCGCCTCCTTGGCCACGGCGCGGGCGGCCCGCACGGCGATCCCCTTGCGCTGGTGTTCGGGAAGCACGCCCCACCCGGTCTCCCAGACGGTCGTATCGCGCCACTGGCGCTCCCAGAACCCGATCGAGCCCACCGTCACCGCGCCCGCCCCGTCCACGGCCGGTGAGTGCGCAGGTGGGGCGGCCACGATCCGGTACATCCGGCCGGGCTCGCGCAGTGCCACGTAGCGCCGGTGCCGCGCGGCCAGCTGCTCGTCCGTCTCCGGGCCGCCCAGGTGCTCCGTCATCTCGGGTGCGTTCGTCCTGCGCAGCAGCCAGAAGTCGGCCTCGCCCCAGGGTTCAAGACGTACTTGTGCGTCCGTACTCGGCATGGCGTGCACTGTAGGGTCCGGGTCTGACAGCGCCAGGGACCGGCACCTGCACCGGCACTCGCACCAGCGCCGGCAGTCCCGGCTTGCGTCCACGAAGCGCCCGGTTCCGGCCACTCTGAGACACTGGGGTCACGATGAGTGAGAGTGCAGTGGCGCGTGCGCGTGCCGAGATCGATCTGGGGGCCCTGCGGGCGAACGTAAGGGCCCTGCGTGCCCTCGCGCCCAGTGCCGCGCTGATGGCCGTGGTCAAGGCGGACGGGTACGGGCACGGCATGGTGCCGGTGGCCCGGGCCGCGCTCGACGCCGGCGCGACCTGGCTTGGCACCGCCATCCCCGAGGAGGCGCTGGCCCTGCGGGCCGCCGGGATCGGGCCCAAGCAGGCCCGGATCCTGTGCTGGCTGTGGGCGCCAGGCGGCCCCTGGCAAGAGGGCATCGAGGCCGATCTCGACATGTCCGTGAGCGGGCTGCGGGCGCTGCACGAGGCCGCCGCGGCGGCGCGCGCGGTCGGCCGCCCGGCGCGGCTGCAGCTCAAGGCCGACACCGGACTCGGCCGCGGCGGCTGCCAGCCGGCCGACTGGCCCGAACTGATAGCTCAGGCGTTGCGTGCCGAGACCGACGGACTGATCCGCATCACCGGCCTCTGGTCCCACCTGGCCTGCGCCGACGAGCCGGACCACCCGTCCATCAAGCCCCAGCTGACCCGCTTCAAGGAAATGGTCAGATACGCGCAGGAGCGCGGTGCCCGCCCCGAGGTGCGGCACGTCGCCAACTCACCCGGCACCCTCACGCTTCCTGAGGCCCACTTCGATCTGGTGCGCCCCGGGATAGCCATGTACGGCATCTCCCCGAGCCCCGAGCTCGGCAGCCCGGCCGACTTCGGACTGCGCCCCGTGATGACGCTGTCCGCCTCGCTCGCGCTGGTCAAGCATGTGCCGGGCGGCCACGGCGTGAGCTACGGCCACCAGTACGTCACGCCCGGCGATACCACTCTCGGCCTGGTGCCCCTCGGCTACGGCGACGGCATCCCGCGGCACGCGTCGGGGACCGGGCCCGTCCTGGTCGGCGGCAAGTGGCGGACGGTCGCGGGGCGGGTGGCGATGGACCAGTTCGTCGTCGACCTCGGCGGAGAGGAGCCGCCGGAGGGCACCGAAGTGGTGCTGTTCGGTCCCGGTGACCGCGGCGAGCCCACCGCCGAGGACTGGGCGCAGGCCGCGGGCACCATCGCCTACGAGATCGTCACCCGGATCGGGGCGCGAGTGCCGCGGGTGTGGGAGAACGAGCAGCCGTAGCCGCGCTGGCCGCGGCGGTGAGGGACGGTCGGGGCCTCGGTGTGAGGAACGTCCGTGATCTCGGTGCGCCTTCCGGGGTGCAGGACGACCTCAGCAGGGAACATCCGACACAGGCCCTGATGCGGGCGCTGATGCGCAAACGGCCGCGCGGTGCGGAACGCGGCCGTCGGGTGAGGTACCTGTACGGCATGTGAGGTACGCGTACGGCACGGCCGGAGCCTAAGCCGGCACGGCCGCCCCGGACGATCACCGGCGAAGAGGAGCGTTACGTGAGCGAGAGCAGCGCGGAGGCCGTCGCGGGTCAGGCCTGGGGCGCGTGGCGCAGAGCGGGGATCGCCGGGACCGCCATCGGTGTGATCGCCGCGGGCGCCGCCGCGGGAGTGGCCGTGGAACGGCTCACCGTCAGCCGCGGCATACGGAAGAAGGCCCGGCTCGCACTGGACTCGGCGGGCCCGTACGGAACCCTGCGCGGCACGCCGGGCAAGGCGTACGCGGCCGACGGGACCGAGCTGTACTACGAGGTCGACGAACCCGAGCCGGACGGCGGCCCGACAGTGCGGCGGCGCAGGCTCTTCGGGCGCAAGGCCCCGGCCCCGGTCACCGTCGTCTTCAGCCACGGCTACTGCCTCACCCAGGACTCCTGGCACTTCCAGCGGGCGGCGCTGCGCGGCGTGGTCCGCACCGTCTACTGGGACCAGCGCAGCCACGGCCGCTCGGGGCGCGGCGCCACCGAGCGCGAGACGCGCGAGCCGGTCTCCTTCGAGCGGCTCGGCGCGGATCTGAAGGCGGTGCTGGACGCCGCGGCGCCCGAGGGCCCGCTCGTCCTGGTCGGCCACTCGATGGGCGGCATGACGATGATGGAGCTGGCCGACCGGTACCCGGAGCTGATCCGCGACCGGGTCGCGGCCGTCGCGTTCGTCGGCACGTCGGCGGGCGGGCTGCACGAGGTCAGCTTCGGTCTTCCGGTGCTGGGCGTGAACGCGGTACGGCGCGTGCTGCCCGGCGTGCTCAGGGCCCTGGGGCAGCGGGCCGACCTGGTGGAACGGGGGCGCAGGGCCACCGCGGACCTGTTCACGGGGATCATCAAGCGCTACTCGTTCGGACGCAAGGACGTCGATGGGGCGGTGGCACGGTTCGCTGAGCAGATGATCGAGAGCACGCCGATCGACGTGGTCGCCGCGTTCTTCCCCGGATTCATGGCGCACGACAGGCTGGCGGCGCTGGAGCACTTCGCGCCGCTGCCGGTGCTCGTCATGGCGGGCGACAAGGACCTCGTCACGCCCAGCGAGCACAGCGAGCTCATCGCCGACCGGCTGCCCGGCGCCGAACTGGTCCTGGTGCCCGACGCAGGACACCTGATGATGCTGGAGCACCCCGAGGCCGTCACCGACCGGCTCGCCGACCTGCTGGCGCGGGTCGGAGTGGTGCCACGGACAGCGGCTACCGTGGACGACTATGGAGCAAGCAGCCCGACCAGCCGCACCGGACGCACCAGCCGCACCGGCCGGAGCACCCGCACCAGTCGCCGTGCCGGAAGTGCCCCAGGCGGGCACGACGGGACCGGGAGCGGCAAGGACACCGGCACCGACGGTGCGGGAAGTGCCGCAAGCCGGCGGGGGTGAGCCGGTCACGGTGCGCCTCACCGTGTCCTCACCAGAACGGATGTACGAGCTGGGCCGCCGCCTTGCCGGACTGCTGCGGGCCGGCGACCTGGTGCTGCTCACCGGTGAGCTCGGCGCGGGCAAGACGACTCTGACGCGCGGCCTGGGCGAGGGCCTGGGCGTGCGAGGCGCGGTGACGTCGCCGACCTTCGTCGTCGCCCGGGTGCACCCGTCCCTCGGCGCGGGACCGCCGCTCGTGCACGCCGACGCCTACCGGCTCGGCGGCGGGCTCGACGAGATGGAGGACCTGGACCTCGACGTCTCGTTGCCGGAGTCGGTGGTGGTCGTGGAGTGGGGCGAGGGCAAGGTCGAGGAGCTGTCGGACGAACGCCTCCATGTCGTCATCGACCGCGGCGTCGGCGCCGCGGACGACGAGACGCGCCAGGTGACGCTGACGGGCGTGGGAGAGCGCTGGCAGGGGGCGCCGCTGCGGGCGGTGGAGGAAGGGTTCGGGGGCTGAGGCGGGCTCCGCGCGCCGCTGCGGCGGCTGTCGCACATCTGTCGCACATCTGCCGGGGCTGCCGACGCGCGTGCTCTTGCCGCCCGGAGGCCCGTGGCTCTTGTCGTTCGGACAGTGGCTTTGAGCTGCGCCGATGCGGGGCCGGGGCGCTTTGCCGGGAGGGTGTGCCGGGTCGTTCGACTGTGCCGACACTCTGTCGGGAAGATGTTGCGCTGGGTGGGCGGGGCGTGGTCCCATGGACGGGCGGTTGAGGTTAGGTCTACCTAACTTATCGAAGTCGCCCTGCGTTGGCCCTCGTGACTCCAGGAGACACCATGCCCGCTTCACCACCCGAGGGCCGGGAGCAGCCGACGCGGCGCTCGGCGGCAGCGCGGTCGTCCGGTGCGGCGGACGGGCGTGCGGCGGGCGCGGGGCGGGTGTCCATGCGGGAGCTGCTGGCGTCGTGCGTCGCCGCGCGTGCGGTGTCCACGCCGCCGTGGCATCCCCAGCGGTCGGCGGCCGAGCGCGCCGCGCTCGGCGATCCCGTCGCGCGCGTCGACGCGTGCCCTGACGACGACGGGCAGCGCGGGGCGGCGGCGTGACGCGCCCGGTCTGACGCGCCTGGTCCGATCCTGTGGTGGCACCGCCTCAGCGGATCACCACGATCGCCTTCCCGACGCCTGCGAACTCCCACAGGGCCGTGCCGTCCGTGCGGGACTCGCGGATGCCGCCCGTCTTGCGGGTCGGGTCGGACTTCGGGGCCGAGCCGTCGACCGCCGCGCTGAAACCGATCGTCACGCCGTCAACATTGGTGAACCGAACGACGTGTTCGATCGGTACTCCGTCGGAGCCGATACCGACGGCGGAGCGGGAGGTGACCGCGAAGGTGCCGGGGGCCGGGTCGACGGTGCTCGGGGTGACGCGGAAGGTGCGCTGCACCTTGTTTCCGGCGCCGACCAGCCAGACGCGGTCGGCACCGAGGGCGTACACGACGCGTTCGCCGGTGCCCGAGTGCGCGGGCAGCGCCGCGGGCTGTGGCTTGGGCTTGGGCCGGTGGGACGCCGACGCGCCAGGTGATCTGCTCGCGCCCGGACCCGGCGCGCCCAGATGGTCGGGCACCGTGGCCGAGGCCTGGTAGGCGAGGAAGCCGATCGCCGCGACGGCCGCCGCGGTGAGCCCGGCCACAAATCCCGAGCCGCTCCTTGACACCTGTGCCCACCTCTCGCTCCGGAGCCCGTAAGACGTGCGGTACGAGCGATACGAACACGCTGATATATGCCCGGTATGCCGCACATGACCGTACATGTGATCTGTATGTACGGCTTCGTGGTGACGGTAGCAGCAGGCGGCCGGTGGTTCGGGGCGGCGTACGGCGGGCGCGGGAGCCGTAGGCTGTTGGTGTGTTGTTGCTCGCTTTGGATACCGCCACCCCGGCCGTCACCGTCGCCCTGCACGACGGTGTCTCTGCCGTCGCCGCGTCGAGTCAGGTGGACGCCCGCAGGCACGGAGAACTGCTGTTGCCCGCCGTGGACCGCGTGCTCGGGGACGCGGGTGTGAAACTCGCCGAAGTCACCGGCATCGCCGTCGGCGTCGGCCCCGGCCCGTACACCGGTCTGCGTGTCGGCCTGATGACCGCCGCCACCTTCGGCCTCACGCTGGGCGTTGCGGTGTACGGCGTGTGCACGCTGGACGCCCTCGCCTTCGCGTACGGCACGTCCGCCGCCGCCCCCGACGGCCCCTTCGTCGTCGCCACCGACGCACGGCGCAAGGAGGTCTACTGGGCGCTTTACGACGATGCGCGCACCCGGCGCACCGGGCCCGCCGTGGACCGTCCCGCAGAGATCGCCGAGCAGGTCGCGGGGCTTTCCGCGGTGGGTGAGGGGGCGTTCCTGTACCCGGAGACCTTCCCGGACGCGCGCGAACCGCGGCACGTGCGGGCCGAGGCCGTCGCGGCGTTCGCGGCGGAGCGGCTCGCGGCCGGTGAGGAGCTGCCGCCAAGCAGTGGTGACGGCGCCGACGACGCCGACGGGACAGGCGCGGTGGGCCATGGCCTGCTGCCGGCCCGGCCGCTGTACCTGCGCAGGCCGGACGCTCAGGTGCCCAAGAACTACAAGGTGGTCACCCCGCGGTGACCTCCTCCGCCCCGCAGAACCCGCCGTCCTCGCCGAGGCACCCGTTCCGCCGGACGCCCGCGTTGGGGCCGGAGCCCCGGCAGCCGTCGGCCCCCTCGGGCCCGTTGGCCGCCGAGGACATCGCGCTGCGTGAGATGCGCTGGTGGGACATCGATCCGGTACTGGAACTCGAACGCGACCTGTTCCCGGACGACGCCTGGTCCCGAGGCATGTTCTGGTCCGAGCTGGCGCACGCCCGCGGCCTCGGCGCCACCCGTTCCTACGTGGTGGCGGAGGCCGACGGGCGGATCCTGGGCTACGGAGGAGTCGCCGTCGCCGGTGACCTGGCCGATGTGCAGACCATCGCCGTGGTCCGCGAGCAGTGGGGCACAGGACTCGGCGGACGGCTCCTTTCCGAGCTGCTGCGGTACGCGACGGCGGCGGAGTGCGCCGAGGTGATGCTCGAAGTCCGCGTCGACAACACCCGCGCCCAGCGGCTGTACGAACGCTTCGGCTTCGCGCCGATGGGCTTTCGGCGCGGTTACTACCAGCCCGGCAACGTGGACGCGCTGGTCATGCAGATGATCATCCGTGCGGCGGACGAAGCGGCGGACGACGGCGCACCGCCGTCACCCGAAGGACCGGCGGGCGCCACCGACAGCTCGGCCGCCGCTTTCCCGGTGACGCACACCGCGGAGCCCCACGGCGGGACCGCGGCCGACGCACCGGCGGCGACACCGGTACCAGCACCGCACGACCAGCCGCACCAGAACCAGCCGCACCAGCGGCCACCAGCACAGCAAGGACCCGAGACCCATGGCTGACTCCCGCGACGAGCCGCTCGTCCTCGGCATCGAGACCTCCTGCGACGAGACCGGAGTGGGCATCGTCCGCGGCAGGACGCTGCTCGCGGACGCGATCGCCTCCAGCGTCGACGAGCACGCCCGCTTCGGCGGCGTGGTGCCGGAGGTCGCGTCCCGTGCGCACCTGGAGGCGATGGTGCCGACCATCGAGCGCGCCCTGAAGGAGGCCGGTGTCACCGCCACCGACCTGGACGGCATCGCGGTGACCGCGGGCCCCGGGCTCGCCGGCGCGCTGCTGGTGGGCGTCTCGGCCGCGAAGGCGTACGCGTACGCGCTCGGCAAACCCCTCTACGGCGTCAACCACCTCGCCTCGCACATCTGCGTCGACCAGCTGGAGCACGGCCCGCTGCCGGAGCCGACGATGGCGCTGCTGGTCTCCGGCGGCCACTCGTCGCTGCTGCTCGCCACGGACATCACCGCCGATGTACGGCCGCTCGGGGCGACCATCGACGACGCGGCGGGCGAGGCGTTCGACAAGATCGCACGGGTGCTGAACCTGGGGTTCCCCGGAGGTCCGGTGATCGACCGTTATGCCCGCGAGGGCGACCCGGCGGCGATCGCCTTCCCGCGCGGCCTCACCGGGCCGCGCGACGCCCCGTACGACTTCTCGTTCTCCGGCCTCAAGACGTCCGTGGCGCGCTGGATCGAGGCGAAGCGGGCGGCGGGCGATCAGGTGCCGGTACGGGATGTGGCGGCATCGTTCCAGGAGGCGGTCGCCGACGTGCTCACCCGCAAGGCGGTGCGCGCCTGCCGCGACGAGGGCGTCGACCACCTGATGATCGGCGGCGGCGTCGCCGCCAACTCCCGGCTGCGCGCCCTGGCCCAGGAGCGCTGCGAGGCCGCCGGCATCACACTGCGCGTACCGCGCCCGAAGCTCTGCACGGACAACGGCGCGATGGTCGCCGCACTCGGCGCCGAGATGGTCGCCCGCGACCGCGCCCCCTCCGACTGGGACCTGCCCGCGGACTCGTCCCTGCCGGTCACGGAGCCGCACGTACCGGGAAGGCACCCGCGCGTACCGGGCCAGGACGCGGTGCCCGCACCGGCCGCCGGCCAGCCGCACACGCACTCCCACGACCATGTGCACGAGATCGCGAAGGACAACCTCTACTCGTGACGGTCGCACTGATGTGGGAGGCACGCGCGCAGCCGGGCCGCGGCGCCGATCTGCTCGCCTGGGCCCGCGCCCGGCACCTGGCCCCCGCGCCACTGCGCCGCGAGACCTTCACGGCTCCTGGGGACCGCGTCCTCGTCATCACCTGGTGGGCCGCGGACTACGCCGCCGACCTGCCGGAACTCCCCGACCCCGGGCCGGACCTCGTCAACCGGCCGGTGCACCGGTGGCGGTTCGAACCGGTGGCCGAAGCGGCGGACCTGAGCGAGGGCCCGGACGGCACCGTCGCCTGAAAGCGGATCTTCCTGCGCGTCGGTTACCGCGACGTCTGCTGCTACCGCGTCAGTTGAACGTGTCGGGGTCGGGCCCGGTGCGCAGGCCGCGGTCGAGGGCGGCGATCGCGGTCATCTCGTCGTCGGAGAGCGTGAAGTCGAAGACGTCGATGTTCTCGCGGATGCGGGCGGGCGTGACGGACTTGGGGATCACGATGTTGCCGAGCTGGAGGTGCCACCGCAGGACGGCCTGGGCGGGCGACTTGCCGTGCCGCTCGGCGATGGTGACGAGCGCCTCCTCGCCCAGCAGTGAACCCTTGGCCAGCGGGCTCCAGGCCTCGGTGGCGATGTGGTGCTCGGCGTGCACGGCGCGCAGTTCCCGCTGCTGGAGGCCGGGGTGCAGCTCGATCTGGTTGACGGCCGGTACGAGGGAGCCGGTGTCCATCAGATGGCGCAGGTGCGCGGGCTGGAAGTTGGAGACGCCCGCGGCGCGGATCCGACCGTCGGCGGCCAGCCGCTCCAGGGCCCGCCAGGTGTCGGGGTAGCGGTTGCGGGCGGGCGTCGGCCAGTGGATCAGGTACATGTCCACGTAGTCCAGCCCGAGCCCCGCGAGGCTGGCGTCGAAGGCCCGCAGGGCGGCGTCGTACTCCTGGTCGGTGTTCCACACCTTCGTCGTCACGAACAGGTCCTCGCGGGCGAGGGCGGAAGCGGCCAGGGCGCGGCCCACGCCCGCCTCGTTCTCGTAGACGGCGGCGGTGTCGATGGAGCGGTAGCCGGCTTCCAGCGCGGCGGTGACCGCGGTGGCGGTCTCGTCGTCGGGGATCTGGAAGACACCGAAGCCGAGCTGCGGGATCTCGACGCCGTTGTTGAGCTTGACGGTGGGGACGGAGGTCATGGGATGCGTACTCCTTGCGTTGGTGCTGGTATGGCGGGCTCGGACGCGGCGACGGGCCGCTGTCCGGGCCGCTGTCCGGGCCGCGGGCGGTGGACCGCGCCGCGGTCAGTGCCGGCCGGCCGCCGGGTGCGGCGGTCGAGGTACGCCGCGAGGAAGGCGAGCAGCAGGGCCGTGCCGGACAGTGAGCCGCCGACCCAGTTGGGTGCCGTGTAGCCGTGGCCCGCGGCGATCACCGTGCCGCCGAGCCAGGCGGCCAGGGCGTTGCCCAGGTTGAAGGCGCCGATGTTGGCGGCCGAGGCCAGCGTCGGCGCGGTGTGCGCCTGGTCGAGTACCCGCTTCTGCAACGGCGGAACGGCCGCGAAGCCGAGGGCGCCGAGCAGCGTCAGGGTCAGGGCCGCCAGGACCTTGTGGTGGGCGGTGGCCGTGAACAGGAACAGGACGAGTGCCAGAGCGCCGAGCGAGCCGCACAGCACCGGCATCAGGGCGCGGTCGGCGAACCTGCCGCCGAGCAGATTGCCCAGGAACATACCGGTGCCGAAGAGGACGAGCAGCCAGGTGACGGCGCCTTCGGAGTACCCGGCGACCTGCGTCATCATCGGCGTGATGTAAGTGATGGCCGCGAACACGCCGCCGTAGCCGAGGACGGTCATCGCCATGGCCAGCCAGACCTGGACGTTCCTGAACGCGGCGAACTCGGCGCGCACCCGCACACCCTCGGGCCGCCCCGCCTCGGGCACCAGGGCGGCGACGCCGAGCAGGCCGAGCACACCGAGCGAGGCGACGACGGCGAAGGTGACCCGCCATCCCGCGGCCTGGCCGATGTAGGTGCCCAGCGGTACGCCCACGATGTTCGCCACGGTGAGCCCCATGAACATCAAGGAGATCGCCGAAGCCTTCTTCTGCGGGGCGACCAGACCGGCCGCCACCACGGAACCGATGCCGAAGAACGCGCCGTGCGCGAGTGACGCGATGATGCGGCCGATGATCATGACACGGAAGGAGGGGGCGACGGCGGACAGCAGGTTGCCCACGATGAACAGCGCCATCAGGGACATGAGCATCTTCTTGCGCGACACCCTGGTGCCCAGCACGGTCAGCAGCGGTGCTCCGAAGACGACTCCCAGGGCGTAGCCGGTCACCAGCCAGCCCGCCGTGGGGATGCTGACGCCGAAGTCGCCGGCGACCTGGGGCAGCACGCCCATGATCACGAACTCGGTGGTGCCGATCCCGAAGGCCCCGATGGCCAGGGCGAGCAGCGCGAGGGGCATGACGTGCCTTCCTGTAGTTGCGTGTGTGCTTTACATGCTAGGACAATAATTGCAGACGCGCTATAAATGCAAGCGCAAGTAAATATGCCTCCGACTACCCGCGCGTGCAACCATTGGTGGATGCCGCGCCACAAGGGACCGCCGCCGGCCGGCCTGCTGCTCAATGCGCCGCTGTTTAATGCACTGCTGTTCAATGCACCGCTGCTCAACGGCCCGTCATGGCACGGACTGCCATGGCACGGGCCGCTGTGCACCGAAGGAGGGACGCCGTGACCGCCACCGACCCGACGATGACCGCTCTGGCGCAGGGCTGGTGCGCGCTGTCCTTGCTGCACGGCAGGATCGAGACCCGTATCGAGCGCGCCCTGCAGTCCGCGCACGGTCTGAGCGTGCGCGAGTACTCGCTGCTCGATGTGCTCAGCCGCCAGCACGACGGCGAGGGCGGCCATCTCCAGATGAAGCAGGCCGCCGACGCCGTCGTGCTCAGCCAGAGCGCGACGACCCGCCTGGTTACCCGCCTCGAAGATCGCGGCCTGCTGTCCCGCTATCTCTGCCCGACCGACCGCCGCGGCATCTACACCGACGTCACCGCCGCGGGCCTCGCCCTGCTGGAGGCGGCCCGGCCCACCAACGAGGCGGCCCTGCGTGCGGCGCTCGCGGAGGCGGGCAAGGACCCGCGGCTCGCGCAGCTCGTCGCGGCGGTGACGGGGGCCGGCACACCGGTCTGAGCGGCCGGCGCGCGCCGCGTCCATCGGCGCGTTCACGCTGGTCGACGGCAGGGTTCGGCCGTCGACCAGCGTGCCCGTTGGCCGACCGGTTCAGGACGTGATCGCCGCCCGGAAGGTGTCGGCGTGGCGGGCGCACCAGTTCGCGAAGCTGACCGGCCTGCGGCCGAGCAGCTGCCGCACGGTGTCCGTGCGGTATCCGATGGTGTCGGCGCGCAGCAGGGCGGACATCTCGGCGAGTGCGTCGGCGAGCGCCTTGGGTGCCCCGCCCGGGAAGCGGAACCGCACGATCTCCTCCGGCGTCCTCGCCGCGCGGACCTCGATGGGATGGCCGACGGTCTCGGTGATGATGCGGACCTGTTCGGCGACGGTGAACGTCTCGTCGCCGGTGAGGGCGTACCCCTGGCCCTGGTGCCCGTCCTCGGTCAGGGCGAGTGCGGCCACCGCGGCGATGTCCGCGGGGTCGATCGGCGCGTGGCGGCCGGGTCCGGCCGGATCGAGAACATAGCGTCCGGCGCGCAGTGTGGGCAGCCAGTCCAGGGCGTTGGTCATGAAGCCGCCGGGCCGCAGGAACGTGGCGGAGATGCCGCCGGCCCGGATGATCTCCTCGCGCGCGTGGTGCCAGCGACCCATGGCCGGAACCGGGTCGAGGAGGACGTGGGCCGACGACAGGTGCACGATGTGCCGTACGCCGGCGGACTCGGCGGCGGCGAGTGCGTGGACGGTCTGGTCCGTGCCGATGCCCTGGGTGAGCAGGAAGAGCTTGTCGACGCCGTCGAAGGCGGGCTTCAATGTGCCGGGGTCGGTCAGGTCGCCGACGGCGCGCTCGGCCCGCGCCGGCAGGTCGGCGGCGCGCGCGGGGTCGCGGACGAGGACCCGGAACGCCGTGCCCCGCCCGTCGAGTTCACGGGTGAGTGCCCGGCCGATGTTTCCGGTGGCTCCGGTGACCAGTAACATGAGGGCTCCGCATGTCGTTTGCCGTCTAACGATTACCTGAGTGGACGTTAGCCGGTAAATGATTAGCCGTCAATCGATCGTCGGTGACGGGCCCGTAGCCCTCCTGGGCGGCCCTCGGTCGGTCGTGTACGCCATCTCACCGGAGGCCCGATGCCCGAGTTCCTGGACCTGCACAGCAGCACGTCGAAGGTGCTGCGGGCGCTGGCCGACCGGGGCATGCGGCGCCACGGGCTGCACATCGGGCAGAACCACGTGCTCGCGGTGCTGTGGGAGGCGGACGGCGCCACGCCCGGTGAGCTCGCCGCCGCGCTGCACGTCACCACGCCCACCGTCACCAAGATGGCCACCCGGATGGCCGCCGCCGGGCTGCTCACCCGGCGCCCCGACGACCGCGACCACCGCCTCGTGCGCCTGTGGCTCACCGACGCGGGACGTGCCCTCCAGGAGCCGGTCGAAACGGAGCGCCGGCTCCTGGAGGCGCAGGTCACCGCGGACCTCACCGAGACGGAACGCGCCCACCTGCTGACCGCGCTGGCGAAGATCCACCGCTCGGCGAGCGACCTGCTGGGCGGCCCGGTCGACCTCGGCTGACCGGAGTGCGCGTGCGTGACCGGCGGGTCAGACGGCCGTGGCGGGCAGTGCCGTGCCCGTGAGGCGTTCGGACATCTCCCACAGCCGGGTGTTGACCGCTGCATCCTGCGCCCTGCGGGTGATGCGCGAGGTGGCGGTGGGGCCGGTCAGTTCGAGGAAGCCGCCCGGGCCGTAGTAGCCGCCCGCGACGGCGTCCGGGCTGGTCGCCGCGTACAGCAGCGGCTCTGCGCCCTGCGCGGCGTCCTGTGAGGGCAGCACGCTGGTGAAGCCGAGCAGCCGGTAGAGCGGTGACGGCTTGTCGCGGCCCAGGCTCGGGCCCGCGGTCTGCAGGTTGGTCCGGGCGAAACCGGGGTGGGCGGCGACGCTGAGCAGGGGCCAGTCGCGCTCGGCGGCGATCTCGGCGAGCCGCCTGGCCAGGATGAGGTCGGCCAGCTTGGACTGCGCGTAGGACAGGCTCGGGCTGTACCGGCGGCGCTCCCACTGGAGGTCGTCGAAGCGGACCCGGCCGTAGTTGGCCACGCCGCTGCTCATCGTGGCCACCCTTCCCACGCGCCCCGAAGGCCCCGCCTGACCTGCGGCGAGCAGCAGCGGCAGCAGGCGGAGCGTCAGCGCGAAGGGGCCGAGGTAGTTGCTGCCCATCTGCAACTCGAAGCCGTCGGCGGTGGTCATCCGGCGGGGCGGCGCCATCACTCCGGCGTTGTTGACCAGCAGATCGAGAGGGGTGCCGTCGGCGAGGAGGCCATGGGCGAACTCTTCGACCGAGGCCAGGTCCGCCAGGTCGACGCGGCGCACTTCGAGGCGCGCGTCCGGCTGCTCGGCCAGGATCTCGGCACGGGCCTGCTCGCCCTTGGCGGGCGTGCGCACGGCCAGCACCACACGGGCCCCGGCCCCGGCGAGGCGCCGTGCGGCCTCCTTGCCCGTACCGCTGTTGGCGCCGGTGACGACGGCGAGCTTTCCGGTCTGGTCGGGGACGGTGTACATGGGGGCTCCTTTGGCGGCGTGGCCGGTCTGAGCTGCGCGTGGGCTGCGGGTGGCATGGCCCGCCGCGGCGTTCGGCGGCACGGCCCGGAGGCATAACAGACCGGGGGTCTGTTGTCTTCTGGCGGCGAGGTTAGCGGACCATCGGTCTGATAGCAATAGACCGATGGTCTGTAGAATTCGCGGCATGTCAGCACCCTTCCAGCGGGCCCGCAGCGAGGAGCAGCGCGCCGCGCGCCGACAAGCGATCCTGGACACCGCCGCCGCGATGCTGACGGACATGCCGGTGGCGGAGGTGAGCCTCAACGCGCTGAGCCGGCGCGTGTGCCTGGCCAAATCCAATGTGCTGCGCTATTTCGAGTCCCGCGAGGAGATCCTGCTCGAACTGCTCGACGTCGAGTCACGGGACTGGCTGGACCACTTGGGCGGCGCACTGCCCGCCGCGGCCGATGCCGACGCGGCTACCGCCGTACGCGGTGACCGGCTAGCGGCGCTGCTCGCGTCGTCCCTGGCCAGCCGCCCGGTGCTGTGCGACCTGATCGGCGCCCAGGCGGCGGTCCTGGAACGCAACGTGTCGCCGGAAGTGGCCGCCACCTACAAGCGCGCCGCCCTCGCGAACGTCGCAACGCTGGCCGCTCTCGTCCGCGGCTGCGTACCCGAGCTGGGCGAGCGTGACGCGGTGCGGTTCGCCGCCGGTGTCGTCCTGACGGCCGGCTCCCTGTGGACCCACACCCAGCCGTCTCCCGCCGTGCTGGCCGCCTATGAGGCCGACGCGTCCCTCGCGGTGCTGCGGTTGGACTTCACGCAGGCGGTCCGGGAGATGCTGGAAGTACTGCTCTCCGGACTCCTGGCCCGCTCGGGGCACTGAGCCGGGCGCCGCGGTTCCTGGGCGTGCCGACCCGCGAGGTGCGTGACGGGGCCATGGGCGTACCGGCGGTCGCGACGGGACGGACGTCGCCGGTCGCGGCACTGGTCGGCGCTGTGCGCACCCCGGCTCGGCGGCGACAGGAGTCAGCGCGCCGCGCTGCCCTCGCGGCCGGTGTCGCCCGTACGTCCCGCAGCCGCCGGCTGTCCGATGAGCATGCTCGGCGCGCCCGCCACCCTGGTCAAAAAGACCGTGGCCGCGTGCGGACCTTGGGGCCGGACCTTGCGGCGCAGCTCCTCCGGTTCGACCGCGGAGCCGCGCTTCTTCACCGTGAGAGTGCCGACGCCGCGCTCCCGCAACAGCGCCTTGAGCCGCTTCAGATGGAACGGGAGCACATCGGTGATCTCGTACGCGGTGGCGTACGGAGTGGGCCGCAGATCGTCCGCCGTGACATAGGCGATGGACGCGTCGAGCAGTCCGCCGCCGACCTCCCGTGCCACGTCGGCGACCAGGTGGGCGCGGATCACCGCGCCGTCCGGCTCGTACAGATACCGTCCCGGGGCCCGCACCGCGGGGTCGGGAGGCAGCGCGGACAGGGGGGCGTACAGGGTGACGGGCGGCGCTTCGGGGGGCGTGGGCAGCAGGGTGGCGCGGCGCGCGGGCGGCGCGCCGGTGCCGAACCACAGCACCGCCTCCTTCACGTCCCCGCTGTCCGAGACCCACTCCGTCTCGATGCCGTCGGGAATCGCCTCGTACGGGATGCCGGGCGCGATCTTCAGGGCGGCGCACGGGGCGTTTCGCGCGGTCTCGACGGCCCAGGACAGCGGTGGAGAGTACGCCTCGGGGCGGAACACACGGCCTCTGCTGCCGCGCCGTGCCGGGTCGACGAAGACGGCGTCGTACGGGGCGGTGTCCACCTCGGTGACGTCCGCCTCGCGCACCTCGATACGGTCGGCGAGGCCGAGTTCCTCGGCGTTGGCGCGGGCCACGGCGCACGTCAGGGGCGAGTGGTCGACGGCGAGCACGAAGAGGCCGGCCCTGGCCAGGGCGATGGCGTCACCGCCGATGCCGCAGCACAGGTCGGCGACGGACCGCACGCCCGCCTGTCGAAAGCGCTCCGCGCGGTGCGCCGCGACACTCGTACGCGTCGCCTGCTCCACACCGTCCGCGGTGAAGAACATCCGCCCCGCGTCCGCGCCGAACTTCGCCGCCGCGCGCTGCCGCAGCCGCGCCTGGGTGAGCGCCGCCGAGACCAGATCCGCCGGATGCGTGCGGCGCAGCCGGGTGGCCAGCGCCAACTCCTCGCCGGGCCGCACGTCGCGCACCTCGTCCAGCAGGGAGCGGCCCGCCGCGGTGCGCAGCGCGGCCAGTGCGTCAAGAGCGGTGCGGGCGGCGTTCACCTGGTCGTTGGCCTGCTCGTTCACCCGCCCATTGTGGGCCATGCGGGAAGCCGCCCGGGCTCTTCGGGTCCGCGGGCGGCACGGGGCGGACGGCGGCGGGTGGCCGGGGTCCGCGGCGCGGGCCGTTCCGGCACGCGAACCGCGGCGCGCTGGCACTCCGCTTGACCGAGTGCTAACCGCAGTCATAGTCTCAGCGTTGGCACTCCCCACTGGAGAGTGCCAAGAAGCGACGGGCAGGTCCGGCACCCGCGACGACGGATCCACCTGGTCGCCACCTCAGACAGTTAACCCCGTGAGATCTCCGAAGGGGGAGGTCGGATCGTGTCGACCACCAGCACCAAGGTTGCCATCAAGCCGCTTGAGGACCGCATTGTGGTCCAGCCGCTGGACGCCGAGCAGACCACGGCCTCAGGCCTGGTCATCCCGGACACCGCCAAGGAGAAGCCCCAGGAGGGTGTCGTCCTGGCTGTCGGCCCGGGCCGCTTCGAGAACGGCGAGCGCCTGCCGCTCGACGTGAAGAGCGGCGATGTCGTGCTCTACAGCAAGTACGGCGGCACCGAAGTGAAGTACAACGGCGAGGACTACCTCGTCCTCTCGGCTCGCGACGTTCTCGCGATCATCGAGAAGTAAGAACCAGTACGACATAAGGGTGCAAGGAGTACGCGGAGTCCGGTGATCCTCCGGATGCCGGTTCCGTCCCCACTCCCGTACCCACCGTTCTGCTGTGACTGCGCCCCTGGCCCCCGCGACCACAAGAAGCCGGGTGCCCGGGGCGCAGTTCGTACATACGGCTTTCGAGAGGGCTGAAACGCTCCCATGGCGAAGATTCTGAAGTTCGACGAGGACGCCCGTCGCGCCCTTGAGCGCGGCGTCAACAAGCTTGCCGACACAGTCAAGGTGACGATCGGTCCCCGGGGCCGCAACGTTGTCATCGACAAGAAGTTCGGTGCGCCCACCATCACCAACGACGGTGTCACCATCGCCCGCGAGATCGAGGTCGACGATCCGTTCGAGAACCTGGGCGCCCAGCTGGTGAAGGAGGTGGCGACCAAGACCAACGACATCGCTGGTGACGGCACCACCACCGCCACCGTGCTCGCCCAGGCCCTGGTCAAGGAAGGCCTGCGCAACGTGGCCGCGGGTGCGTCCCCGGCCGCGCTGAAGAAGGGCATCGACGCCGCCGTCAAGGCCGTCTCCGATGAACTGCTCGCCACGGCCCGCCCGATCGACGAGAAGTCCGACATCGCCGCCGTGGCCGCGCTGTCCGCGCAGGACCAGCAGGTCGGCGAGCTCATCGCCGAGGCGATGGACCGGGTCGGCAAGGACGGTGTGATCACCGTCGAGGAGTCCAACACCTTCGGGCTCGAACTGGACTTCACCGAGGGCATGGCCTTCGACAAGGGCTACCTGTCGCCCTACTTCGTGACTGACCAGGAGCGTATGGAGGCCGTCCTCGACGACCCGTACATCCTGATCCACCAGGGCAAGATCTCCTCCATCCAGGACATGCTGCCGCTGCTGGAGAAGGTCATCCAGACCAACTCCTCCAAGCCGCTGCTGATCATCGCGGAGGACGTCGACGGCGAGGCGCTGTCCACGCTGGTCGTCAACAAGATCCGCGGCACGTTCAACGCCGTCGCCGTGAAGGCCCCCGGCTTCGGTGACCGCCGCAAGGCGATGCTCGGCGACATGGCCACCCTCACCGGTGCCACCGTCATCGCCGAGGAGGTCGGCCTCAAGCTCGACCAGGTCGGTCTTGACGTGCTCGGCACCGCCCGTCGCGTGACCATCACCAAGGACGACACCACCATCGTCGACGGTGGCGGCAACTCCGAGGACGTCACGGGCCGGGTCGCCCAGATCAAGGCCGAGATCGAGAGCACGGACTCCGACTGGGACCGCGAGAAGCTCCAGGAGCGCCTCGCGAAGCTGGCCGGCGGCGTGTGCGTGATCAAGGTCGGCGCCGCCACCGAGGTGGAGCTCAAGGAGAAGAAGCACCGTCTGGAGGACGCCATCTCCGCGACCCGCGCTGCGGTCGAGGAGGGCATCGTCTCCGGTGGTGGCTCCGCGCTGGTGCACGCGGCCAAGGTGCTGGAAGGCGGCCTCGGCAAGGAGGGCGACGAGGCCACCGGTGTCGCCGTCGTCCGCCGCGCCGCCGTCGAGCCGCTGCGCTGGATCGCCGAGAACGCCGGCCTTGAGGGCTACGTCATCGTCTCCAAGGTCGCCGAGCTGGGCAAGGGCGAGGGCTACAACGCCGCCAGCGGTGAGTACGGTGACCTGGTCAAGTCCGGTGTCATCGACCCGGTCAAGGTGACGCGCTCCGCGCTGGAGAACGCCGCCTCGATCGCTTCGCTGCTGCTCACGACCGAGACGCTGGTCGTCGAGAAGCCGGCGGAGGAAGAGTCGGAGTCGGCGGGCCACGGCCACGGGCACGCCCACTGAGCCACGCGAACGCGTAGGTCGCGCCGGGGGTCCGGTGCCCTGTATTTCGGGGTGCCGGGCCCTTCGGCGTTTCTGTGTGCTGCGCGCGGACCCGCCGGGCCTGCGGGCCGCTCTCCTAACGTGGCCCGTACTTCCGCCCCGTCCGTGACGAGATGCCTCCCAGCAGCCCGCGCGGCGTCACCTTCACCACGCCCATCAGGGCCTTGTACCGGGCGTCAGGGATGGACAGCGTCTTGCCGCGGGACAGGTCGGACAGGGCCGCGGTGACCAGTTTGTCGGCGTCGAGCCACATCCAGTTGGGGATGTTGCCGGTGCCCATGCCGGCCCGCTGGTGGAACTCGGTACGGACGAAGCCGGGACACAGGGCCATCAGCCGGACGCCCGAACCGGCCAGGTCCTTCGCCGCGCCCTCGGTGAACTGCACGACCCACGCCTTCGAGGCGCCGTAGGTTCCGCGGGGAACGAAGGCGCCCACGGAGGAGACGTTGATCACGGCACCGCGGTGGCGTTCGGACATCTGGGTCAAGGCCGCCGACGTCAGGCGCAGGACCGCCTCGCAGTGCACCTTGAGCATCGTCAACTCGTCGGCCATGGGCACCTGGAGATAGCGGCCCTTGTGACCGAAACCGGCGTTGTTCACCAGCAGGTCGACGGGGCTCGTCCGCTCGGAGAGCCGGTCCTCGACCGCTTCGATGCCATCGTCCGTGGCGAGGTCCGCGCTCAGCACCTGGGCCTCGATGCCGTGCGTGTCGTGCAGTTCGGTGGCCTGCTCGTGCAACCGGTCCGTGCTGCGTGCGACGAGGACCAGATTGTGGCCGTCCGCGGCGAGGTGGCGCGCGAAGGCAGCACCGATGCCCGAGGTGGATCCCGTAATCAGAGCCGTTGTCATGAGCCAAGGCTAGTGACCCCGTGCCGGCCGGACTCCGGCGCACGGCCGCGACGGCAGGATGCGGCGAAAGGCGCCGCGGTGCGGATCCGGTCAGGTGCCGCATGGGTGAAGAAACGTTACTTCAGTAACGCGGCAGGGCGTTTCCCTCCAAGGCCGTCGCCATGCCGGTGGTAGCGACCGCGGTGGCGTCCGGGGCCGGGAGAGCTCCGGGGGTCGTTTCGGGGGCTGTTGCTGGAGGTGTTTGGGGGATTGCTCCGGGCATGGCTTCGGGGGCGGTTTCGGACATGGCTCCGGGGGGTGTGCCGGGCGGCGCTCCGGCCGAGCCGTTCATGGCGGGTGCGGGCGCAGTCCCGGAGGTGCCTGCCGGGGGCGCGGTCACCAGGCGGTTGCGGGCGCGGCCCATGAGCTCCTCGCGCTCGTCCTCGGTCAGCCCGCCCCATACTCCGTACGGCTCGCGTACGGCGAGTGCGTGGGCGGCGCACTCCGCGCGGACCGGGCAGCGCGTGCAGACTTCCTTGGCCGAGTTCTCGCGTGCGCTGCGCGCCGCGCCCCGCTCGCCCTCCGGGTGGAAGAAGAGCGAGCTGTCCACGCCGCGGCAGGCCGCGAGCAGCTGCCAGTCCCACAGGTCTGCGTTGGGCCCGGGAAGGCGGGAGAAGTCTGCCATTGCATGTCCCCTTGTAGCCGTGTAGCCGTGTAGCCGTTCTGGCGCGGACTGTGCCCATGGAGGTTCATTGCGAAGACTGCGGCCCATGGAGTCACATCTACTGTCTAAGAAGATGAAAATATGACTCTTTATGAATCTAGCCTCAGACACCAGTAAGAGGGAGGAAAACCAGCTAAATGGGTCATGACTCTTCGTGAAGGAACTGGTAGGGAATCGGCAGGAGTCAGTGAAGGATGCGGAGCTGGATCGGCTGGTGGGGCAGGCGCGACGGACATCTTTGGGCCGTGTTGGGTCCCTCACGTAGAGTGTCGAACCGGGCCCGGCGACCCGTAACTCTTTCGAGTGACCGTCGTTGAGAGGGCGGAAGCGGTTGAAAGAACGAAGGCCTCGGGCATGCGTCCGAGGGCTCAACCGCAGAGGTGACGATTCGTACCAGCCTGGAGGCTCAAGGTGACGCGCAGCAGCTGTGAGAGCTACGGAGATCGGCCATGACATCCGTCCTCGTCTGTGACGACTCCCCGCTTGCCCGAGAAGCGCTGCGCCGTGCGGTGGCGACCGTGCCCGGCGTCGAGCGCGTGACCACGGCGGCCAACGGCGAAGAGGTACTGCGCCGCTGGGGTGCCGACCGCTCGGACCTGATTTTGATGGACGTGCGCATGCCGGGCCTCGGCGGCGTGGAGACCGTCCGGAGACTGCTCTCCGCCGACCCCGGGGCACGCATCATCATGCTCACCGTCGCTGAGGACCTGGACGGGGTGGCGCTCGCGGTCGCCGCCGGAGCCCGCGGCTACCTGCACAAGGACGCCTCCCGCGCGGAGCTGCGGGCCACCGTGACGCAGGCGCTCGCCGACCCCACCTGGCGGCTCGCCCCGCGCCGCCTGCGCTCCGCGGAGATGGGTGCCGCGCCGACGTTGACCGCCCGCGAGATCCAGGTCCTCGAAGGCATGAGCCACGGCAGGTCGAACGCGGAGATCGGCCGCGAGCTCTTCCTCTCCGAGGACACGGTGAAAACGCACGCCAGAAGGCTCTTCAAGAAGCTCGGAGCCTCGGACCGTGCGCACGCGGTGGCGCTCGGGTTCCGCTGGGGTCTGGTCCGCTAAGTGCAGCGCAGCGGGGATACGACGCGCCCGTCCTCCCTACGGTGGACACCCTCCGGTGGACGGGGCGACGGATGCCCGCTGCTCGTTTCGCGGCCGATGCCGCATCCTTGAGGAGTGGAGTTCCTCAAGGGCGAGCCAGCCGAGCGGGACAAGCGTGAGGGGAGAGCGCAGGAAATGAGTGCCGGCGCACCTACTCATAACGCTTCAGTGCACAACTACGGACGCGGTGCCGCGGAACAAACGGCGCCAAGGCACCATAGTCCGATGCGTGACGACGGGACGACGGCGATCGGAGCGCTCGTCCACCGCGCCGTGGACGGCGACGAACAGGCCACGCATGACCTGCTCGCGCACGTTCACCCTCTTGCCCTGCGGTACTGCCGCACCCGGCTGTCCCGGTTGCCCGGTGACGCGCGGCACTTCGTGGAGGACCTGGCGCAGGAAGTGTGCGTCGCGGTGCTCCTCGCGCTGCCGCGCTACCGCGACACCGGCCGGCCCTTCGAGGCCTTCGTCTTCGCCATCGCGTCCCACAAGGTCGCCGACCTGCAGCGGGCCGCCATGCGCTACCCCGGGTCGACCGCCGTGCCCTCCGACGAGATGCCCGAGCGGCCCGACGACTCGCTCGGGCCCGAGGAGCGTGCGCTGCTCAGCAGCGATGCCGAGCGGGCCAAGGAGCTGCTGGCCAGCCTTCCCGAGAACCAGCGCGAGCTGTTGCTGCTGCGGATCGCGGTGGGGCTCACCGCCGAGGAGACGGGGCAGCTGCTGGGGATGTCACCGGGAGCGGTACGGGTGGCTCAGCACCGGGCGCTCAGCCGGTTGCGAGCGCTGGCCGAGCAGTGAGCGCGCCCGGGTGCCGCTGTGCGAGCGCGTGCTCCCGGTCCGTGTCCGCCCGCAGGTGGGCGCCGCGGGCGCGCCAGGACCCAGGGCAGTGTGAGAGTCCTCTCCCCGTGCCGGATGATCTCCACGATGGAATGAGACGGTCCCCGAGCCCGTTAGCATGGACATCCGCACCGATCAAGGCCATTGGGGAAGGTGTCATGACGCTCGACATCGACGGAGTGCCCGAAAAATTCGCGACACTCGGGCTGACCTACGACGATGTGCTGCTCCTGCCGGGCGCCTCCGACATGGCTCCCGACCAGATCGACACCTCCTCGCGCATCTCGAAGAACGTCCGGGTGAACATCCCGCTGCTCTCCGCGGCCATGGACAAGGTCACCGAGGCCCGGATGGCGATCGCCATGGCCCGGCAGGGCGGCGTCGGCGTACTGCACCGCAATCTGTCCATCGCCGACCAAGCCAACCAGGTCGACCTGGTCAAACGCTCCGAGTCCGGCATGGTCACCGACCCGATCACCGTGCACCCGGATGCGACGCTCGCCGAGGCCGACGCGATCTGCGCCAAGTTCCGCATCAGCGGCGTCCCGGTCGTCGACGGCGCCGACAGGCTGCTCGGCATCGTCACCAACAGGGACATGGCCTTCGAGTCGACCGCTCCCGCCAGGTGCGCGAGGTCATGACGCCGATGCCGCTGGTCACCGGCAAGGTCGGCATCTCCGGTGTGGACGCCATGGAGCTGCTGCGCCGCCACAAGATCGAGAAACTCCCGCTCGTCGACGACAGTGGCGTTCTCAAGGGCCTGATCACGGTGAAGGACTTCGTGAAGGCCGAGAAGTACCCGAACGCGGCCAAGGACTCCGAGGGCCGGCTCATCGTCGGCGCCGCGGTCGGCGTGGCGGGCGACGCATTCGAGCGCGCCCAGGCGCTCATCGCGGCGGGCGTGGACTTCATCGTCGTGGACACCGCCCACGGCCACTCCAGGCTGGTCGGCGACATGGTCGCCAAGATCAAGTCGAACTCGTCCGGTGTCGACGTCATCGGCGGCAACATCGCCACCCGGGACGGCGCCCAGGCACTCATCGACGCCGGTGTCGACGGCATCAAGGTCGGCGTCGGACCTGGCTCCATCTGTACGACGCGCGTCGTCGCGGGAATCGGCGTACCGCAGGTAACGGCGATCTATGAGGCATCGCTCGCCGCCAAGGCGGCCGGCGTCCCGGTGATCGGCGACGGTGGCCTGCAGTACTCGGGTGATATCGCGAAAGCGCTGGTCGCGGGCGCGGACACGGTCATGCTCGGCTCCTTGCTCGCGGGCTGCGAGGAGTCACCCGGAGAGCTGCTCTTCATCAACGGCAAGCAGTTCAAGTCGTACCGCGGCATGGGCTCCCTGGGTGCCATGCAGTCGCGCGGCGACCAGAGGTCGTTCTCCAAGGACCGCTACTTCCAGGAGGGCGTGGCCTCGGACGACAAGCTGGTGCCCGAGGGCATCGAGGGCCAGGTGCCCTACCGGGGCCCGCTCTCCGCGGTCGTCCACCAACTCGTCGGCGGTCTGCGCCAGTCGATGTTCTACGTCGGCGGACGCACCGTGCCTGAGCTCCAGGTCCACGGCCGTTTCGTCCGGATCACCTCCGCGGGCCTCAAGGAGAGCCACCCGCACGACATCCAGATGACGGTCGAGGCGCCGAACTACAACGGCCGGGGCTGACCCGACGCGCGTGCGGGTGGCGGCCTTCTGCCGCCGCCCGGGTGAGCGCACCGCGCTGCTCGTGCGGTGCGGGCGTGCCGGTGGGCGCCGTGGCCGCGCCGGCGGCGTTGTGGCCCGTTCCGTCCCTGTCCGTGCCCTCGGGGAGCCATCGGGGATACTGAGACGCCGAGACGCAACATGAGAGGCCACTCACGTGACTGAGATCGAGATCGGGCGGGGCAAGCGAGGCCGCCGCGCGTACGCCTTCGACGACATCGCCGTCGTCCCCAGCCGCCGTACGCGTGACCCGAAAGAGGTCTCCATCGCCTGGCAGATCGACGCCTACCGCTTCGAGCTGCCGTTCCTCGCCGCCCCGATGGACTCGGTCGTCTCACCGCAGACGGCGATCCGCATCGGCGAGCTCGGCGGCCTCGGCGTGCTGAACCTGGAAGGCCTCTGGACGCGCTACGAGGACCCGCAGCCGCTTCTCGACGAGATCGCCGAGCTGCCCACCGAGGGCGCCACCAGCCGCCTCCAGGAGATCTACGCGGCCCCCATCAAGGAAGAGCTGATCGGGCAGCGCATCAAGGAGGTGCGCGACTCGGGAGTGATCACCGCCGCGGCGCTCTCGCCGCAGCGCACCGCCGAGTTCTCGAAGGCCGTGGTGGACGCCGGAGTCGACATCTTCGTGATCCGGGGCACCACCGTCTCCGCCGAGCACGTCTCGTCGGCGGCCGAACCGCTGAACCTGAAGCAGTTCATCTACGAGCTCGACGTGCCCGTCATCGTCGGCGGCTGCGCCACCTACACCGCTGCGCTGCACCTGATGCGCACCGGCGCGGCGGGCGTGCTGGTCGGCTTCGGCGGCGGCGCCGCGCACACCACCCGCAATGTGCTCGGCATCCAGGTGCCCATGGCGACCGCGGTCGCCGACGTCGCCGCCGCGCGCCGCGACTACATGGACGAGTCCGGCGGCCGCTATGTGCACGTCATCGCGGACGGCGGCGTGGGCTGGTCCGGTGACCTGCCCAAGGCCATCGCCTGCGGCGCGGACTCCGTGATGATGGGCTCCCCGCTGGCACGCGCCACCGATGCGCCGGGCCGCGGGCACCACTGGGGCATGGAGGCGGTGCACGAGGAGGTGCCGCGCGGCAGGAAGGTCGACCTCGGGACCGTCGGCACCATCGAGGAGGTGCTGACCGGGCCCTCCCATACCCCGACCGGCTCGATGAACTTCTTCGGCGCACTGCGCCGGGCCATGGCGACCACCGGCTACAGCGAGCTCAAGGAGTTCCAGCGGGTCGAGGTCACCGTCGCGGACGCGCAGCACAAGCGCTGACGTCTCTGCGCGGGGCGCGGGGCGCCTGAGACGGCCCCGGCCCAAAACAGCGGGCCCGGGACACCTCCGACGAGGTCCCGGGACGAGCCCTGGGCATCTCGGGCTCAGGGCGAGGTGCCCTCCAGGACGTGCTTCCAGACGTTGCCCTCCAGGACGGGTCGCACGTCGTCACAGCCGTTGTGCCGCGCCCGCCGGTGTCGCTCCCCGGGTGTCCAGCAGGAGCTGAGCCTTCACCGACAGGCCCTGGAGGTCGTACGTGCGGTGGTGCTGGAGGAGCAGCGTCAGGTCGGCGCGGGTGGCCGCGTCGTAGAGGGCGTCGGCACGGGGTACGGGGCGGCCGAGGACGCTCCAGGCGGGCACATGGGGATCGTGGTAGCTGACCGCGGCGCCCATCTCCATCAGCCGCAGGGCGATCTCATCGGCGGGCGAGCCCTGCTGGTCCGCCAGGTCGGGCTTGTAGGTGACGCCGAGCAGCAGGACGACCGCGCCGCGGGCGGACTTGCCGTGCTCGTTGAGGAGCGCCGTGGCGCGCTGGACGACGTAGCGGGGCATGTGGTTGTTGACCTGCTGCGCGAGCTCCACCATGCGCAGTGTGCGGACCGGGTGCGGCACACCGGCAACGCCCTCCGGGCCCGCCGGGGCGTGCGGATGGGGGAGGTAGCCCGACAGGTCCTGGGGGAGGGCGTGGCCGCCGACGCCGGGGCCGGGGCGGAAGGGCTGGAAGCCGAACGGCTTGGTCTCGGCGCAGCGGATCACGTCCCAGATGTCGACGCCCAGGTCGTGGCAGAGCACGGCCATCTCGTTGACCAGGGCGATGTTGACGTGCCGGTAGTTGGTCTCCAGGAGCTGCACGGTCTCCGCCTCGCGGGGACCACGTGCGCGTACCACCTTCTCGGTGAGCCTGCCGTAGAACGCGGCGGCCGACTCCGTGCAGGCCGGTGTGAGCCCGCCGATGACTTTGGGCGTGACCGGGTAGCCGTGGGCCCGGTGGCCGGGATCGGTGCGTACGGGGGAGTAGGCGAGGTGGAAGTCGCGGCCCGCGCGCAGGCCCGAACCCGCTTCGAGTAGCGGCAGCAGAAAGCCCTCCGTGGTGCCCGGCGATACCGGTGACTCCAGGATCACGGTGGTGTGCGGGCGCAGCCGGGCGGCCAGCGTACGGGCGGCATCCGCCACCTGGCCAAGGCCCGGGCCGCCGTCGGGGCCCGGCGGAGTGGGCACGCAGATCACGGCCGTGCGCACCCGGCCGAGCTGCGCCGGGTCGGCACCGGGCAGGGGGCCGCCGGCGGCGATGCGGCGCAGGTCGGCGGTGGTGAGCGGGCAGCAGGCGCCCGCGCAGCCCTCCGGGCCCTCGGCCGCCCGCCCGGCAGGGGTATCGGCGAGGCCGCGTACCTGGTCGGGTGTACCGCGGCCGGAGTCCTGGGTACCACGCAGGGGGGCGGCGGCCGGGGCCGGTACGGGGTCGTAGCCGAGGGTGGGGATGCCGGCGGCGACGGCGGCCTGGGCGAGCGGCAGCCCGAAGGGGCCGAGTCCGATGACGGCGAGATCTGCGGGCATGGTGGGCGGCGTCCTTCCCGATAGCCGGAGAGGGAGGATCACGCAAGTCCTGTGGACAGAATGGACCAGCAGAATGTCACAGTAGGAGTAAATATGACTGTGATGCCGCATTGACTGCCTGGAAATTGACGTGTGTTGGACCGGAGTTATCCACAGGCCGGTGAGCTGGTAGTGGCTGAAGTTGAGTAACGCGGTCAGACTCTGACGTGAGGGAAGCGCGATCGGCAGGCCCGGACAGGGCACACGGCCCGGACCGGCACCGCACGGCAAGCGCAGCACGGACAAGCACGGCACGGACAAGCACGGCACGGGACTGGTACAAGACACAGAACAGGTACAGGGCACGGACAGGTACAAGGCACGGATGGGTGCGCGGCAAACAGGGCGCGAGAGGCGACGGGAGACAGCGTGAGGACAGCGACACTGGGGCCGGCGGACCGCGCCGAGTCACTGGCAGCAATGGCCGAGCGAGAGCTTGACGTGCTGGTTGTGGGTGCGGGCGTGGTCGGTGCGGGTACCGCGCTCGACGCGGTCACCCGTGGCCTGTCCACCGGTCTGGTCGAAGCGCGTGACTGGGCCTCGGGCACGTCGAGCCGGTCGAGCAAGCTCATCCACGGCGGCCTGCGGTATCTGGAAATGCTGGACTTCGCGCTGGTCAGAGAGGCGCTGAAGGAGCGCGGCCTGCTACTGGAGCGGCTGGCCCCGCACCTCGTCAAGCCGGTGCCGTTCCTGTACCCGCTCCAGCACCAGGGCTGGGAGCGGCTGTACGCGGGATCCGGCGTCGCGTTGTACGACGTCATGTCCATGGCCCGTAAGCACGGCCGAGGCCTGCCCATGCACCGGCACCTCACTCGGCGGCACGCCCTGCGCGTCGCCCCCTGCCTCAAGCGGGACGCGCTGGTCGGCGCCCTGCAGTACTACGACGCCCAGATGGACGACGCCCGCTACACCGCCACCCTCGTGCGCACCGCCGCCGCCTATGGCGCGAAGGCCGCCAACCGCGCCCGGGTGACGGGCTTCCTCCGGGAGGGCGAGCGGGTCGTCGGTGCGCGGGTGCGTGACCTGGAGGCGGACGGGGAGTACGAGGTCCGCGCCAAGCAGATCGTCAATGCCACCGGCGTCTGGACCGACGACACCCAGGCGATGGTCGGCGAGCGCGGCCAGTTCCACGTCCGCGCCTCCAAGGGCATCCATCTGGTCGTACCGAAGGACCGGATCCACTCCAGCACCGGGCTGATCCTGCGCACCGAGAAGAGCGTCCTGTTCGTCATCCCCTGGGGCAGGCACTGGATCGTCGGCACCACGGACACCGAATGGGACCTGGACAAGGCGCACCCGGCCGCGTCCAGCGCCGACATCGACTACATCCTGGAGCATGTGAACGAGGTCCTCGCCGTCCCGCTCACCCGGGACGACGTCCAGGGCGTCTACGCGGGCCTGCGGCCCCTGCTGGCCGGCGAGTCGGACGCCACCAGCAAGCTGTCCCGGGAGCACACCGTCGCCCACCCGGTGCCCGGACTCGTGGTGGTGGCGGGCGGCAAGTACACCACCTACCGCGTGATGGCCAAGGACGCCGTCGACGCGGCCGTGCACGGACTTGACCAGCGCGTCGCCGACTGCGTCACCGAGGACATCCCCCTGATCGGCGCCGAGGGCTACAAGGCGCTGTGGAACGCCCGCGCACGCATCGCCGTCCGCACCGGCCTCCATGTGGCCCGCGTGGAGCACCTGCTGAACAGGTACGGATCGCTCACCGAGGAAGTCCTCGACCTCATCGCCGACGACCCCACCCTCGGCGCCCCCCTCCAGGGAGCCGACGACTACCTTCGCGCCGAGATCGTCTACGCCGCCTCGCACGAGGGCGCCCGCCACCTCGACGACGCGCTGACCCGCCGCACCCGTATCTCCATCGAGACCTTCGACCGCGGCACCCGCTGCGCCCGTGAGGCCGCCCACCTCATGGCCCCCGTACTCGGCTGGGACTCCGACCGCATAGACCGGGAAGTGCAGCACTACGAGAAGCGCGTGGAGGCCGAGCGCGAATCCCAGCGCCAGCCCGACGACTTGACCGCCGACGCGGCGCGGCTGGGGGCGCCGGACATCGTGGCAGGCTGAGACGCTGCGCGCAGTCCTGGCCATCGCGGTGGGCGGCGGTGGCCAGGCAGGGGCGGCGTCGGGACGGGAGCCTGCGGGACGGGCCCTGACCCGCCTACCGGCTCAACCGCAGAACTCCGCACTGATCAGGGCGGTCTCCGCGCGCGGAGCGGGCTCCGTGTCCGTATCGAGCCGATACGTCAGCACCCGCCGCCCGTCCAGGGAAGCCACGCTCCGTACGTAACTCCCCAGGATGCGACCGTTGTGCCCCCACACGATCGTCCCGCACGGCAGTCGCTGTGGATACACCCCCATCCCGTAAACCCCGTGCGTGGCCTGGGTGTCCAGCATCTCGGCGAGTTCGGCGGGCGGCAGCAGACGGCCGCCGAGCAGGGCGGCGTAGAAGCGGTTCAGGTCGGTCAGAGTGGAGATCAGCTCACCCGCGGCACCGGCGACCCGCGGGTCGAGGTCGGTGACGTCGCGTCCGCCCGCGGTGCGGGCGCGGCCGTGCGGTGCGGGCAGTGCGCGGCGGGTGCCCGGGAAGGAGGTGCCGTTCAGGTGCAGTGGGCCGATGATGCGACGGTCGGCCTCGGCCGCGTACGAGTCGCCGGTGACCTGCTCGATCACCATGCCCAGCACGACGTAGTCGGTGTTGGAGTACGCGAAGACGCCCGGCGCGGAAGGCGGATGGGACAGCGCCACGCGGACCGCGCCGACGGGGGAGAGCGGGACCGTGCCACCGGTGTCGGCGGTGTAGTCGTACAGGCCGCTGGTGTGGGTGAGCAGCGATCGCAGGGTCAGTGCGCGGCCGTCGTTGCCCCGCCCGCGCACCAGGCCCGGCAGATGCCGCTCGACCGTGTCGGACAGCGACAGCCGGTGTTCCGCGGCGAGTTGCAGTACGACGGTGGCGATGAAGGTCTTGGTGATGCTGCCCGCGCGGAAGTGGTCTGCGCGCCGGACGGCGGGCCCGGTCCGTACGAACCGTGTACCGGTCTCGTCGCGGCTCAGCAGCGCCGCACTCTGGCCCTTGCCCTCATCGACGAGCAGCGGGAGAGTGGCGTCCCAGGCCGGGGCCCGGTGCGTGGGAGCGCTGCCGGGGACCAGGCCGAGCAGGACCACGGCCAGCGAGAGCGCCGGCAGTGTTCGGAGTACGGGCATGGTGGTCCTCCGTTGTCGGGCCCGGCCATCATGCGGGACCAAGGGCCTCCCGGTTGATCCGGGGCAGCCCCTGCGAGGGGGCCGTACTCTGCGTGGGTGACAATGGGAGCTCTGTCGGGGCGGGTTGCAGAGGGGACACATGTCGGAGGCGGAGCAGGCGGGCAACAAGATCCGCCAGACCACGGGGGCACGTCTTCTCGCCGGACGGTACCGGCTGGGGAACGTACTCGGCCGCGGTGGCATGGGCACGGTCTGGCGCGCCGAGGACGAGACGCTGGGACGTACCGTCGCCATCAAGGAGCTGCGTTTCCCCTCCAGTGACGAGGACGAGAAACGGCGCCTCATCACGCGCACGTTGCGCGAGGCCAAGGCTATTGCCCGGATCCGCAACAACAGCGCGGTCACGGTCTACGACGTCGTGGACGAGGACGACCGGCCCTGGATCGTGATGGAGCTCGTCGAGGGCAAGTCGCTCGCCGAGGCCATCCGCGAGGACGGCGTCCTGACCCCGAAGCGCGCCGCCGAAGTGGGGCTCGCCGTCCTCGACGTGCTGCGCGCCGCGCACCGCGAGGGCATCCTGCACCGCGACGTCAAACCGTCCAACGTGCTGATGGCCGAGGACGGCCGCGTCGTGCTCACCGACTTCGGCATCGCTCAGGTGGAGGGCGACCCGTCGATCACGTCGACCGGCATGCTGGTCGGCGCCCCCTCGTATATCTCGCCGGAGCGTGCCCGCGGCGCCCGTCCCGGACCCGCAGCCGACCTGTGGTCGCTCGGCGGGCTGCTGTACGCCTGTGTGGAGGGCGTTCCGCCCTATGACAAGGGTTCCGCCATCGCGACCCTCACCGCGGTGATGACCGAGCCCCTGGAGCGGCCGAAGAACGCGGGTCCGCTGGAGAACGTCATCCGCGGCCTGCTCGCCAAGGACGTCGAAGAACGGCTCGACGACGCCGGGGCGCGGGCGTTGCTCCAAGAGGTCGTCGAGGGCACGGCGGCCACGTCCGCGCAGCCAGAGGACGACACGGCGACGACATCGCTGCTGCTCCCGCCCACCAGACCGACCGAGCGGCAGTCGGGCGCGCACGAGTCGCCGGACCCGCGTGATCCGCACGAGGCGAGCGGCACGGCGCCCGCGGCTGCGCCCGAGCGCGGGCGCGACGGCGCGTCACACTTCGCGGCTGCGGGGGCCGGCGGGCTGGCCGCGGCATCCGGTGCGGTTGCTTGTGGGCCGGCGGACGGCACGGACCTCGCGGACACCGACGCGAAAGCGGCAACGGCAGCGGGCGCCACCGAGGCGGCCACCTCCGAACCCGTGGCAGCGGCGTCCGAACCCGTCGACGCGGTTCCCGGCCCCTCCGAGGCACTGTCCGGAGCAACTCCTTCCGCACCGGTGGACGCCGTGCCCGACCCGGCCGACCACGAGAACCGCTCCGCGTCCGTGCCCGACGCCGCGTCCACGGACGACTCCGCCGCGCACGCCGGCAACCCCGCCGTTCCCATACCCGCCGACCGCACACCTGACGGCACCGACCAGCACCCGGCGGACGCGGCAGGCACCGCCGACGGCGCAGACAGCACGGCCGGCGCGGAGAGCGCGGACGGTTCGGCGACTCCCGTGGCCGACACCTCCCTGCCCGGCTTCGGTCCCGCTCCCGCGCCATACGGAGAAGCGGCGGCGGACGGCACCGCGGCCTTCGCCGCGACGTCGGGCACGGCTCCAGAGGACCCCAGATCCGTGCGGTCGACAGGGTCGGCAGGAACGTCGGAGTCCACCCCGACCACCTCCCTTCGTGCCGTCGGCCTGTCCGGTGACTCCGGTGCGTCCGGCTCTGCGGCCAGCGCGTTTCCGCCCGGGCCGCCGCCTGCGCACCTCCCGACCAAGTCCCCGCGTGTGAAGGCCACCCGCCGCACGCTGGTGATCGTCGGTATCGTCATCGCGCTGGCCGTGCTCGGTACCGTGCTGGCCCTGACCCTGCCCGGCAAGAGCGGCGATGACACCGCGCACGGCGGCAAGGACACCGGTGGCACCACCGCGTCCGGCGGCGGCGGTTCGGACGGCGGCAAGGGCACCGGTGGCGGCAAGGGCACCGGCAACAACCCGGGCAAGCACCAGGACTCGGGCGGTTCCGACGGCAAGGACTCCGGCGGCTCCACCGCGAGCGGCGGGCAGGGCAACGGCCCCGGTGGCAAGGACAAGGGCGCCGCCGTCCAGACGTACACGGACCCGACGGGCTTCTCGATCGGGCTGCCCGCGGGCTGGGAGAAGGCCGTCACGGACAGCAGCGGGGTGCATTTCAAGGGCCCCGAAGGACAGACGCTCGACATCGGTACGACGTCCTCGCCCAAGGCGAATCCACTGCTCGCCTGGCGGGAGCAGGAACGCACCATGGACGCCTCCCAGTACCACCGCATCCGTATCGAGGCCGTCGGCTACCACACCTGGCTCGCGGCTGACTGGGAGTTCACCTACGTCCAGGACGGCACCAAGTTCCGCAGGATCGACCGCGGTTTCGTCGTCAACCCCGAACTCGGCTACGCGATGTTGTACACGGCGAAGGCGGACAACTGGGGCAGCGACCTGCGCCGCGACACCTGGAACACCTTCGTGCGCACGTTCCATCCCAAGTCCTGACTCTTCCATCCCAAGTCCTGACCCCGCACGCTGCCCCGCACCCGCCGGGCAGTCGCTGCGCACACCGGTGGGCCTCCTGGTGTCCGCGAGGTGAAGTCCTCATCAGGAGTGCGGCGTTGCCCTTTATCAAGGCGAGTGTGCCCACCGCAACCCGGCGCGCCGGATATCGGGTTCCAGTGGACCTGGACGAGTGATGAACTGCCAGGTCCGGGGCGGTGATAGGGGTGACGGGAGCGATTGGTCCGATCTGTTATCCACATCCCCTCGATACGTTTGCGCTTCGGCACGTATCGTGAATGGTCGCGGACCGTACGCAGTCAACTGCTGTGCACGGCATCCGCGGTGAACGGATGTGAACACCGATCGGAAGGGGGCGGCGCTGTGGACGACTACGCAGGCCGGGTACTCGCCGACCGCTACCGGCTACCGCTCCCCCCGTCCGACGAGTACGAGCTCGCCCAGACGCGTGCATTCGACACGTACAGCGGTCAGGAAGTCCTCGTCCGGCAGGTGCCGTTGCCGGAGGTCGTCGAGGCGGAGGTGCTGGACGCGGACGGCCTCCCAGAGGGCTTCACCAGCCGCAGTGCGGTCGCCGGTGCGCGGCGTACCGGCCACCGGGCCGTGGCGGGCGGTCTCGCGGGCGGTGCCACCCGCACGCCTTCGGACCCCGCGGTCCGGCGCGCCATCGAGGCCGCGCAGGCCGCCGCGCAGATCCCCGACCATCCACGGCTCGACCAGGTCTTCGACGTGTTCGCCGAGGGCGGTTCGCTGTGGATCGTCAGCGAAGTGGTCGCCGCCAGCCCGCTCGCCGCGCTCCTCGCCGAGGGCCCGTTGTCGCCATACCGCGCGGCGGAGGTCGCCGCCGATGTGCTGACCGCCCTGCGCGCCCTGCACGCGCACGGCTGGGTGCACCGCAACATCACCGCCCGTACCGTCCTGGTCTGCGACGACGGCCGAGTACTGCTCACCGGCCTGGCGGCGGGCGCCGCCGAAGAGGCCCTATGCGGTTACGACCCCACCCCGGACCCGAACGCCGCCCCCGCTCTCACTCCCGCAGGCGAGCTGCCCCAGGTCCGTGCGGACGGCTCCGGTCCTGACACCGGCTCCTGGAGCCGCTCCCTGGAGCGCGGTCCAAGCGCCCCCGGGCGCACCGGCCCGACGTCCCCTGGTGACCCGTCGCACTCAGGCGGAGCCCGGTCCCTCGGCGGCCCGGTGGCCCCTGGTGGCCTGTCGCCCGCCGCCCGGGAGAGCGGTTCCACCGGCGGCGCACCAGCGGGTGCCATCGGCCCCGCAGATCCCGCGGACGCCAGGGCCGCGCGCGCCGGTGCCATCGCGGCGTACCGCGCGGGTGCCAGAGCCGCCGCCCGGGTCCACGACGAGCAGCACACCGACACTCCCCGGAGCCTGCCTCCCGCCCAGCGCGACGCCGACACGCAGGGCGGTACCCAGCCGCCGGGACAGATCGTCGATCCGTACGGAGTGCGCCGCGCACCGTCTCCTCAGTCCGCGTTGCCCGACCACGCCCAGGACTCCGGCGCCGAGCCCGTGCCGTCCGGTGTGAGCTGGGGCGAGGTCGCGAGCTGGGGCGAGGGCGGCAGCTCCGCGCGCCGCGGTCCCGGCACACCGCTCGCCGCCGAGCGCGCCCGGCAGGCGCGGATGGCCGTCATCGGCCCCGTCACCGAGCGCTGGGCCCCGGAACAGGCCGGTCCGGTCCACGAGAACTGGCAGCTGGCCCCGCCCGTCGGCCCCGCCACCGATCTCTGGGCGCTGGGCGCGCTGCTCTTTAGGGCCGTCCAGGGACACGCCCCGTACCCGGAGGAGAGCACTCCCGAGCTGGTCGAGATGGTGTGCTCCGAGCCGCCCGCCTTCGCCGAGGAGTGCGGTCCGCTGCGCCCCGTGGTCGAGTCGCTGCTGCGTCAGGACCCGTCCGAGCGACCCGACTTCGAGGAGCTGCGCGGCTGGCTGCGCTCGCTCATCCGCTCGGCCCCCGAGCCGGAAGTGGGCACCTATGTCGTCACCACGCCGCCGGCGGGCCCCGCGGAGCGGCTGCCGATCGTCCGGCGCCGCGGCGAGCTGATCCGCAGGCGCAAGGGGATACTCGCCACCACCGGGGGCCGGCACAAGCGCGGCAGGCAGACCGGCTCGCGGCGGCTCGGCAGGACACTGCTCACCGTGGTGCTGCTCGGACTCGCGGCGGCCGTGGCGTACGCGATGCTGTTCCTGCCCAAGTCCGGTTCTGGTGATCAGGAGGCCGGGGCCACCGGCGGGGCGACACCGCTGCCGGGCCGGTCCTCGGACACCGGCCCGCAAGGCGGTTCCCAGGGCCAGGACGGGCAGAGCACCGGCGGCAAGCCGGACCAGAGCCCCGGCTCCGACCAGCCGCAGACCACCCACCCCGGCCTGCCCGACGGTTTCACGCTGCAAAAGGACAGCGAAGGCTTCCGGATAGCCGTGGCCAACGGCTGGCACCGCCAGGCCAAGAACGCGCTGGGCCAGGTCGTCTACAGCAAGGACGGCTTCCAGCTGATCGTGGTGCCCGGCCGTGACACCGCCAAGGCCGAGGGCAGCGATCCGATGGTGTACCAGCGAGAGAAGGAGCACGAGCTGCAGCCGTACCGCGACTCCAGCTGGGTCTCCAGCAGCGGCCTGCGCACCACGCAGGTCGGCGAACGGGTCATGGCGGAGGGCGCGTTCACCTGGCCGGGCGACAGCGGCGGCGAGGTCTACGTACGCAACATGGCCCTGCTGGTCGGCGGTCGCTATCACGTCGTGCAGGTCAGAGGCCCCGAGGCGCAGCGCGCCAAGGTCGACAGCTTCTACGAGCAGGCCTCGGCGACGTACCAGTACTCGGGCTGAGTCGGACATACGGCGCACGGACACCAGGAGTCGGCTCCACGCGCACGCACGCAGTTGCCGCTGCCGGTAACCGGATGAGGCACCGTCGGTCGGGGCCACCGATCGGCGCGGGTGCCATGGCGCTCCGTACACCAGGGTGGTTCGGGGACTATGACGGTTCGTGTGCTGACGGTTCGTCCGTCGTCGTCGCGTGCGTCACAGTGCGGTCTACCTTGGGCCCTGCGTGTTCCCTGTCCGGCGCCCTCTCCATAGGCTGGCCTCGCCAAGACCTTTGCGGGGGAACGTGAATCACATGCAGGACCTGCTCCTTTCGGGCCGTTACCGGCTCGGCGAGTCCATCGGACGGGGCGGCATGGGACGGGTGTGGCGGGCCTATGACGAAGTGCTGAACCGCACCGTGGCGGTGAAGGAGCTCACCGCCGCCCAGTACGCGGCGGACAGTGACCGGCGCGTACTGCTCGCCCGCACCCAGACCGAGGCGCGCGCGGCGGCCCGCATCAACCATCCCGCCGTCGTCACCATCCACGACGTGCTGGAGCACGACGACCGGCCGTGGATCGTGATGGAGCTCATCGAGGGCGGCTCCCTCGCCGACGTCATCAAGGAGTCCGGGCCGCTCGACGCGCAGTACGCCGCCCGTGTCGGCCTGTGGGTGCTGCGTGCGCTGCGCGCCGCGCATACCGCGGGCGTACTGCACCGGGACGTCAAACCGGGCAATGTGCTGCTCGCCGACGACGGCCGGGTGCTGCTCACCGACTTCGGCATCGCCCAGGTGGAGGGCGACACGACGCTCACCAAGACCGGAGAGATAGTCGGTTCGGTGGACTATCTGGCGCCCGAGCGGGTGCGCGGCGCCGACCCGGGGCCCGCGTGCGACCTGTGGGCGCTCGGCGCGACGCTGTACACGGCGGTGGACGGCCACTCGCCGTTCCGGCGCGGCACTCCGCTGGCGACCATGCAGGCGGTCGTCGACGAGGAGCCGGCTGCACCGGAGGGCGCGGGCGTACTCGGCCCCGTCATCACGGCGCTGCTGTACAAGGACCCGGTCATGCGGCCCACCGCGGAGGACACCGAGGCGATGCTCGTGGACGCCGCGGAGGGCCGCTGGCCCGCGGCTGTCCCGGTCTATCCGGTCACCGCGACCGATCATTACGACTCCGCGCACCCGTACGACGTGACCCACCCGTACGACACCCCGTCGACGGCGTACACACCGACGCCGCCCCACGGACCGTCCGGGTCGCCCGGCCCCGCGGGTGGCTACGTGTCCGGTCCGTCCGGCGGTGGATATACGGCGGGCCCGTCCGCCGGGGGCCAGGGACCGTACGGGACGTATGACGCGTACGCGCCGTCCGGGACTGGGGCGCCGGGCTCCGGCCAGGACGGAACGCAGCCATCGGGCGACCCGAACCGACGGCCCACCGCACGCGGGCGCCGCTGGGGAACCGTCGTCATGGTGGTGGTCGCCGCGGTCGCGCTGGTCGGCGGCGGCACGGTCCTGGGGCTGCACTACGCGCAGGGCCACGACGGCGACCGTACGACAGCCGACCCGCCCGGCGGCAAGGGCTCCGAGCCGTCGTCTTCCGCCACCACGCCGCCCAGGCAGCGGACCGACGGGCTACCGGAGGGCTGGAGGCGGGTGCACGACCCCAAGGGGTTCAGCCTGGCGGTGCCCGACGGCTGGACGCGCGAGGTCGACCACACGCAGATCGACTACACGCCTGACCACGGCAACCACTTCATACGGATCAGCGTCGACGATTCTCCCGACTGGGGCAGTGCGTACGAGCACCAGATCGACCTGGAGAAGAGGATCCACACCCTGCCGCACTACAGGCGGATACGGCTGGAATCCAACGCCTTCCGCGATCAGGACAGTTCGCTGTGGGAGTTCGACTGGACCGCCGACCCCAGCGACACCGTCTCCGGCCCGCGGCACGCCATCGAGCAGACCTACTTCGACCGTGACGGCACCGAGTACGCCATCTACATGTCCTCGCCTGCGGTCGACTGGAACAAGACCCACGACCAGTTCAAGGTGGTATTGCGCAGCTGGCAGCCCTGACGGCAGCGGTAGGCGACGGCGGTCGGCCCGGCGCGGACACCCGGACGCGCACAGCAGGCGCGGCGCCGGTGCGGTGCCGTCCAGGCACGCCGAACGGGCATCTGCCGTGCGGCGTCACATGCTCCCAGCCTCTACGGATGACCACCCGCGGGGCCGCAACCGGGCAGGTGGCGCGGCACGGGGCGGCTGACGGAAGCAGCCCCTCGCGCGGGAGGTGACGCCAGGAGCAGCGGCGTCGCACGAGGCGACGTTCCGATGGGCGATCTTCGGACAACCCGCGCCACCTGGCTCTACGTTCTCTTCGGGGCAGTGGCCCTGGGGCATCATGAGCCTATGGGGACCGACGGGACCGCGGGGGCCGAACGGCCCGAATCAGGCGGAAACGCCCGCGTCCTGGCCGGACGATACCGTCTTGAGGGGCGGCTCGGCCAGGGCGGCATGGGCGTCGTCTGGCGCGCCACCGACCAACTGCTCGGGCGTCAGGTCGCCGTCAAGGAACTCCCCGTCGACATAGACGACGCCCTCTCCGACGAGGAGCTCGCCGCGCAGCGCGAGCGCACGCTGCGCGAGGCCCGGGCGCTGGCCCAGCTCGGCCATCCGCACATCATCGGCGTACATGACGTCATTGAGATCGACCACCGGCCGTATATCGTCATGGAGTTGATCGACGGGCCCTCGCTGGCCGAGCAGATCGCCAGGGGTGGTCCTGTCGCTCCGCGCGAGGCGGCCCGGATCGGCGTCGCGCTGCTGGGCGCGCTCCGCAAGGCGCATGCGTCCGGTGTACTGCACCGGGATCTGAAACCGGCCAATGTGCTGCTGGAGACGGAGACCGGCCGTGTGGTGCTCACCGACTTCGGCATCGCGCAGGTCACCGGCGCGACGACCTTGACGGAGTCCGGCTCGTTCCTCGGCTCGCCCGAGTACACCGCACCGGAGCGGATGACGGGGGCGCGCACCGGACCGGAGTCGGACCTGTGGTCGCTGGGTGCGCTGCTGTGCGCGGCGGTCAGCGGGACGTCACCGTTCCGCCGCGACTCGCTGAGTGCTGTGCTGCTCGCCGTCGTCTCCGAAGAGATCAGGACACCGTCGCAGGCCACACCGCTGCTGCCGGTGATCCACGGCCTCCTGGAGCGCGATCCCGACCTGCGGATCGACGCGGCCCAGGCCGAGTGGATGCTGCGCGGCTACGCCGACACCGGCCGTGTACCCGAACTGCCGCCCGGCGTCACACCTCTTGGCCGGCGCGGTTCGGAACGCACCTGGCGCACTCCGCTGTCCGCACGCCTTCCGCTGGGAGTGCCTCCCAAGCTCGCAAGGCACTGGGGGAGCCTCAAAGGGAAGGCGGGCGCCTCCGGCACCACACCTCACCTGCCTCGTATGCCCCGCTTGCCTCACAGGTCTGGCCGGCGCGGTGCTTCTGGTACAGGGGAGGGAGAGGGGGCGAGTACGCGTGGGGCGGAAGCGACTCATGAGGCGGACGCTCCGCGTGAGGCAGAAGCGACGCGTGAGATGGAAGCGACGCGTGAGACAGAGGATGTGCGAGCGGCGGAAGCTGCGCGTGGGGTTCAGGAGCCGGAGGCCGGGAGTTCGCAGGGTCGGGCTTTCGAGCGTGCGGGGCAGGATGCCGCGGAGGCCGGAGGTGTGCGGCAAGCAGGGGAGCGTTCCGGCCACGCCTTCGCTCCGCAGGATCGTACGACGGCGCCGTCCGATCACATGTCGCCGCTGCCGGACCACACGGCCACGGAGACGGGCCGTAGTTCCACGGCAGCGGGCACTGCGGCCACGCCAACGGGGCCTACGTCCACGGCGTCAGGAACCGCGGCCATCCCGCCAAGTCCTGAGGATGCGCCACCCGGACCTGCCCACGCGCGAGCAGTCGGGCCGCGGACCGCGCCGCACGGCCCTTCCGCGCCCCGGGACCACGCCAGCGGTCCGCTGGATCACGAGGTCCCGGACACCAACGCCCCTGGCACAGGGGCCGTCGAGCATCCCGCGACCGAGACCGGCACACACCGTGCGGCCGACCGCAGCTTGTGGCTACCGGCCCAGACAGGACCATGGCCGCCGGCCGAAGCTGAGCCGTGGTCGGCCACGGGAGCAGATCCACGGCCACCGGCGGACACCGGCCCCGCAACCGGCCCGCGACGACCGACCGAAAACGTCCCGCAGCCGCCAGCCGGCGCCCGTCCGCGCCCGCGCCCACGGTCCGTACGCAGCCCCCGGCGGCCCTCCGGAACACCGCCGCAGCCACCCGCCGGCACCGGGGCCGATGAGCCCGCGGAAACCATGCCGTGGCGGCCCGCTGTCCCGGGGACGCGCCGGGCAGCCGGCGCCGGGACCTCCTGGCCGCCCGGCCAGGGCCCAAGACGCACCGTGCACACCATGCTGATCGCCGCCGTCTTGATGGTCGCCCTCGCCGCGGCCGGGTTCTCCGCGATCGCTCTCCTGGTGAACGGCGGCGGCAGCGGGCACCGGCCACCGGCGACGTCGCCGGCCGCGACCTCGACACCCGCGCATTCGCCACCCGAAAGTCAGGCGACCGCGGATTCGACGCCCAACGCCTCCGCGAGCCACAAGCCCGTCCCGTCCGCGCCGGTCGGCCGACGGAAAGCCACCGTCCGCACCTCGCCGTCCCCGTAGTCCAGCCAACGGGCCGGCCCAAGCGTCGAATTCAGACGCGATCCCAGGAGCCCCGCCCAGGCGCCACCGCGCGCGGGCCCCACGCCCGAAGTCACACCGGCCCCCGCCCGGACCGCCCACCTACGCAACTCCGACCACCTTTTGTCACGTTGTTGCATCTGCTCATGACCGGAGTGGAAATCGCGAGGCCCGCGTCGTCAGGATGTGAGCATGACGAACGACGCGGGTCAGCCGGACGAGCCCACCAGCTACGGGCTCAGGCCGCCCCAGGTCCCGCCTGCTCAGGCGCCGGTGCCCGGCCAGGGCGGGTATCAGGCGCAGGACCCGTACGACCTGTATACGGCGCAGGGATCGTACGAGCCCACGCAGGCCGTTCAGGGCGGCGGGGGCCCGGGTGACGGCGGGCCTGGTGTCCCGGGGCAGGGGTCAGGCGGCCATCCGGCCGCCCCGGTCACGCCGCCAGTGCCGCCCCACCAGCCGGGGCCGCAGGGACCGACGGTGACGGCGGGAGTGCCTCCGCAGGGCGGTGGCCGTGTGGTCGGCGACCGCTACCAGCTGCTGTCGCGCCTCGGACACGGCGGCATGGGCACCGTATGGCGCGCCCGTGACCGCGTGGTGGAGCGCGAGGTGGCGATCAAGGAGCCGCGGCTGCCCGACCAGCTGAGCGAGGCCGATCGGAACACCGCGTACCAGCGCATGCAGCGCGAGGCGCGGGCCGCCGCCCGTATCGACCACCCGTCCGTGGTCACCATGTACGACGTCGTCGTGGAACACGGCAAGCCGTGGGTGGTGATGGAGTTGGTGCAGGGACACTCGCTCGCCGACCGGCTCAAAGAGGGCACGCTCGACCCGCGGGAGGCGGCCCAGATCGGTGTCGCGGTCGTCGGCGCGCTCCAGGCTGCCCACGAGGCGGGCGTCCTGCACCGTGACGTCAAGCCCGACAACGTCCTGCTCGGCCGCGGCGGGCGTGTCGTGCTCACCGACTTCGGCATCGCGCAGGTCGAGGGGGAGCAGGGGCTCACCGAGACCGGCGCGTTTGTCGGCTCGCCCGAGTTCATCTCGCCGGAGCGGGTGCTGGGCCAGCGTCCCGGGCCTGCCGCCGACCTGTGGTCACTGGGCGTGGTGCTGTACGCGGCCGTGGAGGGCATGTCGCCGTTCCGCCGCTCGCACACCCCGGCCACGCTCCAGGCCGTGCTCTCCGCCGAGCCGCAGACGCCCGCCCGAGCGGCGGGGCCGCTGGCCATGGTGATCATGCAACTGCTGCGCAAGGACCCGATGGCGCGGCCGTCCGCGGGGGAGGTCCGGCAGGCCCTGGAGGCGGTGGCCACCCCGGCGCTCGCCCCGACCCGCATCCAGCTCCCGAACGCCGCGCCCGGTAACCGCTGGGTGCCGCCGGTGCTCCAGGCCAGCCGTGCGGCGCGCTGGGGACTCGGCACGGGCGTCGTCGTGGTGGCGCTGGCCCTCGTTTTGCTGCTGCTCGACCCGTTCGGCGGCGGCGGCCTGCCGAAGGGCTGGGAGGTGCGGCCGGAGCGCGAGATCGCGGACGCTTCCCTGGCCGTGCCGTCCGAGTACGAGCGCGTCCCGAACGACGGGAACGACGGCGTCACCTTCTACGACCCGAGCGGCGTCTTCTACATCTACCTGGAAGAGGTCGACAACTCCAAGCTCGAACCCGGCAGCGGTGACACGATCATCAAGCCGACCGAGCGGGCCTGGGCGGACTGGTACAAGGCCGGCGGCCATGACAGTACCGAGGTCAAGGAGCCGAAGGTCGCCAGCAGGAAGACCAGCTTCCACGGCACGGCGGCGTTCGAGACGCTCGTCGAATTCCAGGACTACGGCGACAGCAGCGACGACCCGCTGCGGTACGACTACCACCAGCTGGTGGTGCCGAAGAGCGCGGACAGCCAGGTGTACTGGCGGCTGCAGGTCAAGATGCCCGCGAAGGGCTGGGCGCATGCGATCGGTGAGCAGCTGTACCGCGATGCCGTCGCGCATCTGGAGATCCAGGGAATGTGACGGGCGGCTGGTTGCGGTGGCCGCCCCTGTCCGCACCGCAACTGCCCCCGTTTTCTCAACCGCCCTGATCAGCCCCTTTGGTGCCAGCGATCAGTGGCGTTGTGTGAAGGTGGTAAGAACGTCGTTACCGACGGGTACACAAACGCGGCGTGCGGGCCTACCCTCACGCTCATGACGGACTCGAAAGCCACCGCTGCCACCTCGGATGCCCAGGACGCGCCAGAAGTCCCGGATGCCCCGGGCGCCGCGCCGTCGCAGGCACCAGAGGCGTCACAGGAACCGCAGGCAGACCGTACGGACGACCGTACGAACCCCGCAGCCTCCGCTCCCGCCGGCGTAAGGACCGCCGCCGACGTGGTCACGCCCGAGCTGGTGGCGCAGCTCACCCGCGGCGTCACCGGCTCCGGGCGCACCGCCGGTCACGCGCCGTTCACTGGCGACAAGCTGGCCGACCTGCCCGAGTCGACGCCCGAGGACGTGGCGAGCGCCTTCGAGCGGGCACGGGCCGCACAGCCCGCCTGGGCCGCGCTGCCGGTGCGCCGCCGCGCCGCCGTGCTGCTGCGCTTCCACGACCTGGTCCTCGAACGCCAGGCCGAAGTGCTCGACCTCATCCAGCTGGAGACCGGCAAGGCCCGGCTGCACGCCCACGAGGAGGTGCAGGGCGTCCTCGTCACCGCCCGGCACTACGGCCGCAAGGCCGCCTCGTATCTGCGGCCCAAGCGGCACACCGGCGCCGTACCGACGCTGACGCGGGTCACGGAACTGCGCCATCCGCGCGGTGTGGTGGGCCAGATCGTGCCCTGGAACTATCCCTTCGAGCTGGCCGCCGACGACGCCCTGCCCGCCTTCGTCGCGGGCAACGCGCTCGTGATGAAGCCCGACACCGAGACCGCGCTGACCGCGCTGTGGACCCGTGACCTGCTCATCGAGGCCGGTCTGCCGCCCGAGGTCTTCCAGATCGTGATCGGCGAGGGCCCGGTGGTCGGCCCGGAGGTGGTGCGGCACGCCGACTACGTCTCGTTCACCGGATCCACCCGCACCGGGCGCGAGGTCGCGCAGGGCGCGGCGGCCCGACTGGTCGGCGCCTCGCTGGAACTCGGCGGCAAGAACCCGATGCTGGTGCTGCAGGACGCCGACATCGAGAAGGCCGCCGCGGGCGCGGTGCGCGCCGCCTTCTCCTCCGCGGGCCAGCTGTGCATCTCCATCGAACGGCTCTATGTGCACGAGTCCGTCGCCGACGCGTTCCTGGAGCGCTTCGCGGCCCTTACGAAGGCGATGCGGCTCGGCGGTGCGCTCGCCTACGGGGCCGACATGGGCTCGCTGGCCGGGGCGCGGCAGCTGGAGACGGTCGCCCGGCATGTGGAGGAGGCCGTCGCCAAGGGCGCGCGGGTGGTGGCGGGCGGCGTGGCCCGGCCCGACATCGGCCCGTACTTCTACGAGCCGACCATCCTGGACGGCGTCGAGGCCCCGATGGCGGTCTGCGCCGAGGAGACCTTCGGGCCCGTCGTCTCCGTCTACCGCTTCACCGCGGAGGACGAGGCGATCGAGCTGGCCAACGCCACCCCGTACGGGCTCAACGCCTCGGTGTGGACGAAGGACGGCGCGCGGGGCCGCCGTGTCGCCGCCCGCCTGCGTACCGGCTCCGTCAACATCAACGAGGGTTATGCGCCCGCCTACGGCAGCGTTCAGTCGCCGATGGGCGGTATGAAGGACTCCGGTCTCGGCCGCCGGCACGGTGCGGAGGGCATCCACAAGTACACGGAGGCGCAGACCGTGGCCCACCAGCGCCTGCTGCCGATGGCCCCGTCCTTCGGCATGGACGACGCGAAGTACGCGGCTTTCATGAGCACGAGCCTGCGCGTGATGAAGGCTCTCGGCCTGCGCTGAGGCGCTGGCCCGCCGATCTGAACTGTGCGCACCCGTCCGCACGACACAACGGGTGCGCACGGCGCGGCTCCCACGGCACCGAACCGCCCCGACCCAGGCCACCCCCGCCCAACGCCCGACGAACAAGCCCCCGGAGGCAACGATGCCCCAAGAAGCCCCCGCCGGAGGCGCCCCCGTAGAGCGCGCCGACAGCGACGCCGACAACGCGCAGGCCCACGCATACGACTACGACGTACTCATCGTCGGCTCCGGCTTCGGCGGCTCGGTCTCCGCTCTCCGCCTCACCGAAAAGGGCTACACCGTAGGCGTCCTGGAGGCCGGCCGCCGCTTCACGCCCGACACCCTGCCCCGCACCTCATGGGACTTCAAGAACTACATATGGGCCCCGTCCCTCGGCCTCTACGGCATCCAGCGCATCCATCTGCTCGGCAAGGTGATGGTGCTGGCCGGCGCGGGCGTCGGCGGCGGCTCGCTGAACTACGCCAACACCCTCTACGTGCCGCCCAAGGCGTTCTTCGACGACCCGCAGTGGCAGGGCATCACCGACTGGCAGGACGAACTGAAGCCCTACTACGACCAGGCCAAGCGCATGCTCGGCGTCCGGCTCAATCCGACCATGACGCCTTCAGACGTTCACCTGAAGGCCGCCGCGGAGGCGATGGGCGTCGGGGACTCCTTCCATATGGCCCCGGTCGGTGTGTTCTTCGGCGACGGGGACGACGCGGACGGGGCGGCGCGGGCCGAGCCCGGGTCCGAGGTCGCCGACCCGTACTTCGGCGGCGCGGGCCCCGCGCGCAAGGCCTGCACCGAGTGCGGCGAGTGCATGACGGGCTGCCGGCACGGCGCGAAGAACACCCTGACCGAGAACTATCTGTATCTCGCGGAGCAGGCGGGCGCCGTCATCCACCCCATGACGTCGGTGGTCGCCGTCACCGAGGACCCGCGCGGCGGGTTCGCCGTCAGCACCGTGCCGACGGACCAGCGCCGCAAGGGGAAGGGCCGTACGTTCCGGGCCCGCCGGGTGGTCGTCGCGGCGGGCACGTACGGCACGCAGACGCTGCTGCACCGGATGCGTGACGACGGTCTGCTGCCGGGCATCTCCGGCCGCCTCGGCGAGCTGACCCGCACCAACTCCGAGGCCCTGGTCGGCGCGATGACCGACAACCGCCGCTACCGCCGGCGGCACGGGCAGCGGGTCGACTTCACCCAGGGTGTGGCGATCACGTCATCGGTCCACCCCGACGCGCACACCCACATCGAGCCGGTCCGGTACGGCAAGGGGTCGAACTCGATGGGCAGCCTGACGACGCTCCAGATTCCCTACCGGCCGAACGGCAGGCGAGGACGGGCCTGGGTCGGCCAACTGCTGCGGCACCCCTGGCTCCTGGTGCGTTCGCTGTCCAACCTGCGCTGGTCGGAGCGGACCATCATCGGCCTGGTGATGCAGTCGCTCGACAACTCCCTGACGACGTACCGCAAACCCAAGGGCCTGGCGAAGGGACTGCTGACGGCACGCCAGGGCCATGGTGCGCCCAATCCCGACCAGATCCCCGAGGCGACGCAGGCCGCCGCACTGCTGGCCGAGGAGATCAACGGTTTCGCGGGCTCCAACCTCGGCGAGCTGATGGGCACTCCGCTCACCGCGCACTTCCTGGGCGGCTGCCCAATCGGCGACTCGGCGACCACCGGGGTCCTCGACCCGTACCACCGGATGTACGGGCACCCGGGCATCTCGGTCGTCGACGGCTCCGCGGTCTCGGCGAACCTGGGCGTCAACCCGTCCCTGACGATCACGGCGCAGGCCGAACGGGCGATGTCGTACTGGCCCAACAAGGGCGAGGACGATCCCCGCCCGGCCCAGGGCGAGGCGTACCGGCGGCTCGCCCCGGTGGCACCGAAGTCCCCCGTGGTCCCGGCCGACGCGTTCGGCGCGCTGAAGCTGCCGTTCCTGGGGATGCCGAAGGTGCCGCCGAAGAAGGCGTGAGGCTTTCATTGCGGCACGCGAAAGGACCTGCGCCCCCCTCCTGGCGCAGGTCCTTTCGCGTGCCGCAGAGCGGCGGTCCGTCTCAGGCGGTGTGTGGCTTGCCTGAGTTGTCCTCGGGATCCACGGGGTCGCCGGATGTCTCGGAGTCGCCGGATGGCTGAGGAGATCCGGGGGTTTCGGGGGCCTCGGGAGTTCCGGGGACGGTGGAGGGCTTCGGGTCCGTGGGCTCGGGGGCCTCGGGTGCTTCGGTGGTGTCGGCCGCGGCTTCCGCGGTGCCGTCGTCGCTCTGTGAGCCGTCCGTGCCGGCCGTGTGGCCGGTGTCCGCCGGGTCCGTGGCGGTTTCGGTGGCAGCGTCCTTGCCGCCGTCGGTGGTGGCACCGGAGGCGTCGCCCGCGGCGGGCGGTTTTGAGGAGGCGTCGGTGTCTTCCGCGTCTTCCGCTTCTGCGGGCTGCGGGTCCTCGGCCGGTGTCTCGGCGGCTTCGGCGGCCTCGGCGGCTTCCGCGAGGGCGAGGCCGCGTCGTCGGGAGGCGAAGATCAGCAAGGCGCCGACGAGCACGGCAAACGCGCCGATGAGTCCCATGATGGGCACCGCCTCGGACGTACCGGTGCCGGCCAGCGCGCCGCCGACCGGGACGACCTGCGCACCGCCCTGCGGACGGGTGCCGTCGGTGGGCTTCTCGCCGGTGGGCCGGGCGTCGTCGACGTCGCCCGGGTCGCTGCCGGCCTTGAGAACGGTGAAGTCGTAGGTGTCGCCGTTGATGTTGCAACTGCCGCCGCGGCCCGCGTAGACGGCGGTACTCAAGGCGAAACCGGCTCCGGCGGGAGCCGTGGCGACGACCCGTACCCGCAAGTGCAGGTCGACCCGCGCGTCCCGGCCCAGGTCGCGGACGAGGGCGACGAAGGTGCCGCGGTAGGGGTGCCGGCCGGTGCCGTCCTGGTAGTAGTCCTGGAAGGCGTCGGTCCAGCGGCCGGTCGACGGGTCGTGGAACTGGAGCTGCGCGAGGTCGAGTTGCAGGGAGGCCTGCTCGTTCACGCCCATCGCGTACTCGGTGAAACTCTGTACGTAGACATTGTGGAGGGCCGCGCCGGAGTGGTTCGCGACGGAGAACGTGAAGGGGTGCCAGCCGGAGCCGGCGGCTATCTTGCCCGGCAGTCCTGTGACGTTCACGGAGAGTGAGTCGTCGGGGACGAAGTCCGTGCAGTTGCTGGGCGACCAGCCGTCGCCGGGTATGGTCTCGCTGCTCTCGTCACCCTGGGTGCCGCCCTGTCCCTGGTCCGACCCGCCCGGTTGCTGCCCAGGGTCCTGTCCTTCGGCGGCGCTCGGAGGCGGGCTGGCGGTGGGGGTGGCGGAGGAGGACGCGGGGTCGCGGGGGGTGGGGGTGTCGGTGCCGGCGGTGGGGGTGGGTGTGGCCGTGGGGGTCGGGGTGCCGGCGGGTGGGGTCGGGGTGTCGGCCGGGTCGGTGGTGAGGCTCGTCTCTGCGCCGTCGGGCGTGAGGCTTTCGGCGGCGCTCGGTGTGGCGGGGCTCGGCAGGGCCGACGCCGCCGGGTCGTCGCTCGTCCGAGGGCTTGCCTGGGAGTCTGTGCCGCCCGCCGCGGTGTCCGCGGATGCTGTGGAGGCGTGCGCGGCAGGCACGGACAGCAGCGCGATCGGGCCCAGCGCGGCCAGTGCGGCCACCGTAGCCGTGGCGGCGATGGCCTGGCGGAGCTGCTTCATCAGGACCTCGGAAATGTCCGGCGCGCTGCGGTCGCTCAGCACGCGGGTGGGGGGTGCCTCCGCATCGTGGGCGAGGGCGGGCGTTGATTATGCATGGATGACCTGCGGTTCCTGGGAATGGTTGCCCACGAACTTCCTTGATTTTTATGTGATATGCGTCACTCGAACCTCGCCCTCTTCTGCTGCGCCGTGGCTGAAAATAGCCGACCTGCAGATGGGAAGAGGAGAGATGCGGGGGAGTCGGGTGAGGGGCACGGGGAAGGCGACGAGGTGAGGGGCGACGTGTGCGCGGGGGGCGTACGCGCGACGGCCGGCTCCGGGCGTCCCCGGAGCCGGCCGTTCTCTTGGTGACCGGGCTGCTGTCCCCTGCCGCCCGGTCACATGTCCGGAGCGATGTCCCACGACGCCACGGCACGACCCGTGCGTCCCATCGCTCCAGAAGAATCACGCGCTGCTGGTGCGGGCCGCTCCTGGTCGCCACGCACACCGGGACCAACGAAGCCCCGGCGCGGCGGTCACGCGCCGTACGGGTGAGAGCGCGGCAGGGTCCAGAACGCGACCTCGGGCTCCAACGCGCCCCGGCTCGCCCGGCGCCGGCCCGGCCCGTCCTCAGATCCGGCCGCGGCACAGCTCCAGGAGCGTCATCGCCAGCGAGGTGCCGCGCTTGCCGAGCGCGTCCCGGTAGTGGGCGAGCACCTCCATCTCGCGGGAGAGGTTCACCCGGCGGCCGCCAGAGGCGATGCGTGACTTCTGGATGACGGCGGAGATCGCCGTGCGTTCCTGGACGAGGCCGATGATCCGGTCGTCGATCGCGTCGATCCGGGCCCGGGCGCCCATGATCGATTCGGCGGCCTCGGTGGTGTGGGCACCCGTTCTCTCGGTGGCCGGGGCTGCCGGAGTGGCCGTGGCCGATCCCGTGGTGTCGCCGGCGTCTGCGGTGCTGCTGCTCATGGTGTGGGCTCCTCGTCGTTGGCTGGGACGTACGGACCTGCGAACGCGGGTGCCCCGAAGCGTCGGCCCCGGACACGACAGACGCCCCGGGCCTTGTCGGCCCGGGGCGCCTGGAATGTCGCTGGTAAGTGGATCAAGCAGCGCGACCATGGCAGCCGGTGGGCCGGTTGCCATAGCTAAAGAAGAAGGAGAAGGTCTGCCGCTGATTCACCTGCTCAGTATGCCCGCACGCACACGAGCACGGTCAAGACGGGACGCGGCCTGGTGTGCGTGAAGAGACGGGGATCACGATCTGTCGGAGCAACGGGACGAGCACCGCGACCTGCCGGGGCAACGGCAACGGTGCCCGGGCTGGTCCGCGCAGGGCTGTCCGCCGTGCTGTCCGCGCGGGCGTCCGCCGGGTTATCCACAGGCACGAGAGGACGCCGGGCACCCCGTTAGAATCGAAAGCACAGAGTCCTCGTGGGTCCGGTCCCGTGCCCCGGCGGCCGGCGCCCGCAGCGGCCCGCCCGCGTCATCGCCGACGTCTCACATCCGCATTCGTTAACCGTTTGTCTCCGCCGGAAGGCTGTGCCCGTGCCATCGTCCCCCGCTGCCACCGCTCCCGACACCGGCACCGTTCTCGTCGTCGACTTCGGTGCGCAGTACGCCCAGCTCATCGCCCGCCGCGTCCGCGAGGCGAGGGTGTACAGCGAGATCGTGCCGAGCACCATGCCGGTCGCCGACATGCTCGCCAAAAACCCGGCGGCGATCATCCTCTCCGGCGGCCCCTCGTCCGTCTACGCCGAGGACGCGCCGCGCCTGGACCGCTCCCTCTTCGAGGCCGGCGTCCCCGTCTTCGGTATGTGCTACGGCTTCCAGCTGATGGCCCAGATCCTCGGCGGCACCGTGGACAACACCGGCGCCCGCGAGTACGGCCGCACCCCTTTGACCGTCTCCAGGCCCGGCTCCACCCTGTTCGAGGGCACCCCGGCCGAGCAGCCGGTGTGGATGTCGCATGGCGACGCGTGCAGCGCCGCCCCCGAGGGCTTCACCGTGACCGCGTCCACGGAGGTCGTCCCGGTCGCCGCGTTCGAGAACGACGAGAAGCGGCTCTACGGAGTCCAGCACCACCCCGAGGTGATGCACTCCACCTACGGGCAGCAGGTCCTGGAGCACTTCCTGTACCGCGGTGCGGGCATCGAGCCGTCCTGGACCACCGGCAGCGTCATCGAGGAGCAGATCGCGTCGATCCGCGCCCAGGTCGGCAGCAGCCGTGCGATCTGCGGCCTGTCCGGCGGAGTGGACTCCGCGGTCGCCGCGGCCCTCGTCCAAAAGGCCATCGGCTCCCAGCTGACCTGCGTGTACGTGGACCACGGCCTGATGCGCAAGGGCGAGACCGAGCAGGTCGAGAAGGACTTCGTGGCGGCCACCGGCGTGCAGCTCAAGGTCGTGGACGCGCAGGAGCGCTTCCTCACCGCGCTGGCGGGCGTCAGTGACCCCGAGCAGAAGCGGAAGATCATCGGCCGCGAGTTCATCCGGGTCTTCGAGGTGGCGCAGGCGGAGATCGTCGCCGAGGCGCCGGACGACCACCCGGTGGCGTTCCTGGTCCAAGGCACGCTGTATCCGGACGTCGTCGAGTCCGGCGGCGGCACCGGCACCGCCAATATCAAGTCCCACCACAATGTCGGCGGCCTCCCCGAGGACCTTGAGTTCGAGCTCGTCGAACCGCTGCGGCAGCTGTTCAAGGACGAGGTGCGGATGGTCGGCGCAGAGCTCGGCCTGCCCGACGAGATCGTCCACCGCCAGCCGTTCCCGGGCCCCGGCCTCGGCATCCGCATCGTCGGCGAGGTCACCAGGGACCGTCTCGACCTGCTCCGCGAGGCCGACGCGATCGCCCGCGAGGAGCTGACCGCGGCCGGCCTCGACCGGGACATCTGGCAGTGCCCGGTGGTACTGCTCGCGGACGTACGCAGCGTCGGCGTGCAGGGCGACGGCCGCACCTACGGCCACCCGATCGTGCTGCGCCCCGTCTCCTCCGAGGACGCCATGACGGCCGACTGGTCCCGGCTGCCGTACGACACCCTGGCCAGGATCTCCACCCGCATCACGAACGAGGTGGCGGACGTCAATCGCGTCACGCTCGACATCACCAGCAAGCCGCCGGGCACCATCGAGTGGGAGTGACCTGGCGAAACGCCGGGTCACCTGCCTGATCTCCCACCGCGCCCGCTGATCCTCAACAGCGCCGCGCCGCACGCCGGGGCGCTCAGGAGCGGTGTGACCAGTCAGGGCCACGGTGCCAGTTCGGCACCGTGGCCCGCACCGTTTTGAGAAGGCCCGTTCCGAGAGGGCCCGTTCCTGCTGTGCGCGGACCGTCGGCCGACCGGCGGTCGTACGAAAGACCCACCCGGTCAACCCGCACCCGCCCCTCTCACCCCCGCCACGCGAACCGGCCGGACCGGTGGGCCGACTCGCCGTGTGCGTACGGCACAATCAGTGCCTGTCGCCGGGGTGCCGTTCCTGAACGGGCCCCCGGCAGCGGGCTCGTGCACGGCACAGCTCGGATCTCACCGTGGTATTCGAAGCAGCCGCACGGCAGGTCGTCGTCGTCCGGACCAGGCCGACACGGGCCACGTTGCGGCGCGCTCCGGCGCGGCCGGGCCGGACCCGTGGCGCGGGACTCCACAGCGATGAGCGGCAGAGCAGCACAGTGACAGAGCACACGGCAGGACCGAGGGCGCGAAGGCGCAGAAGGCGGAGTTGGCGCGTGGCGGTGCAGCAGGCGGGGCAGGGCACGCACGAGGGCGGCTGTACATGCGGGGGCTGCCCGCACGGAGCACGGGAGGGCCACCGGCGCGCGGTGGCGGCGTTCCTCGTCAAGCGCGACGAATTCGCCCAGGGCAAGGGTCTGCCGTCGGCCGTGGCGCACTCGGCGGGCGCCGCCCGTCAGTGGGTGTCGGATGAACTGACCCAGTCTGCGGGCCTCGTCGCCGAACGCAGCCGGGTCGAGGGCGAGGCATGGACGGCGTCCCTGTGGCCGCGCACCCTGTTCGCGGTATGGGCCGGGGTGCTGGCGCTCGTCCTGGTGCAGGCCCTCACCGGAATCGGCGTCGGCTGGACCATCGCACGCACCGCGGGCCTGCTCGCCGCGGCGGTCATCGCCGGTGCGCTGACCGCCGCCGGTTATCTGCACCGGGCGCGCGGCGGCGTTCTCGCGCCCATGATCGGCGAGGACAACCGGTTGTCCACCTCGCGTGCCGTCGCCGCCGCCTGGGTGCTCTTCGCGGTCTTCGCCATCCTCGTGCTGGCCGGTGAGCTCGCCGGGGCTTCGGGACACCATGACCGCGACACCCTGATCGACGGGCTCGACCTGGCCAGTGGCGCCGGAGTGGTCACCGTGGTGGCCGTGGTGTGCGGTGTCGCCGTGCTGGTGCGGCGTGTGGTGGTACTGCGGGTGCGCAGCCAGCGGTTGCAGAAGGTACGCGCCGACCGTCCCCGCGCCGCCGATCTGCTCACCGATGACGCCGGCCGCGCCGACTTCGCGGACACCCAGTACGTCGTGATCACCGCGGTCGCCCTGATCTTCGCCGCGGTACGCCTCGCGCGCCGTCCGGAACAACTTCCCGATGTGCCATGGGGCCTGGCCCTTCTGGTGCTGGTGTCCGCCGCCACGTATCTCGCCGGGAAGTACGCGGAAGGCGGCCGGGCAGTGATCCTCTCCGTGGTGCGCGCTCGTGAGGCCGGTGACCTGGATGGACCGATCCGCACCGGCGACGACATCGAGATCCGCGGCGCCGGGTTCGTGCCGCTCGGCGCGCAGGGCGCGGACCACCTGGCCCGTACCGTCGTGCGGATCGGCAATGTGCATGTGCATGTCCCGCTGGTGCCGGTGCCTGGCGGATTCAGCAATCCTTCGGACGCCGTACTGACCGTGCCGGTGCCCGTTGACGTGGAACCGGGCCGGGTCGAGGTCCAGGTCGTCACCGCCTCGGGCACCGAGACCAACTGCTGCACCATCGATGTGACCAGCGACTGACGCTTCCTCCACCCCTCACCGTTCCGTCCGCACACGGCATTGCGCATCCTCCGAAACCGCCGCCGATCCTTCGTACCCGGTACGAACTCCTCGCGAAGGCGGTGAGTCCGGTGGGTCCGCTGTCCGTATCTTCTGTTCAAAGCCGTACAACAGTCGCCGTACGGCAGACACGGCGGCAACGGGTGCGAGAGGTGGCAGGGACCGATGGTGCACGACAGCGGCGCGGGTGCGCAGAGGGAATATGCCGCAGGGGCCGGCGGGATACGGCAGGGCTTCGGGGAGCAGTTGGACAGTCCGATCAGTCCGGCGCTGTCCGGCTCCCGATCCGGGTTCGGGTTCGGCGGCCAGAGCGCCGTCTTCGCACTCCTTCCGCTACGGATCTTCCTCGGCGTCACCTTCCTCTACGCGGGTCTCGACAAGCTCACGGACAGCTCCTTCCTGGCGGCGTCGGGGCCGGGCTCGATCGGCGAGATGATGCGCTCGGTCCACGCCTCCGCGGGCGTCCCCGCGCTGGTCGACCTGGCCCTGAAGAGCCCGGTCGACTTCGGTTACGCCATCGCCTTCGGTGAGCTCGCCGTCGGCATCGGCACCCTGGTCGGCCTGCTCTCCCGGCTGGCCGCGGCGGGCGGGGCACTGATATCGCTGAGCCTGTGGCTCACCGTGAGCTGGACGTCCACGCCTTACTACTACGGCAACGACCTCGCATACCTGATGGCATGGCTGCCGCTGGTGATCGGCGGGGCGCCGCTGTTCTCCCTTGACGCGCTGCTGCGCGGCGCCCGGCGCCGAAGGGCCGCGGACCGGCTCTGAGCAGCGGCGCCGTAGGCGGCGGCCTCGGCTGCGTGGGGCGGCCCAGCCGTACCGTCGGCTCAGCCTCGCTCAGGCTTCACCGCGAACGGTTGAGAGCGACTTCGGCAGGTGCCCTCCCGCGCACCGGTCCGCCGCCTGTCCGACTCGCCTGTCCGACTCGCGTATCCGACTGTGAGGTTGCCGGACACGCTGCTTGACGCGGACAGCTCTGCTGCCGCCGCGTCCCTGTCGCGGCCCGGGTCAGCGAGAGAGCGGCTCCCGAGTATCCGGCCCCTCGGCACGCGGGCCGTCGGGCGCCGGCCCGCGGGCCCCGAGGGCGTGGAGGCCCGATCTCCGGCTGCCCCGTCCGCCGCGGCGCCGCAGCCCGTAGGCGATCGTCCCCATGGCGCCCGCGAGGTTGAGGCCGCCGACCACGATCGGCACCATCACGAACCACGGGACGCTCCACAGCCCTGCCGCGTCACCACCGAAGACCACGGCCGCACCGGTCAGGATCAGCCCCGCGACCAGCTTGCCGGGCTGGAACTCATGCCGCAGCACGGCTCACCTCCACCTGTCCGATGCCCATGTCGAGCTTCAGGTCGAAGACGCCTGCGTGGGCGCGGCTGCCGGACGGGCGCAAGGTCACGCTCTTCTCCTTGTCGGGGGCGACGTCTACATCCTGCTGGTCGTCGCCCGGCAACTGGATGTCGCCGAGTCCCACTTCCACATGGAGCCGTACGGTCGCGTCCTTCGGTATGACCACCCTCAGGTGGCCGGCGCCGACTTTCACCTCGCTCCTGAGCGTGCGGTCCGCGGCGACTTGGACGTGGCTCAGGTCGAGGGTGGCGTCTCCGGTGCCGAGCTCGTAGTGCGGATGGACCGAGGCGGCGGCGGGCGGGTGCCAGCCGGTGCGTATCCAGTCGGTGGTGATGTTCTTCGGCATGGCGGACACGGCGGCCAGCAGGGCGGCCGTGATCACGGCCAGCATCATCGAGCCCGCGCCGGTCCTGCCCAGCAGCGCACTGATGCCGATGCCGACACCGAACACCGCGAGAGCGGCGGCCAGGCCTGTCTGCAGACTCGTACCGAGCGGGTCGGAGTCCCAGGTCAGGGCGGTGCAGGTGGCTCCGGCGAGCAGTGCCGTCAGGAAGACCCAGCCGCCGATCCAGTGCTGGCCGCGGACCGCGGGGGGACGTGGCGGGCGTAGGCCGTCCTCCCAGCGGGACCTGTTGGCGATGTTCCGCGCCGCGCTGATGTCGCGCATGTCCCTGGGGCCCCACAAATATCCGGTGCCGCCTACGTGGGTGCCGTCCTTGACGATCGGGTCGCGCCACCAGGAAGGAAAAGAGGTGGGCACGGGCGGGGCCTGGGCCTCCGGAGGGGCGTCCGCGGCGGCCTGGGCGGCGAGCGGGTCGAGGTCGGGGGCGCCGCGCTGCCGCGACCAGTACCCCGCGCCGGCCAGCAGCAGGGCGACGGTACCGCCGAAGGTGAGGACTCCCTCATTGCCCAGGACCGACAGGAACAGACCGCAGCCGACCAGCGCGAACAGCACCGCCGTCAGCGCCACGCCTTCCACCCGGCCGGAGAGCAGCCTGCGCGCCTCGTTCTCCTCCTCGCCCTCGAAGGGGACGAAGAGCCAGACGAAGCCGTAGAAGATGAGGCCGATGCCGCCGGTGAGCGAGAGTACAGCGAGCACGATGCGGAAGATCACCGGGTCCATCTCACAGTGCCGCCCGAGACCCGCGCAGACACCGCCCAGCATCTTCTGCCCGCGCAGGCGCCGCAGAGCGCCGGGCGACCAGGCGGCCCCCGGCCCCGCGGCCCCGGAACCGGTGCTCTCCCGCGCCGCGGACCCCGGCGACTGCGGCCCTGGCCCGCCCGGCTGCCGCTCGGGCGCAAAGACCGCACCGTCCGGCCCGGCGCCCGCCCGGCCACCCAGCCCAGGGCCCGGACCGAAGTCCGTACCCGGGCCAGGGCCGTCCGTGGCATGCTGCTGATCCGTCATGCATCCATGGTGGCGGTCGCGGCCGCCGGGCGGCACTCGGGAAGACCCTGGCCGAACCCTGAAATCTGCCCTGATACCTCCGCCCGGGACCCCGATAACGGGCGGATCCGATGATCAGGGACGTTAAGGGCCTCTCGTTTGGATCATGCTGGGCTCGCGGGGTCTGGCACGCACTCCCCCACTGCCTTCAGGGCGTGGGAGGTACCCCCAGCCGCGTTGTCGTCAGTCGCCGACGCTCCGCGTCGACTTCTTCCTCCGCCTTGCAGCTGCACGCACCAGACCCCGCTCCCTGATCCAGCCTGATCCAAACGAAAGACCCTAGGGGTCCAACCCTGATGTCACTGTCACCGCGGCATGTGACCATCGATGCATGCCGGAAGCCGTGTCTGTACCCGCAGAGGACCCGCGGCCCACGCGCAAGCTCTACCGCAGCAGTGACGGACGCTGGCTCGGGGGCGTGGCGCGAGGGCTCGCCGGGCATCTCGGACTGCCCGTGATCTGGGTGCGGATCGTGTTCATCGGCCTGATCATGGCGGACGGACTCGGTGGGCTGCTGTACGCGGCGTTCTGGTTCTTCGTGCCGCTGGGCATCGGCGGCGTCGACTCCGACCGGCCTCCCGCCTTCTCGGAGACCATGCGCGACGGCCGCCGCAGGCTCGTGGCCCGCAAGCCGGACCGTGGGCAGGTCGTCGCTCTGCTCGCCATGGTCGTTGTCGCCATGGCCTTCGTCAGCAAGGTCGATCTCGGCGGCCCCGCCAAGGTATATCTGTGGCCGACCGTGCTGGTCGGCGCGGGTGTCGCCCTGGTCTGGCGCCAGGCGGACAATGCCCGACGGGCCCGCTGGATGGAGGTCGGCCGGCGTCGTAGGACCCTGACCCTGCTGCGTTCCGCCGCGGGCGTGCTGCTCGTGGGCACCGGCGTCACCGGCATCTTCGTCCTTCAGGGCTCCGCCGAGCACCTCGGTTCCGTCCTACAGGCCGCGCTCGCCGTACTCGTCGGCATAGCGTTGCTGGCCGGCCCCTACCTGGTCCGCATGATGCAGGACCTCTCCGAGGAGCGGCTGATGCGCATCCGGGCCCAGGAGCGGGCCGAGGTCGCCGCCCATGTCCACGACTCGGTCCTGCACACCCTCACCCTGATCCAGCGCAATGCGGACAATGCGAGTGAAGTACGCCGCCTGGCTCGTGCCCAGGAGCGCGACCTGCGCACCTGGCTCTACAAACCGGCCGTCGTACCGTCCTCCGGGCAGGGCCGAGGACACACCGGACACCCTTGCCGAGGCGGTGCGGCGCAGTGCCGCCGAGGTGGAGGACAAGCACGGCGTCCCCATAGAGGTGGTCGTCGTCGGCGACTGCCCGCTCGACGAGCCGCTGTCCGCACAGATGCAGGCCGCGCGGGAAGCCATGGTGAACGCTGCCAAGTACGGTGGCGAGGGCGGTGCGGTGCAGGCGTTCGCGGAAGTCGACGGGAAGACCGTCTTCGTGTCCGTGCGGGACCGCGGACCCGGCTTCGACCTGGACTCCGTACCCGCCGACCGCATGGGCGTACGAGAATCGATCATCGGCCGCATGCAGCGCCATGGCGGCACGGCCCGGCTCCGCGCGGTGCCGGACGGTGGTACGGAGGTCGAGCTGACGATGGAGAGAGCGGAGACGACGTCATGAGTGACGCGAGCGAGCCGAGGGCCACTGGCAGTCCTGGCGGCGCGGGGGAGCAGGCCAGAGGGTCGGGTGGAGCTTCGGGCCCGGCCACGGGGGCACCGGTGGGCACGGCTGGTGTGTCCGGTGATCCGGTAGCCGACCGCCATGTGCGGGTCGTCCTCGTCGATGATCACCGGATGTTCCGCACCGGAGTCCAGGCCGAGATCGGGCGGACCGATCTCACTGGGGTCGAAGTCGTCGGTGAGGCCCCTGACGTCGATCAGGCCGTGGCGGTCATCAAGTCCACGCGCCCCGAGGTCGTCCTGCTCGATGTGCATCTGCCCGGTGGCGGCGGGGTCGAAGTGCTGCGCCGCTGCGCATCCTTGATGTCCGACACCTCTCACCCGGTCCGCTTCCTGGCACTCTCCGTTTCCGATGCCGCCGATGACGTCATCGGCGTGATCCGCGGCGGTGCCCGCGGCTATGTCACCAAGACGATCACCGGTGCGGACCTGGTCGACTCGATCTTCCGTGTCCAGGACGGCGACGCGGTCTTCTCGCCGCGCCTCGCCGGCTTCGTCCTCGACGCCTTCGCCTCCACCGACGCCCCGCCCGTCGACGAGGACATGGACCGTCTCACTCAGCGTGAGCGTGAGGTACTGCGCCTCATAGCCCGGGGCTACGCCTACAAGGAGATCGCCAAGCAGCTCTTCATCTCCGTCAAGACGGTCGAGTCCCATGTCTCGGCGGTCCTGCGCAAGCTCCAGCTGTCCAACCGCCATGAGCTGACCCGCTGGGCCACGGCCCGGCGGCTGGTGTGAGGCGCTTGACGCGGGGCCGTGGGCCGGAAGCCAGCCGGTAAAGCGGAAATCCAGGCCTGCGAAGACGGCGTCCCGGGGCCCGCGATCCGTAACCCCGGCTTGTGGCCCCCGGGACGCCCGAATCCGGACCTATGTCATGGGCGTGCTGGGCGTGCTGGGCCCATGTTCTGGTCGTTCGGCCCCTGATCTGGCTGTTCGGCCGTGATCTGGGCGTTCCGGGCCAGTGACCTGAGCGTTCCGGACTCGTGGCCCGGGACATCTGGATTCGTGACTCGGGACATCCGGGCCGGTAATCGAGGAACCCGGTCCGTAACCCCGGGAAGCCCGATCCGGGCCTCGGCCCGGCCTCAGGCCCGGATCGGGCGCCCAGGCCCGGATCGGGCGCCGGGCCGCAGGCTCACACGAAAGCAGGACTCTGCCATGACCAGCCTGGCCCACCGCATCACCACCCCATTCGGGGCCGAGTCCACCGCTGCCGAGGTCATCGAGGGCATCGACCTCACCGGCCGCCGCGCCATCGTGACCGGAGCGACGTCCGGCATCGGTGTCGAGACCGCGCGGGCGCTCGCCGGCGCGGGCGCGGAGGTGACGCTCGCGGTACGGAATGTCGAGGCCGGTGAGCGGACCGCCGCGGAGGTCACCTCGCATACCGGCAACAAGCGCGTGCACATCGCCTCGCTCGACCTCGCCGACCTCGCGTCCGTGCGTGCCTTCACCGCCGCATGGGACGGCCCGTTGCACCTGCTCGTCAATAACGCGGGCGTGATGAGGACGCCCGAACTGCGCACACCGCGCGGCTGGGAGCTGCAGTTCGCCACCAACCATCTCGGGCACTTCGCGCTCGCCACCGGGCTCCATCCGGCGCTCGCGAGGGCCGGTGCACGGGTCGTGGCGCTCAGTTCCGTCGCTCACCTGGGCAGTCCCGTCGTCTTCGACGACATCCACTTCCGGGAGCGTGCGTACGATCCCGCGCTCGCCTACGCCCAGTCGAAGACGGCCAACGTACTGTTCGCGGTCGAGGCCGGCAGGCGGTGGGCCGACGACGGCATCACCGTCAACGCCGTTCATCCCGGTGCCATCCGCGACACCAACCTTTCGCGGCATATGAGCCAGGAGGAGCTGGACAGCATCGTCGCCACCAGCAACTACACCTACAAGTCGCCGGAGCAGGGGGCGGCGACCTCGGTACTGGTGGCCACTTCGCCGCTGCTCGACGGAGTCAGCGGCCGTTACTTCGAGGACTGCAACGAAGCGGAACCGTATGTGCTGGGTGCCCAGCGGGGTGTTGCTGGGCATGCCCTCGATCGTGCCGCGGCGCAGCGGTTGTGGCGGATATCGCAGGACATGATTCGCTGAGGAGAGTGGCCATGGCGTTGCCGACGCGTCGCGGAGGTACGGGCCCTGAACGGCGGATGTCGCCGTGGGGCGGCTGGGATCCCCTCGGCGACTTCGAGAACACACGGAGCGAGACGGGCAGGCCCCTGGAGCGGCCCGCGGTGCCCTCCGCCATCACCGCGGGCGCCGCCGTCGGGGAGTGGATGCCGATGGTGGAGGAAGCGGAGGAAGCGGAGACCGGGGACGGCTACGCGATACGGGCCGAGCTGCCCCGGATACCCGCCGAGCTGGTGGACATCGCGGTGGAGGGCCATGAGCTCCATATTTCCGGTGAGCTCACCGAGGAGCGGTGCGGCAGGACGCTGGACCACGGGACCGGCACGTTCTCCTACCGCACCTCGCTGCCGTCGGACGCCGACAGCGAAAAGATCGACGCGGACCTCAGTGACGGTGTGCTGACCGTACGCATACCGAAGTCCACGGAGGCCAAGCGCCGCACGACCGAGGCGAGCAGTCACCGCCAGATCGGCGGGGAGGCAGGGACGGCGTAGCCGGACGGCCGAGGGCGGGCCCGGTGAGGCGGCCCGTCTGTGCCGGGTCCTGGGTTCCAGGTCCTGGGTTTCGCAGTCTTCAGTCCTCAGGCTTCCTGCGGTCCTGCCGCCCGGCATGTCGCGTGTCCTGTTCCAGGCGGCTCCACGTGATGGCAGCCAGGATCGCGACCAGTTCTCCGTCTTCCGTCAGTCGACTGTGCTCCGTTACGACCATGCATACGGGAGGCGGACGTGAACGCATGTGCCGACGGAAAGCTTCATTCCATTGTCGATATGTTAATTATTGTCATTAATTACACATGTCTGGCAGGCTATGGAGAAAATGAACTAGCTAGCACCTCGATATTCTGTTTTGGAACCCGTTTGATGGTTCACCGCACGCTAGTAGCGCCCAGAACCCCTCGAAAACTTTCGAGCAGCGGCATATGCTGCACGTCGTGCGCGATGACGAGGAGACCGGACGAGTGACCCTGGCCCAAGTGGCCGAGCAGGCCGGTGTCTCCATCTCGACGGTGTCGAAGGTGCTCAACGGTCGCCAGGACGTTTCTCGGCCGACCAGGCTCAAAGTGGAACGGCTCTTGGAGGCGCACGCTTACCGGCGTACGCCGCGGTCGGCGTGGGAAGCGCCGCTCATCGAGATCGTCTTCCATGAGCTGGAGAGCATCTGGGGGATGGAGCTGATCCGTGGTGTGGAGAACGTGGCCAAGGCCAACCACGCCAGTGTGGTGCTGACCGAGAGCGGTACGCGGCATCTGCCGGGGCCCGACTGGGTGGGCGGGGTGGTGCAGCGCCGGCCGGTCGGCGTGGTGCTGGTCTTCTCGGCCCTGCCGCCCGCGGTGAAGAAGCAACTACGGTCCCGTTCCATCCCTTTCGTGATCATCGACCCGGCGGGCGATCCTGAACCTGATGTGCCGTCCGTCGGCTCCGCCAACTGGTCCGGCGGGCTCGCCGCGACCCGGCATCTCATCGAGTTGGGACACCGGCGCATAGGGATCATCACCGGGCCGCAGGACATGCTCTGCTCGATGGCGCGGCTCGACGGGTACCGGTCGGCCATGAACATGGCGGGTGTTGAGGCGGATCCGAGCCTGGTCGCGTTCGGGGACTTCCATGTGGCGGGCGGTTACGAGCGGGCGATGGAGATGCTCACTCGTCCCGATCGGCCCACGGCGATCTTCGCGGGCAGCGACCTCCAGGCCCTCGGCGTCTTCGAGGCGGCACGGGTGGCGGGACTGCGCGTCCCGCACGACCTGTCGGTGGTCGGGTACGACGACGTACCGCTGGCGCAGTGGTCGAGCCCGGCGCTGACCACCGTGCACCAGCCGCTGCGGAAGATGGCGGAGGAGGCGGCCAAGATGCTGCTGCGGCTGCGGGCGGGAGACGCCAACACCACCCGCCTGGAGCTCAATACCCGCCTCGTCGTACGGATGAGCACCGCGGCCCCGTCGAGTCTGTGACTGACGGAGCCCATGTTCTCGGTTCTCTGACAGCTTCGTGTCCCCGGTCGTTCACAGTGCCTGACGGTCGGGATGCTGCCGGCCGAACCGGGCGCCCGACCGCCGCGTACGCTCCCGGCCTCCCTGAGTATCTGACCGTCCCGCCGGATGCCTGACCGCCCGGCGGGACGGCGTGTGTGGTTCCCTCCGGCCCCGGCGTCGTCTGTCTGTGCCGTGGGCGGCAGCGGAGGGTGGCCGGTCAGTGGCCGGTCGGCAGGCGGTCCGGGTGCCGCAGGATGCGTCGTACGCGGTGGGCCCGCCGGGGCAGGCCGTATGTGCGAGCGCTGCTGACGTCCGGGCAGTTGGCCCACGGGCCGCTGCGGCGCAAAACCCTGAGCCGGATGCCGGGGAGGCGGGCGGTCCGGGAGAGCGCGGTCGACAGGGTGCTGACCGTCGCGGTCAGGACGACGGCAAGAAGCGCAAACCGTAGATACCCTCCGGGCCGCGGCAGCCGGAACATACGCCTGATCACGCTTCCTCCTCGGGTGGGGCGCGGTTGGGGCACAGGTCGAGGCACAGGTCGAGGCACACCGGAAGTCACTCCGGGGCTCCGGGTGTGAAACATTCCGGAGTGTGCACCGGTTGTTTTCGCTCCGCAAGAGTTCTGACACGCTCGGCTTGCTTCGATCGACGACTGAAACTTCGAGAAACCGCGACGTAGTGCGCAGTTATTGACGATATGGCTGCTCGTGAGGGTCGTTCGAAAATTTTCGACCTGTGAGGTGGCAACGAGGTGTCAGTTGCCGCCTTTGGCGCGATGAGGACGCTCCTGGAGGGGGCCGATACTCGTTCGCGGCCCGAGTGTGGTGCCCGGCGGGATCACTGATTCCGGTTCCGGGATCGAAATTTTCGGAGGCGAAGTAACGCTGCATCGTGCGGTTTTGCTGTGTGAACTTTTGAGTCTGGTTGTATATCTGCAGGTCAGAAGGGTTCATTGCAGTCTGAAGGTTCGATAGCTGGTCGAAAGATTTCCGGTAAGTAACGTTGACGTTGCTTCGAGGTGGGGGCATACTCCCGTTTCACCGTCACTCAGTGCACATGAGTGTCACCCCCACCCGCACGGCCTCTCCTGGCTCCACGGCCCCTCCAGGATCCACGGCCCAGCTCAGTTCCGCTCAGTTCTCAGTTCAGTCAAGACTCAGGCGGCGACCCTTGTCATGACTGCGCCACGTGCCTTTCGGGCGCGTGATGCGGTCTTCGCGCCGCAGACTCCGGACGGTGTGTTCGGTGGCCGTCCGGCCCCCCCCATGGACGAAGGGAAAGCAATGACCGGGCAATTCCCCCACACGGCCCGACGGCAGTCGTGGTCACACATGCGCACCACGTTGGTCATGGGTATGGCCGGCATCCTCGCCTCGGCCGGCCTCGTGGTGATCAGCGGCGGTTCCGCACACGCCGCGGACACACTCGGCGCTGCGGCCGCGGCGAAGGGCAAGTACTTCGGTACCGCGTTGAACAACGGGCATCTGGGCGAGTCGGACTATGCGGCGACTGCGGACCGTGAGTTCAACATGGCCACGCCCGAGAACGAGATGAAGTGGGATGCCACCGAGCCCAACCAGGGCCAGTTCAGCTACGGCGGTGGCGACGCGATCGTGAACCACGCCACGTCGCACGGTATGCGGGTGCGCGGTCACACGCTGGTGTGGCACTCCCAGCTGCCGGGCTGGGTGAGCGGTCTGAGCGCCAGTGCCCTTCAGTCGGCGATGGACAACCACATCACCAACCTGATGACGCACTACAAGGGCAAGATCTACACCTGGGACGTCGTCAACGAGGCCTTCCAGGACGGTTCCAGTGGTGCCCGGCGCAGCTCGCCGTTCCAGGACAAGCTGGGTGACGGCTTCATCGAGCATGCCTTCCGCACCGCGCGTGCCGCTGATCCGGGCGCCAAGCTCTGCTACAACGACTACAACATCGACGGTCAGAACGCGAAGTCCAACGCCGTCTACAACATGGTGAAGGACTTCAAGTCCCGCGGTGTGCCGATCGACTGCGTGGGCTTCCAGGGCCACTTCAACAGCCAGTCCCCGGTTCCCAGCGATTTCCAGGCGAACCTTCAGCGTTTCGCCGCTCTCGGTGTCTCGGTGCAGATCACCGAGCTGGACATCGCGGGCTCGGGCCAGGCCCAGGCCGACAGTTACAGCACCGTCGTCAAGGCGTGCCTGGCGGTCTCGCAGTGCGACGGCATCACCGTCTGGGGCGTCACGGACAAGTACTCGTGGCGCAGCAGTGACACCCCGCTCCTCTTCGACGGCAACTACCAGAAGAAGCAGGCCTACACCTCGGCGCTGGCCGCACTGAACGGCTGATCGGCCGGCCACTGCCCGCCGGCCGGTGATCCGGTCGGCGGGCCGCCGGACACCGCTGCTCAGCGGCGGTGCCGGTCTGGCGCGGCGGTCTCCCCCGGGCCGCCGCGCCGTTGGCATGCCCCAGCGCCACGGCCGGTGACGCTGCCCGTCACGGCGCGGCGGGAGCGCGTGCCGGGCATCGCGACGAGGTGGGCGTCCGCCGGTCGCGGCGCGGGCGTCATGACGAAGCGGACGTCGACAGTCGCGGCACTGGCAGGCGCTCCGCCGGGCGCGGTGCGGCAGGGGCCCCGCAGGGCACGGGCCCCGCGCGGAGCCCTCGAACGCTCCCGTTAGGCTCCGAGCTCATGGACATACTCATCCATCTCTTCGTCGGCCTGCACATCATCGGCATCGCGGCACTCCTCGGCGGCTTTCTCACCCAGATGAAAGCGATGGGGCAGGGAAAGGCCAGATTCGGCCCCGCCATGCTGCACGGCGCGCTCACGATGCTGGTCACGGGCCTCGCCCTGTACCGCCTCGCCGAGGCCAACGGCCAGGACATCAACGCCGTCAAGATCGGCGTGAAGCTGGCCCTGCTCATCGTGATCCTCGCGCTGGTCTACGTGAAGCGGGACGAGGAAACGGTGAGCAAGACCGCGTTCGGCGTGGTCGGAACGCTCACCGTGGCGAACATCTTCATCGCGGTGCTCTGGACCTGAGCTCAAGGGCCTGCCCACGGTCGGCTACCGCGTGCCGGAACTCGACGACGTCCACGTCGACGTCAGCAGCAGAAGTCCATGGGGACCTACCGGTGGGCGGGCCCGCACCGGCCGGACCGGCAATCGCGCGCTAGAAAGCCGACAGGGCCCGGCCCATCAGCAGGGCAGTCGATTGTGTGAACCCGGCCCGCCGCATGCAACCGTCGTACTCGCCGGCGAATGAGCGGCGGAGTGAATGGCCCCGCTGCCCGTCCGCTGCACGCTCAAGCCGGTCGCACGATGCTGTAAATCGGCATATATGTCATCGGAATGGTCCGCACGCTGTCTCCGGGCTTCGGAGCGTCGATCACATTTCCGCCGCCGATATAGATCCCCACATGACTGATGTCGCTGTAATAGAAAACGAGGTCCCCGGGCAGTGCGGTAGCCGCCGAAACCGTCTTGCCGACCTTCACCTGGTCCCAGGTGGTCCGCGGCAGTGACACCCCCGCGGACTTCCACGCGGCCTGAGTCAGGCCCGAGCAGTCGTAGGAGCCGGGGCCCGTGGCGCCCCAGACATAGGGCTTGCCGATCTGGGACTTGGCGAAGGAGACGGCCTTCGCGCCCAGGGTCGCGTAACTGCTTGAGCTGGAGCTTGAGCCACTGCCACTACTACTGCCGGACCCGGAATCCGCCTTGTCCTGCTGCGCGGCCTGCGCCTGCTTGCGGGCGATTTCCTCGGCCTTGAGCCTGGCCGCTTCCTCTTTCTTCTTCTCGATCGCCGCGAGCCGCGCCTTTTCCGCTACGGTCAGTTTCGACAGGAGCTTGCGGGCGGAACCGAGTTTTTCCTGGACATCCTCTTTGCTCTTCTTGAGCGCGGACTGCGACTTGGTGAGTTCCTGGAGGCTCTTGCCGGCCTCGGTGCGTTTCTTCGCCGTCGCGATCTGCTGATCCTGATAGTCGTCGACGGCGGCCTTCTGCCGGTCGGTGAGCTGGTGCATCAGATGGCTCTCGTCGAAGTACTGCTGAGGGTTGTCAGCGAGCAGGAGGGTGGCCGTGTCGGAGATGCCGCCGGTGCGGTACTGGGCCGCCGCGATGGAGCCAAGCACGCGTCTCGCCTCGTTCAGCTTGTCCGTGCGCTTGGCCACATCGTCGAGCAGGTCGTCCACACGCTTGCGCTGAGTGGTGGCGTGCTCCTTAGCCGCGTTGTACTTCTGCGTCGAGACGCCTGCCTGGTGGTACAGGTCGTCGACCTGCTTTTGCACCTCTTCGAGGCTGGGTTTCGGTTTCGCGGGCGCGGCCTGTGCGCCCGGCGCCAACAGGGCCACTGAGGTCAGCGCGGCCGTCGTGATGCCAAACCCACCAAGAGCGGAGCGGGCGGGAGAGGTACGCAGACCGGCTACGCGAAAGCCGGGCCTGCGCGGTTTGCGATGCGACGCCACAGCAGACGACTCCTTCCATGGACGCCTACCGGGTTAGCTGTCGGGTTCGGGCGGATGACTCGGAAGGGCTGCCCTACGGTCCCGTAAGGCGACTGCCCGCACTGTGTGGCAGTACGGGCCGGCGCCTTGCAGGACCGATTCACCCCAGGAGCCGCATAGGCTGCGGCCCGTTGGGTCCTCGGCTCCGGCGGCCCGTGAAGGCATACCGGACTCGGCGTGAGCCGCCCGTCCCGGCGTTGTCGCCGGCGGGGGTACGAGTGGCCCGCCGGGCACGCTAGCCAACCACTGTGACGCCTGTGAAGGTTGATGTGCGATATGCCCGATACATTTCCGTGACTTTCTCTCCCGGTGAGCGACCGGCTGCGTTTCGTGTCTGCTTCGGGCGGGTTCTGTGACGCTCGGGTGTGGGGCGCACGGGTGTTTGAGGGCGGACGGGCGGAGTGCGGTGGACCCGGGGCGGGCTGTCAGTGCGGCGGCCTAGACTCAGTAGACGATGAGCAGCCTCTTTGACGATCACTTCCTGGCAAATCTCCAGGCCTCCGGCCCCGCAGGGGAGGAGCTCCCGCCGCCACCCGAGGACGCGGGCCCGGAAGACCTGGCGGACGATCTGTTCGGCGGCAGGTTCGACGCGCCGCCGGCCCCCCGCGAGGCGTACTACCGCGATGGCGCCCCGCGCCCCGCCGTGGACCCGGCCGCCCTCCTGGAAGGCCTCAACGACCACCAGCGTGCCGCGGTCGTGCACAACGGCTCCCCGCTGCTCATCGTCGCGGGTGCGGGCTCCGGTAAGACCCGTGTGCTCACCCACCGCATCGCCCACCTGCTGGCCGAGCGGCGCACCCACCCCGGCCAGATCCTCGCGATCACGTTCACGAACAAGGCCGCGGGCGAGATGCGGGAGCGCGTCGAGCACCTGGTCGGCCCGCGGGCGCAGGCGATGTGGGTGATGACCTTCCACAGTGCCTGTGTGCGGATCCTGCGCCGCGAATCGAAGAAGCTCGGTTTCACCTCCTCGTTCTCGATCTACGACGCGGCCGACTCCAAGCGCCTGATGGCCCTGGTCTGCCGCGACCTGGACCTCGACCCGAAGCGCTTCCCGCCCAAGTCCTTCAGCGCCAAGATCTCCAACCTGAAGAACGAGCTGATCGACGAGGAGGACTTCGCGGCACAGGCGGCCGGAGGCGGCTGTGGCTCGGGCGAATCCGAGAGCGGCGGAGGCTTCGAGAAGACCCTCGCGCAGGCCTACGCGCTCTACCAGTCCCGCCTCCGTGAGGCGAACGCCCTGGACTTCGATGACCTGATCATGACGACGGTCCACCTGCTGCGCGCCTTCCCGGACGTCGCAGAGCACTACCGCCGCCGCTTCCGCCATGTACTTGTCGACGAGTACCAGGACACCAACCACGCCCAGTACGCCCTGGTACGCGAGCTGGTCGGGCCGGCGTCGGCAGGCGCGGCGGACGAGGACGCGGAGCACGCCGCCGGGGACCTCCCGCCCGCCGAGCTGTGCGTGGTCGGCGACGCCGACCAGTCGATCTACGCCTTCCGCGGCGCCACCATCCGCAACATCCTCCAGTTCGAGGAGGACTATCCGAACGCCACCACCATCCTCCTGGAGCAGAACTACCGCTCCACCCAGACCATCCTCAGCGCCGCCAACGCCGTCATCGAGCGCAACGAGAGCCGCCGCCCCAAGAACCTGTGGACCAACGCGGGCGCGGGCGCCCGGATCACCGGCTATGTCGCCGACACCGAGCACGACGAGGCACAGTTCGTCGCCGAGGAGATCGACCGGCTCACCGACGCGGGCGACGCCATCGCGGGCGACGTCGCCGTTTTCTACCGGACGAACGCCCAGTCCCGTGTCTTCGAGGAGATCTTCATCCGCGTCGGCCTGCCCTACAAGGTCGTCGGCGGCGTCCGCTTCTACGAGCGCAGGGAGGTCCGGGACGTCCTCGCCTATCTGCGCGTCCTCGCCAACCCCGAGGACTCTGTACCGCTGCGGCGCATCCTGAACGTGCCCAAGCGGGGCATCGGCGAGCGCGCCGAAGCGATGATCGACGCCCTCGCCCAGCGCGAGAAGATCAGCTTTCCGGCCGCGCTGCGCCGCGTGGACGAGGCGTACGGCATGGCGGCCCGCTCGTCGAATGCGGTCAAACGGTTCAATACGCTGATGGAGGACCTGCGGACCGTCGTCGAGTCCGGCGCGGCAGCCGCCACCGTGCTGGAAGCGGTCATGGAGCGCACCGGATATCTCGCCGAGCTCCAGTCCTCCACCGACCCGCAGGACGAGACCCGCGTCGAAAACCTCCAGGAGCTCGCCGCGGTCGCCCTGGAATTCGAGCAGGAGCGCGGCGAGGACGAGGAGAGCACCCTCCCGGCCTTCCTGGAGAAGGTCGCCCTGGTCGCCGACTCCGACCAGATCCCCGACGAGGACGAGGACGGCACCGGCGTCATCACCCTCATGACCCTGCACACCGCCAAGGGCCTGGAATTCCCGGTCGTCTTCCTGACCGGCATGGAGGACGGCGTCTTCCCGCACATGCGGGCGCTCGGGCAGGCCAAGGAACTGGAGGAGGAGCGGCGGCTCGCCTATGTGGGCATCACCCGTGCGCGCGAGCGGCTGTATCTGACCCGGGCCGCGCTGCGCAGCGCCTGGGGCCAGCCCGCCTACAATCCGCCGTCCCGCTTCCTGGAGGAGATTCCGGACCAGCACCTGGAGTGGAAGCGGACGGTGTCCGCGGGAGCCGCGGCCTCCGGTACCTCCGGTTCCGCGGCGGCCTCGGTCGTCGCCTCGCTCTCCTCGTCCCGCTCCCGCAGCGGGGCTTCGGGTTTCGCCACCCGGCGCGCCACCGAAAAGCCGGTCATCCAGGTATCGGTCGGCGACCGCGTCACCCATGACCAGTTCGGCCTGGGCACGGTGGTCGCGGTCAAGGGCACCGGAGGCAATGCCGAGGCCACGGTCGACTTCGGCGAAGAGAAACCCAAGCGGCTGCTGCTGCGGTACGCGCCGGTGGAGAAGCTCTAGGGACACTCGGCTTTACGGCGTGCCTGGGATGTCCCGGGCACGCCAGGTTTTCTGCTTTTCCGCTTTTTCAATGTGCGCGGTTTTGCTGTCTGCCCGGTTTTCCGGTGCCTCGGTGCCCGTTCTCGCGAAACGAGCGGGTGGCTGACGGATCAGGTCGGGTCGAGACCGTGGCTGCGCAGCCACGGCAGAGGGTCTATCGCGGCCCCGCCATGGGGCCTGACCTCGAAATGCAGATGCGGTCCCGTCGTATTTCCGGAATTCCCGGAGAAGGCGATGACGTCCCCCGCCTTGACGGTGGAACCGGAACTGACCCGGTAAGTGGAGAGATGGCAGTACCACGTCTGGGTACCGTCCTTGGCGGTGACGATCGCCATGTTCCCGTAGGAGGAGTTGTACTGCGTACGGACCGTGCCGTCCGTCGCGGCCATCACCTGCGTACCGTAAGCGACCGGAAAGTCGATACCGGTATGCACGGACATCCAGTTGACGCCGGCCTGCCCGAAATACGCACTGAGCCCGTGCTGGGTGACCGGCAGGGCGAACTTCGGCCGCAGCCGCTCCTTGCGGGCCGCCTCCTCCGCCGCCTGCTTCCGCGCCGCTTCCTGCTTGGCTTCGAGGTCGATGCGCTCCTGCGTACGGCTGGCCCGGTCGGCGAAGTCGCGCGTGTCGGCGGAGAGGTTGTCCAGTTGGGTGTCGAGCTTGTTGTTGGCTTCGGACGGCTGCACGGAGTGCTCGCTGGCCGAGGCGCTCGACTGCTTGTCGTCGCCGCCGAAACCGCCCACGGACGCGGCGGCCACTCCCGCGACCCCCATCACACAGACCGACGGTACGGCCACCGTGAGCAGGGCGGATCGCTTGGCGGGGCTGCGGCGCCGGGAGCGGGACGCGGACGGTCCGGACGACCGGACCGAGGAGGAGCGGCGGGCCGGGGGCGGCGTCGCGTGCTCCTGCCTGGCGTCGTCGTCCTGAGATCCGTCGTCGTCTTCGTCGTGCCCGTCGCCGTCCTCGTAGGCGTTCTCGGGAGAGGAGTGGACGGGGTCCGTGTCGTCGGTGTACTCGGCGCCATCGGAATCGGTGTCGCCGAAAGCGGTGTTGTCGAACGAGGTGTTGTCGAGCCCGTTGTGGGGATCGATGCCGGCCAGTTCACGCTCGTAGTCGACGAGTTCGGGTTCGAGGGCGCCGGAGGGGAATGCCTGGGTCTCGAAGGCTTGCGGCTCGAATGCCTGAGTTTCGAAGGCCTGGGTTTCGTAAGACTGGGCCTCGAAGGGCTGGGATGCGAACGCCGCGGTCTCGTATCCGGTGGTCGCGGAATCCGGTGAGTCGAATGCCTGGGCACCGAAGTGATCGGCTTCGAGGTGCTGGGCGTCGTATCCGTGCGGGTCGAATCCCTGGGCCGAGTAGTCACCGTTTGCCGCGTACTCGTGTGCCGGGTAGCCGTCCGCCGTCGCGGTGTAGTCGTGCGTCAGGCCGCTCTGCTGGTCGTAGCCCGGGGCCTGGTGGCTCTGCGGGTCGTAACCGGCGGCGGCGAACTGCTGTGCCTCGAAAGTACCCGGGTCGAAGCCCTGCGCGTCGGGTGTCTGCGAAGGCTGGCTCGCCTGGGTCGCTTGCGCGTTCTGGGCCGCGTACGGGTCCGTGCCCCACTGGTTGTGCTGACCGGCTTCGGCCCACGCGTTGGCGTTCCACTGGCCGTCGGTGCCGTAGGAACCGGTTTCGGCGTAACTCGCGGTGCCATAGCCGTTGTCGTAGCCAGCGGTGCCGTAGTCGGTGTGCTGCGGTGCCTGCTGCTGGGCGCCGTACGGGTCGTAGCTCAGCTGGCCGTGCGCGTCGGCGCCGGTGGAACCGGTGTCGGTCCACTGCCCGGTGCCATACGCACCGCCGGTGCCGAAACCGTCCGTGCCCGGGGTGCTGCCCGGCATGTCTCCGAAGAGCGGGTCGCTGTCGTATGCGCTGGCACCGGCGAAGGCGCCGGAGGCGGCACCGTCCGTGCTGAATCCGCTGGTGGCGAAGGGGTTCACGGCGTAGGCTCCGTCTGCGGCGAAAGTCGCCGTCGAGGTGGCAACCGAACCGGTCGCGTAGGCGTCATAACCGTCGTACCCGGCGTAACTGCCGTTGCCGTACTGACCGCTCTGCTGGTCGTACGACGTGTACGACGCATGGTCGGCATCGGTTGCCGGAGCCGCAGGGTAGGGACCCTCCGGCGGGTGACGGTCGTTCACCTACGTCTCTTTCGCCTCGACAGCAGGGGCTGGGGGACTGTGCCTTGCGGCAGGGCCGCCCGTGTCACCGCCCCCCAGAGGCGGAGCAGTGCGGCGACTGTACCCGGCAGTACGTGGGCCCCACAATCTTCGGCTGGGTTTCGGGCCGACGGGAACCGGGCATTCGGCACCCTTTCGCCGTCGCGCGGGCACATCTTTGGTGCTGCGTTCGAGAAATGTTCGAGGAATCAGCTTCCGAGGCTTCCGGTTTCTGGCCTCCGGGAATTTCCGAGGCTTCCGATGACGGCACCTTGATCGCTGTCTGTCTGCCTGTCTGCCTGTCCGCGCCGTTCGGCCGTACGACGTCCCTGGTGCCGGGGCCTTGATCTGTGCGTAGTCCGCGAGGTCCGGGGCGCTGCGGGCCGGCGGCAGGGTGAAGGCGTTCGCTGTCCGAGGGCGGCCGGGCAAGGGGGCGGTAGGCGGGTCGTGGCACCGGGGCGGGCGTGGGTGAACTGGTGTGCATCGGGTGGCGGGCGGCTACGGTGACTGGGCACCGTTCCCGCCGCGTGGTCCCCGCACGGTCCGCCGTGTGATTTCGCCCTCGCTCCGGGGCGCGCAACGGACCTTTGCGGGATGCTGGGGTCAACGACGTCGGTACATGGAGGCAGTGATGGGTGTGGCTCCGGTCCGATCCGCGTGGTGGTGGCCAAGCCGGGTCTCGACGGCCACGATCGCGGGGCCAAGGTCATCGCGCGGGCGCTGCGCGACGCCGGCATGGAGGTCATCTACACCGGCCTGCACCAGACGCCCGAGCAGGTCGTCGACACCGCGATCCAGGAGGACGCCGACGCGATCGGCCTGTCCATCCTCTCCGGCGCCCACAAGACGCTCTTCGCGAAGGTGCTCGAACTGCTCGAGGAGCGCGACGCGGAGGACATCAAGGTCTTCGGCGGCGGCATCATCCCCGAGGCGGACATCGCCGCCGCTCAAGGAGCAGGGCGTCGCGGAGATCTTCACCCCCGGCGCCGACCACCGCGTCGATCGTCGACTGGGTCCGGGCGAACGTGCGGCAGGCTGCCGAGGCCTGACACGACCTGCCCCGGCACGGACCGACCGCTCGCCCCGCTGCGGTGCGCGCGCCCGGCCCCGCGAGGTGTCGGCGCCCCAGGCTCACCTGGACGCAACCGGCCCGGATCTGCGGGACCTGGCCCCGGAGATCCGGGCCCAGGTCGCCTGGTCCACGCCGGGCTGCGGCTGATGGGAGCGCCTGGGGCCGGACTTCCCCGGACCGGGCGGGTGCAGGCGGCTGCCGCTCGACCGCGATCGACCATGCCGCCGCCGAGCGCCGAGCGCCGAGCGCCGAGCGCCGGGCGGTGGCGTCGCCCGGCGCCCGGCCGTGCGACGTCAGGGTCTTTCTAGTGCCGCGGCAGGCGACGTTTGCCCGTTAAGGAGCGGCTCCCCCACTGCCTGAAAGGCGTGGGAGGTACCCCCATGGTGCGTGCTCTGGGGGTGCCCCCTGCTCGAAGAGCTTGGGGGAGCTGCCGGGCGTCACGACGGGGCCAACGTGCCTGTTGCGGCACTAGCTCCGCCCGCATCGTGGCGCGCAGCCGCAGGGTGTCGACCAGCCGCTGGAACGCCTCCGACCAGTAGCGCCCGCGCCCGGGAGAGCGCGTTCGGTGTCTCGTCGGGTACGGCGGTCAGCGCTGTCGAGACGGCTCGGCCTCGGCCGGGTCGAGGCAGCGCTCCGCCAGCCCCATCACCCCGCTGAAGCTCCAGGGATAACTGCCCGCGTCCCGCGCGATGTCCAGCGCGTCGACCACCGCCCGGCCCAGCGGCTCCGCCCACGGGACCGCGCACACCCCGAGCATCTGGAACGCCTCCGACAGGCCGTGGGCCGCGATGAACCCGCGCGACCCACTCGGCCCGCTCCGCCGTGGGCAGCGACCGACAGCAGCTTCGCCGGCTCGGCCAGGACACCCGCCGGGGCTACCGGCGCCGCGGTGCGGCCGGCGCGCCGAGCAGCGCCCGCGCCCACTCGGCGTCCCGCTGCCGGACCGCGGCCCGGCACCAGGCGGCGTGCAGGTCGCTCTGCCAGTCGTCGGCCACGGGCAGCGCGACGATCTCCTCGCGGCGTCCGGCCCGCCGAACCGCGCGCGTCCAGGTCGCCAGCGGCGCCGCCTCCACCAACTGGCCCAGCCACCAGGCCCGTTCGCCCCGCCCGGCGGGCGGCTTCGGGCGCGACCCCGTCCCGCTCCATCGCCGCGTCGCACTCGTGCGGCGCCTCCACCGACGATCCGCGGGCCCGTCTGCGTACGGTCCAGGGCCGACGCAGCTGCGGGCCCGCTCCGCCATCCGCGCCGCCAGCGCGGAGCCGGGCAGCGCGGACAGCAGCTCGGCCGCGGTGGCCCGGACGTTGCGGCTGCGGTCGGTCAGCGCCTGTTCCAGGAACGGCTCGTCGGCGGCGCGACAGGCCGTCGCGCAGCGAGTCGAGGAACATCAGCCGGTCCTCGGCCCGCTCCGTGGCCCAGGTCGTCGGCGAGCAGGGCGCAGGCCGGCCGCCGGGTCCGTGCGGCCGCAGCGGCGGTCAGCAGCGCGACCCGCTCCGCGAACAGGCCCTCCTCCCACAGCTGCCGGACGCCTGCTCGGTGTCCTCGCGGGACCGGGCCAGCGCTCGCGACCGCCGGCCGCCGCAGTCGCGCGCAGCGCGAACTTCCAGTCCGGATTCAGCCGCGCCAGCCACAGGGCGCGCGGTCCCGCGAAGGCCAGCGCGTCGGCCCGCAGGTCGGTCCGGGCCCGGGCCGCGTCCAGCAGCGCCGGGAGCAGCTGCGGGCGGGGCGCGCGTAGCCGTGCTCGTTCGGCGGCGGCCAGCCACTGCGGGCAGCAGCTCGGTCAGGTCGGGGGCGGTGCCGCGCCGGCCGCCGCCGCCGGCACCGCCGGGCGGTCGGCCAGCAGCAGCGCCAGCCGGCGGCGCCGCCGCGGGCGGCAGCGCGGGCCGTGGTCGTCCGGCGCCGGCTCGCGGCGCGCGGTGCGCGCGGCCGGCGCCGGCCGCAGCCCGGCCCGCCGCCGCACGGTCTCGACGGCCGCCGCGTCCAGCAGCCCGGCCGCCGCGTCCTGTCCGCCGGGCCGCGCCGGCGGCGTGCGCCGCTCGGTCCCGAGCAGCGCGGCGGTGACCAGGTCGTCCCAGTCGACGGCCGGGAGCGGCCCTGGAGCCGGGACGGCGGGTGCCCGGGCGCCGGTCGTCGCCGTCGTGGCACGTCCGTCTCTGCCATGGCGGACCCGGCCGCCGTGGCTGAATTCGTGCTTGACCTCGTGTGCTTCGCCGCCTTCGCCGCCTGTGCGGTCGGTGCCGTGCTGGTGTGTGTCATGCGGTTCCCCCGTCCTCGGTGTCCGGGCTGCCGGGTCGCGTGCCGTCGGCTGTCCCGGGGCGCCGCCGTGCGGCCACCGCGGCGTCGGCACAGCGGCACCGCTCGCCGGGGCCCTGCGGCCAGGCCGTCAGCGGGGTGAAGCCGCGGTGGCCGCACTCGCCGAAGACCGTGACCGGGCGCGCCGCCGGACAGGGCGACCAGCCGCCACAGGCCGGGGGCCGCGGCTGCCGACGGGTGACAGGCAGCGCGAGTCCGCCCGTCGGCGTCGGCCAGCTGCCAGCCGCCCGCCCGGCCCGGCACCGGTATCACCTCGGCCAGCAGTCACCGGCCAGGCGTCCAGCCAGGGGTCGTCGCGCAGGGCGGCCCCGTAGCGGCGAGCGCGGCCGCCACCGTGCCGCCGTGCCGGCACGGGCCGGGCGTCGCGCGCGGGCCGTGGCTGCTCGACCGAGGACGGCGCGCAGCGGCCGGGCGCCGGGGTGGTAGGCGAGCTCCGCGTCGAAGCACGAGCCCGACCGGCAGCGCGAGCTCGGGCGCGCGCCCGGCCGGCGCCGTAGGACGAGGAGCAGCGCGTACCGCCCGGAGCCGCGTGCCGTACAGCCAGATGCGGCGGGTGGTCAGCCGGCCGTCCGCCGTGTCGTACTGGGCGAGCACCAGCCAGCGGTCCCGCATCCGGCGGGCCGGCCAGCAGCTCCGCCGCGTCCGCGGTGAGGCCGACGCGGGAGCGGACGGTCGCGGCCAGCGGAGCCGGCAGCCGCTCGCTGCCGAGGCAGCCCTGGTCCAGCAGATGCAGCAGGGCGCACTCCTCCAGCAGCCGCGCCGGCCAGCCGCGGACCGGACGAGGCGATCGCCCCCAACTCCCGCACCCGGGCGGCGAGTCCCGGCGCCTGCGCGTCGACCATCCGGGCCGCCGTCTCGTCCCACAGGCCGTACCCCGCTGCGGTCCGCGCCGGCCAGGCCGCCGCGCAGCAGGTCGCCAGGCGCTGCTCCAGCTCCGTGGCGCCCGCCGTCGATCGCGCTCGGCACGCCGCTCCGGCCCGCCGCGCGCTGCCGGCCTCCGGATCGGCCGGCGCGCCGCTGCCGCGCGCCCCGGCCCGCGGCGTCCGCTGCTCCGCGGCGCGCTTCCGGCGTGCCCGCCAGCCACTCCCCGGCCCAGTCCGGCGCCGTCGCCCCCGCGGCGCCGCCGCCGCCCTCGCCCGCCCAGAGCAGCAGCAGCCCCAGCGCGTGCTTGCACGGGAACTTGCGGCTCGGGCAACTGCACTTGTACCCGGCCCCGGGCCGCCCGCGATGTCCACGACCGTCTGGTACGGCTTGCTGCCGCTGCCCTTGCACAGCCCCCACACCGCCGCCCTCGCCGCGCCCCGTCTCGGACCACGGCCCGGCCGCGCCGAGCTGCTGCCCGCTTTGCGTGACGCGGCGTCAGGCGCCAGTGCCAGCACCTGATCCGCCGTCCAGCGCACCCCCTGCTCAGTCATGTCCTCGACGGTAGGCGCCCCACTGACAATCGCTCCGCACCTGCGCGATCGCGCGCAGGTCAGAGCCGATTGTCAGTGGCGTGGTGCAGGGTGGGACAGCAGCGACCGCCGGATCCAGGGGTCCGGCTGCGCCGGACGGGGGGATCCATGCTGATCACGCCGCGACGGCGACTGCGTCCCGGACGCCGCCGGAAGCGAGGCGCTGCGACCGCACGCCGAGGACGCCTTCGCGGACGAGCTCGCCGCGCTCGCCGCGGCCGGACGACCGGCCCGCGCCCGGCCCGCTGGCGGCTCTCGCCGTGGGCGGTCGCCACCTATCTGCTCGGCGGCACCCTGCCGGACGGCACGGTGATCACACCCAAGTACGTCGGCCCGCGGCGCATCGTCGAGGTCGCCGTCACCACCCTCGCCACCGACCGCGCGCTGCTGCTGCTCGGCGTGCCGGGCACCGCCAAGACCTGGGTGTCCGAGCATCTGGCCGCCGCCGTCAGCGGCGACTCCACCCTGCTGGTGCAGGGCACGGCGGGCACCCCGGAGGAGGCCATCCGCTACGGCTGGAACTACGCGCAGCTGCTCGCCCACGGCCCCAGCCGCGAGGCGCTGGTGCCCAGCCCCGTGATGCGCGCGATGGCCGAGGGCAGGACCGCCCGGGTCGAGGAGCTGACCCGCATCCCGGCCGACGTGCAGGACACCCTCATCACGATCCTGTCGGAGAAGACGCTGCCGATACCGGAGCTGGGCCAGGAGGTGCAGGCGGTCCGCGGCTTCAACCTGATCGCGACCGCCAACGACCGCGACCGCGGGGTCAACGAGCTCTCCAGCGCGCTGCGCCGCCGCTTCAACACGGTCGTGCTGCCGCTGCCCGCGACGCGCCGAGGAGGAGGTCGACATCGTCTCCCGCCGCGTCGACCAGATCGGGCCGCTCGCCTCGATCTGCCGGCCGCGCCCGACGGCGCCGACGAGATCCGCCGGGTCGTCACCGTCTTCCGCGAGCTGCGCGGCGGCGTCACCGCGGACGGCCGGACGAAGGTCAAGTCCCCCTCGCGGCACGCTCTCCACGGCCGAGGCGATCTCCGTCGTCACCAACGGCCTCGCGCTGGCCGCGCACTTCGGCGACGGCGTGCTGCGCGCCGGCGACGTGGCGGCCGGCATCCTCGGCGCCGTGGTCCGCGACCCGGCCGCCGACCGGGTCGTCTGGCAGGAGTACCTGGAGACGGTCGTCCGGGAGCGGGACGGCTGGAAGGACTTCTACCGCGCCTGCCGTGAGGTGAGCGCATGACTCGGCCTGAGGACGGGGCCGGTGCCCGTGCCGGCGGCGCTGCCGCGGAGCGGGCCGCTGCTGCTCGGGGTGCGGCACCACGGGCCGGGCTCGGCGCGGGCGGTGCGGGCCGCGCTGGACGCGTACCAGGCCGCAGGCCGTGCTGATCGAGGGGCCGCCGGAGGCGGACGCGCTGGTCGCCGCTCGCCGCCGACGAGGGCATGCGGCCGCCCGTCGCCCTGCTCGCCCACGTGCGTGGACGAGCCGGCGCGGGCGGCGTTCTGGCCGCTCGCCGAGTTCTCCCCGGAGTGGGTGGCGATCCGTGGGCGCCTGGCGCATGGCGTCCCGGTCCGCTTCATCGACCTGCCCGCGGCCCACTCGCTGGCCCTGCGGGCCGACGAGCGGACGACCCGAGCCGGCCCGTCCGGCGGCCCGGAGAGTGCGGCAAGGTGCGTCCGGCGACCCGGCGGAGGCGGACGCCGCTGAGACCGCCGCACAGGACGTACGGATCGACCCGCTCGCCGTCCTCGCCGAGACGGCCGGATACGACGACCCGGAGCGTTGGTGGGAGGACGTCGTCGAGCACCGGAGCGCAGCGGACGGCGGACGCTTCGCGCCGTTCGCGGCGCTGGCCGACGCGATGGAGGCGCTGCGGGAGGCCTACGGTGACGGCGGGCACGCGCCGTGATCTGGCGCGCGAGGCGTATATGCGACTCCGGTGCGTGCCGCGCGGCGGGAGTTCGGCGACGGCGTGGCCGTGGTGTGCGGCGCCTGGCACGTACCGGCGCTGCGTCGGCGCACTGCCGTGAGTGCGGACCGGGCGCTGCTGAAGGCGCTGCCGAAGGTCAAGGCCGACATGACCTGGGTGCCGTGGACGCACCGCAGGCTCTCCCAAGAGAGCGGGTACGGCGCGGGAATCGACTCGCCGGGCTGGTACGGCCATCTCTTCCAGCGCGCCCGACCGTCCCTTGGAGCGCTGGATGACCAAGGTCGCCGGACTGCTCAGAGAAGAGGACAGGATCGTGTCCTCCGCGCATGTCATCGAGGCGGTGCGGCTCGCGGAAGCCCTCGCCACGGTGCGCGGTCGTCCGCTGCCGGGGCTCTCGGAGACCACCGATGCCGTCAAGGCCGTGATGTGCGAGGGCTCCGACGTGCCGCTCGCCCTCATCCACGACCGGCTGGTGGTCGGGGACGTGCTCGGCGAGGTGCCCGAGGCCGCGCCCGCGGTGCCGCTGCAGCGTGATCTGGCCCGGCAGCAGCGCGCGCTGCGCCTCAAGCCGGAGGCGCTGGAGCGTGACCTCGACCTCGACCTGCGGCGGGACACGGACGCCGCCCGCAGCAGGCTGCTGCACCGGCTGCGGCTGCTCGGGGTCGACTGGGGCGAGCCCGCTTCCTCGGCGCGCGGCAGCACCGGCACCTTCCGCGAGAGCTGGCGGCTCTGCTGGGAGCCGGAGCTGTCCGTACGCGTCGCCGAGGCCGGCGTGTGGGGCACGACGGTGCCCGCCGCGGCCGTGGCGAAGGCTCAGGCGGACGCGGCCGCCGCGCAGCACCTCGCCGATGTCACCGCCCTCGCCGAGCACTGTCTGCTCGCCGAACTGCCTGACGCGCTCCCCGTGGTGATGCGCACCCTCGCCGACCGCGCCGCCCTGGACGCGGACGTGGGCCACCTCGCCCAGGCCCTCCCTGCCCTGGTCCGCTCCCTGCGCTACGGCGACGTACGCGGTACCGACACCCGCGCCCTCGGCGAGGTGGCCGAGGGCCTCGCCGAGCGCGTCTTCGTCGGCCTGCCGGCTGCCTGCGCGTCCCTGGACGCAGAGGCCGCCGCCGAGATGCGGCGCCATGTCGACGCGGTGCACGGTGCGGTCGGGCTTCTGACGGAGGACGAGGCGGACGAGGCGGTTGGAGCCCAGGGACCCGTGGCGGTGTCCGTGCAAGGTGGTGTTGGCGGTGCGCGCGGCATGCGGGGGCGTTGGCACTCCGTGCTGCAGGGGCTGGCCGGCCGGGAGTCGGTGCCCGGGGTGCTGCGCGGGCGCACTGCCCGGCTGCTGCTGGACGAAGGGGACTCGACGCAGGACGAGGCGGCGCGGCGGATGGGGCTTGCGCTGTCGCCGGGCACCGAGCCCGCCGACGCGGCGGCGTGGATCGACGGTTTCGTCGGCGGCGGCTCCGGCTCCGGAATGCTCCTCGTCCACGACGAGCGGCTGCTCGCCCTGGTCGACGACTGGCTGACCACGGTCTCGGACACCGCCTTCACGGATGTACTGCCGCTGCTGCGCCGCACTTTCTCGGCCTATGAGCCGGGAGTGCGCCGCACATTGGGCGAGCTGGTGCGCTGTGGTCCGGGAGGTGCGCCCGCTGAGGTGCGCGGTGCAGGCGTGGCACTGCCCGGGTTCGCGGCCGAGCTGGACGCGGCACGCGCTGACGCCGTGCTCCCCGTGCTGTCACTGCTGCTCGGCCTGGCCTCGCCCGACGCGGTGCGGACGGCTGCCGCTGCGGGCGCCGTGATCGGTACCGGAGGTGACGGGACGGCCGGGACCGGGGGCCGGCGGGAGGTGTCGGCCGGGGCGCGCGGGACGATCGGCGGTGGTTCCCGGGCCCTGCACGACAGTTCTTCGGCCGAGCACGACACAGCGGTGCAGCGGACAGCGGGGGTGGCGGGATGACCAAGGTGGCGGTTTCTGGAGCCATGGCGGGCGGGGAAGAAGCCGGGATGCCTGCGGCGGGCTGGGCCACAGGCGGTGACGAGCGGCTGCGGCGCTGGCGGCTCGTGCTCGGCGGTGACGCGGCGGACGGCACCGGATACGCCCTGGCCGGGCGGGACGCGGCGATGGACGGTGCGCTCGGCGCGCTCTACGGCAAGGCGGACGGGCAGCAGCGCGGGCGTGACCGGTCGGCCGGGCTCGGCGCGTCGGCGCCGTCGGTGGCGCGCTGGCTGGGCGATATCCGGACCTACTTCCCGTCCTCCGTGGTCCAGGTCATGCAGCGCGACGCCATCGACCGGCTCGGCCTCTCCGCGCTGCTGCTGGAGCCGGAGATGCTGCAGGCGGTGGAGGCCGACGTGCACCTGGTCGGCACCTTGCTGTCGCTGAACAAGGCGATGCCAGAGACGACCAAGGAGACCGCACGCGCCGTGGTGCGCAAGGTCGTCCAGGACGTGGAGAAGCGCCTTGCCACCCGCACCCGGGCCACCCTCACCGGCGCGCTCGACCGCAGCGCCCGGATCAGCAGGCCGCGCCACCACGACATCGACTGGAACCGCACCATCGCGGTCAACCTCAAGCACTACCTCCCGGAGTACCGCACCATCATTCCCGAGCGGCTCATCGGCTACGGCCGGGCGTCGCAGTCCGTGAAGAAAGAGGTGATCCTCTGCATCGACCAGTCGGGCTCGATGGCCGCCTCCGTCGTGTACGCGTCCGTGTTTGGCGCGGTGCTGGCGTCGATGCGGTCCATCGCGACCCGGCTCGTCGTCTTCGACACCGCCGTCGTCGACCTCACCGATCAGCTGGACGACCCCGTCGACGTGCTCTTCGGCACCCAGCTCGGCGGCGGTACGGACATCAACAGGGCGCTGGCGTACTGCCAGTCCCAGATCACCCGCCCCGCCGACACCGTCGTCGTCCTCATCTCGGACCTCTACGAGGGCGGGATACGCAATGAGATGCTGAAACGGGTGGCGGCCATGAAGGCGTCCGGAGTCCAGTTCGTCACGCTGCTCGCGCTCTCCGACGAAGGGGCACCCGCATACGACCGTGAGCACGCGGCGGCACTGGCCGCGCTGGACGCACCGGCGTTCGCCTGCACGCCCGACCTGTTCCCGGAGGTGATGGCGGCAGCCATCGAGAAGCGCCCGATACCCGTACCGGACAGAGCCACCGCGCGGTGACGCCCGCGAATCATCGGCGGGCAGCGCCCGGGCACACGAGGCGAGCGACAGGAGCCGGCCGGTGGACTCCGGCGTGCACCGGCCGGTCGCTCACTCCCGGATCACGGAGGCCGGACGGTACGGACCGTGGAGGAACGCCGACTGGTCAACAGCGGGCAGGAACGCGCAATAGTAACGAGGGTCTTGCGTAACCTCCCGCGTCCCGTGCAAGGATCGGCGGCGCATGCGGGTGTTCCTGCCGAGCGCCGTACCGTCCACCGTCTCCTCGTACCGGAGGACCGACGATCCTGAGCTGTGCAGCCCCTGGACCCGGGTCCGGTGCCGCCGAGCGCATGGTGCGCGCGGCGGCCGGGCGGCGTGCGCTCCAGGTGGTGCTGCTGCTGGGTGGCCCGGTCGTGCCGCGCTCTGTCCGCGGCGTGGCCTCGGGCGGGGCGGTCGAAAGGGGGCCCGTCGCCAGCTCCGTGGCGGGGCAACGGCATGATGGCCCGGGAGCGGTGGTGGTGCATGCGGGTACGCCGTGGTGGCTGGCCGGTACCGGGCGCGGTTGCCGTGTGGGCCGGGCTGCCGTCCGTGATGGACAGCGTGACACTCTCGAAATCCCCGGCCAGGGCAGGCCGTTCACCGTGCCGGGTGACCTGCCACGCGGGGGCGGAAACAGGTCTGCCCGCCGTCCGGGCCGCGTCCACCGGCCGCGGATACCAGTCGCAATCCCGAAGGATCTGACGTACGTATGAACAAGAATATCCGACGCACCATCGTGATCGCCGCCGGTGTCTCCGGCGCGTGGGCGCTCGGCTCCGCCGTCGCCAGCGCGGACGAACTGCCCGCGCACTCCGTCTCCGTACCGGACAAACCCGCCGAAGCGGTCAGCGACGTCAGCGTGGACGACGCCATCGCCCAGACGGCCGACGCGCTGCACGGGGCCGTGGGCCAGGTGGTTCACGGGGTGGCCGGTGACACGGCTCAGGGAGCGCACGGTGTCGGCGGTCAGGTGACGCACGTGGCCCAAGGAGCGGTGGCGACCGCCGGAACTGCCGCTCATGGCACCGGCCCCGGAAGCGCAGACGTCGCCCACGGCGCCGTCGCCCAGGCGCCCGGTGCGGTGGCGCAGGCCGGAGCGCACGCAGCGCAGGCGCCCGAAGCGGCGCCGGAGGTCGACTACCTCTTCGGGCCGCTGTCGGCGTTCGCGCCGGAGCTGGCCGCCCAGTCCACCGCAGCGCCCGCCGCGGTCCACACCACCGCGGCCCCGGCCGCCCAGTCGGCCGCCGTACCCGCCGCGGCGCCCCAGCCCGGCGACGTGCCCACCGCGCTGCTCAGCGCGGTGACCCAGTCCCCGCCGGTCGCAGCCGTCGTGTCGGTGGTGGCCCAAGCTGCGGTCGCGGCCCACGAGCAGCTCCCCGACCCCGCCGCGCCCGGCGGCCTGCCGTACACCGCCCTGCGCGTCGTCGGAGACACGCTGTACATCGCCGCCGGCGTCCAGGGCGATGTGGAGGCCGGCCAGATCCCCGACACCGTGCCCCAGGACACCCTGCACCTCGTCCAGGACGTGGTCACCGGACTCAGCGGGCAGGTGCCCGGCGGCCAGTGAGACCACCGGCGTGACGTGCGGGTCACCGAGGTGACACGCGCGGCACTCTCAGCAGGTCCCAGCTGACGCGGCCGGGGATGCCATCGGCGTCCCTGCCGCGGAAGCCGAGTTTCTTCTGCCAGGCGGTGTAGGAGCGGCGGTTGGCGTCGTTCCAGTCCGGCGAAGGGCCCTGGCGGTAGCGGCCACAGCCTTCGGCGTTGAGGCGGTGGCCCATCATGGTGATCACTGGATCGCGCCGGCCGGCGTGGAAGAACCCGACGCCCGGGAAAGGCTCGTACACCAGCGGCTCGGACGTCGGCTTCGGCGGCCGGCCCGGCTCGGCGGGAACGTCTACGGGTGCCGGCTGCCGTCCAGGGCCCCCGCCACTCGCACTGCCCCCGGCACCGTCCGCACCGTTCCTACCGTCCGCACCATCGCCGGAGTCCGCGCCCCCGGGCGCCGCTGCCAGCCGTGCCGCTATGCGGGTGCGCAGGCCGGCCATGGTGAAACCGCGAGGGTCGATCTTGCCGGGCTGCCACTCCTTGTGGCCGATCACAGACCGTTCCGTCCAGCCGTGGGCGCGGCAGACCGCAGCCGCGGCGCGCACGATCGCGTTCAGCTGCGCTGCGGGCCACGGGTCCTTGCCGTCGCCCAGGTTGATGCATTCGAAACCGTAGAAGCGGCTGTTGCCGTCGGCGTTGGCCTGGTTGTCCTCGGGGAGCGCGCTCTCGCGGACGACGGCGCGCAGCACGTCGAGGTCGCCGAGGCCCGCGTGGTTGGCGCGGCCCGAGCCCACGAGGTGGACCTCGCCCTGCTTGTCGATGACGCCGTGGCACAGCGGCCCTGGCAGATCGCTGCGGCCGTCGTAGCACAGGTCCACCGAGGCGCTGACGCCCTCGGTGACGGTGTGGTGGATCATCACACCGTTCAGCGGGCCCCACGGCCCCTTGGTGTTGCGGTTGTGTCTGCGCCAGTCGCGCACCTCGTGGACCGTGAGCCCTTCGTCGCGCAGCGCCTTCAGCAAGCGCGCGGCGGTCAGCGGGTCAGCCATGGCGCCGCCCGCCCCGGCCGCCCTGCTCCCCGGTCTTCTTGTCCCCGGCCCCCGGCTGACCTGTCGGTGCGCCGCCGGCACCGCTGTTATCGGGATCGGGCGCCGCGGCGGCCTCCGCGCCCGCCGTGGTCTGCGAGCGCGGGTTCTGGCCGGACTTGAGCTCCGCGGCCGACTCCTCGTCGCGTGCCTGCCGTTCGGCCGCCAACTGCCCGGCGCTGGCCGCGGGAATCGCCCCGGCCAGCGGCCCGAACGCCAGCCGCAGATCCACGGAGCCCTGCTCGCCGGTGATCAGGGCCAGCGGCGCGTGGTGCCGCGCGACACCGAGCGGGGCCTGGAGCAGCGGGCGGCGGGCCGTGTCCATCGGCCACTCGACACCGCCGGTGGCGGTGCGGGCGGCGGCACACCAGAAGTCGCCGGTGCGGTAGCTGCCGCCCTTGGCGAAGTAGACCTCGACACCGTCCTCCAGCGGCAGCCAGCGCCCCTCCTCGACGCGCACCGCCCCGTGCTGCACTCCCGCGCCCGCGCCCCGTCCGCCGCCCGCTGTGCCCGAAGGCCGCCGGTGTCCGTCCCGGTGGTCCCAGCGGCGCAGATACGGGTTCAGCTCGGGGCGCCGCCCGACGCCCTGCGCCGGTTCGCCCGAGAGCCGTACCCGCCGCCCCGGCAGATCCAGCTCCTCCACGCGCAGCAGCGGCAACGGCTCCAGACGGCTCGCATAGGCGCTGTCCACGAACTCGACCCGGTCGCCCACGTTCAGGTCCAGCTTGTCGTCGCTGCCCAGCGACGCAAGATCGACCCAGGTGCCGTCGAGGCCGTCCACCGGGAAGACCACGGAGCCGTTGTCGCGCGACCACTTGAAGGTGGCCTCCTGCGCGCTGCCGCCGTCGTGGATCTCCACGCGGTACAGCTGGTTCTCCGGCCCGCGGTAGCGGGCGTCCGGCGCCACCAGGCACGGGTCCTCGTCGGCGCGTTCGGGCCGCTGGGCGCGGATCGCGACACGGGACCCGGCCGCCTCCTGCGCGTCGGCCCAGCTGCGGAACGCGGCGCGTACGGCGTCGGGGTCGGGCTCGGTGTCCGCGCCAGCAGCGCTCGTGCCGAGATCCAGCGCGGACAGCGGCAGCGGCAGCACCTGCCAGACGGTCTTCGCGCGCGCCGCGGTGTCCGGCATCGCCGAGCCGAGCGCCACCTCGCGCAACACCGGGTCCTCGGCCGCCGTCACCGAGCGCTCCCACACCTTCAGATAGACCAGGAACGGGAACTGCGACGGCAGCCGGTCACCAGGCCGCTCGGGGTCGCGGTAGGCATCGGGCTGGTCCCAGTACGACCAGGTGGCGGGCGGCGGCGCGGCGGCCGGGGCGTCCTGGGACGCGTCGTCGGCCGGTGCGTCGTCGGAATCGGGCACCGGTGTCCCCGGCTGCGGCCGGCCGGCGTCCAGCTGGATTCCGTCGACGTAGTACCGGCCGCCGCCGATGGCCAGGTCGTCGATGTCGCGGGTGCCGCCCTGGAACACGATCTTGAAGCCGGTGGCGCCGCCCGGCCCGCCGTGCTGCCCGATCAGATCGGCGGCCAGCGCCCGCGCCCGGTTCAGTTCGATGGCGGCCTGTTCGTTGGCGTCGGCGTCCAACTGGACGCGGCCCTGCTGGGCGATGACGGCGGAGTAGTGCCGTTCGGGTCGGAAGACGAGGCGCGAGAGATCAGCGTGCATCGAAGGGGTCCCCCTGGGTCGGATCGGAAGTCGTGCGAAGTTGATGGGGATGCGGGATGCGGGATGTGCGGTGGCACCGTGTCCCGGCCCCGTGGCCGGTCCGGCTCATGTCACATAGAAGATCCCCGCGTCGGTGCCTGCCGGGGTGTACTCGGCGAGCCGGGCGCGCAGGCTGTCCGCACGCTGCGGCAGATACAGATCGTGGAACGCGCCCAGCTCGGAACCGTCCTCGGCGCCGCGCCGGATGTCCGGCGCGCACTGCGCGGCCAGCTGCCCGTACGCGGGCGTGCCGTACCGCTCGGACGTGAAGAGCGGGCGCAGCAGCGCGGCCTGCCCGGGGTGGGCCGCGGTGCTCAGACCGGGGTGGCAGCAGTAGCGCGGCGGGGTGCGCGAGCCGGGCGGCACGTAGCAGAAACGCAGTCGGCCCACGCCTCGCCTGGCCACCCGCAACTCCCCGGTGAACAGCGAGTTCTCGGCGATCTGCACGGCGTGCGTGTGCACTTCGCCGATGACGGTGGTGCGGTGCGCGTGCAGCACGGCGTGCGCGAGTAGGCAGTCGGGCGCGGACAGGGCCGCCCGGTCGTGCCCGGTCGCGTCCAGGATGCTGTCGCTCAGGTGGATCGGCAGCGGATCGGTGGCGACCTCGTCGCCGATGACCTGGATGGTGCCGAGGATGCTGTGCTCGACCTGGAGGCAGGCGGTGGTGTGGTCCAGGACGACGCTGGGTTCCTGCGGGGAGTGCGGATCGCACTCGGGCTCCAGCGACCAGCCGGGAACGAGGGTGCAGTGCCGCAGCACGACCGCGCCCACCGGGCCCGTCACATTGATGCCGCGCCCGGTGACCAGCAGCCCGTCGAGCACGATCCGCGGCGGCGCATAGCCACAGTCCGGCCCGGGCCCGTGCTCGTGGCCAGGCCCGTGCTGCTGCCCGTGGCCCTGTCCGTCGCTTCCGCCGTGGCCTTCGTTCCGTTCCACCGCACGGATGTTGAGCGCGTCGGGACGGTTGCTGTACCAGTCGAGCAGCCGGATCACCGGACGGCAGCCCTCGGCCGCACGGACCTCAAGGCGGTCGCCCCAATCGAGGTCGAAGTCGAGTTGTTCCTGGTAGGAGCCGCTGTGGGTGATCTCGATGATGCCCTCAGGCCCGATCCGGGCGGCGCGCCGGTCGTGCTGCAAGGCGCGGTAGGCGTCCATGATCCGCTGGTACGGCTGGTGCGGCCCGACCCGGTACACCGCCGCGTCAGGACGCGCCACCCGCTCACGTGCGTACGTGCCGCCGCCCAGGTCCGTCGCGAACGCGTAGTGGTAGTCCACCCATACGCCCTGCCGCGGCGCGGAGCGTGCGCCGAAGGCGATGCGGCCGAGCTCCGGGTCGACGGCGACCTGGCCGCGCCGCGGCCGGTAGCGCCAGCGCGACAGGTCGGCCACCACGATGTCGGACGGCGCCACCGGCCGGTCCTCGCCGTCTCGCCGGATCACGAAGCTCTTGCCGGGGCCGTAGTAGTCGGCGAGCCGTTCGTGCAGCTGGCGGCGGGTGATGAAGGCCGGGACGTTGTCTGCGCTGGAGGTGGCGGTGGAGCTGGCGGACGGCTCCGGCCTGGTCAGCAGCGGGCTGTCGTTGCCGAGGATCGAGAACGTGTACAGGTTGCGGGCCCGGTCGATGCAGTACGCGGGCGACGCGGTGAGCGCATACGGCTTCAGGCGCCACACGAAGAGCGCCACCCCGGCCGGCGTCACACCGCCCTGCCGGTGAGATGACCCCGCGCGCCGTACGTCCGCCGAGCGTGCCACCGTCCCGAACGGAGTGCCCGCGAGCCCGAGCGCGTAACCGTCCCGCAGATCCGCCGTCCGGCCGCGCCCGAGGCGTGCCGTATCGGCCGCGGCGCCGCCCGTCCCGTACAGCTTCACCGGCTGCTGGTGGGCCAGCAACCGGGAGAGTTCGACGGCTTGCGCGGGCCAGTCGGCGACCTGCGCGGCCAACTCCTCCAGCAGGGCGAGGGTGCCCTTGCGGCGACGGTCGGCGACGGTCGCGGCGACATCGCGGCGCGGCGCGAGCGCCTGCGCGAGCCGCTCCCGTGAGGCGTCGAGCGCTCCGCCGTCGTGCAGCCCGGTGGCCGGCACCCGCTCGTAGCCGGGCAGGGTGCGGTAGCCCACCAGATCGCCGAGGTACGGCAGCACCCAGTCCGCCGCCGTCTCCACGAACAGGTCGTCGTAGCCCTGCTCGACCCCTTCGCGCACAAGATCCAGCTGTTCGGAGATGACGGCGAGCAGCGCGCGCAGCGGCTCATCGCGCCGGCCGTCGTCCGCGTCGCGCAGCCGGTACCACTGCGGAAGCAGCTGCGCGAGCCCGTCCGGCTCCCTGGACATCACTTGACCTCCGTCAGAATCAGCGTGTCCGCGACGTCCGGCGTGAGCAGCGCGAGCTGCGCGGGCCGGATGCCGCGGAAGACGAACACCGAACGGCCCCGCGCCAGCGGGCGCGTGTCGGTGATGTCGGGGTTGAGGCGCAGCAGTTCGGCGAGCGGGATGCCGCAGCGGGCGGCGAGGGAAGTGAGCGTTTCGCCGTCCGCTGCGGTGACCGTGCAGATCTGCTCGTCGTACCTGGCGGTGCGCGCGGGCACCTGCGCCTGCGGCTCGTCCAGTGTGGTCAGCAGCTCGACCAGCTGCTCCGCGGTGATCGACGCGGGCACACCGGTGAACACATCGACGTCCACGTAGTCGACGCCCGGCACCGCCTGGGCCACCGCCAGCACTTCGGAGAGGTGCGCGGGCCGGCCGAGTTCACGGCCCTCGAAGCCGAGCCGCCGCAGCAGTGCCGCACGCAGCCGCGGCTCGACCCACGCCCAGGTGTACGCGGACGTCAGCTTCACCCGGGCGGCGAGCAGCAACAGGACCAGTTCGCGGGCGTCCACCCGCACCGGAAGGCGGGCGTCGCCGTACTCGGCGAGCGCGGCCCGCAGCGTCCCCAGCACCTGCGCGTCCTCGGTGATCAGCACATCGGCGGTGCCCGCGACCGTGACGTGCAGCATCCGCCGCCGTCCGTCGAAGAGTTCGACGGCCGAGGCCCGGCCGATGCCTGCCCGCGAGCGGGAGAAGTCCTCGTAGTCCCGCACCGACACGAGCCGGTCCAGGGCGCCGACGGCCAGCGGGATGGTACGGCGGGTCAGCGCGGGCCCGTCCGCGTCCGCGCCGCCGGACGCCGGGCGCGGATTGGTGACGGCGGTGACGCCGAGCGGGCGGGTGATGGCCTGGGTGATGCGGTCCGCTTGGACGTTGGCGGCCCGTCCGGTGCCGAAGCGGTAGCGGGCGCGGACGTTCTCCTGCCCGGTGGGCAGCCGTGCGCCGTGCACGCCGTCGCCGAACGTCACCGTGGTGCGCCCGTCGCCCGTGGTGCCGGTGATGTAGACCCGCTCGCGCGGGCCGCGCCCGGCGAGCGAGGATGCACCGTCGGCCTCCCGCCACAGCAGCCCGTCGACGCGGATCTCCAAGGTCGGCGTGGCGCCCAGCGGAGTGTCGGACGGCAGCCAGGTCAGCGGGGACTGCCAGAGCTGGAACGTCTGGTTGACGCGGTCCGCGTCGCCGCTGCCGATCGGCTCGTCACGGCTCTCGCCGTGCGTCGCGGCCACCACGTTGCCGAGGATCTGCACCGTTTCGCGGCGGTAGCGGTACGCCAGGTCGGTGGTGAGCGTGAGTACGGTGTGGACGTGGTCGCCCGGTAGCCCGGGGTCGACGCTCTGGACGGCGTCCGCGAGCACCACGATCTCGGTGGCCCGCACGCCCGCGGTGCCCGGGATGTCGCTGCGTTCGCCCGAGACGGCGAGCAGGCGGCCCGGCTGGAGGCCGTCGTAGAGCGCGTCGAGTTCGATCTCGTTGCCGTGTACGTCCTCGCCGAGCGGTTCGTCCGCCATCTGGAGCGGTTCGCCGCCCGCGTAGATCTCGGCGTCCCTGATGTGCGAGAGCAGCACGTCGTGCTCGTCCAGCCAGTCGTCGGCGAGGACGAGTTCGCTGCCGCGGCCCGTGATGCCGTAGTTGGTGTACGCGGCGGTGCGCACCGAGACGACCTTCGTGGCGACGAACGCCAGGCCGGGGTCGCCGGGGATGGGGATCGGGGTGCCGGGGGCGGGGGCGGCGGCAGGAGGGACCGCGGGGTCGGGCGCGGTGTCGCCGGCGGCCTTTGCGGTGACGGTGCCCGTGACCGGTGGACTCGTGGTGTTCGCCGCGCCCTTGCGGGGCCGCAGGATCGTCACCCAGCTGCCGACCGTGATGCTGTCCTGGACGGAGTCCAGCTGGAGCAGCCGGCGGCTGGCCGGGGCGGGCACGGACGCGAGGTTGATCTCCACGTGGGGCGGCCCACCCGCGACGGTGTACTGCAGGGTCACCTCCAGGGCGCCGTGCGTGAACTGCACCGGAGCGCCCGCGGTGAGCAGGTACTCCTTCGCCTCGCCGTTGTTGACGGCGACCTGCACCCGGCCGTCCTCGTCGGGCCGGCCCACGAAGAGCGTGCGCTCCGGCAGTCCGGCGAGCAGCCGCACCGTGACGCCCGCGTCCTGCGAGTCGGTGAGGCGGCGGCTGAGCCAGTGCAGCTCGTGGTCCTGGCCGGCCCGGGTGGTGAGCTCCACCTGGCCCGGTCCGAACGGGAACGTGCTGTGGTCCGGCAGTGGCCGCACCAGCTGGAACGCCGAACCGGTCTCCGTGTACTGGAACTCCGCACGCTGCGACACCTTGCCCGCCGTGTCGAAGATGATCCGTACCGTTGTGAGGGTGCCGCCGACCAGCGGCCAGTCGGTCTGCCGCAGCACCCGGCCGTTCGCGTCCTGCACCGGCTTGAGCGGCGCGGTCGAACCGAACACGGCGGCGCCCACCCGCATCGCCAGCAATTCGCGCAGCACGTCGGGCGTGCTGGGCACGGCGGCCTGCCGCCAGGCCGGATACAGGCCGTCCGCGACCCGTGGATCGAGCGCCGCGAGCAACTGCGCGGCGAGCCCCGAGCCGCTGCCGTACGGGCCGTGCGCCGCGCCTTTGCCGCCGGTGCTGCCCGCGGACAGCGGGGCGACGCTGGTGCGCAGGGCGGGGAGTACGGCGTTCAGGGCGCGCAGGGCGGCGGTCCGCGGGGTCACAAGGGTGGCGGTGTTCGTGTCCGGCTGCGGCACGGGAACCGACGGCGCCAGCTGTTCGGCCCGCTCCCGCAGCTCTGCGAGGACCGTCTGCAACTCCTCGAACCAGGCGGCCACCGTCTCGTACGGGGCGGCCAGCGCCTGTGCCTCCGCCAGCCGGTCGTGCGGTGCGGTGAGGCGGGCGACGAAGGAGTCGGGGATCGTCAGGCCCGGCAGGTCGGCGCGCAGCGGTGCCAGCACCTGCGCGTCGAAGTCCTCGATGAGCCGGCTCACGGGGCGCGGGTTGGGCACCTCGGGCGTGGGCGGCTCGTCACCTGGCTCGCCCGGCGTCGCGGGTTCGGCGATCCAGCGCGCCGTCTCGTCGATGAGCTCCTTGAGCGTGGGCGGCGGCGACTGCGGCAGCGTGACGGCCGTGATCGCCTCGTCGTGGTCGACGCGCACACCCGCCACCGGAAGCAGCAGCCGCTGCCCGCCGGCCTGCGCGCCGAAGACGAACAGCAGCCGATCGCCGGTGTGCAGCCCGGTCGCGGTTCCCGCGACATACAGCTCGGGACGCTTGGCGAGGTCGTCCGGCGTGTGCGGGACGGGACGGCGGCGGCGCACCGCGAGCTCGTTCAAGTCCCAGCGGGCGGCCAGGTCCTCGCTGGTCTCGAAGGTCTGCGTGTCCTCGTCGGAGGAGGCCGGCACGCTGTGGCTGCGGGCTCCGCGCGGCACCGTCACCACCAGGTCCCGGGCGCGCGGATCGCGGTCGAGCGTGTAGGCGAGATGGGTGCCCGCGGCCACTCCAGGCCGTGGCCGGTGGCCGACCAGACGTCCGAGCAGCACCAGCGAACGGTGCTCGTCCGCGGTGCGCAGATACGCCTCGTCGGCGATCCGCTCCGAGTGGAAGGTGAGCAGGTCGCCGAGGACGGCGGCGGCGTCCAGCACTCCGAGCGCCGGGTCGTCGGGGGTGCGCACGGTCAGGCCGCGCAGCGCCGGGTAGGCGGGCGAGGCGAGCCGGTCGTGCAGGGCGGCGAGGAAACTGCCGTAGTCGCCGACGCGGTAGTCCAGGGCGGTGCGGCCTGGCGGGTTGTGCGGTGCGCCGGTGTGCCCGATCCGCTCGTCGTGCCCGGCGCATCCGCATCCGCAGCTGCCGTCGGTGCTTGTCGGGTGGGCGGTGCTTGCTGTGTTCGTCGTACGGTCGGCGGAGCTCATTGGACACTCCCGAGGGTGATCTGCAGACGGCCCGTCTCGGGCCGCTCCGGGTCGTTGTCGCAGGTGGCGATCGACAGTGGGCCGAGCCGCAGCACGCCTTCCTCGCGTTCTCCCCGGTCGGGGTGGAAGAGCCGGCGCAGCCGTGTCACTTCGACGCTCACCACACCTGGCACGGCCGCCGCGACCGCCACCAGACGGCTCAGCCGCACCGGTTCGCCGAATGTCAGCGCGTCCGGATGGAAGAAGCCGAGACCGCCGCCGCGCAACCGCCGGCTGCCCAGCACGCGGTACAGCTCGGCCAGGACCCGTCCGTGCTGGTGGCCCGGCGCGGCGCAGACGGTGAGCGCGATGTCGAGCGGTACGAGGTGGGCCGGACCCACGACGAGGTCGTGGCCGATGCGGCGGTACGCCTCCAGGGCGTGTGCCACCGCGTCGAGCAGCACGGGCGAAGGGGTACCGCCGCCTTCTGTCACTGCCGCCCGGGCCTGGGCGGTACTCGCGGCGTCGATCGCGATATGGGTCTCCTGTCCGCTGCCGGTCCAGCGGATCTGCGCCGCGGCGCGCTGCACCCCGGGCAGGGCGGCGGCGAGTGCCGCGTAGTCGTCCGCGGTGACCGCGCGCAGCCGGGTGCGCTTCAGGTCCAGCGGGGCCAGCTGCCGTACCTGATCGACGGGTTCCGGCTCGGTGCCGCCGGTGGCGGGCAGCGGATTGCGCACGCCCACCGGCGGTACCGCCCACGTCTGTGCGGCAGTGCCGGACGGCAGCGGTGCGCCGGTGTCGGTGGCGTCCTCGTCGCGGCGCAGAACGAGGTGGTTGATGGCCTCGGCGCCCACGTTGCCCGCCCGGCCGCCGCCGATCCGGTAGTGCACGGTGAGCCTGCTGCCCGGAGCGGGCCGCGCCCCGTACCGACCGTCGCCGAACCGGAGCGCGAGCCGCCCGTCGTCCTCCAGTTCACCGACGAAGTGACGCTCGCGGGGACCGCTGGAGAGCAGGTCGCGGCGCGGGGTCCAGACTTCGGGGCCGGTGTGTCCGGGGGCCGGGGCGTGGTCCGGTCTGTCGTGCGCGGCGGGCGGGTGGCGGCCGTTGGGACGGTCGGCCGCGGACAGCCGGACCGCGGGCAGCGCCGCGCGCGGGTCCTGGTCGAGCGCCGCGCTCGCCGGGCCGCGCAGTCCCGGCCCGTCCGGGCGCAGCCCGAGCGCGTACGCGGGCCCCCAGCTGTGCGCGATCTCCCAGGCGATGTCCGCGCCGAGCACGGTGCCCGCACGGGCCCGCGCGGTGAGCACGTCGATCCTGCGCAGCTTGCCGCCGAGTAGTTCCGGGCTGCGGTGCAGCAGGTCGCGCAGGGCCCGTTCGGGATGGCGGCGCAGCTCGTGGCGTTCGACTGCCGTGTCGCCGAACAGGACGGTGACCTCGGCGATCTCGTCGTCCGTGAGCTGGTTGCGGTCGCGGACGCCGCGCCACAACTCGACGAGCCGCCGCCGCACCCGCTCCTCGATCGCCGCGAGCAGATCCGCCTGCCCCGCGGCCACCCGCGCGGGCAGCGGGAACGGCACCGCCTGGGTGACGGGGGAGCGGCCGAGCAGTGGTCGAAAACGCGGCACGCGGCCCAGCGCGCCCGGGTACACCGACTGGGCGAGCAGCGTCCGCAGCGCCGCGGCCTGCTCGTACGCCGTTCCCGGCACGACCCTCCCCCAGCTGTCGGCCGAAGCTCCCGCCACCTCGCTGCGCTCGCGTCGTTGACCTGCGAGTTCGAGGCCCAGACCGGCGCGGGCCACGGCGTCCTCGCCGACCGCGGCGTACAGTTCACGCAGGTCGTCGGCGGTCAGCGGCCGTCCGCTTGCGGCCTTCGCGGTGAGCGTGTTGATGACATGCGCGGGCGTATTGCCCGCCGCGTGGTCCCCGCAGCCGAAGTCCGGCGGCCCGCAGCGGGCGACGACAGCGGGCACCGGCGGCACCGTCACCGTCTCGGGCAGCTCGCGCCCGTCCGGGTCCGCGCCGAGCGAGCGCCCGTGGTCGACCAGGACCACGTTGCCGCGCGCCACGCTGACGTCCGCCACCGGGGCGCAGTCGGTGCCGCCGCGCGTGGTGAGGCAGAGCGCGAAACGCAGCGCGTCCTCGGCGGCCCAGGTCACCTCAAGGACCGGCTGCTCCTCCACCTCGTCGAAGGCCGGTGTGATGGAGGTCAGCCGGACGGCCTGCCGGTGCGCGGGGTCCGCGTCGCCGGGAGTGCCCGACCGCGGGCCCTTGACCTCCTCAAGAATCAGCACGTCACCGGCGCGCAGACTGAGCTGCCGTGGCCGCCGTTCGTGCCCGTGTCCCTCGTCGGCCCAGGCGTCGCGCAGGGTCGCCGCGGTGGCCCCGCGCGGCAGGGCGCACACCTCGCCGCCCCACGTCCACAGCCCGATGGCGTTGTGCGCCTCGCGCAGCACCAGCGGGTCGGCGGTGGCGACCGGTTCGAAGACCTCGACCGAGCCGTGTTCGTCCAGCACGGCGAGATCGCGGTCGTCGATGACGGTGCCGGGGTCGAGCCGTTCCTGCGGGTCGAGCGTGCGGATGTCCACGGCGGCGAAGCGGAAGGTGCCCGGCAGCAGCATCTGCTCGCCGGCGGTCTCGATGGCGACGAACGCGCGGGCGTTGCAGCCGTCGTGCATCGCGTAGTCGATCAGCCGCACATGCCGCCGTACCGAGACCCGGCGCCGTGCGGTGTCGAGGTACGCCTCCGTGGCCACCGCGTCTTGCTGGTAGCCGATCCGGTCGCCGGTGTACGCGAGCAGTTCGACCAGCGTCATGCCGAGGTCGGCCGGATTGCGCTCCACCCAGTCGGGCGTGGTCAGCGCGAGCCGATCAAGCAGCAGCCGGCGGATGGTGTCGTCATCGCGCGCCGTGTAGTCGATCACGGGCGTGGCGGGGAAACCGTCGGGCTCCGCGGCAGCTTCGCCGTCCACGCCGTCGAACGGCGTCGGGCAGTTGGGCCAAAACGAGAAGTCAGCCCCGTGATACCGCTGCTCGAAGCCCGGATACGGCTCGGTGCCCGGCCGTCCGTACGGGTCGGCCGCGACGACGGACAGCCGGTAGCGCGAGGTGTCACCCGCCCGGTCGAGCGTCACACAGATCCGGTCGTCGAGCTCCGGGTCCTCCTCGCGTTCGACGCTGATCCGCACGGCCCGGATGCCGGTGATGCGGCGCCCGCCGTCGATACGGATGTGCTGCGGGCCGAGGCCGTGCGGTGCCTTGCCGAGGAAGGTCACCGTCAGCGTCAGACCGTCGTCGCCCGCCTCGACCGCGTCGATGCCGTTCAGCCGCCGGGCCCTGATCCGCTCCCGCCGGTTCACGGACGGTGCCGTGTGATGGCCGCTGCTCACGCCCCGACCCTCCCCTCGAAGACGTCGTCCCTGAGGTGTCCGGTGGCGCGCACCACGTAGCGCAGGAACACCCGGACGGTGTTCTCGGCGTTCGCCGGGCTCGTCACGTCAAGCCCCTGAACCTGGATCAGATCGCCGAGCCAGCGCTGCAGCGCCGCCTGTACGGAGAGTTCGAGCGCCGCCGCCAGCTCGGGGCTGTTCGGCGTGAAGACGAGGTCCAGCAGGCCGCAGCCGAAGTCGGGGCGCATCACGCGCTCGCCGGGCGACGTGAACAGCACCTGCTCCACCAGGTCCCGTACGTGTGCGTCATGGTCCGCGTGCGCGGTGCGGCCCCGGCGGTCAATGCGGAACGGGAACGCGATGTCGGTGCGCGGTGCACTCCGGGCGCTCATCCCGCGCTCACCCCGCTGTGCGCCGGCAGCACCACGGGCGGCCCCTGGGGCAGCAGCCCCGCGCTGAAGCACTCCGCGTCGGTGCTGTTCAGCAGGACCGGCACCCCGTCCACCCGCACTCCGTCGCGCCCCGGGCTCCAGCGGACGCTGGTGCAGGGCGTGGCCGCGCTGCCCGTGGTGTGGGTGCAGCCGGTGACGGTCCAGGCGCCCGAGGCGGTCGCGACGGGCAGGCCGTCGAGCAGGACCGCGTCGGACGCTAACCCGGTGACGGCGCGCACCCGGCCCCCGTGCGGACAGGTGATCACCGTGTCGGTGCCGAATAGATTGCCCATGGTCCCGTACCTGGTCCCTTTCAAGGCGTTCCCCCGTTTCAACGCTTCCTGGGCACGATCAGACGGCCCTCGTTGATGTTCACTTCGTTGCCGATCAGCGTGATCACCGCGCCCTGGTCGTTGCCGATGGTCACGCCCTTCTCGTCGATCTGGATGTAGGCGCCGCCGGCCGCCTGCAACTTGATCCCCTCGCCCCCCGGCACGTCCGACATGAGGATCTTGTGCTTGCCCGGTGTCTGGATGACCACCGGTTTGGTGGCCCCCATCGCCTTGAGCTCTGCCAGCGCGTCCGGCGGCAGCTCGTCCTGCGCGCCGTACCAGCAGCCCGTCCAGATGGGGAAGCTGGGATCGCCCTGCTCGAACTCGACCCAGACGCCCGCGCCCGGCGCCGGCACCACGAACTGCCCCGCCTGCTCACCGGTGAACGGCAGGCAGGGCAGCGCCCAGGTGGACGCCTCGTCGCCGAGCACGTCCGGCACGCTGGCCGTCAGACGGCCGAGGTGCAGCGGGTCGTTGTTGTCCACCACCCGGCCGCGGAACTTGCCGAGGTAGCGATTGTTGGGTGCCGCCATGCTTCAACTGCTCCAGTTTCTTGGGGTCGTCACGGCCGGACCCGGTCGCTCATGGCGATCAGGCCCTCGCGGGAGAGGGTGAAGTTCTGCTGGTAGGAGCCGGGGCGCAGATTGTGCGTGACGCTCTTGACGTAGTAGTCGCCGTCGTAGGTGACGCCCGCGCCGCGCACGCCGACGAGTTCGCGGGGCCACAGCAGATAGCCGTGCCGGTTGACGTCCAGCTGCCCGGAGCCCGAGATCGCGTCCGCGGAGGTCGCGGCGCGCGCCAGCAGCTCCGCGGTGGCCTGCCCGGTCTCCTGCTTCGCGGTGCCCGACAGGGTGCGGCGCTTGAGCGCGGGCGTGGCGCGCTTGGCCAGCGGGGGCCGCAGCGGTCCGATGTCGGGCTGCGGCAGCAGGGTCGAGGTCCGCGTACCGGGGTCCTGCACCCGGGCCTGCGGCTCCTCGCGCGCGGTGCCGTCGTAGGCGAACGTGAGCTGGTCGACGGTGGAGTTGCTGTCCATGTTGACGTTCAGCGCGTGCTGGCGCTGGCCGAGGCGTTTCTCCGGGCCCCAGTAGGCGGTGGATCGGCCCGGGACCGGGCCCGGATCGAGGTAGAAGGTGTAGCCGTTCGCGCGGGCCAGATCGCCCACGAACTGCAGGTCGGTGCCGGTCTGGTAGGCGACGCGCAGCTGCTCGCGGGGCGGCTGTTCGATCTGCTCCTGCACGATCTGCGGTTCGATGCCGTAGTCGGCGTACTGGGTGAGCACCCGGTCGACACGCTGCCAGGGTCGCAGGTTCGGATAGCGGTCGGTGCGCTCCTGAAGGTCCATCAGGAGGGTCAGGTCCTCGCCCGTGACGGTGAGGGTGGTCTGCCCCGGCTGATTGCTGGCCCCGACCTCGTGCCGCACGATCAGCCCGTCGAGCAGCACGCTCGCGGTGCCCTGGACCGAGACGCTGACGATCACCCGGGTCTTCGGGTCGAAGTATCCATCGGGCAGCAGGCGGTCGGTGAGCGCGCCCTTCTTCGTCAGGTCGAACGCGATCTGGAACCCGCTCCGTTCCCCGGCCGTACTGGTGATCTGCGCGCTGAGCAGTGCCTCGGTGACTTCCGGAGGTACGGGTCTTACGAGCTTGGGCCCCATGTGCAGCTGGATATGGATCGGGCCGCGGCCCACGGGCTCGTCAGCCACGACGGCCTCCTGCGCTGGGGCCGCTTCCGGCGCCGCGGATACCGGCGCCGCCCGCGCCCGCCGGGAACCCGCCCGGCAGCGGTACGGCGATGGTGCGGCCCGGCTCGTCGGTCAGCTCGTGCGGGTCGAGCACGGGGTTGGCGTCGGCGATCTGCCACCACTGGTCGGGTGCGCCGAGATAGCGCTGCGCCAGCAGGTCGGGGCGCTCGCCTTCGCTGACGGTGTGCGGGGTGGTGGCGTCACTCGCCTGGTCGGGCAGCGGCGGCAGTAACCGGCGTTTGGTGTAACGGACCTCGGTCCCGTCCGGCTGGGTGTGCACGCCGATCTCGGCATCGTGGTACCGGCTTGAACGGGGGTAGGGGTGGGCGCCCGGGATGGCGTCCAGGGCGTTCTCGTACGGTTCGATGGTGGCCATCTGCGCTGGTCAGCCTCTCCCTGTGCGTCCGGTTGCGGCAGGTCCCACGCCCGCGCCGCTGACACGCCCCGGCCCCGCGTGTCCGGCGCCGCCGATTCCCGTCACCTCGAACCTCCCGCGGCTGTGACGCTCGCCCCGCCGATGTCCCCGGGCGTGAGCCCCAGCGCCCCGAGACTTCCGGCGCGCGCCATGCCCGCGAGGCGTTCCTTCTGCGCGAGGTGCGCGAGGTAGAGCTCGGCGCCGGGGTGTCCGGCGGGCAGGTCGCTGACGGTCAGCACCTTCAATCCGATGCTGAGCGAGGCCCGCATCGGATTGAGATTCACGTCGAACGCGGACTCGGTGATGGAGAGCTCGGTGAGTCGGACCGGCATGACGCGTTTGCTGCCCCAGGTGAAGAGGGTCAGCGGCATCTCGATCGGACTGATCTCGACGGTGCCGTTCTGACTGAGACGGCTCGCCTCGCGCAGCTGCGCGGTGGTGGGCTGCACCAGCATTTCCAGCACGGCGAGCTGCGGATGGATACCGTCGGGCGCGGCGACGTCGAGCTGATCGGTCGAGTCGATTTCGGCGGTGAATTTCCAGGTCTCTTGTGCGGGCCCTTTCAGGCGCAAGGCTTCGTTTCTGTCTCCGGATCCACTGCCGCCTCCGCCAGAGTCACTGCTCGTGCCCGCTGTCTGGGGCGCGATGGAGCGTTCCAGGCTGTCCGGGTTGAACTGCAACACGATGATGCGCTGCGGGGTGCCGCGTTCTGGGTCTACCAGGACTATTCCGGAGCGGATGGGTTTGGGGATGTTGGGGTAGGCGGTCATGATGGCTGGCTCCGATATGCAGAACGGCGACTACGAACTTGTGATCCCTGATTTGGAGAAGGCGCTGAGACCTCGTTTGGCAAGGTTTCGAACCCGTCGCTTTCGATCCTTCGCTGCCATTTTCTGAAGGATGGGGAGAAGGTCGGACCACTCGGCGAAGCACATTCCTCTGACCATCGCCTCGCGTACTGAAGGGTCAGGGTCATCTGCGAGTTGTTCGAAGTGGCTGAGAAATTGCGTATCACATTCCTTTGGGGCTCCAATTCCAGCGGTGATCGCAGCTCTTACTCGGATTTCTGATCTTTCTGCTGCACTGACCCCTGCTAGGATTTCAGTGTCTGAGAGCAGGTCAAGGTTCGCACTGATGATGTGGGTGAGATGATCGGCCACCTTTTGGCTTTCCGTGCTCAGGACTGCCAGGTAGGCGATGTGCAGTTCCGCATCTTGAATAAGGCTAAGGGAAGTTCCTTCAAACGCCTCCCACGTGATTCTGCGGGGCAGTCCGCTGCGAGGGTCCGCTGGGCGATCCTGTGTGACTTTCCAGTTCATCTGCGAGCACATCCGATGAACGGCGTCCACGGTGTCGAAGTTGCGCATGACATAGCGACGGGAGCGAAAGCGGCCCCCAGGTACGGGTGAAGTCATAGCTTGGTCCTCGGATTCCACCAGGGGAAGAAATTCCTGAGCCTTTCTTGTATTTGTAGCTTGATCTGCCGCTCGATGCTTCGGGGATCTTCCGTTGTGTCGACGTTGGCTCGCAGTTCAACCCATGCTTCAATCAGTGCGATCTCCCGATTCAGCAGTTGATCCGCCTGTTGAAGACCCTGGAGCTTGTTGACGTTCTTGTGCAATCCGCCGTCGTTGGTTTCCTTTGCATTTTCTTCGAGCTGTTGCTTCTCATCCGGGGTCACTCTGTTCCACACGTCATCGAGTGCGTTCGGATCATTGAAGCTGACCTTGCCTTGCAGTGCTCCGTGCTGTTGGGCGATCTCCCGGTCGAGGGCTCCAGGTGATTTGAGATGGCCTGCCCGCAGGGCGGCGCCCCCTGCCGGTGATCCCTCGGGCATCATGGGCTGCAGGTCGTACGCTTCATTGAATTTCTCCCGCGCAGAGCTTTTGTCGCTTGCGGCGTTTTCGTACAGATCTCCGAGGAGGGTCGATGTGACCATCGTGCCCGTGTTTCTCTGCTGTTCGATGACGAAGGAGAGAGAGGTCAGCAATGCAACGTCGTCCTGTGTCTCCACTGGGGCCTTGCCGCCGCGACTGGTGCGCCAGTCGGCCAACGCCTTCGCGGTCTCCGTCACCTTTCCGGACTTCATGATCCTGTCTTTTATCTCTGCGTACTTAGTGCCGCCGCCCGGGCTGCTCTCGGGTATGGTCTTGTCCTTAAATTTCCGAAGGTAGTGACCCCGAAGGCGTGTCTTGTGAATCTTGGAACTTCCCCAGTTCCAGATGCGTGTCCGCAGGCTGTCACTGGTCAAGTGATAGTTCACTTCTGCCATATCGGCATCCCGAGGGACGTCGATTTCTGCACGCTTGATATCGTTCCCCTTGTCGTCGACTCCTGTCTTGGTCTCTGTTCTGGGGAAATTCTTCTGTCCCTGGTTCAGCTTCTTGCGCTGGCGCAAGATATCTCTTTCTGCGTCCCTGATGTATTTGAGAATCGGCTCGGAGTCGATCTCCTTTCCTTCAATGACCATCCGCCTGGGATTCAACACCGCTTCGTCATGGAAGGTGCTGGTCCCGGACACATCAAGGCTCGTCAGTCTGTATAGCGCACGCATCGCCGTTGCCACAGCGCGGTGCGGACTGCGTCCGGTTCCCTTGCTGAGCATCCTGTTGAGGATCGGGCGGATTCTTGCTACTGCCTTTTCGAGTCGTGCTTCCTTGGATTCCTTGGAGTTCTCCTTCTTCTTCCGCTCCTCGTTCTGCCTCTTTTTCTCCTCGTTCCGGTTCTTGTAATGGTCCTTTGCCCGGTCCTTCCGCTTCTTGAAGAAGTCCCGCAGTTTGTGGCCCGTCTTCTTGAGGGCCTGGCCCACCTTCGACTTGCGGAGCTTCTTGCCGAGGGTCTTGCCTGCGTTGCGGATTTTCTTCAAGGCGCCCTTGACCGCGCCTTTGACCTTGGACAGAGCCCGGCCCACCGGAGACTTCGGTTTGCGGGGCTTGGTGCGCTTGGGGGCCTCGGTCTCCTTCTTCTTGGACGGCTTCTCGGGAGGTTTCTCGTGGTCGCGAGGCTTGTCCGGGGTGTGGTCGCCGTCCCGTGACTCGGACTTCGGGTCCGGCTTCTTGCCGGGGGCGCTGGCGTCGCGCTCGCGCCGGGCGGCGTCCTCGTCGGCGTGCCGATCCTTCTCCCGGTTCGGCGTCCGGCTGTTCGGCCGGTCCTGCGAGGTCCCCGGGCCCTTAGCCTTGCCGGCCCCGTGCTCCGTGCTCGCCCCCGGCCGGGACGGAACCTTCGGCCCTTTCGGGTGCGCCGGTCGGGCCGGCCGAGCCGCCTGCTGGGCCGCCTTGCGTGCCGCGCCCCGCGCCCGGTTGACCGCGCCGCCCGCCGCCTTGCGCGCGCCCTTGCCGGCTTTCTTCAGGCCCTTGAGGATCTTCTGGGCGATGGCCTGGAGACGCTTGCCGACGCCCTTGAGGGCCCGGCCCAACCGTTGCAGCAGGAAGTTCGCGATGAACTCCAACAGGGCCACGACACCCGCCGCGACCGCCTCCGCGAACAGGCACGCCGCCGGGCCCGCCTTCACCGCCTTCAGGAACGCCCAGAACTTGCTGAACGCCTGAAGAATCCGGCTGACCGTCCCCCAAGCCGCCATCAGGCCCTGAATGACGGTCAGGATGGCGCCGGCGGCCGGAATGATCGCCGAGACGACCTTCTCGATGACCAGCATGATGATCATCATGGGCAGTGCGGCGATGATCGCGTCCCACGCCATCTTGCCGATCTGCTTCAGCGACATGCAGCCCTTGACCAGCACATCGATGATCATCTTGCCGAGCCCGATGACGCTCTGCACCTTCTCGTCGAACCACTGCCTGACCGCCGTCTTGATGGCGCCCCACAGATGGTCCGTGATCCCGGACTTCACCGCGCTGCCCGCCTTGCTCAGCCAGCCGCCCGGATCAGGTGCAATATCGGCGATGAGTTCCGCGAACTGCCCGAAGGCCGCGACCGCCGCCGCCACGAATTTCAACGCGCCGACAATCGCCGACTCGTAGATCTTGATGGCCGCCTTGATGCCTGCTTCCAACACGTCGAGCAGGGCATTGAGTCCTGCGGCCAACGCGTCGAGCAGAGCGTTCACGGCCTTCTTCAGACCGTCGGCGAGCGCGTTTACCGCATTGATCGCCTTGTCGCGGAGGTTATTGATGGCATTGCGGAACTTGTCCCGTAACGAGGGAAAGGCCGCGAGCAAGACGTCGCCGATGGCGATCAGCGTGTCCGCAAGGGCGTTGATGGCGTTGACGGCGAAGTCGCGCACCGCGTCGATCGCCTTGTTCGCGAACTCCTTGAACTTGTCGATGATGCCGTTGACGGCCTTGCGGGCGGCATCGAAGATCGCGGTGACCGCGTCCAGCAGCGCGCTGAAGAAGCTCTTGACCTTGTCGGCGATCCACCCGAAGAAGCCACCGGAGGGTTTCTTCTCCTCCTTTTTCTTCTTCGCCTCCTGCTCAGACTTCTCCCGCTGGTCGTCGATCGACTTGTTGTCGGTGTCCTTGCGGTCCGCTACCTCCTTGTCCTTGTCGTCGCGGGCCTTGACGATCTCCTTGTTCTTGCCGTCGTGCTCGGTCTGCGTCTTCGTGTCCGCGTCATCGATATGTTTGTCCTGCTCGTCGCGCCACTGCACACGCTGGCGCTCCGCGTCCTGGGCCGCCCGGCCCCGTTCGGACGTCTGCTTGTCGGCGTTGTCGGCGACCTGGCGGTCGATCTCGGCCTGCTTCTGCTGCTTGGCCTGCTGCTCGCCCTGCTGCTGCTGCCGTTCGCTGGACGCGACACCGGCCTGCGCCTGACCAGCGGCCCCCTGGATTTCACCGCCGCGCTCCTGCTGCGCGACGGTGCCGTAACCGTCCTTGGGTGGCGCGCCAGGCGCGGAGCGCTGCACGATGCGGGCCTTCGCCTGCACCTTTCCGCGCAGCTGCTCCCGCGGCACGTTCGGGTAGATCCTGTCCTCGCCCATCGGCTTGGTGGAGTCCGCGCGACCGGTCTCCACCAGATCGGTCTGCTTGTCCTTGAGTTTCTGGGCCTGGTCGTCGGTGCGTGCCGGGTCGCTCGCGCCCTCCAGCCGGATCTTCGGGGCCGGGCCCACGGTCTTGTTGCGCAGCGCCGGATCGGAGGTGGGCACCTGGTCGGCGGCGGCCTCTACGCTCTGGGCGTCCTCGGGGCTCAGCTCCTTGCTGCCGACGGCCGACACGTCAGGAAGCGGAGCGTTGTCCGTGGCCTGCGCGCCCTGTGCCTTGTCGCTGCCCTTGGCCTGCTGCTTGCCGCTCTGGTCCGCTGGCTCCACCCGCTCCACCTGGCCGCTGACCGCGGCCTCGGGCGGTGCGGCCTCGGGCGGCGCCGCCTGGGTGCGCGGTGCGCCCGACGGACGCTCCCGCGTCGGCGGGCTCGACGTGAGCCGCTGCTGCTCCTGCTTGACCTTGTTGCCGGCCGCCGAATCCACCGCGGGCAGCGCGGCCTGCGCCTGGTCGGGCGGCAGCTTGCTGATCGTGCTGAGCGCGGTCTTCGGATCCTGCCCGGACACATCGGGCGGCGCGGTCTTCTTCTCTGCCTTCGTCTGGCCGCCGCCCCCGGCGGCACAGCCGGCCGCGCCCCCGTCCGGCTCGGCGGGCGGCGCGGGCGGCGCGCAGCCACCTCCGTCCTTCTCCAACGAGGCGTCCGCACCGGGCTTCGCACCTTCCGGTGCCGGAGCGCCCAGCCCGCCCGCGTCATTGCCCTGCTGCTCCTCGGCGGGGCTCACCGCCGCCTGCGCGGCGGACGGCGCGGCGCCCGGGCCCGCGGCAGCGGTCGGGCCCACGGGTTCGGTGTCGCCGACGACACCGCTGGGCGCGGCCCCGGGCCCACTCTCCTTCAGTACGGCACTCTTCGGCCCGGCGGCCTCCCGTTCACTGCGGATGGGCTCGGCAGAACGGCGGGTCGCGGGGGAGGGGGCGCGGTCCTGGGCCGGGGTCTGCTCCGTGTGGGCGCCCGCGGGCGGTGCGGCGCCCACGGCGGCGGACGGGGCGGAGTCCTGCGCGACGCCTGGCCGTGTCTTCGCCGCCCGGCCCTCCGCGTCGTCCCGTGCCGCGCGGTCCGCCTGCTCCGACTGCGCGTCCTTGGCGTCGGCGTCCTCGCAACCGTCACCGGTGGCACCGTCCCGCTCCCCGTCGGCCCGGCCGGCCGCATCCTCGCCCGGCTCCCTGCCCTCCGCCTTGTCGTCGTCGGCCGCCTTGGTCTCGCCCTCCGCCGCCATGTCCTCGCTGTCGGTGGTCTGCGGATCGGGCCCGACCTCCTGATCGGCGGGCATCGACGTCTGCAGGTCCTGCGTGGTGCGGTCACCCGCCTCACTCACCGGGCCGTTCTCGGGCTGCGCAGCTTCGCCCGCCACGGGGCCGCGCTCCTCGCCCGGTGCCTTGGCCTCGGCATCCGGACCGTCCTCCGCTTCCGCATCCGACTCGTCGGCCTCGCGCGCCTTCTCCACCTGCTCCGCCTTGGTCGGCGGCGGAGCGGGGAAGGCGGGCGCGGCCGGCCCCGGGGCGCCCGGCTGCGCCTGGTCGGCCGTCGGCACCGCGGAGACGTCCAGGTCGGACACGGGCAGATAGTCCTCGGGCTGCAGCGCGGGCTCGGCAACTGCCGTGGCGGCGCCCACGGCGGCGTCGTCCTGCGCGGAGATGTCACCGTCCGCGCCCGCCTCCACCCCGATCGGCAGCTCCTCCTCGCGCGGATCGCCCTCGGTCGCGTAGTCGTCGTCCTGCTCGTGCAACCCGTGCTCGGAGAGCGGACTGTCCGGCAGTTCGGCCCGTTCGTCGACCTTCTCCGGGCGAACGGGACCGGGCTGGCCGGTCGTCTTCGGGTCGACGTTCTGCTGCTTGGCACCGTCCGCGGGCTGCAGCGCGGCATCCTCGCGCTGCTTCTTCGCGGAGCCCGGCTCGTTCGCCTGCTCGGGGTCCTGCTCCTCGCGCTCCCGCTGCTCCTTCCGGTCCTCTTTCTGCTGGCCGGCGTCGTCCTGCTGCTCCGCGGCGGCCCGCTGTCCCTGCTCGTCGGTCGCCTGGCGCTGCTCGCCCTGCTGGTCCTCGGTCTGCTGCTGCTCCTGTGCAGCGCGCTCGCCGGACGCGGTGCGCTCGGTCTCCTGCGCGGCACGGGCCGTGCCCGCCCGCTGCTCCTCGGCGGCATCATCCGCGGCCCTGCTCTGCCGCTGGTCCGCCTGGTCGGTGCGGGCCCTGGTGTCCTGCTGCTCACTGCGAGCGTCCTCGGCACGACTGGCCCGCGCCCCGCGCGCCTCCTCGGCGTGTTCGGCGTCGCTGACCCGGTCGTCGTCCCGCTGCTCGGCCAGATCCGGCAGCTCCGCGGGAGTCTCGGCAGGGACGAAGGCCAGCGGCGGTGTCTCGGCCTCGGCGGTCAGCTCCAGTACGTGGTCGAACTCGGTGCTCAGCAGGCGCAGTTCCAGCCGGTCCAGTACACCGTCCTGAAGCTCGGAACCCATCCGCGCGAGCTGTAGCCGCACCCGACCCGACGCGTCCTGCGGGTCGCCGCGCAGGGAACGCAGCACACCGTTCGCCAGCCGGTCGAGCAGGGTCGCCGGGTCCAGCTTCTCCATGCGCTGCCGGTCCGCGTCGACCGTCGCGTACCGCAGCCAGCCAGGGGTTTCCTGGCCCTCTTCGACGGACGCCTGCGCGGCTGCCGGCTCCGGCTCGGCGACGGCCGCCCCACCGCCCGCGATCTCCCGCGCCGCCCCCTCCGCCTCCCGTTCGATCGCCTCCTGCGGCAGCGAGACGGCGCCCAGGTCGCGGCCCGCCCGCAGCGTGCCCAGGCCGTGCGGGTTTTGGACGGTGTGCAGGAGTTCGTGGGCGAGGAGGCGGCGGCCCTCGGTGGTGCCCGGTGCGAAGGCGCCCGTGCGGAAGAAGATGTCCTGGCCGACGGCGACCGCATCCGCGCCCAGTAGTTCGGTCAGTGCGCCCGCGTCGCGGTCGGTGTGCAGGCGGACCTGGCTGAGGTCGTGGCCGAGCTGTTCCTCCAGGTCACGGCGGACGGAGAGGTCCAGTGGCTGGCCTGCGCTGCTGACAGCGTTCGTCGGGTTTTTCGGGTTTTTCGGGTTCTTCGGATTCGTCGGGTTCATCGGCTCCTTCGCGTGCGACGCATCGCGCTCCTTGCGCTTGCGGCGTCGCTCGCGGGCCGCCTTGGCGTCCTGCGCGGAGGTGTGCGAGGTGCTCATCGGGCCTCACCCCGCCCGGCAAGACCTTCGTGCACGGCGCGTGCCAGCTCCTGGCCGAGGCGGCGGGCCGACAGGTTCGCGGGCAGCGGCGGCAGCCCGGCGAGGGAGTCCAGCGAGCGGTCCGTGCCGGCCGCGGCGAGCGGTACGCCGTGCTCCCGCAGCAGCCGCGTCAGCTCGGCCTCGAAGGCGGCCGTGACGCGGCCGGGATCGACGCCGCGGCCGAAGCCGGTGAGGACCAGCTCACCGATGTCGACGCGGACGTCGGGCAGCGGAGCCCGCGGCCCGGCGGAAGACGGCCGCACGGTCGCCGGCAACGCAGCCGACACTCCCGCGCGCCCCGCACCCCGCACCGAACCCGCTCCCGCCCCCCGCGCCCTGCTTGTTCCCGCCCCCCGCGCCCCGTTCACACCCATCCCCGCACCTCCGAAGGCGTCAGAGAACGTTCCAGCTTCAGGTACTCCGTGCGGGCCGCGGCGAGCATGTGGCGCATGGCGAGGCGTTCGCCCTCCTCGGCGGCGAGGAACGCGCCGGACAGCGCGATGTTGCGGATCGAACCGCCCGCCACGGCGAGCTGCGAGAGCAGCGCGTGGTCGAGGTCCTTGACGGGGGTCTGCGGCGGCACCACGCGGCGCCAGATCTCGGCGCGCTCACCCTGCGCGGGGAACGGGAAGTCGACGACGAAACGGATGCGGCGCATGAAGGCCGCGTCCAGCGCCTTCTTCATGTTCGTGGTCAGCACGGCCAGGCCCCGGTAGGCCTCCATGCGCATCAGCAGATAGCTGACCTCAAGGTTCGCGTACCTGTCATGGCTGTCCTTGACCTCGCTGCGCTTGCCGAAGAGCGCGTCGGCCTCGTCGAAGAGGAGCAGCGCGCCGCCGCGTTCGGCCGCGTCGAAGACTCTGCGGAGGTTCTTCTCGGTCTCGCCGATGTACTTCGACACGACCTGGGAGAGGTCGATGACGAACAGATCGAGGCCCAACTCTTTCGCCATCACCTCGGCGGCGAGCGTCTTGCCGGTGCCGGAACCGCCCGCGAAGAGCGCGGTGACGCCGAGCCCGCGGCGCAGCGTCTGCGCGAAACCCCACTCCTGGTGGACGGTGGCCCGCTGCCTGACATGCGCCACGACCTCCCGCAGCACCCGCACCTGCCGCTCGGCCAGCACCAGGTCGTGCCAGCCCGCGGCGGGTTCGATGCGCCGCCCGAGCTCGTCCATGCCGAGCCGCGCCTCGGTGAGCCCGGCCCGCCAGGCCAGCTGCGCCGCGTCCAGCCCCGTCTCCTCGGGCAGCTCACGGCGTACCGCGGCGGCGGCCGACCGTACGACATGCGGTGGTAGCTGGAACTGCGCGACCAGGGACCGCAGATCGTGCTCTTCGAGCTCGGTCACCTCCTCGAACGCGCCCGCCCACAGGCTCAGCTGCTCCTCGTCGTCGAGCCGGGGCACGCTGACGCGCTCGCCGCGCGGCCGGTCGGTGGGACGGGGCTCGTCGCCGGAGACGACCAGCGGCACCGCGGCACTCGTGATGAACGCCTCGGCCGCCGCCCGCTGGTCGTGGTCGAGTTCGCCGGCCTCCACGAGCAGCGCGGCGGGCAGCAGGACGGCCTCACGCTGCCAGAGCCGGGCGAGCAGGTCGCGGGCCACCGGGTCGGTCGGCACGTCGTCCGCGGCCATCGCGTACAGGCCGAGCCCCGAACGCGCCGCCGCTGCCGCCGCGATATCCGCGCGGCTGCGCAGATCACCGCCGACCAACTCGACGAGGAGCGGCGCGTCGGGGCGCGCGGCGGTGGCCCAGCCCGTGGCGACCCGGGTGGCGGCGAGGTCATACGAAGGCGGCAGGGCTGGATGGGCGGGCCGGGCCGATCGGGCCGACCGCGTTTCGGGCGGCGGGCAGCGGCGCAGCAGGCCGTGCAGCCGGGCGTCGAGATACGGCGAGCCCAGCAGGAAGTGCAGGATCCGCTCGTCGAGCCTGAGCCGTGAGGTGGTCAGCCGGCTCTCGGCATGGACGGTGTCCAGTTCCACCAGCCGCCAGCGGCGCAGCGGGGCGACGGGCGTCAGCGCGCTCCAGTGCGGTTCGGCGAGCGCGGCGAGTGCCAGGGAGAACGTCGGATACGCGCGCTCCGGGTCCCCGCTCGCCGCCGCGCACCGCGCTCCCGTCGTCGGATCGAGCTCGGCGGCGGCGGTGAGCAGGACGATGTCCCGTTCGAACGCGGTGAGTGCGAAGCACGCGACGAGCGTGGCGAGGCCGTCGACGGCGGGGCCCGGGGCGGTAGCGAGCGCCTCTGTGACGCCGGACGCCCGCGCCACCGCGGTGGGAGGAGCGCCGGGCGTGCGGGGTAAGGCCTCGGACACGGCGACGCTCTCGTCAGGAGTCCCTTGAGGAACCTCTTGGCCGGGCGCGCCGTCCGTTTTTGCAGCGTTTGCAGCGTTTGCAGCGTTTGCAGCGTTTCAGCGTTCGCCCGTACCCGGTCCCGGCGTGCCCGTGAGGCGTGGGAGTCGACACGGGCCAGGACGCGCTGCAGGGCGGCGGCCAGCGTCAGGGCGCCGGCAGCGGACGAATCGGAAGCCGCTCCGGACCCGGACCCGGCGGAGTGGGCCCCCCGCGGCCCCGCCGTCCCCGAAGGCCTGACGTCCGGCCCTGTTCCCGGCCTCGGCCCGTACGCACCGTCGTCCATGTTCGTCCTCGCCCTCCCCACAGTGCCTGATGGGCCCGGTGGCTCCCCGGCCCGGTCGACGCACGCTGTCTCAGCTCAACATCAGCTCAGCTCTGCTCGTCGTTGGAGTCCTTGGAGTCCTCGGGGCCCTTCGGGCCCTTGGCCCGGCTGGTGCCCCTGGTGTGCTGTGCGGTGTCCGGGGGCTTGGCCGCGGTGGTCTTCTTCGCGGCTGATTTCCTGGTGGTCTTGTGAGTGGTCCTGCTGGTGGTACTGGCCGGCGGCTGGGCGGCCTCCGGCTCCTTCACAGAGGGCTGCTGCGCGGTCTTACGGGGCCGGGCGCGCGGCTCGGCACCCGGCGTTGTGCCAGTCCTGGCCCGGTCGCCCCCGTCGGGCCCCGCGGCCCCGCTCCGCCCGCTGGACCTGTCACCGGCCCGCGCCGGCACCGGAGCCCCCGGCGGCCCGAACGGCAGCACCCGTACGCTGCTGCGCTCCACCGCCTGCGCGGGCACCGGCTGGTCGCGGCCGTCGATGAGGACCAGCGTCCCCGTGTAGACGACCGACAAGGTGTACGGCGTCTGGTAGAGCATTCCCCAGAGCTTGGAGGTCTCGTCGACGTCCATCACCTGCGGGATGAACCGCACCCGCTGCGGCGACTCGGCGAGATCGCTGCCCTCCAGATACGGGAGTTCGGCCGCGGCCTCGATCACGTCCTGAGGCAGCGCGGGGATCTCGTGCAGGGTGCGCACCACGGAGCCGATCAGCCGCTGGCCGACGAGTTCGGTCTCCTCGCCGTAGGCACTGATCACGTAGTGCAGGTCGAGCGCGGCGACGGCACGCTTGAGCAGGGTGCCGTCCGAGGCGCGGGTGGCCAGGTCGTTGTTGCGCATCGACGGGTTCGGAGTGACCTGGTAGAGGAAGACGTTGACCGTCGGTTCCGTGGGCGGTTCCGCGGGCGGCTTGCGGGTCTCCACCGAGACGGCCATGTCGATCTCCGGCCGCAGGTTGTTCTCGATCAGCAGGGCCAGGGCCTGGGTGACATGTGCGATGGCGAGTGCGTTGCTCATGGCGTCGTTTCCTCGGTCCCCGTCACGTCTGGTTCCTTGACCCGGCCTTGTTCGCCGCGGCTCCGTGCGCTGCCGGGCGTGGCGGCGGCGCGCCGCGCGGCGCGTATCCCGTGCGGCAGGTGCCTCATGACGTGCCTCCTTCGCCCTCGCGTCCGCGCTGGAGGTACTCCGCCAGGCTGACCGTTGCGGCTTGCCGCACCGGGGCGCGTTGCTGGCGCCCGGCGCTCGGTTCCGGCGCGGCGGCGCTCACTTCGAGTCGTCCGATCTGAACGTGCACCACTTGCTCGGCGCCGCGCGCGCCGCGGCGTGCCGCGGCGGCCCGCGCCGTGCCGCGCGCCGTTGCCTCGGCCGCCGAAGCGGCGCGCAGGACACCGGCTCCGGCCGGGGGAGAGGTGACCGTGTCCGGTACCAGGGGCGCCGGGCCCGTGCTCCCCGTCGGCGCTGCTGCCGCCGTGCCGCGCCAGGGCCCGCGGGCGCCCGCCTCGGCGGCCCGCAGCCCGGTGGGCAGCGGGGTCGTGGCGGGGCGTAGTGCGGACGGCTCGGGGTGCGGCGGCTCCAGACCGCGGTCGGTGCGATCCGTGCGCTCAGGCGCGCGCTCGGTGTGTACGACGGTGCGCTCGCGCTCCGTGCGGAGCTCCCGCAGCGCACGTCCCGCCTCTGGGCCCGCGGCGCGCTCTCACGCGCCGCGGCCCGAAGCGCGGCCCCGTCCTCCGTGCCGTCCTCGTCCGCGGCGCCCACCGACTCGATCCGCTCGAAGGGACCCGGCAGCCGTGGCCGCACCCGCACCACCGCACCGGCCGGCTGCGCGGCGGCCGGTGCGTACCGGGCCAGCAGACGGTCGAAGAAGTCGGGCCCGCCGCCGGACGCGACAGGACCGCCTCCCGTGGCACCGCCCAGGCCACCGCTCCCGCCGGAACCCGACCCGGACCCGGCCTCTGGGCTTGTGCCCCGGCCCGTCCCCGCGGGCCCCGTCTGCTCAGGCATCGGCACACAGCTCCAGGTAGTAGCGGCGCCGCAGCGGACTGAGCGCCAGGATCTGAGGCTCGGTCCATCCGTAGGCGCAGGCGAGCAAGTGGACGTCGAGCAGTACGTCACGGGCCCAGGCGTCGAGTTCCGTCCACAGGTACGAGGCGATGTCCAGCTCGGCGCGGGTGACTTCGCCGCACGCCGGGCAGCCGATCCCGAACGTCACGTCGGCGCCCGGATCGGCCCCTTCCGCGGCCTCGGCGAGCGCCCGCCGCACCGTCTCGGGCAGCGTCTGGACGGCCGTCGCGATGTCGAGCGGCGCACCGTCCCGCACCACCGCGACCACACACCGCCGCAACAGCGCGCCCCGTGCCTCGTCGGCGAACGTGCCGCTGCCGGGGCCGCCTGTGCGGGCGCGTCCCGCGCGGGCCGCCGCCGCGAGATCGGCGACGGTCGGCGGCCGGAACGCGATCTCCCAGCCGTCCACCACGACCCGCACCGGCTCGCCCGGGACACCGGCCTGCGCCGCCGGTCCCTCGGGGAACCGCTCGGCGAACTGGCCTACGTCGAGGTCGAACTCCATCGCCTCTTCGCAGGCGGCGCACTCCAGGCGGACCTCCATCCGCTCGCCGAACAGTGCCCGGCGCAGCGTGAACAGATCCGCTTCGCGTGCGCCGAGCGGCAGTGCCGCCAGCGCCTCGTCGTCCGCCTGGGGCCGCGCCGCGCGGTGCAGCAGCTGCGCCCGCGCGGGCCCGTGCCGGGTGAGCCCCGCCTCCCAGGTGGCCAGCAACTCCGCAGGCCCAGTGACCGTCATGTCCGTCCTCGTGCTCAGGTGCGTCGTGGTCGGTTCCTCGGTGGTCGAATTTCCCGTGGTCGCGCTCTTGGGTGACGGCCGTGCTGACCGACTACTTCAGGGTGGCCGTTTCCCCTGGTCAGGGTCGGTGCCGGCAGGGTTGCCCGGGGCCGGGCGGCCCCTGACCGGCCGGCCCCGGGGTCCTTACGCCGGATGCGCGAACGACGGCTCTTCGGGCTCCGGCACCTCGTAGTCCCGCTCCCAGCCCTCGCACTCCAGCTTCAGGCTCTGGATGGCCACCGCGTTGGCGTTGGCGTCCATCTCGCCGAGGACCTGGTACTCGCTCGGCCAGGCGCGGTAGATCTTGTGCGAGACGGCGACCTGGCCCGCCTCGTTCAGCACCTGGACGACGATGTCCTTGCGGAAGTCGGCCAGCGACACCTCGGAGCCGAGTCCCGCGCCGACCTGCCAGACCTTGTTGGCCCAGCGGTCGAACTCCGGGTCGTGCGTCACCCCGCGCTCCAGCGTGATGCCGTCGAACTCCGAGCGGCCCGGCGACTTGCGCGGTGAACTCGGGTCGCCGCCATTGCGGTGCTTGACGACCTCGGTGGTCCGCTTCAGCGGACTGATCTTGCTGATGCCCGCGACCGTACGCCCGTCCCACAGCACCAGGAACTTGAAATTCTTGTACGGGTCGAAGCGATGGGCGTTGACGATGAATTCAGCCATGGCCTTCCTTTACGTCCCTCACGCCTTTCACGCCTTTCACGCGTTTCGCACTGCTCGCGTCTGCACGTTCTCGCGGTGTGCCGCGCGTGTTGCGCGGTGCTTCCCGCGTGCTTGCCCGCGCGCCGCACCGGTCAGGCCCGGTCCGGTCCGTCCGTTCCGGTCCGTCCGTTTTCGGTCCGGCGGGTCCGTTCCGGTGCGGCGCACGGGGTTCACAGGTCGAACTGTCCGGCGATCTGCTGGATCTTCACGATGACGAATTCGGCGGGTTTCACCGGAGCGATTCCGACCAGGACATTCACCACACCGTTCGCGATGTCCTCGTCCGTGGTCGTGTCCTTGTCGCATTTCACGAAATACGCCTCGCGGGGCGTGGTGCCCTTGAAGGCGCCCTGGCGGAAGAGATTGTTGAGATATCCGGACGCATTGAGCCTGATCTGCTGCCAGAGCTGTTCGTCGTTCGGCTCGAAGACCACCCATTGCAGACCGCGCTGCAGGGATTCCTCCACGTACAGCGCGAGGCGGCGCACCGGTACGTACGACCATTCGCTGTCCAGGGCGTCGGAGCCCTCCAGGGTGCGCGCGCCCCACACCAGTGGCCCGACCACCGGGAAGGTGCGCAGGCAGTTGATGCCGAGCGGGTTCAGCAGGCCGTTCTCGCGGTCGGTGAGCCGGACCGTGAGCGAGTGCACGCCCGCCAGGCGCGCTTCGGTGCCCGCCGGCGCCTTCCACACACCGCGCTCGCTGTCCGTACGGGCGAACACGCCGGCCACCGCGCCGGACGGCGGGAAGCTGCGCAGTCGTCCGGTGAGCGGGTCGGTGAGCTGGATATGCGGGAAGTACAGGCCCGCGTGATTGCCGCGCACCGGCTCGAAGGCGGCGATGCCCGCCCGGGCCGCGTCCACGCTGCCCCAGGCCTCAGGCGCGTCGACCAGCAGGAACAGCCGCCGCTCCTGGCACAGCCGCTGGGCAGCGGAGACGACGGTGACGATGTCGTCGATCGACTCGTAGGCGGCGAGCTCGGGCAGGACGAGCAGATTGACGTCGTCGGTGTCGCGCAGCGCCTGGATGCCGGTCTTGCGGGCCTCGCTGCCGATGAGGTCGCGCGGCCTGGGCGCCGCGCCATCCTCACCGCACTCCAGCGGGAACACGGGCGGATTGACGGAGGCCTCCAGGCCCAGGTCATTGGCGCACTCGCCGAGGAAGCGCACCGTGTCACAGGGGTTGGTGGACCCGGCGACGACCTGGAGGCGGTGCCCGAACGCGGTCACCGCGGCGCCCGCGAAGGCGTGCCTGCCCGGCGCGTCCGGCTGGGCGCGCAGCTTGCGTTCCAGCAGGTGGGCGAGGCCCGCGACGCTGTGCGGGGCGTCGCCGTCGGTGTCCGGGTCGTAGAGCGTGAACTCGCGCTCGACGTCGCCGATCTTGACGGTGAGGTCGACGGCGAGATGCGGCAGACGGTGACCGAAGGGCTTGGAGACGGTGCCCGACGGATCGGGCCGGTCGGCACCGAGGACGTCGACGCTGATCAGCCGGGAGCCGGCGTTGACGATGGTCTGCGCGTAACGGCCGTCGGCGGGGTCGGCGGAGAGGTTGGTGAAGACCTCGCGGGCGTCGCCCTTGGCGTCGAAAACCCGGAGATTGAAGCTTTCATCACAACGCATCGTGTCAAAGTCGACCTGGACTCGCAGGCCGTTGCCCCAGACGCCGGGCTCCCTGGCCTGCACGGTGAGCGCCGCCGAGGCGCTGCGGCCCTCGGTGGACTCCAGGGTGACGTGGGCGGCCTTGCCGGTGCCGGCCTTGGTGACGCGGACGACGACGGCGACCGTGCCACCGTTGCCGAAGAACTGGTGGACGGCGTAGCCGACGGCGCTACGGGCGCTCAGGCCGCCGAAGCGGCGTTCGAAGTCGGCGAAGCTGGTGATGCGGACGGGTTCGTTGAGCGGTCCTCGCCTGGTGTGTCCCACGAATGCGGTGACCGAGGTCGTGACGGTCTGGATGGTGCGGACGCTGCTGGGCAGTTCTTCGACGTAGACGCCGGGGTACGACGGGATCGTCGGCATTCCCCCTCCTATCCCTTCAGGTACCGGGTGACAGGCACCAAGAGATGACGGGGAAGGAGATGCGTGCTGCCCCTGCACGGCGCGCGGATCATGCGTACGCACGGTCACGCCCGACGCAATCAGGTATCCCCCGTCAATCCCCCGGCAGTCCCCCGGCCGAGGTCAAGCCATGTGCTTGTTGCTCCTGATGCGTGCTGCTGAAAGTCAGTCTTCAAGTGCCGCCCATCGGTGACAAGGCGGCTTTCCGGACACCCTGCGAGGAGGTTATGTGACGATTAGCGCACGAGTCATGCACAATTGTTTGTAGGGCCGAGGTGAGCTCTCTGTGACCGGTATCACCGCTGAGGTGTGATCTGTGATTTAGGGAGCGGATGCCTACGGCGATAACCTGCCATGCGGACATGCCGCGTGCCCGGTCACGGTGTACGCCACTCGCACCACCCTGAAGTGACGGCAGAGACAGCAGTGACAGCGCAGTCACGTTGCCCCTCGCGGTACGCCCACGAGACTGGGGGTACCCCCACGCCCTTGAGCGCAGTGGGGGAGCAGACAGCCAATGCCGGGCGGCGAGTACGCCAATCGGCAAGATCACGATAGGGACGGACGCGCGTGGACCTGTTCGAGTACCAGGCGAGGGACCTCTTCGCCAAGCACGGTGTACCGGTGCTGGCCGGTGAAGTCATCGACACGCCTGAGGCGGCGCGCGCGGCGACCGAGCGTCTCGGTGGCAAGTCGGTCATCAAGGCGCAGGTGAAGGTCGGTGGCCGCGGCAAGGCCGGCGGCGTGAAGCTGGCCGCCACCCCGGACGAGGCCGTCGCCCGCGCGACGGACATCCTCGGCATGGACATCAAGGGCCACACGGTCCACAAGGTGATGATCGCCGAGACCGCGCCGGAGATCGACGAGGAGTACTACGTCTCGTACCTCCTCGACCGCACCAACCGCACCTTCCTCGCCATGGCGTCCGTCCAGGGCGGCATGGACATCGAGGAGGTCGCCGAGAAGACCCCCGAGGCCCTCGCGAAGGTCCCGGTCGACGGCGTCACGGGTGTGACGATCGACAAGGCCCGCGAGATCGTGGCCCAGGCGAAGTTCCCGGCCGCGGTCGCCGAGAAGGTCGCCGAGGTCCTGGTGACCCTGTGGCAGACCTTCGTCGCCGAGGACGCGCTCCTCGTCGAGGTGAACCCGCTCGCCAAGGTCGCCTCCGGCGACATCCTGGCGCTGGACGGCAAGGTCTCCCTGGACGAGAACGCCGCCTTCCGCCAGCCCGAGCACGAGGCGCTTGAGGACAAGGCCGCCGCCGACCCGCTGGAGGCCAAGGCCAAGGCCAAGAACCTCAACTATGTGAAGCTGGACGGCCAGGTCGGCATCATCGGCAACGGCGCGGGCCTGGTCATGTCCACGCTCGACGTCGTCGCCTACGCGGGCGAGCAGCACGGCGGCGTGAAGCCCGCCAACTTCCTGGACATCGGTGGCGGCGCCTCCGCCCAGGTGATGGCCAACGGCCTGGAGATCATCCTCGGCGACCCGGACGTCAAGTCCGTCTTCGTCAACGTCTTCGGCGGCATCACCGCCTGCGACGAGGTCGCCAACGGCATCGTGCAGGCGCTTGAACTGCTGAAGAACGAGGGCGAAGAGGTCACCAAGCCTCTGGTCGTGCGTCTCGACGGCAACAACGCGGACCTGGGTCGCAAGATCCTCTCCGACGCCAACCACCCGCTCGTCCAGCGCGTGGACACCATGGACGGCGCGGCCGACAAGGCTGCCGAGCTCGCAGCCGCCGCGCGCTGACACAGCGCGTCTTCGACACGACAAGACGACAAGGAACTGATCAGCAAGCCATGGCTATCTTCCTCACCAAGGACAGCAAGGTCATCGTCCAGGGCATGACCGGCGCGACCGGCATGAAGCACACCCGGCTGATGCTCGGCGACGGCACGAACGTCGTGGGCGGCGTCAACCCGCGCAAGGCCGGCACGTCCGTCGACTTCGACGTCCCCCAAGGCCTTAAGGGCCAGGGCGGTACCCCCACGGACATCCCCGTGTTCGGCTCCGTCAAGGACGCCATCGAGAAGACCGGCGCCGACGTCACGGTGATCTTCGTTCCCGAGAAGTTCACCAAGGGCGCCGTGGTCGAGGCGATCGACGCGGAGATCCCGCTCGCGGTCGTCATCACCGAGGGCATCGCCGTGCACGACTCGGCCTCCTTTTGGGCATACGCCTGCCAGAAGGGCAACAAGACCCGCATCATCGGCCCGAACTGCCCCGGCATCATCACGCCCGGCCAGTCGAACGTGGGCATCATCCCCGGCGACATCACCAAGCCGGGCCGTATCGGACTCGTCTCCAAGTCCGGCACGCTCACCTACCAGATGATGTACGAGCTGCGTGACATCGGTTTCTCGACCGCGGTCGGCATCGGCGGTGACCCGGTGATCGGCACCACCCACATCGACGCCCTCAAGGCGTTCGAGGCCGACCCCGACACCGATCTGATCGTGATGATCGGCGAGATCGGCGGCGACGCCGAGGAGCGCGCGGCCGACTTCGTCAAGGCCCACGTCACCAAGCCGGTCGTCGGCTACGTGGCGGGCTTCACCGCCCCCGAGGGCAAGACCATGGGCCACGCGGGCGCCATCGTCTCCGGCTCGTCCGGCACCGCCCAGGCGAAGAAGGAGGCTCTGGAGGCCGCCGGTGTGAAGGTCGGCAAGACGCCTACGGAGACAGCGCGCCTGGCACGTGAACTTCTGAGCTGACTTATTTTGGCCGAAATTGGGCCTGTATCCCGGAGTTTCGGGGTGCAGGCCCATTTCTGTGCGCAAGCCGTAATGGGCAGAAAAGCCTATGAAACTATCGTGAGAAACACTGCCGGTATGTGATGTTTACGCCGGAAATGCACCATTCATTGGGAGCATGACGTGTGTGACTCAAACGATCAATTCTGCGCCAGAGCCCGGAGCTGGTTCCGTTCCTGAGTCCGGGCGGGGTGAGCCGGGGCCGGGTTCTGTGGGTGGGACCGGAGCCGCACCGCCGCCCGGCCCCACGACTGCTTCCGGCGACGGCCCACCGCTGGGTTCCGCGCCCGGCGGAGGGACCGGTGGCGGCGCCGATTCTCCGCCGTTCTCGCTTCCGCCGCTGCTCGCAGAGCTCTCGCGGACGCCGGGGCGCGCTCCCGGGCTGGTCGCCGCCGTGCTGGGCGGGGCGCTGGCCGCCGGGCTTGGTCTCGGCGCAGTGGCCGCACTCGCGATCGTGCTGTGGGTCGGCTCCCCGTTCCCTGACGGCGGAGTCGACGGCGCGCTGCACATCGCCGCCGCACTCTGGCTGCTCGCCCACGGCACCGTACTGACCAGGGCGGACACCCTCTCCGGCGTCCCCGCACCGGTCGGCGTCACCCCCTTGCTACTGCTCGCCCTGCCGATGTGGCTGGCGTACCGGGCCGGATTCGACGCAGCGTGCCCGGCGGGCAGGGACGGCGTGCGGGGCCGCGGTGGCGCAGGAGGCAGAGGGCGTACCAGGGACACGTTGCGCACGGCGGGGGCTTCGGGAGTCGCGGAGGTGTCGGGCGCGGGCGGGGTGCTGGTGGTGCCTCCGGCGCGGCTGGCGTGGCCCTCGGCGTGGAGTGCCTGGGGCGGTGTGGTCCTGGGATATCTGCTGGTCGCGGGGGCTGCCGCGGCTTACGCGGACGGGGGTGGGCTGCGGCCTTCGTGGACGGTTGCCGCGCTGCGCCTGCCGCTGCTGGTGATGGCCGCCGTCGCGGTCGGCGTGTGGCGGGCGCGCGGCCGGCTGCGCGCCGGGCGCGCACCCGCACGCCGGCTCCAGGACCCCGCACGGGGCGCGGGGCGCGTACGGCGTCGTACGGAGCGGGCAGGTCGTCGTACCGGACAGGTGGGGCGTCGTGCGGGAGCGGTACGAGGCCCGGGGCGGGCCCCGTGGTGGCCGCGGGTGGCGTGGCGTGAGCCGGACGGAGGGCCGGCGGACACGGACCGGTGGGTGGTGGGGGCGGACGGCCGGGTGATCGGTACGGACCGGTGGGTGGTGGGCACCGGCGGAGGTCTCGGGGTGGTCGCAGGGCCTTCGGGGCAGGCGCTGGCGCGGCGGCGGCTGCGGGCCGCGGCGCGGGCCGCTGGCGCGGCGACGCTCGTGCTGCTGGCGGGCGGTGCGCTGCTCGCGCTGGTGCCGCTGGTCCGGCATGAGATGGCGGCACGGACGGCGTTCCTGCGGCTCGCCGACGACGGCCCCGGACGAGCCGCCGTGCTGGTGCTGGTGCTTGCGCTGCTGCCGAACGTGGCGGTGTGGGGCGCGGCCTTCGCACTCGGGCCCGGTTTCCTGCTCGGCAGCGGACACCTGGTGGCACCGCTGGTAGCGGCACCGGTGCCGCTGCTGCCCGGTGCGCCGTCCCTCGCGCTGTTTCCCGCGCAGGGGTACGGCGCGCCGGTGTCCTGGGCGGCGGGCGCGGTGCCGTTGGCCGCGGGGCTCACGCTCGCCTGGTACACGGTCGAGGCCGCCGCGCCCGCGTACGGGGAACGCGACGAGGCATGGGGCTGGGTGCGAACCGTGCTGGTCACGATGGCGGCGGCGGCCTTCTGCGGGCTGGCCGTGGCCGGGCTCTCCGCGCTCGCGGGCGGGCCCATGGGGGTGGCGGAACTGGCGCGGCTCGGACCGGTGTGGTGGCGGACCGGGGCCGCGGCGACGGCGTGGACGCTGGTGGCGGGTGTGCCCGCGGCGGTGCTGCTCAGGAGCCTGCGGGTGCGGGTGGGATGGCGGTGGCCGCGGACACGGCAGGCCGAGGCCTGGTAGCGGGGCGGCGGCCGGCCGGTCGTACCGCCGCCGCCTCGTCAGGTCAGGGCTCGGTGCCCAGGATGGTGCGCAGCTCCTTGGGGAGGAGGTGGTCGCAGGAGTGCTTGGCTGACGTGGTCAGCGCGTCGTTCACGCAGGTGTAGTAGTCGCTGTAGACGAGCTGGGCGGTGAAGGTCATGGCGACCATGGCCAGGGCCAGGGAAGCGGTCACCAGACCGCTGACCGCGGCCGTCCGCTGCGGCTTCGTACCGATGCCGGCGCCGCGGACCGGCCCCGCGCCGGCACTCGCACCGGCCCCGGGTCCCCAGCCGGCTCCCCAGGCCGGACCGGCAGCCGGACCCACACCGGAACCAGCACCTGCACCCGCACCGGAATCGGAACCGGAACTCGAACCCGTGGCCTCCAAGCCACCTGCGGACTGCGCTGCCGTGCCTGTCGCAGCCGCCTTCGGATCCGGTTGGCCCGGCTTGGCACGCAGCGAGCTGATGCCCCAATACAGCGCCAGCGCACCGAGCAGCAGTGCCAAGTCGCGCCAGCCGAAGAGCGAGAAGAAGAACGCCCACATGCCGCTGAGCAGGGCGTACCGCGCGCGGCGCTGGGCCGGGTCGGTGGGGTCCCAGCGCATGCCGCCGTCGCCTTTACCGCCCTCGGGAGTGCCCTGGCCGCGGGGCTGCTCGCCGAAGCCGCCGCCCGGCGCACGTCCGGGCTGCTGCTGGCTCCACTGGGTGCCCCAGGGCGACCGACGGCCACCCCCGGAACCGGAACCAGAACCGGAGCCGTCCCGCGGCTCCGAGCCCGCACCGCCTTCCGGGTGCCGCGGTCGCCACGGCTGGTCCGGCGTGCCCTCGGGCGGCGGCGCGAACGGATTGTCCTCCTGCCCGCCGGCTCCTCGGGAACGTGCACCATCCGCACCACGGGAACCACCGGCTGCCCGTGAACCGCCCGCACCCCGCGGGTCATCGGCGCCCTGCTCGGGCCCCTCGGTGCCCTGGGCGCCGTCCGGTCCGTCCGCTTCGTGCGTGGCCACCGGTGATCCGCTCGGAGCACCTCCGAAGTCCTCAAGCTGACGCCCCTGGGGCGGGGCAGGGTGGTGCTCTCGCAGCAGCGGGGCTCCGTGCCCCTGACCCCACGGCGACCCGGACGCGACGGGGCCCGGGGACAGCGGATGGCGGCGAAGGCTTCGGTCCGGCATCAGGTGTGCGTCTTCCTTCGTCAAATGGGATCGGGTCGGTCGGGTCGGGCGGGCGCCACGCACCGTCGGTGCCCGGGCCGTGACCTGTCAACGACCGGTGGCCCCGCGGCGTTCCCACCGCCCCTGCGCGCGGGCGTCCCCCAGACGCTACCTCCCGGTCACGTCCCCGTCCCGAGGGGGCCGCGCCGTGGTGCCGGTATCGTTGCTGGCGGTCGGCCGCTGCCCCCACTTTGACAGGGGTCCCCCTACTCCGGGGCACGAAGCCTTCTTACGACCGTACAAAGCCGTACGCCCGTACCGAAGCTGCCCAGCCGCCGGGTCCGCAGGGACGTCCGACCGCCGTAACACCACACCGCCGACCTCCGCACCCGACAGTTCGCGTGAGAACTCCTGCGAGAAAGGGCCCCACCGTGGCTCCTACTGAGGTCGCCAAGCGCCTCGTCGTGCTCGTCTCCGGTTCCGGAACGAATCTTCAGGCACTGCTGGACGCCATCGCGGCACAGGGCGCCGAGGCCTACGGCGCGCAGGTCGTGGCGGTGGGCGCGGACCGGGCCTCGGCCGCCGGGCTCGACCGGGCGCGGGACGCGGGGCTGCCCACCTTCGTGTGCAGCGTCAAGGACTACGCGACGCGTGCGCAGTGGGATGCCGCCCTCACCGGGGCCACGGCCGCCTACCAGCCGGATCTGGTCGTCTCCGCCGGGTTTATGAAGATCGTGGGCAAGGAGTTCCTGGCGCGCTTCGGCGGGCGGTTCATCAATACCCACCCCGCGTTGCTGCCCAGTTTTCCCGGGGCCCACGGGGTGCGCGACGCGCTCGCGTACGGCGCCAAGGTCACCGGGTGCACCGTCCACTTCGTCGACGATGGTGTCGACACCGGGCCGATCATCGCCCAGGGCGTGGTCGACGTGGTCGAAGAGGACACCGAGGAAGGCGAAGCCGCTCTGCATGAGCGCATCAAGGACGTCGAGCGACGGCTGCTCGTCGATGTCGTGGGGCGACTGGCCCGGCACGGCTACCGTATTGAGGCACGAAAGGTAAGGCTGCCCGAATGAGTTCCAGTGGCGTGACCGCCGAGTCTGTGAACGCGTCGAATGGTACGAACGGCTCGAAGGGGCCCATCCGCCGGGCACTGGTCAGCGTCTACGACAAGACTGGTCTGGAAGAGCTCGCGCGCGGGCTCCACGAGGCCGGCGTCGACCTGGTCTCGACCGGGTCCACAGCGGCCCGGATCGCGGCGGCCGGTGTGCCGGTCACCAAGGTCGAGGAGCTGACCGGGTTCCCCGAGTGCCTGGACGGCCGGGTGAAGACACTGCACCCGCGCGTGCATGCCGGCATCCTCGCCGACCTGCGCCTCGACGACCACCGCAGCGCAGCTCGAAGAGCTCGGCATCGAGCCCTTCGAGCTGGTGGTTACCAACCTCTACCCGTTCACGCGAGACGGTCGCGTCCGGCGCCGAGCCCGACGAGTGCGTCGAGCAGATCGACATCGGCGGCCCCTCGATGGTGCGCGCCGCCGCCAAGAACCACCCGTCCGTGGCCGTGGTCACCAGCCCCGAGCGGTACGCCGACGTGCTGCGCCGCGGATCCGCGACGGCGGCTTCGACCTGACCGCGCGCAAGCGGCTCGCCGCCGAGGCGTTCCGGCACACCGCCGCGTACGACGTGGCGGTGGCGTCCTGGTTCGCGCACGACTACGCGGCAGCCGACGACAGCGGCCATCCCCGACTTCGCTCGGCGCCGTCTTCGACCGCCGCAAGACGTGCTGCGCTACGGCGAGAACCCGCACCAGGCCGCCGCGCTCTACACCGCCGCCGCCGGGCCCGGCCGGCCTCGCCGGCCGAGCAGCTGCACGGCAAGGAGATGTCCTACAACAACTACGTGGACACCGAGGCCGCCCGCCGGGCCGCCTACGACCACGACCGAGCCGTGCGTCGCGATCATCAAGCACGCCAACCCGTGCGGCATCGCGTCGGCACGGACGTCGCCGAGGCGCACCGCAAGGCGCACGCCTGCGACCCGCTGTCCGCGTACGGCGGCGTCATCGCCGTCAACCGGCCGGTGTCGGTGGCGATGGCCGAGCAGGTCGCCGAGATCTTCACCGAGGTCATCGTGGCGCCCGGCTACGAGGACGGCGCCGTCGAGGTGCTGACCGGAAGAAGAACATCCGGGTGCTGCGTGTCGCCGGGGCGCCCGGCGCAGACCGGTCGAGGTCCGGCCGATCGAGGGGGGCCTGCTGCTCCAGGCCGCGCGACCGGTTCCAGGCCGACGGCGACGACCCGGCGACCTGGACGCTGGCGGCCGGTGAGGCGCTGTCGCGCCGAGGAGCTGCCGAGCTGGCCTTCGCCTGGCGGGCGTGCCGCGCCGTGAAGTCCAACGCGATCCTGCTCGCCAAGGACGGCGCCACCGTCGGCGTCGGCATGGGCCAGGTCAACCGCGTCGACTCGGCAAGCTGGCCGTGGAGCGGGCGGGCGCGGAGCGGGCGGCCGGCTCGTACGCCGCCTCCGACGCGTTCTTCCCGTTCCCCGACGGTCCGCAGATGCTGCTCGACGCCGGCGTGAGGGCCGTGGTGCAGCCCGGCGGTTCGGTCCGCGACGAGCAGGTGGTGGAGGCCGCGCGAGCAGGCCGGCGTGACGATGTACCTCACCGGGACGCGGCACTTCTTCCACTGACGGCTAACGGCTGACCGCCGGCGCGTCGGGCCAACAGCACGAAGCGCGTGTTCTCCGTCGCAGTGGAGAACACGCGCTCTTCGTCAGCTGCCGATGAAGCACCTTGGCGAGCGCCCCGTCTGGCCGCGCCAAGGGGCTTGCTCAGTACCGCGGGCCGGCTGAACCAGGCGGCGGCTGCGAAGTCGACCATCGAGGAGAAGATGATGCCGGCGAAGGCGAGCGAGATGATGCCGCCGAAAGTGGCCGAGCCGTTCGCGCCGTTGACCAGGTTGCCGATGCCGCCGAGGATCATCAGCGAGGAGTAGACGATCGTGGTGATGCGGATCCCGCTACCACCGGACTTGAACTTCACGCCCAGGAATATCGACAGCGCGCCGAAGGCCAGCAGCACCACCGCGATGAGGATGACGAGGCCCGCCGCCATGCTGGTGTCGTCGCCCGCGCCGACCGCGCTTGAGGTGTCCTGCAGCAGGCCGACCACGACGCCCATGATGAGGCCGAACAGCAGCTGCAGGCCCGCGATGATGAACAGCAGGACGCGTGCCGTCTTCATCAGACCCGGCATCTCCATGGGCATGTAATTGCCCCCGCCCGGGTAGCCGCCCGGCTGGCCGGGATACGCGGGCTGCTGTGGATAGCCGTACCCGGGCTGGCCCTGCGGCGGCTGCTGCGGGTAGCCGTAGCCGGGCTGGTTCGCGGGCGCCTGCGGGTAGCCCGGCGGCTGCTGGGGCGGCTGGTTGTAGGGATTCTCGTTCGGGTCGCCGAAGCTCATAGGGGCGGTTCCTCCGTCGGGAAGTGCGGGGACGACGCGGTTCGCACGATGGAGGGATGGGTTCGATACATAAGCGGTCCGTCCCCCCGGCACTGCCCGCGGTACTGCGCGGCTAATCGTTATAAATGCTTGGCAAATTGTCCAGCCGCATTCCACGGGTGTTGTGTAAGCGCAACCTCGCTGATCTTGCCGCCGGGCCCGGTGGGGCGAGTGTGACGCAGAAGACCGGGCGGGCCCGGAGCCGTACCGGAGCCCGGCGCAGGGCGGCGTCCGGGGCCGTGGCGGACCGTGCCGGCGGCGGGTTTAGCGGACCCGGATTTCAATCCCGGGGTCCCTATCCGGGAGGATGGAGGGCATGACCGCCCAGATTCTCGATGGCAAGGCCACCGCAGCCGCGATCAAGTCGGAACTGACCGCCCGTGTGGCGGGCCTCAAGGAGAAGGGCATCACGCCCGGCCTCGGCACCCTGCTGGTCGGCGACGACCCGGGCAGCCAGTGGTACGTCGAGGGCAAGCACCGCGACTGCGCGCAGGTCGGCATCGCCTCCATCCAGCGCGAGCTGCCCGCCTCGGCCACCCAGGAAGAGATCGAGGCGGTCGTCCGCGAGCTCAACGCGGACCGACACTTGCACCGGTTACATCGTGCAGCTGCCGCTGCCCAAGGGCATCGACACCAACCGCGTCCTGGAGCTCATGGACCCGGCCAAGGACGCCGACGGGCTGCACCCGACGAACCTCGGCAAGCCTGGTGCTGAACGAGCCCGGCCCGCTGCCCTGCACGCCGTACGGCATCATCCAGCTGCTGCGCCAGCCACGGTGTGGAGATCGAGGGCGCGCACGTGGTCGTCGTCGGCCGCGGATCACCGTCGGGCGGTCCATCGGGCTGCTGCTGACCCGCCGGTCCGAGAACGCCACGGTGACCCAGTGCCACACCGGCACCCGCGACCTGGCCGCCCATCTGCGGCGCGCCGACATCATCGTGGCCGCGGCCGGCGTACCGCACATGATCAAGCCCGAGGACGTGAAGCCCGGCGCGGCCGTGCTCGACGTCGGCGTCAGCCGCGACGAGCACGGGAAGATCGTCGGCGATGTGCACCCCGGCGTCGCCGAGGTGGCCGGCTGGCTCTCGCCGAACCCGGGCGGCGTCGGCCCGATGACCCGCGCCCAACTGCTCGCGAACGTCGTCGAGGCCGCCGAGCGCGCCGCGGACAGTGTGCCCCGTGCCCACTGAAGCGGACGGCGCTCCCTTGGACGGGAGCGCGGCGGACACACCGGGCACGCCCGCGGACACCGAGGACCTTGCGGCCGGCACCGATCAGGACGGCGCCGCGGACGGCGACACATCCTCGGCCACTGGCCCCGCCGACCGTGACGTCTCCGTGGCGCGCCGCCGTACGCGGCGCTTCCCGCGCTTCACCAGGGACACTGCCAGGCCCGAAGGCGGCGGCCGGGCCGCGCCGGGCGACGCTCCGGCCCCGGCCCGCCAGTGGCCGCTGCTGGCCGTGCTGGTGGCGGCCGGTACGGGTCTGCTGCTGACCGCGTTCGACCTGTTCCGGGCGGGCACCATGCTGGTCGGCCTGGCACTGGTCGCCGGTGCGGTGCTGCGCTGGGCGCTGCCGTCGGTGGGCATGCTGGCGGTGCGTTCCCGTTTCACGGACATGGTCACGTACGGGGTGCTGGGGGTGGTCATCACGCTGCTGGCGATGATGGCGCAGCCGAACCCGTGGCTGGAGATCCCGTTCCTGGACGACACACTGCACTACACGATCAGCTGAGCGGACCCGCGTGACGATCAACTGAGCGGGCACGCAGACGGAAGACGGCGCCCATCCTTTCCCCCGATAAGGATGGGCGCCGCCGTTTCGAGCGGCGCCGGTCGAGACCGGCGCCCGGGCCGTTGATCCAGCAGTACTCCCCCGTGCCTCTGCTGCCGGCCGCTGCCAATAGGGTCATCGACCGGCCGAAGCGGATCAAGGCCTGTGCGGGCGCCGTGGCACGGAGGTAGCCATTCCGCTACCGTGTCCGCGCCTCGCAACGAGCGATCGACACCGTTCCCACCAGGCTGGACAGCGAGGATCTCGCGGCCCGGGTGCCGACGCGCGGGAAGCCGGGCCGGCCCATCGCGCGGCCCGCCCGGAAATCTTCCCGAGGAATTTCGCGGAATGAGGCATGCCCGCGCCGATCCGGGGAAAGCGCACCGTACCCCCACGGGAGTGGTCACACCCCGAAGGCGGCCGTCCCTGCCCTTCCCCCCCGGGCGGCGGACGGCCGCCGTCTTAGCGGGTCTCCTTTCGCGCGGACCCCAGTGGTGACGCGCGCCTGCACCGCACCGTTCCCGCCCGGCATCCGGCGCCCGAGGGGCCACCCGGGGAGTCCGGCTTCCGCCACCCGTGGGGCGCACGCGTGTTGTGGGCCGGGCCACACGGCCCTGCGCGGCCGGGGCGCACCCGGCGCGATAGCCTGACCACCGGATCTCTTGACGCCGAGAGATCGATCATCGGTGGATCATTCGTATGCCTGCGTATGGCCGTGTGTGCCTGCGTATGGCTGCGTATGTCTGCGAATGCCTGCGTATTGCCCGTTCCATGGCCCGGTCATGGACGCCGCCGACCGATCGCCCGCCGCGTTGGACATCCCTCACCAGGGGCACGGCCCCCACCGCCAGCTGTCATACGGAGAACGCCATGACCCGCACTCCCGTGAACGTCACCGTCACCGGCGCGGCCGGCCAGATCGGCTACGCACTGCTCTTCCGCATCGCCTCCGGCCAGCTGCTCGGCGCGGATGTGCCGGTCAGGCTGCGGCTGCTGGAGATCACCCCGGCGCTCAAGGCCGCCGAGGGCACCGCCATGGAGCTGGATGACTGCGCCTTCCCGCTCCTTGCCGGGATCGACATCAGCGACGACCCGAACGTGGCCTTCGACGGCACGAACGTGGCGCTGCTCGTCGGCGCCCGTCCCCGTACCAAGGGCATGGAGCGCGGCGACCTGCTGGAGGCCAACGGCGGCATCTTCAAGCCGCAGGGCAAGGCCATCAACGACCACGCGGCCGACGACATCAAGGTCCTCGTCGTAGGCAACCCGGCCAACACCAACGCGCTCATCGCGCAGGCCGCCGCCCCGGACGTACCGGCCGAGCGGTTCACCGCGATGACCCGCCTGGACCACAACCGCGCGCTCACCCAGCTCGCCAAGAAGACCGGCACCACGGTCGCCGACATCAAGCGCCTGACCATCTGGGGCAACCACTCCGCCACCCAGTACCCGGACATCTTCCACGCCACCGTCGCGGGCAAGAACGCCGCCGAGACGGTGAACGACGAGAAGTGGCTGGCCGAGGAGTTCATCCCGACCGTCGCCAAGCGCGGTGCCGCCATCATCGAGGCCCGTGGCGCCTCTTCTGCCGCCTCGGCCGCGAACGCCGCCATCGACCACGTGTACACCTGGGTCAACGGCACCGCGGACGGCGACTGGACCTCCATGGGCATCCCGTCGGACGGCTCCTACGGCGTCCCGGAGGGTCTTATCTCCTCCTTCCCCGTCACCACCAAGAACGGTGCCTACGAGATCGTCCAGGGCCTGGAGATCAACGACTTCTCCCGCGCCCGTATCGACGCCTCCGTGCAGGAACTGGGCGAGGAGCGCGACGCGGTGCGCGGTCTCGGCCTGCTCTGACCTGCTGATCCCGGGCCTTCGCCCGGTGTTCTTCCGCCCCCGGCAGCACACGCTGCCGGGGGCGGCGCGCTGCCCGGGCCGCTATCCGGGCAACTGGTTCGCCAGCTTCGACACGTCCACCGAGTCGGAGGCGGACGGCGTCTTGGACGGCACCGGCTGGTTGAAGCCGTTCAGGGTCGTGACCACGTTCGCCTGGTTGCCCTTCACTACGGCCTTGAGCGGGTACGGGGTTCCCTCGGCGGCGACGTAGAGCGTGCTGGACCGCTTTCCCTGCTTGCCGGTCAACGGGACGGTCCGGGTGCCGGCGACGGTCGTGGGCTGCCCCTTGGTCAGGCCGCTCGCGCCGGTGGTGGCGGCCTCGATCTCCTTGCGGAAGGTGTCCAGGTCGCAGAAGCGGGCCGCGCGCCGCAGGAACTGGTTGCTCACCGTGCCATGGACGTAGCGGTCGCCCAGGACGCGGGCGATGGTGGCGCCCGCCTTGGGTATCTCCTTCTTCAGGAACTCCTTGTCCGGCCGGAGCCAGACCTCGTTGCCCCGTTTGACGAGCAGGATGTGGCCGTTTTGACCGAACGTCAGGCTGCCGGTGCAGTTGCCCTGCCGATCCAGTGTCAGATCCGCGGCGGAGGGCCGGTGCTTGCTGGTCCTGGCCGTTTCGTCGGTCAGGCGCGCATGCAGGGAGTCGGCGGCCAGCAGCGCCTTCTTGGTCCGGTCGGCGATCTCCCTGGCGCTCAGTTGCTCGATGCCGTTGCCGCCGCCGGTGGTGGCCGGGGCACGGACCGGGGCCACCGACGGCGCGCGGGCCGAGGCGGCGGGGGCGGGGGCGGGGGCGGCGGACAGTGCGAGCACGGCGGCGGTGCCGCCCGCCGCGGCGAGCAGCCCGTAGCCGGCAAGGCTCCGGGAAGCACGGTCGGCGCGTGCGCGCCGGGGCCGCTCCGGTGACGTCTCCGTCATCACATCACTCCCTGGCAAGCAGGCGGATGGCTGAGGGCGTACGACACGCCCTCCTCAGCGTAGGTTCCACCTCCGCAAGCCGCACACGGAAGCCGCGCCCCGTAGAACCCTGGCTTCGCGCCCCGCCGCGGTCTACTTGTGATCCCCCGGCTGATAGTGCCCCGGCGCCAGGCGGCAGGTCACGCCGAACCGGTTCCAGGCGTTGATCACCGTGATGGAGGCGATCAGGTGCGCCAGCTCCGTCTCGTCGAAGTGCTGCGCGGCCTGGTCGTACACGTCGTCGGGCACGAAACCGTCGGTGATGACGGTGATCGCCTCCGTCAGCCTGATGGCGGCGATCTCCTTCGGCGTGTAGAAGTGCTGGGCCTCCTCCCACGTGCTGAGCTGCACGATCCGCTGGACGGACTCGCCGGCGGCCAGGGCGTCCTTGGAGTGCATGTCCAGGCAGTAGGCGCAGTGGTTGAGCTGGGAAGCGCGGATCTTCACCAGTTCGAGCAGGACGGGGTCGACGCCCTGCCGGGCCGCCCCGTCCAGGCGCGCCATGGCCTTGTAGACCTCCGGCGCCAGCTTGGCCCACGGCAGCCGGGGGGTGTGCTCCGGGACGCGGTCGGTGTCGTTCGTCGTGGTGCTCGTCGTCTCGCTCGTGGTCATGGGACGAGCCTACGAGTCGAATAGCCCACGAGGATGGTTCACTTTCGCACTGGATTCATGGGTCAATTCACCGAGTGCGCCAGGGGCGCCCGCGCACCGGTACGGCGGCGGGCGCCTTGTTCCGCGGCCCGTGGACCCCGTCGGGCGTTAGTGCCGCGACGGGGCGAACGTCGCCTGTTGCGGCGCTAGCCCAGTACCTCCCGCACCTGCTCAAGCCCCCAGTCCAGGTCCTCCTTGCTGATCACCAGCGGTGGCGCGAGGCGGATCGTCGAACCATGCGTGTCCTTGACCAGCACGCCCTTCGCCATCAGGCGTTCGCTGATCTGGCGTCCCGTGCCGTGCGCCGGGTCGATGTCGACGCCCGCCCACAGCCCGCGGCCCCGCACCTCGCGCACCGGGCCGCCGGTGAGCAGGCCCAGTTCGTGGTGGAGGTGGTCGCCGAGTTCAGCGGCCCGCTGCTGGTATTCGCCGGTGCGCAGCATCGCGAGGACTTCCAGGCCGACGGCGCAGGCCAGCGGGTTGCCGCCGAACGTCGAGCCGTGTTCGCCGGGCCTGAAGACCCCCAGCACCGCGGCGGACGACACCACCGCGGACACCGGCACCACACCGCCGCCCAGCGCCTTGCCGAGGATGTACACGTCCGGCACGACGTCCTCGTGCTCACACGCGAACGTCCGGCCCGTGCGGCCCAGACCCGACTGGATCTCGTCCGCCATGAACAGCACGTTCCGCTCGCGCGTCAGCTCCCGGACGCCCGCGAGGTAGCCGGCCGGCGGCACCAGCACCCCGGCCTCGCCCTGGATCGGCTCAAGCAGCACCGCGACGGTGTGTTCCGTGACCGCGGCGCGCAGCGCGTCCAGGTCGCCGTACGGGACGATCTCGAAGCCCGGCGTGAACGGGCCGAAGTCCGCCCGGGCCTCCGCGTCGGTGGAGAAGCTGACGATGGTCGTCGTGCGGCCGTGGAAGTTGTTCGCCGCGACGATCGATCTGCGCGGCGCCGTTGGGCACGCCTTTGACCCGGTAGCCCCACTTGCGTGCCGTCTTGACGGCGGTCTCGACGGCCTCCGCGCCGGTGTTCATCGGCAGCACCATCTCCATGCCGCACAGCTCCGCCAACTGTGTGCAGAAGTCCGCGTACCGGTCGTGGTGGAAGGCCCGGGAGGTGAGTGTCAGCCGGTCAAGCTGAGCCTTGGCGGCGTCGATCAGACGCCGGTTGCCATGGCCGAAGTTGAGCGCCGAGTACCCGGCGAGCATGTCCAGATAGCGGCGCCCCTCGACATCCGTCATCCAGGCGCCCTCGGCCGCCGCTACGACGACGGGCAGCGGGTGGTAGTTGTGCGCGCTGTGCGCCTCGGTCGCGGCGATGAGGTTTTCCGTTGCTGTCACGGGACTCCGATTCTTTACGGCACCGGGCGGGCTTGTGACCCGTTTCTATCGTCGCTCATGGAACAGAGGAAGAAACCTTTCGTGTGCGTGTGGCGCGCGGGGTAGGGGTGCCGGGCGCCGGGCGGGCGGCGGTGCGGGTCCGGTCCTGCCGGCTTCGCGCCGGCCAAAATGCGACATCCGCCGCCCGCCGGACCGCTGCCGCCCGGGCCGTGCGCCCGCTCGACGCGGCCGGCCGGGGCGCGGCACGGGCGCTTTTCAGCCGGTCGCGTCCGCGGGCGCCGGAAGCACTCTCGCGGTGCGCCCCGCGCGGTACAGCGTGTGCGGCGCGCACAAAGGCGGCTGAAGGAGTGGCACGCCCGCGCGTGGGCGCGGGACACCGCCGCGTGTCAGCGCTTAGGCTGTTCTCACGCACGGCAACTGGCGCACAGGGAAGCGACCCTGGGGGAGCGGTGCTGGGGCTGACGCTCCGAGGTGCCGCCCGTTCCGGACTCGTCTGGTACTCGTCGGCACCGCGGAATCGCACCCCGGGGCGCCGCCCGCCTGGGCACCCCGGGACCACGACCGGACCACGAATCCGACCGCCCCGGAGGACTCCATGCCTCTCCCGTCCACCCACCTCGCGGCACGTCCCCTCCCGCACCCCGCCCTCGCCGCCGCGGACCCGGAACTCGCCGCCCTGGTCGGCGCCGAGGAACAGCTCCAGGCCGACACCCTGCGGCTGATCCCCAGCGAGAACTACGTCTCCGCCGCCGTCCTGGAAGCCACCGGCACCGTCCTGCACGAACAAGTACAGCGAGGGCTACCCGGGCCGCCGCTACTACGAGGGCCAGCAGAACATCGACCCGGTCGAGACGCTCGCCGTCGAGCGCGCCAAGGCCGTCTTCGGCGTCGAGCACGCCAACGTCCAGCCCTACTCCGGCTCGCCCGCCAACCTCGCCGTCTATCTCGCCTTCGCCGAACCCGGCGACACCGTGATGGGCATGGCGCTGCCGATGGGCGGCCACCTCACCCACGGCTGGGGCGTCTCGGCGACCGGCAAGTGGTTCCGCGGCGTGCAGTACGGCGTCCGCCGTGACACCGCGCCGCATCGACTTCGACGAGGTCCGCGACCTGGCCCGCAAGGAACGCCCGAAGATCATCTTCTGCGGCGGCACCGCCATGCCGCGCACCATCGACTTCGCGGCCTTCGCCGAGATCGCCCGGGAGGTCGGCGCGGTCCTCGTCGCCGACATCGCCCACATCGCCGGCCTGGTCGCCGGCGGCGCCCACCCGTCGCCCGTCGCCGCACGCCGACGTCATCTCCACCACCACCCACAAGACCCTGCGCGGCCCGCGCGGCGCGATGCTGATGTCCCGCGCCGAGCACGCCAAGGCCATCGACAAGGCCGTCTTCCCCGGCCTCCAGGGCGGCCCGCACAACCACACCACCGCCGCCATCGCGGTCGCCCTGCACGAGGCGGCCGCGCCCGCCTTCCGGGACTACGCCCACGCCGATCGTCGCCAACGCCAAGGCGCTCGCCGAGGCGCTGCTCGCCCGCGGCTTCGACCTGGTCTCCGGCGGCACCGACAACCACCTGATCCTGATCGACCTCACCCCCAAGGACGTCCCCGGGCAAGGTCGCCGCGCAAGGCGCTGGACCGGGCCGGGATCGTCGTCAACTACAACACCGTGCCCTACGACCCCCGCAAGCCCTTCGACCCGTCCGGCATCCGCATCGGCACCCCGTCCCTCACCTCCCGCGGTCTGGGCACCGACGCGCATGCCGCAGGTCGCCGAGTGGATCGACCGCGGCGTCACGGCGGCGCGGCGCGGGCGACGAGGACGCCCTTGCGACGATCAGCGGCCGAGGTGGCGGAGCTGATGCGGGAGTTTCCGGCGCCCGGCCTGGGCGTCCAGGACCAGTGAGCGGGTCCCGGACGCATCCGGTGCGCCCGCGGTACGCGTGCGGTCGCCGGGCCGTCCGCGGCCCGCGGGGCGGCTCTTGATCGTGCCCCGGGCCGCCGGCCGGCAGGTGGTGGCGCGGGGCCGAACCCCGCGCCTCCTACCGGGCACCCGCGTACGGGTTCCCGGCAGGGCCGGGATGAGAGAATGGGGGCCATGGCCACCGACCACCTCACCGACCCCGACCGCCCGCAGCCGAAGGGCGCTGCCCCGGCGCCGGACCCCCGGCCCCGGGTCCTCTCCGGCATCCAGCCCACCGCGGGCTCCTTCCACCTCGGCAACTACCTCGGCGCGGTGCGCCAGTGGGTGGCGCTCCAGGAGTCCCACGACGCGTTCTACATGGTCGTGGACCTGCACGCGATCACCGTCCCGCAGGACCCGGCGGAGCTGCGCGGCCAACACCCGGCTCGCCGCGGCCCAGCTGCTGGCCGCCGGGCTCGACCCGGAGCGCTGCACCCTCTTCGTGCAGAGCCACGTGCCCGAGCACGCCCAGCTCGCCTGGGTGATGAACTGCCTCACCGGCTTCGGCGAGGCGAGCCGGATGACGCAGTTCAAGGACAAGTCGGCCAAGCAGGGCGCGGACCGGACCACGCGTCGGCCTGTTCACCTACCCGGTCCTCCAGGTCGCCGACATCCTGCTCTACCAGGCCGACCAGGTGCCCGTCGGCGAGGACCAGCGCCAGCACGTCGAGCTGACCCGTGATCTCGCGGAGCGGTTCAACGGCCGGTTCGGCGACACCTTCACCGTCCCGGCGCCGTACATCCTCAAGGAGACGGCGAAGATCTTCGATCTCCAGGACCCGACGATCAAGATGAGCAAGTCGGCGTCCACGCCGAAGGGCCTGGTCAACCTCCTGGACGAGCCCAAGGCCACCGCCAAGAAGATCAAGAGCGCGGTCACCGACACCGACACGGTCGTCCGGTACGACGCCGAGCACAAGCCGGGCGTCAGCAACCTCCTGACCATCCACTCCACACTCACCGGCACCAGCATCCCGGAGCTGGAGAAGCACTACGAGGGCAAGGGATACGGCGCGCTCAAGACGGACGTCGCCGAGGTCGATGGTCAGTTCGTCACGCCCTTCAGGGAGCGCACCCAGGAGTATCTCGACGATCCGGAGACGCTGGACTCGATCTTGGCCAAGGGCGCCCAGAAGGCCCGCACGGTCGCCGCGGAGACGCTCGCCCAGACATACGACAAGGTGGGCTTCCTGCCTGCCAAGCACTGAGCCGTGCCGCCGTACAGTCGAAGGGCGGCCGAGGCTTCCGGCGCGTACGGCGGCGCACGCTGTCCGCGGGACCTGCCGGGGCCTCGCGCACCCGGCAGCAGTGCGGCGGCGCAGCCATCCAGTCCGACGACGCACGACAGGAGAACGCACGTGGGGACCGTAACGATCGGCGTATCGATCGCGGTCCCGGAGCCGCACGGCAGCCTGCTCCAGGAGCGGCGCGCGGGCTTCGGGGACGCCGCCGCCCCCGGCATCCCCACCCACGTCACCCTGCTGCCGCCGACCGAGGTCGACGCCGAGCGCGCTGCCCGTGATCGAGACCTATCTCGCCGGGCGTCGCCGCCGCCGGCCGGCCCTTCCCGCTGCGGCTGTCCGGTACAGGAACCTTCCGGCCGCTCTCCCCGGTCGTGTTCGTGCAGGTCGTCGACGGAGCCGAGGCCTGCACCGCGCTCCAGGCCCGGGTCCGGGCCGCCTCGGGCCCGCTGCGCCCGCGAGCTCCAGTTCCCTACCACCCGCATGTGACGGTCGCCCACGGCATCGAGGACGAGGCCATGGACCGCGCCTTCGAGGATCTCGCGCGCTATGAGGCCGTGCTGGTCCTGCACCGGCTTCGCGCTCTACGAACAGGGCGGCGACGGCGCCTGGCGCAGGCTGCGCGACTTCACCTTCGGCGGCCCGGCGGTGCCCTCGCAGATGACGTCCTGCGGAGCCCGGGGCACACAACCGGCGCGCTGAAGCCGGCGGCCGGCCGCCGCCGACCATGTACCGGCCGGCCGCAGGACCGCTGCGGTCCGTGCGCCGCCTCACCGCGCCAGCACGACCACCACCGCCTTGGTCATCGACCCGCCGAACTGGACGACGGTGATATGGCCCGCGCCGATCACCTTGCCGGTGCCGGGTATCGCGGTGACCTTCTGGAGCCAGAGCTGCTGCTCCGACTTGTCCGTGCTGCCGCCGGTGCTCGGCAGCCGCTGCTGTTTGACCTCGGTGCAGGCGCCGTCCGCGGCCAGGTACCGGTTGCCGTCCAGGAAGATGCCGCGGTTGCCGTCGGCGCCGATCGCGTACCGCTGCGCGCACTCGCCCGGCACCCGGGGCTGCTTGCTCCAGCGGGTGCCGTCCCAGTGCAGTCGTATGTGCTGCTCATCGTCCGGTTCGTCGTCGACCACGCCGTGGGCGAAGGAGTTGGTGCCGTAGGCAACCACGTCGTCGGGCGCCAGCGCCAGGACGTGGTCCGCCTCGGCCTCCGCCTTGGGCGGCACCGGGTCGGGGTAGTGGTAGGCCGGGGTGGGTGCGGTCCGCCAGTTCCTGCCGTCCCCGTGCACGGCGGCGGGCTGCTCACGCTCGCCGTGGTCGACGCCGGGGCCGTCGGCGCGGAAGCCGACGGCCCACACGTCGTCGCCCGCGGCGGCGCTGAGGGCCGAGACATGGGTCAGTGGCAGGGTCGTGCCCGTCCAGCGGGTGCCGTCCCAGTGCGAGACGTGCCGGTCGCCGTCCAGAAGCCACAGGTCGGTGCCGGCCGCCGCCGCGTCGACGACCCGGCCGCCGGGGCTGTCCGGCAGCCGGGTCCAGCGGGTGCCGTCCCAGCGCGCGAACCAGGGCTTGTCGAGCCGCGGAGCCGCGACGCCCCACAGCAGCAGCCGGCCGGCACCGACCGCCGCCACATGCGGCTGGTAGACGTGGTCGCCGAGGACGGCGGGCAGCGGCCGGCGTTTCCAGTGCTTGCCGTCGTAGTGCAGCAGGAAGTAGTCATCGGTCGCGTCCCCGCCGTCGTCGGGCACGCTGCCGGTCGCCCAGATGTCGTCCGGAGCGAGCGCCGCCACGTCGAGCAGCTCTCCCTGCCCCTTGACGACATGCTCGAACGACCAGGTCAGATCGGGTACCGGCGCCGGTTTCGCGCTGCTCGCGGGGGCCGCTGCCCAGGCCGGGGTGCGGGGCACCGGAATCGTGACAGACGCATCGCCGCTACCGCATCCCGCCGCCAGCACGCCGAGCACGGCCAACGCCACCATCACCTTGCGCATGTTCTGCTGAGCCCCCTTGATCCGCTGATCCCTCGCCCCTCGCCCCTCGCCTCTCGATCCATCGGCCGTCCACGGGTGAGGCGGATGCCCGGGGCAGCCTCGCGAGACGGGCCAGCGTCACGATAACCGGACGGATTTTCAGCCACCGCATGCCCGTCGCTGCCATATCCGCCCGTATGCGCCCGGCTTCGCCCGTAAGCGCCAAGGCCTGTATCGGAGGTGGATCAGGTCGTGGTGGCGAGTTCGACGAGGTGCCGTGCCGTGCCGGCGGGGTCGATGATCTGGTGGAGGTGTGCGCCGGGCAGGTGTGCCACGCGCCAGCCGCGTTCGCGCGCTTCGGCGGCGACATCCTCATACTGCGGGCCGAACAGCAGGTAGGAGCACGGGTGGTCGTCCCAGCCGTCGGGGACCGGGATGTGCTGCTCGTAGTAGGACAGCGGCAGGGTGGGCTGCTCCTCGACGACTGTCCGACGCACCTTCGGATCGGAGAACATGGGTGCGACGTCCGCCTCGTCCCACCAGTCCGTCCAGCGCGGCAGTCTGCCGTTCACGGCCATCGGGCGGAGGAACTCCAGCAACTCCGGTGAGGCGACAGGGGTCGGTCCGATCCGGGCCGGCAGCGCGGCATCGACGAAGATCGAGCCGGTGACCGGATGGTCGAGGCCCGAGCGGATCGCCGGGAGGAACAAGCCGGCGTTGCTGTGCGCCACCAACGTGACGGGGCTGCCGGCCGGGACGTGCCGGAGGTCGTCACGGACGGCACTGACGACGCGGGGCCAGAAGGGCGGGGCACCGACGCCGATGTGCAGCAGGGACGGCACCCGTACCTGGTATCCCGCCGCCTTGAGGTGTTCGGCCACAGGGTGCCAGGTCGAGGGACCTACGGAGGGACTGTGTACGAGAACGAAGACCGGGCTGCATGTGACGATTCTGTCGCCCATGCCAGGGGAGCGCGACAGTCTTGGCTGACAGCAGAACGCGTCGCAGCGAAGCGGCTCATGCGTCGCCAACGATCCGGCGTTCACGACCATTCGTTGATGGCGAGGTTGAGGGCGGAACTGAAGGCGGTTGCTCGTAGCGGACGGTGAGTGTCTCGATGGCAACGCCGTTCCCCTGTGCCGCACACCGGCAGCCGTCGACCTCACCCCGGCAGTCGCCGGAACACCGGCCGTGGCAGGTGCCGCAGTGCCGACATCACCGCGCGGAGCGTGCCGGGCACCCAGACGGTCTCGCTGCGGCGTACCAGGCCCGTTTCGATGGCGCGGGCCACCGCGCCCGAACTCGTCGCCATGGGCGCCGCCGGGCGGCCCGCCGTCATCCTGGTCCGCACGAAACCGGGCCGTACCACCATCACCTGCACCCCGGTGCCGTACAGCGCGTCGCCGAGGCCCTGCGCGAAGGCGTCCAGGCCCGCCTTGCTTGACCCGTAGATGAAGTTGGCGCGCCGGGCCCGCTCGGCCGCGACCGAGGAGAGCACCACCAGCGTGCCGTGCCCCTGGGCCTGGAGAGCCTTGGCGCACACCAGGCCGGCGGAGACCGCGCCCGTGTAGTTGGTCTGCGCGACCCGGACCGCCGCCAGGGGATCGTCCTCATCGTGCACCTGGTCGCCGAGGACACCGAAGGCGAGCAGCACCATGTCGATGTCGCCGGCGTCCGCCTGTGGGCCGCCCGCGGCGAACACCTTGCCGAGCACATCCTCGTGCGACGCGAAGTCCAACGCGTCGAAGGCGACGGCCTTCGCGTCGGCACCGAGCGCGCACAGTGACTCGGCCGCCGCGTCGAGACGGGCCGACGGACGGCCCGCGAGCCATACGGTGCGCGTCCGCCGGGCCACCAGGCGGCGCGTGGTGGCCAGCGCGATCTCGGAGGTACCACCGAGCACGAGCAGGGACTGGGGGATACCGAAGGCATCCTTCATGGCGGGCACATCCAAGGGGAGACGGGCGGATCGGGCGGTCGGACGGTCGGGAACGGGCGGGTGCGGGGTGCGATCCGGCGAAGGATCTCTGACGCGGACCTCTAGAGCCCGAGCCGTCGGGAGAGGTCCGACGTGAACGTGCCGTGCGGGTCGAGCTCCGCGCGCAGGGTGCGGAAGTCGTCCAGGCGCGGGTACATGGCCCAGAGCAGTTCGGGGCGGAGCCGGGCGTCCTTCGCGAGGTAGACCCGGCCGCCCGCGGCGGCCACGTCCTCGTCGAGTTCGTCGAGGAAGGCGCCGAGCCCTGGCAGGTTCGCGGGGATGTCCAGGGCGAGGGTCCAGCCGGGGGCGGGAAAGGACAGCCAGCCCGGATCGGCGTCCCCGAAGCGTTTCAGCACCGCGAGGAGCGCGGGGCAGCGGTAGCCCGAAATGCGGTCCACGATCCGGCGCAGCGCGTCCTCCTGCCCCCGGCCGACGACGAACTGGTACTGCACGAAGCCGCTGCGCCCGTACAGCCGGTTCCAGTGCGGCAGGCCGTCCAGCGGATGGAAGAACGCGGAGAGTCTCTGCAGCTCACCGGTGCGGTACCGCGGCGCCCTGCGGTACCAGAGCCCGTTGAGGAGCCGTACCGTGCCACGGCCGAGCAGCCCTTCGGGCACGAGGGCGGGGGAGGGGACGCCGGGCAGCTGAGCGGGGTGGAAGGACAGTGGGGCGCGCCGGGCGTGCGCGGGGAGCGCGTCGAGCGGGGCGTGATCGCCGCGGGTCAGCACGGCCCGCCCGGTCGCCGCGCCGCGCGCCAGCAGGTCGATCCAGGCGACCGAGTAGCGGTAACGGTGGTCGGTGGCGGTGAGCCGGGCCATCAGGTCGTCAAGGTCCGTGGCCCGCTCGGTGTCCACCGACATCAGGGCGGTCTCGACGGGCAGCAGCCGTACGGTCGCAGTGAGGATCGCGCCGGTCAGGCCCATGCCGCCGGTGGTGGCGTCGAAGAGCGCGATGCCGCGCGGCACGGTGCGCACCTCCCCGTCGGCGGTCAGCAGCTCCATCGACACGACATGGCGCGAGAACGAGCCGGAGCCGTGGTGGTTCTTGCCGTGGATGTCGGCGCTGATCGCGCCGCCCACCGTCACATAACGGGTGCCCGGGGTCACCGGTACGAACCAGCCGAGCGGCAGCAGCACCTCCATCAGCCGGTGCAGGCTGACCCCCGCGTCGCACAGGACCAGGCCCTGGGCCGCGTCGATGACATGGATGCGGTCGAGCCCGGTCATGTCGAGCACGACACCGCCCGCGTTCTGCGCGGCATCACCGTAGGCGCGCCCGAGTCCGCGCGGGATGCCGCCGCGCGTCCCTGCCCGCCCGCACGCGAGCACGGCAGCCGCCGCCTCCTCGTAGCTCCGCGGGCGCACCAGCCGGGCCGCGGAGGGAGCGGTTCGCCCCCAGCCGGTGAGCTCTACGGGATCGGCCGACACGGGGGCGACCCGCACGGGGTCAGGGCCGGGGGCGGGGTGGTTTGACGGGGCGGCCGAGGGGGCGTCCGGGGCGGCGTCGGGAGAGGCGGACAGCGGCAGCATGGGAAGGACCGTATAGCGGCGATTGTTCGGTTCCGTCCACGCTGTTGGCTTCCACCGCCATCATCACTGAATTGGGTGGATTAGCGGAGTGTCGTTCTATCGGATCGTCATCTTTTTCAAGGCGACGTAGAAGAGTCGGGACCCAGCGCGGCGACGACGGCAACGGCAGGCACATCAGGTACGCAGGCACCGCAGGCAAGGAACCACATGCACGACGAGCCAAGGGACCGTACGCGCGACGCACCGCAGAACGCCCCGCACGTCCCCCATGGCGCCGCGCACGCCCTGCGCGCCCTGGACCGCCGGGTGCTGGCCGAGCTCCGGGGCTGGGGCGCGGACTGGCGGGTGGCGGCGGCGGCACGGGCGCTGTCCTGGAGCGGTGAGCACGCGGCGCTGTGGCTCGCGGCGGGGCTCTGCGCGGCCGCTGCCGACCGGGAGCGCCGCGGCGCTTGGTTGCGCGCCGCCGCGCTCACCGCCGCCGCGCACCTGACCAGCATGGGCGCCAAACGCCTCGTGCGGCGTCCGCGCCCGGCCCGCGCCGAGCCCCTGGTGCGCACCGCGGGCCGCCACTCCTTCCCCAGCTCGCACGCCGCGTCGGCGACGGCCGCGGCGGTCGCCTACGGGGTGCTGCGGCGCCCCTCCCACGCGTCCGGTGCGCGGCACGCCGGACGCATGGCAGGGGCCGGTGTGGTGCCGCCGCTCGCCGCCGCGATGTGCGTCTCCCGGCTGGTCGTGGGCGTCCACTATCCCTCCGACGTCGCCGCGGGCGCGGCCCTCGGCGCCCTCCTGGCCCGCCTCGGCGCCCCCTGGATGACCCGACCCCTGCGCCCGCCCGCGCCGCCCCCGTCCCGCCCGCACACCGCCCCCGCTCCCGTCGCTCCCCGCAGCCGCCCGAAAGGCCGCCCCCATGTCTGAACGCACCGCGCTCCTGGGCCGCCGCGAGCGGCCACCGGGTCAGGGCCGCCGGAACAAACGGGAAGGCCCGCCTGCGGACTCCGGCCGCCGCCCGGGGCCCGCCGCCTTGGCGCTCGGGCTGCTGAGGACCGCGCGTCCGCGGCAGTGGCTGAAGAACGTCCTCGTCGTCGCCGCCCCGGCCGCCGCGGGCGATCTCTTCTCGCGGCATGCGCTCACCCGGCTGCCCGTCGTCTTCGTCCTGTTCACGGCCGCCGCCTCCGCCGTCTACCTGGTCAACGACGCGCGGGACGCCGCGGCCGATCGCGCCCATCCCGTCAAGCGCCGCCGCCCGGTCGCCGCGGGACAGGTGCCGGTACCCGTCGCCTACGCGGTCGGCGGAGTGCTCGCGGTCGCCGCGCCGCTCGCCGCCGCGCTGCTGTGCACCCCGCTCGCCGCGGCGCTGCTGGCCGCGTATGTCGGTATGCAGCTGGCGTACTGCGTCAGCCTCAAACACGTCCTGGTCGTCGATCTGACCGTCGTCACCGCGGGCTTCGTGATGCGGACGATGATCGGCGGGCTCGCGCTCGGCATTCCGCTGTCGCGCTGGTTTTTGATCACCACGGCCTTCGGCGCCCTGTTCATGGTCGCGGCCAAGCGGTACTCCGAGGCGGTGCAGCTGGCTGGGAGCGCGGGCGTCACCCGGGCCTTGCTGACCGAGTACACCACCGGCTATCTGCGGTTCGTATGGCAGCTCGCGGCGGGTGTCGCGGTCCTCGCTTACTGTCTGTGGGCTCTGGAGGGCGGTACCGCCACAGGGGCCGGGGCCGGGTTGTTGCCGTGGCGTCAGTTGTCCATGGTCGCCTTCACGCTCGCGATCCTGCGGTACGCGGTCTTCGCCGACCGCGGCACGGCGGGCGAACCGGAGGACGTGGTCCTGCACGACCGGCCGCTCGCCGCCATCGGTGTGCTGTGGCTGGCGATGTACGGCCTCGCGGTCGTCGACTGGTGACGGGTCCGGTGCGGTGGTGGGTGGCCCGGTGGCGGGCGGCGCGGTCCGCTCTGCTCGGCGAGGTGCTCGGATTCGCCGCCGCCGGGCTCTGCGCCTACGCGAGTGACCTGGCCCTGTTCGTCTGGCTGCGCGGTCAGATGGGACTCGGCCCGCTCACCGCCAAGACCCTGTCCTTCCTCGCGGCCTGCACCGTCGCCTACGCGGGCAACGCCCTCATCACCTACCGGGAACGCAGCGGCGAAAAACCCACCGAAACCATCCCCAAGCCCACGAAAACTGGCCCCGCACCCGCATGCGCGCGTTCGCCCCGCCTACGCCGCTGCGCCCTCTTCTTCGCCGTCAACCTCGCCGGTGCCGTCGTCCAGTTGCTCACCCTCGCCCTCACCCACTACGGGCTCGGGCTCACGTCACCGCGTGCCGACACCGTCTCCGGAGCGGGCATCGGGATGGTCCTGGCCACCGTTCTGCGCTTCTGGGGCACCCGCACCTTGGTGTTCCGCGTGGTCCCGAACTGATCCCGACCGTCCTCAACCTGGCCGAAACTCATCACCGACGAGCAAGCCGCCCCGCCGTCGAGTCACCCGCCGAACCCCGAGAGCGACCGCCGCGCCGCCGTATCACTCGCCGGATCGCCCGGGCAGCCGGCGCACCAGATCAGGAAGGGGCCACCGACGGTGGACCACGAACGCTCCGGCCGCCAGCAGCACCAGCACGCCGCCCGTGATGCCCAGCGCGATGCCGACGCCGCCCGACCCCTCGTCGGACGCCCGCGCGACGGCCTTGCCGCTGTCGCCGCCCTTGCCGGCGGTGCTTTTGCCGCCGCCCTTGCCGTCCGCGCTGCCGGAAGCGCCCTTGCCCGTCTTGCCGCCCGCGGGCGCGACGCTCTTCGGTGCTACCAGGGCGCCCACCCGCTTCGCCTTGTCGCCCGCGCTGAAGCCCCAGTCCAGGAGCCGTTCCGCCTCCTGGTAGACCGGCAGGATGCCGCCGGTGGACGGGTGCATGACGGTGACGAGCAGCACCTTGCCGTTGCGCTCCGCGACGCCGGTGTAGGTGGCGCCGGCGTTGGTCGTGTTGCCGTTCTTGACGCCCGCGATGCCCTGGTAGGGGCTGAGGCCGTAGTCACCGGTGAGCAGCCGATCGGTGTTCTGGATCTCGAACGATGCGCGCTTGGTGCCGTGCTTGGTCTTCTTCGTCTTGCCGGGGAACTGCGCGCGCACCGTCGAGCAGTACTCGCGGAAGTCCTGTTTCTGGAGCCCGGAGCGCGCGAACAGCGTCAGGTCGTACGCGGACGACACCTGGTGCGGCTCGTCGTACCCGTCGGGGCTGACCACGGTGGTGTCGTCGGCCTGGAGGTCGTCGGCGTGCTTCTGCATGTCCTGGACGGTCTGCGGCACGCCGCCGTTCATCGCCGCGAGGACGTGCACGGCGTCGTTCCCGGAGCGCAGGAACACGCCGAGCCACAGGTCGTGGACCTTGTACGTCTCGCCAGGCACGACCCCGACCTGGCTGGAGCCCTCGCCCATGCCGGCCAGGTCGGAGGGGATGACCTTGTGTTCCGCTGTCGACGGGAACTTCGGCAGCAGGGTGTCCGCGAAGAGCATCTTCAGGGTGCTCGCGGGGGGCAGTTTCCAGTGGGCGTTGTGGGCGGCCAGCACCTCGCCGGACTCGGCGTCCGCGACGATCCAGGACCGCGCCGTCACGTTCTTTGGCAGCACCGGGGCGCCGCCGCTCAGATCGACCTGCGTGCCGGGCTGGCCCAGCCGCGCCCCGCCGACCGTCGACATCGCGGCCGGGGGCTTCGCCTTGCTCCAGTCGGGATCACCGCTGGCGAGTGCGGGCGTCACAGCCGGGACGGACAGCATTGCGGCGGAAGCGACCACGACGGCGGTCTTTTTCAAGGCAAGCACGACCGAGAACGTACACGGCGACGGCCCGCGTGCGCACGGCCGCCTCTATACGAGGGCCCGTGGCGGCCATTTCTGGCAATCGAACCGCCTGGCGGCCGGTTGCCGTTCCGGGCCGCTCGAACCCTATTGGACCGGAATGTAGCGGCGGCTTTTCGCCATCCTGAAAGTTACTGCCACGCGTGGCCCTTATTTGCAGCTCAGTAGCTTTTCCGGAGGACTAGACCACGGAGAAAGCCTGAAACCTCTTTACCTGGCGCGGGTTTCGTGCGTCACTATGACGCGTCCCCCTCAAGTAACGCGCGTAGATCACTGACCCTGCCGCACCGTACGCCTCAGTAATCACAGAGCACCGTCCCAGCAGCCTCAGCATGCACAGGGCACCGCCCCGGCATGTGCAGAGCATCACCAGCACCCCAGGTCCCCCACACCACGGAAGTGCCAGGAGGAAGCTTTGTTCTCGGGCCCATGCCGGTCACGCCGTAGGGCCGGTGACCGCTTTGCTCGTGCCGTACCGCCGATATGCGGACGCGCGTAGATCCACTCTCTTGAAGAGCGCCGCCCCGCAGAGCCGCCGACGCCTCCGCGGAGCGCACACGGCACCCGTGTGCCACCTCACTCGTGTCACTGAAGCGCCCTACCGAAACACATCGACGACCGTGCACTGCGCAACGCACAGCACGGCAGCACTCAGCACGCCCAGCACACAGCACATCGCTGAAGTACCGAAGATCCGTCACTGAAGTGCCAGGAGGAAATGATGTTCTCGGGTAGATTGCGCTCCTCGAAGTCCCAGCAGCGACGACTCACCGCGGTCGGTGTCATCGGCGCGAGCTGTGCGCTGCTGATGACGATGGCGGGTGCCGCCACGGCGAAGCCGGCGCCGGCGGCGGGCAGTATTCCGCTGGGTCAGGGGCAGATGGGTGCTGGCTACGAGATCGATAATCCGGGTGCGGTTGCTCCGTCGTTGGCGGGTCCTGCGCTTAGTGCCGACCCGGCGGGTATCGATGTCTCGCACTACCAGGGTTCGATCAACTGGTCGTCGGTGAAGGCCGCGGGTATTTCCTTCGCGTGGATCAAGGCGACTGAGGGCACCGGTACCAAGGATGCCAACTTCAACGCGAACTACACCAACGCCTACAACGCCAAGGTGATCCGGGGTGCGTACCACTTCGCGCGTCCTGATGTGTCGGGCGGTGCGGCGCAGGCGACGTACTTCGCTTCGAACGGTGGTGCGTGGTCGAAGGACAACCTGACGCTGCCGGGTGTGCTGGACATCGAGGGCGGCTGCTACGGCCTGTCCACGACGTCGATGCGTACGTGGATCACGGACTTCTACAACACGTACAAGTCGAAGACCGGCCGTGACGTCGTGATCTACACGAGTCCCAGCTGGTGGAACTCCTGCACCGGTTCGTGGAGTGGCATGGCCGCGAAGACCCCGTTGTGGGACGCGCACTGGACGACCGCTGCCAGCCCGACCATCCCGGGTGGCTTCGGCACCTGGACGGTGTGGCAGTACAGCGACTCCGGCTCGGTGAGCGGCATCTCCGGAGCGGTGGACCGCGACCGTTTCAACGGCGACGCGAGCCGCCTGCTGGCGCTGGCCAACAACACCGCGTGACCTCGGTACGGGGCGACGCTTGAGCGCTGCGGGCGGGACGGCGTAACTGCCGCCCGCCCGTTCGCGTAATCGACACCTCGGTGACGTGTTCTCGACAAATGTCCGCGGGTAGAACAAGTACGGCATGGCGCACCACCAAGCACCGCAGTACCTCACATCGCTGAAGTGCCAGGAGGAAGCTTTGTTCTCGCTGAGATCGCTCAGACCTCTCAGATCCCTCACGTCTTGCTCCACCGCGTCCCGGCGGCAGGGGCTCACCTTTGTTGGTGCCACCGGTGCGGTCTGTGCGCTGTTGCTGACGATGGCGGGCACTGCGGCTGCGAAGCCGGCGCCGGCGCCGGCGGTGGACAGTATTCCGTTGGGTCAGGGGCGGATGGGCGCCGGTTATGAGATCGATAATCCGGGTGCGGTTGCTCCGTCGTTGGCGGGTCCGTCGCTGAGTGCCAACCCGGCGGGTATCGATGTGTCCCACTACCAGGGTTCGATCAACTGGTCGTCGGTGAAGGCCGCGGGTATTTCCTTCGCGTGGATCAAGGCGACTGAGGGCACCGGTACCAAGGATGCCAACTTCAGCGCGAACTACACGCATGCGTACAACGCCAAGGTGATCCGGGGTGCGTACCACTTCGCGCGTCCTGATGTGTCGGGCGGTGCGGCGCAGGCGACGTACTTCGCTTCGAACGGTGGTGCGTGGTCGAAGGACAATCTGACGCTGCCGGGTGTGCTGGACATCGAGGGCGGCTGCTACGGCAAGTCCACCACGGCGATGCGCACCTGGATCACCGACTTCTACAACACGTACAAGTCGAAGACCGGCCGCGACGTCGTGATCTACACGAGCCCCAGCTGGTGGAACTCCTGCACCGGCTCCTGGGCCGGTATGGCTGCGAAGACCCCGTTGTGGGACGCGCACTGGACGACCGCTGCCAGCCCGACCATCCCGGGCGGCTTCGGCACCTGGACGGTGTGGCAGTACAGCGACTCCGGCTCGGTGAGCGGCATCTCCGGAGCCGTGGACCGCGACCGTTTCAACGGCGCCGCGAGCCGCCTGCTGGCGCTGGCCAACAACACGTAACGCTTCTCACACTCCGCCTTGATTCCCCTGGTGAAGCGGTCCTCGCCGCCCTCACCAGGGGAATTGCGGCTTACCCCGATGCGGGCGCCCGGTGTGGCACGGCCACAATGGCGGTATGAAGCTCAGCCGCCGTCTCTCGTGGTTCCTGCTCGCCTTCGGCGCCTGGAGCTGGATGATCTGGATCACGTTCGCGAAGAACCTGTGGCAGGACGGCAGCGGCCTCGCCTTCGACGACGCGGGACATCCGACCGCGTATTTCTGGGTGCACCTGCTGCTGGCGATCGTCTCCTTCATCCTGGGCACGGTGATCGGCGTCATCGGTCTGCGGGGCGTACGGGCCCTGCGCGGCCGGTCGTCCTAGCACTCTGGCGGGCATTTCCGCTGCACGGCTGAGCCCGCCGCTCCGATCGGAACGGCGGGCTCAGCCGGTACGGGGATGTGCGTGAGCCGCTGGTCAGCGGCGCCCCAGGGTTCCTGTTTTCACGGCACCCAGGAAGGCGGTCCAGCCGGTGGCCGGGAAAACGACGGCGGGGCCGGTGGGGTTTTTGCTGTCGCGGACGGGGATGTGGTCGGTTATTCCGTCGTGGACTTCGAGGCAGCTGCCGTTGTCTGCGCCGCTGTAGCTGGATTTGCGCCAGGCGCGGAGTGCTGAGGCGTCGGTGATTTCGAGGCAGTCGCCGTTGTCTGCGCCGCTGTAGCTGGACTTGCGCCAGCCCGTGAGTATCGACGAGTCAGGGATGTGCGGGACGTCCATGGCTGTACTCCTCCGCCACCGTAGCGAGCAGGTCTAGGGATGCGTCGGGCGGCAGCGCCGCCGCCCGGGCAAGATCGTAGGCATCCTTGCACTTCTGGACCATCGCCGGATCGTCCATCAGGTTTCCGGTGAACAGTCCTTCCACATAAGCGAGGTCTGGGGCGTCGTCGAACCGCATGAGCTTGAGCATGCTGCTCATACAGGCATGCGCCCCGGCGGAATGCGGTATCACCTGGATCAGGATTCTCCCGGACCGGGCCAGCGCCAAGATGTGCCGCAACTGTTCAGCCATGGTCTCGGGCCCTCCGACGACGGTCCGGAGGACGTTCTCGTTGAGGACGATCCACACCGTGGGGGACGAGAGATTCTTGAGGATTTCGGCCCTGCGCATTCGATTGACGGCGTTCTTGTCAACCTCGTCAGGAATGGGATTCGGTTGGAGCGTGCGAAGAACCGCCCGGGCGTACGCCGGAGTTTGCAGAAGGCCGGGCACAAACGACACTGCATACTCGCTGATCGCGGTAGCCGTCTGCTCAGCCTCAAGCGCCGCCTCGAAGTGATCCGCGACCTCGACGACATCGAGTGAGTCCAGGAACCGTTCGAAGAAACCGCCCGTGTTCAGCTCCTTGTCGAGCCGCTGGGCGTCGTCGAGTCGGGGTTTTCTGCGTCCGGCCTCGATGTGGGCGATCATCGACGGCGAGAGGATGATTCTCTCCCCGAGGGTGGCCTGCGTGAGGCCCGCCGACTCTCTCTGGTAGCGGAGTTCTTCCCCGTACCGCTGCCGCGGGGACTTCTTTCGCTGCTGGTCGGCCATGGCCCGGCCCCTTCTTGACGGCCGCCAGGGAGAGCTGACGGTGCTTCACATGCTAGGCCCGCAACGTAACCATCGTCATACAGAAAGTGACATTGGTCGGAGAACGATGGAAGGCGGGCACTCTATGACGAGCCAGGCGACCCAGACGAGCCAGCAGACAGCGGCGGCAGTCGTCCCAGACGTGGACACCGTGTACGAGAACCTGCGCGCGGCACTGAAGAACGCGGGCATCACGTTGCCGTCGCTCGGCGTCGACCCGGTGTCGTTCGCCGACCGCAAACCTCGCCCTCTTATCGAGCTCGGCCGCTGCAATCTGGAGACCGCCGAGAAACTCACCGCGGCGCTGACGAATGGCCGTACCTGCTCAACAGTGTCGGACCGGTGACCGACCCCACGCCCGTTCCGCCCCAACCCCCGCACTCTCAACGCGCCCGCGGACGAGCAACCTCCCCAAGCCGCTCCCCAGCAGCCGCCAACCCTCGAAGAACTGATCCGCCGCGCCGAAAAACTCACGGCCGACATCCAGGCCCACCAGGCCCGCCTGCGAGCGATCCCGCCAAACCGCCCCGCCGCTCCATAGGCGACAGGCACTCACCGGGCCGCAGCCGCGAACGCTCAGATCAAGCCTGTCTGGTTTACGGGAAGCAAACCGTGAAGGTGATGCGCAGGGAGGAACGGGCAGGTGAGACGGCCCCGGGGTGCCGGTGAGCCGGGGGCCGCGCGGCGAGCCGTAGGATTTCGCGACGGTGCAGATGGCGGGGCGTCGAGTGCGCACACGCCGGGGCGCACGCCCGCCTCTCGGGAGCCGTCGCATATGAGGGGGCATACGGCGCTGTGATCGTCCTGGTGATTGTTGGAGCGCTCGTCGCCCTGGGCGCCGTTGTCGCTCTGTACCGGTATGTGTGGCGGCGCCTGGTGCGGGACACGACGGCCGAGCGCTCGCCGTGGCGCCGCGCGGGCTCCGCCGTCTTCGTCGCCGGACCGCTGCTGATGGCCGGTGCGCTGGTGAGCGAGCGGGTTGGAGCGCCTTTCTGGCTGCAGCGGGTGCTGGGCTGGCCCGGGTTCCTGTGGATGGCGCTGTCGCTGTACCTGCTGCTCGCGGTGGTTGCGGGCGAGTTCGTGCGGCCGGTGCTGCGGTGGGGGCTCGGGCGGGTCGAACGGGGCCGGCGTGCACGGCGCGCATACGAAGCGAAGGCTTCGGAAGTCGCGACCGCGCAGGCCTCCGCCTCGAAACTCCCCGCACCCGGAGCCACCGAAATCTCCGAACTTCCCTGCGCCCGCCTCCACCGAGGACTCCGGTCCCGCCGCTGCCTCCGCCCCCGCCTCCGTTCCGTCCCCCACCCGTCGTCTCCTGGTCTCCCGGATCGTCGGTGGAGCCGCTGCCGCCGCCGCGGTCGGCACCGTTGGATACGGGACGTACGGAGTGTTCCGCGGGCCGCGCGTCAAGCGCGTCACCGTGCCGCTTGCGAAACTGCCGCGCGGCGCGCACGGATTCCGTATCGCGGTCGTGAGCGATATTCACCTCGGGCCCATTCTGGGACGCGACTTCACGCAGCGCGTCGTCGATACGATCAATTCCACGCAGCCCGACCTGATTGCCGTCGTCGGCGACCTGGTGGACGGCAGCGTGAAGAACCTGGGGCCTGCCGCGCAGCCGCTCGCGGGGCTCAGAGCGCGGCACGGATCCTATTTCGTCACGGGAAACCACGAGTACTTCTCGGGCGCCGCACAGTGGGTCGAGCGCGTCAGAGAGCTCGGGCTGCATCCGCTGGAGAACGCCCGTACCGAAATGTCGGGATTCGACCTGGCGGGCGTGAACGACCTGGCGGGCAGGAGCGAGGGCCACGGCCCCGACTTCGGCAGGGCCCTCGGCGACCGGGACCGCTCGCGCGCCGTCGTGCTCCTCGCCCACCAGCCCATCGTCATCCACGACGCCGTCAAGCACGGTGTGGACCTCCAGCTGTCCGGGCACACCCACGGCGGTCAGCTCTTCCCCGGCAACTACATCGCCGAGCTGGCCAATCCGACGGTGGCCGGGCTCGAACGCTACGGCGACACCCAGCTGTACGTCACCCGGGGTGCGGGCGCCTGGGGGCCGCCGGTGCGGGTGGGGGCGCCGTCGGACATCACCGTGGTGGAGCTGGCGTCGCGGCAGGCCTGAGCTTGTGCTTTAGGGCTGAGCTGGTCAGTGCAGCAGGGCGTTCGTGAACGTCGCGCGGTGGGCGACGTTCCAGGTCTGTATACGGTCCCAGCGTTCCCAGCCGCCGTGCTCGGTCAGCGCCTGTACGAAGATCGGGTCACCGTCGGCCACGCGGTCAGCGACGAAGTCTCGGCAAGTCTGGATGGCCTGTTCGATGACGCCCGGCAGTTCTGCGCGTTCCTGGGGCGAGAGGCCGTAGCCGTCGGCGAGGACCCGCAGTCGTGTGGGTGCGTGCAAGCCTGCGGGGTAGAGGGCGTCGGCAGATGCAGGATCGAGCATGGGGACCCAGTAGCGGGCGGTCATGGCGACATCCCAGAGGGGGCGTCCCGGGGCCGCCAGGTCGAAATCGATCAGGGCGCATGCATGGCCGTCGCGGAAGACGACGTTTTCCGGGCAGACGTCGTTGTGGCACAGCATCGTTCCTCCCGCCGGGTCGGCCAGGTCCCGGGGCCATGCGGCATGGGTGTCGATCGGGATGGTCGCGCTGGCCTCGTGCAGGCGTCTCAGCAGGCTTCCCACCGATCGCAGTGCGGTCTGTGTCATCGACCAGTGCGGAAATGGCGGTAGGGCGACGTCACCGGGGATGAAAGTCAGCTGCTCGCGGCCGTCTGCGGTGAGCCGGACCGGCGTTGGAGCCGCGTCAAAGCCGTGTTCTTTCAGCGCGAGGAGGTGGACGTGCAAGGCGCGCGCGGTGCGCGGCGCTGGGCGTTCCACCAAAGCTCCCCGGCGGAAGACTGCGCCTGCGTTGACCATGCCGCCGACCAGCAATTCTGCGGGCTCATCCTCGGCCATCATGTCGATCACGTTACCGCCCGGCCGATCGTAGCGGGCCTGTCTCGGAATGTGCCTGGGACTTCGCCGCTCACGCTTCCGGGATGATTTCTACCGTGTCTGGACGCTCGGCGTGACGAATTGTTCGAGCTGACGGACGCGCTGCTGTGTGCTGACGGGCTGGTGAAGTCCCCGGTCGGTCTGGCGCTGCTGGCCGAGCACCGTCGCGGGCACGGTGCGTTGTGCGACGCTCTCAACCGTGGCCGTGTCGATGCCGGCAGGGGCAGCGGCGGTGGTACGGCGGCGGGGAGTGCCGTTGGCCGGTGCGCGCCGGGCCGCGGGGTCTGCGGACGTGGTTGCCGGAATGTGTGGATTGGGCTTGTTTGACGGATTGTCAGTGGGGATCCGTACCGTCGTTCGCATGGGGATGGTGACATTCGTCGACGAGACGACAAGCGGTGATCGGGCCGAGGGCTGGGGACTTGAGATCGCGGAGGAGCGGCTGACGTTGCGTGAGCTGATCCGCCGCCGGGTCTTCCAAGAGGTAGCGGAGTTCAACGCACGCACGAGCACACGCACGAGCACACACGTGACCGCACACACGCCGGACGTGTTCCACGGCCTCGTCCAGCCCGCCGACACCGACCGCGTGCCGAACGGCTACGCACTGCGCCGCCGGCGCCGGATAGACCCCGAGGCGCAGACCGACCTGGCGCTGCGGGCCTTCGCGGGCAATGGCTTCCTGGTGCTGGTGGGAGACCGCCAGGTGACGGAGCTCGATGAGCAGATCGACCTCATGCTCGGCGCCGAGGTCACCTTTTTGAAGCTCGTCGCGCTGGTGGGAGGCTGACGTGGAGACAACGACGACCCCTGCAATCCACGCCCGGCGCATCCACCACCAGATCGCCGTGGGCAACATGGGAAAGCTCGCCGACGAGGCCATGGACGCGGCGTTCAGCAACATGGGCTACTGGGGTGGTGACTGGGCCGCCGTCATCGACGATCTGCGCAGACTGCCCGTGCCCGAGCGCGCGCGGCTCGCCGGCGCACTGGCCGAGCGCTTTCCTTCGGTCGGCGAGCAGCCGGATGTCCGGCAGAGCGTCCTGATCCTGCTCGGTGCCGTCAGCCGTGGCCTGCCCGAGGACTTCCTGCCAACGGAGCGTGCCGCGGCGCTGGACGATCTCGGCAGGTTCTCTTCGCTCCACACCCCCGCCCGGTGCGACGTGCTCGCGGAGGTGGAGCTGTCGTTCGGCCGCAGCCTCGCGCCCGCCACGGTCGCCGCATTCCGCCGCACCGTCACGGCAGGCTACTGCGACGCCAAGCTGATCGAGCTCGTCAGCAGGCTCACCGAGCCGCTCCTCAATGTCGGTGAGGAGTGGGCCGAGCGCGCCATGGAGTCGATCACCGGTGCCGCCGACGACCCGTGGCGCGCGCTGCTCGTGCACACCACCCGGGCCACCACCGCCAAGCCCTCAGCGGCGTGGGACAAGCAGGCCAAGGCGCTCGTCGACACACTGGGCGCCGACCAGGTGCGCGACAGAGCGCGGTCCTGGCTGGCCCTCGTCGGCCGCCCGCGCACCCTCCCGTTGGAGCGCCAGACCTACGAGCCGGACGTCAACAACGTCTTCGACCCGTACAACACCAACGCCCTGCGCGGCCTCGCCTGGCTGCTCTCCCTGCTGCCGCCGGACCCGGACACGGTCCGCGTGCTGGGTGCGCTGGTCGAGACCTCGCTGAAGAAGGTCGCCGGCATCGGACCCCGCAATCCGAAGGTCGCCAACGCAGGCGTCGTCGCCCTCTCCCGCATCGACAGCGAGCCCGCCCTCGCGGAACTGGCCCGCCTCACCACCCGGGTGACGTACAAGCCCACCGCCAAGCTGCTCGACGTGGCCCTTGAAGCGCGGGCCACCGCACTCGGCCTCAGCCGTGCGGAGATCGAGGAGCTGGCGGTGCCCGGCTACGGCCTGACCGGGGTCGGCAGCGCCCACTGCCGGTTCGGCGATGTCACCGCGCTGCTGGCGATCCAGGGCAGCAAATCCGTGCTGAGCTGGCACAATGCCGCAGGCAAGGCGGTGAAGGCGGTGCCTGCGGCGGTGCGCAGGGAGTACGCCGAGGAGCTGAAGGAGCTCAAGGTCGCAGCCAAGGACATCGACAAGATGCTGACGGCGCAGAGCGAGCGCCTGGACCGCCAGTTCCTGGCCCGGCGCACCTGGTCGTACGCCACCTGGCGCGAGCGCTACCTCGACCACCCCTTGGTGGGCACCCTGGCCCGGCGGCTGCTGTGGACGGTCGACGGCACGCCTGTCGGATTCGCCGACGGCGAGCTGCGCACCCTCACCGACGACCCGGTGACCACCGGCGAAGAGGTCAGGATCTGGCATCCGGCCGACCGCGAGAGCGCCGAGATCGCCGCCTGGCGGGACTGGCTGGAGCGGCATGCGATCACCCAGCCCTTCAAGCAGGCGCACCGCGAGGTGTATCTCCTCACCGACGCCGAGCGCACCACGGGCGACTACTCGAACCGGTTCGCCGCGCACATCCTGCGCCAGCACCAGCTCCACTCCCTGGCCGCGGTGCGCGGCTGGCGCAACAAGCTGCGCCTGTGCGTGGATGACGAGGCGCCACCCGTCACCCGCGAGCTGCCGCAGTGGGGCCTGCGCGCCGAGTACTGGATCGAGGGTGATGGCGAAGACTACGGCGTGGACACCACCGAGTCCGGCAGCTACCTGCGGGTCCGCACCGACCAGGTGCGCTTCTACCCCTTCGGCGCTCCGGAGAACACGGCCCACTGCTACGGCGGCCAGTACCGCATGTGGCTGCGGGACGGCGCGGACCCCGTCGAGCCGCTGCCGCTCACCGAGATCCCGCCCCTGGTCCTCTCCGAGGTGCTGCGGGACGTCGACCTGTTCGTCGGAGTGGCGAGCGTCGGCAATGATCCGACCTGGCAGGACGGCGGTCCGGGCGGACGCTTCCGGGAGTACTGGACGTCGTACGGCTTCGGCGAGCTGCACCAGAGCGCCGAGATCCGGCGGTCCCTGCTGGAGCGCCTGGTGCCCCGGCTGGCGATAGCCGACCGCTGCACCGTCGAGGGCCGCTTCCTGCACGTCAGGGGCGAGCGCCACACATACAAGATCCACCTGGGCTCGGGCAACATCCTGAGGACCCCGAACGACCAGTACCTGTGCATCGTCCCGAAGGCGAACACCGTCCCGGACACCGGCTACCTCCCCTTCGAGGGCGACCGCACCCTGGCGGTCATCCTCAGCAAGGCGATGCTGCTCGCGAAGGACACGGAGATCACCGACCCGACGATCCTGAGCCAGCTGTGACACCCGGGGCCTGCGGTTCCGGGCGGCGGCGTCGGCGCGCGAGGCCTCTTACAGTCCCCGTGTGATCGTCGCCCGCTTCACCTCCTGGATCGCCTGGGTGACCTGGATGCCGCGCGGGCAGGCGTCCGTGCAGTTGAAGGTGGTGCGGCAGCGCCAGACGCCTTCGCGGTCGTTCAGGATGTCCAGGCGCTGTTCGGCCGCCTCGTCACGCGAGTCGAAGATGAAACGGTGCGCGTTGACGATGGCGGCCGGGCCGAAGTACTGGCCGTCGTTCCAGAACACCGGGCAGGACGAGGTGCACGCCGCGCACAGGATGCACTTGGTGGTGTCGTCGAAGCGGGCCCGCTCGGCGGGAGACTGGAGCCGTTCCCGGGTGGGTTCGTTGCCGGTGGTGACCAGGAACGGCATCACGTCCCGGTAGCCCTGGAAGAACGGCTCCATGTCCACGACCAGATCCTTGAGCACCGTGAGCCCCTTGATGGGTTCGACGGTGATCGGCTTCGCCGCGTCGACGACGTCCTTGACCAGGGTCTTGCACGCGAGGCGGTTGCGGCCGTTGATGCGCATGGCATCCGAGCCGCAGATGCCGTGCGCGCAGGAGCGCCGGAAGGTCAGCGTGCCGTCGAGATCCCATTTGATCTTGTGGAGGGCGTCCAGGACGCGTTCCTTCGGATCGATCTCCAGACGGAAGTCCTGCCAGTCGGTCTCCGCCGAGACCTCGGGATTGAAACGGCGGACCCGGAAAGTGACGGTGAGCAGGGTGGCGGGCGGCGCGGGGGCGGGGGAGTTCGCGGAGGTGTCCAGGGTGGGGGTGGCCATCAGTGCTCACGCTCCAGGCTCACGGGCATCGCTACGACGGACAGGCGTGTCGGCATCAGTACTTCCGCTCCATCGGCTGGTACCGGGTCTGGACCACCGGCTTGTAGTCGAGCCGGACGGACTCGTTGCCATCGGCGGTGACCTCGCGGTACGCCATGGTGTGGCGCATGAAGTTGGTGTCGTCGCGGTTCGGGAAGTCCTCGCGGTAGTGGCCGCCGCGTGACTCCTTGCGGGCCAGCGCCGAGATGGCCATCACCTCGGCGAGGTCCAGCAAGTTGCCCAGCTCCACGGCCTCCAGCAGATCGGTGTTGAACCGCTTGCCCCGGTCCTGGATGGACACGTTCCGGTAGCGCCCGCGCAGCTCGGCGAGCTTGTCCACAGCCGTCTGGATGGTGTGCTCGGTGCGGAAGACCATCACGTTCGCGTCCATGGTCTCCTGCAGCTCGTTGCGGAGCACCGAGACCCGCTCGGGACCCGAACCCTCCCGTAGCCGGGCCACCTGCGCCTCGACCTGCGCCGCCGGATCGTCGGGGAGGTCGGGCAACTCGGCCGTGGCCGCGTACGCGGCGGCGGCGAGCCCCGCACGGCGTCCGAAGACGTTGATGTCGAGCAGCGAATTGGTGCCGAGCCGGTTGGCGCCGTGCACCGAGACGCAGGCGACCTCCCCGGCCGCGTAGAGCCCGGGCACCACGGTCGTGTTGTCGGCCAGCACCTCGCCCAGCAGATTGGTGGGGATGCCGCCCATCGCGTAGTGCGCGGTCGGCTGGATCGGGATCGGGTCCGTGTACGGCTCGATGCCCAGGTAGGTGCGGGCGAACTCGGTGATGTCGGGGAGCTTCGCGTCCAGCTGCTCGGGCGGCAGATGGGTGAGGTCCAGATAGACATGGTCGCCGTCCGGACCGCAGCCGCGGCCCTCGCGGATCTCCGTGTAGATGGCGCGGGAGACCACATCACGGGAGGCGAGGTCCTTCATGACGGGGGCGTAGCGCTCCATGAAGCGCTCGCCGCCCTTGTTGCGCAGGATGCCGCCCTCACCGCGGGCGCCCTCCGTCAGCAGGATGCCCATCCGCCAGATGCCCGTTGGATGGAACTGGAAGAACTCCATGTCCTCCAGCGGCAGCCCGCGCCGGAACACCGCCGCCTGACCGTCCCCGGTGAGGGTGTGCGCGTTCGATGTCACCTTGAAGAACTTGCCGGTGCCGCCGGACGCGTAGATCACCGCCTTCGCGCGGAACACATGGATCTCGCCGGTCGCCAGCTCGTACGCGACCACACCCGCCGACCGCCGCACCCCGTCGGTCTCGGTGAGCAGCTGGTCCAGCACATAGAACTCGTTGAAGAACTCGACGCCCTCCTTGACGCAGTTCTGGTACAGCGTCTGGAGAATCATGTGGCCGGTGCGGTCGGCGGCGTAGCAGGAGCGGCGCACCGGGGCCTCGCCGTGGTTGCGGCTGTGCCCGCCGAAGCGGCGCTGATCGATGGTGCCTTCAGGAGTGCGGTTGAAGGGCAGGCCCATCCGTTCCAGGTCGAGCACCGAGTCGATGGCCTCCTTCGCCAGGATCTCGGCGGCGTCCTGGTCGACGAGGTAGTCACCGCCCTTGATGGTGTCGAAGGTGTGCCACTCCCAGTTGTCTTCCTCGACATTGGCCAGCGCCGCGGCCATACCGCCCTGCGCGGCGCCGGTGTGCGAGCGGGTCGGGTAGAGCTTCGTCAGGACGGCGGTACGGCTGCGGCGCGTGGCCTCGATCGCGGCACGCATCCCGGCCCCGCCCGCGCCGACGATGACGGTGTCGTAGGTATGGAGTTGAACGGGCTTCATGCGGGTCACCTCGGTCCTTCGGTACAGCGGTCCTTCGGTGCAGCGGTCTTTTGGTGCAGCGGTCTTTTGGTGCAGTGGTCCTTCGGTACGGCGATCCTCAGGTCCGTGCCCTAGTTGATGTTCGGGTCGAAGGTGAAGATCACCAGGCTGCCGAGTCCCACGGTCCACAGCGTGGCCGTGTAGAGCAGGGCCTTCAGCCACATCCGGGTGGCCGGGCGCTCGGCGTAGTCGTTGATGATCGTCCGCAGGCCGTTGGTGCCGTGCAGCATCGCCAGCCACAACATCAGCAGGTCCCAGAACTGCCACCAGGGCGAGGCCCAACGCCCCGCGACGAAGGCGAAGCCGATCTTCGACACACCGCCGTCGAAAACCAATTGGATCAGCAGGTGCCCGACGATCAGGATCACCAGCACGATGCCGGTCAGCCGCATGAACAGCCAGCCGTACATCTCGAAGTTGCCGCGCGTCGAGCTCTGCGTGCGCGCGGTGCGCTGCCGCGGCGGTTCGACGAGCGGAGCGGGATGGTCCGCGTCGTGGACCGGGGCGCCGTGCACGGGGCCGATGCCCGACGTGCCCGATGTGCCCGGCGTGCCGGACGGCCCTGAAGTGGTGGTCTCGGTCGACATGGGCATCAGCTCCCGAACAGTTCGCGGGTGGCATGGCCGAGCACCGGATACAGCGCGGCGGCCATCAGCACCACCCAGATGGCGACGGCGGTCCAGAGCATCTGCTTCTGGTAGCGCGCGCCCTTCGACCAGAAGTCGACGGCGATCACGCGCAGGCCGTTCAGCGCGTGGAAGAGGACGGCGGCGACGAGGCCGTACTCCAGCAGCGCCACGACCGGGGTCTTGTAGGTGGCGACGACCCTGTCGTAGTCCTCGGGCGAGACGCGCACCAGCGAGGTGTCGATGACATGGACGAACAGGAAGAAGAAGATGAGGACGCCGGTGACCCGATGAGCCACCCAGGACCACATTCCTTCCCGGCCGCGGTACAGCGTTCCAGCCGGCACGGAACAACCTCCGATGGCGGGCTAGGTCCCGGACAGGGCCTGGCGGGGAGTGGAGCCGCGCCGGCGTGACGGTGTCGGTCGGCCCGGCCGGGTGCGTTCCACCGGCCCTCGCCATCGTAAACATGATCTTGGCCGGATCTCGGTTCACGACGAGGGCGTGTGGCCCATCGGTCCGCCAAAGGGGCTCGTACGGGCTACGCGGCGCCGGCTCCGACGGCTCCGTTAGGGACTTACGGGCTCACGCGCCCATGCGCACACGGGTTTACGAGTGCATAGGCGTCACCCGTACGGAAGAGCCGGATGGTGTGGGGTCGACACGGGTCAGGCACTGCGGGCTTAGGGTCGGTGCCGTGGATGTCCGGACGCGGCCCAGGGCCACCGGACCGGGTCCGGTCCTGCCGGGCCCGGGGCGAGGCACTCGGGCGGTTGCGGACGGCGGGAGCCGGGGCGGACGGCCGAGGGTGCGTCGGTGAACGGCGCTTTGCCGTCAGTGTGAACTGCCGGTTGCCGCCCTGCTCCACAGGAGTCCGTTCGTATCCCTGGCCCAGCAGGGGATTCCACTTGGCGCCCAAGGGCGGAGCATCCACGGAGGTATCCCGATGAACCGCCGCACCGTCGTCCTCGCCACGACCGGCGGCCTGGTGGCCGTGGCCGTCGGCGTCACGCTCGGGCTCTGGTCCAGCAGCGACCAAAACCCCTCGGCGCCGTCCGCCGCCCCGTCGGCCACCCGCTCGTACCCCTTGTCGAAAGCACCCCGCACCATCCCCGCCGTCCGGGAGCACACGCCGGCGCACGGACCCGGTTGGCGCCCCGCCGCGGGCGATCGGGTCGTTATCGGCGACGACCGGCTCGCGGACGAGGGCCGGCTGCTCGCCGGCGAGCTGAAACTGCGTTACGCGGGCCGGACCGACGCCCGCACGGGGGACGTCGCGCTCGCGCTCGGAGGCACGGGCGGTGCCGAGTCGTACAACCTCACCGTGCGCGGCGACCGGGTGCGCATCACGGGCCCGGCCGATGCCGGAGTGTTCTACGGCACCCGCACCCTCAAACAGCTGGTGCACGGGGGCGCCGTGGCACCTGAAGGCGTGGTGCGCGACGCCCCGGCGAAACCGCAGCGCGGGCTGATGCTGGACATCGCGCGCAAACCGTACTCGCAGAGCTGGATCGAGGACCGGATCCGAGAGCTCGGCGATCTGAAGTTCAACCAGCTCGGACTGCACTTCTCCGACGACCAGGGCTTCCGCATCGCCTCGGACACCCATCCGGAGATCGTCTCGAAGGACCACCTCAGCAAGGCCCAGGTGCGCCAGATCATCGCGCTGGCCGCCTCCCGGCACATCACCGTCGTCCCCGAACTCGACTCACCCGGCCACCTCGGCAGGGTCATCGCGGCGCACCCGGGGCTCCAGCTGCGCACCGGGGACGGCCGCGAGGCGATCGGTGCCGTCGACATCTCGAATCCCGCCGCCGCCCGTATCGTCGACGACCTGCTCAACGAGTACGCGGGGCTCTTCCCGGGCCGCTACTGGCACCTCGGCGGTGACGAGTACGTCGCGCTGATGTCCACCGACCCGGAGGCGACGTACCCGCAGCTGGCCGCCGCGGCGAAGCAGAAATACGGCAGCAAGGGCCGCATCCAGGACCTGGCGACCGCCTGGCTGAACGACCGGGCGGCCACCATGCGCCGCCACCACCGCTCCCTGAAGGCCTGGAACGACGGCTTCTTCGCCGGCGGCCAGGTGCAGCCCGCCAAGGACCTCGAAGTCGCGTACTGGACAGGCCGCGAGCCGCACGAACGCAACCCCGTGGACCTGCTGAGCGAGGGCCGCAGGTTCACCACCTACAACGACGAGTACCTCTACTACGTCCTCGGTCAGCCCAACCACTTCCGTTACCCCACCGGCCGCCGCATCTACGAGGCCTGGACACCGCGAGTGGTGCGGGGCACGAAAGCGGTCCCGAGCAAGTACGACCGGCAGATCCTCGGTGGCACGTTCGCCATCTGGGGCGACAGGCCGGACGCACAGACCGAGCAGCAGGTGGCCGCTGGGATCTTCATGCCGCTGCGGGCCATGACGCAGAAGCTGTGGGACCCGGGGAAACCCGCGCTGCCGTGGAACGAGTTCATGACCCTCGCCCGCCGCCTGGGGAACTGACGCGGGCCTGACGGCTGACGCGGACCCTTGAGGAACCGGCGCGCGCCGGTGCGAACCGACACGGACGCGCCCATGGGCCGGGCCACCTTGGGCATGCTGGCGGAACTGACTCCGACTCTGTGGGGCTGGCGGGTCGTCCGGCGAGTGGGTGATGCGCCCTTTCCTTCCTGTACGCACGATGTGTGCTGTTCACGTGATGTGGATGGGTTGCTTGTGATGTGCGTGGCGTGTGGGCGATCTGCGTGCGGATATGGGGTGTCTTTTCAGCCATCAAAACGGTCACGGAAGTGACGTTCCTGCCGTACTGCGCGCACAATTTGGCGTGCACATTCCGTGGAGGGAGGCGTCATGAGCCTGGTGGATCTCATCGCAGCGGCCGATGAGCGAGCTTTGGCGGCAGCTGGTCTGGCGTGTCTTGATCGTTGCGTACCGCTGCTGAGCGGTGACGGCGGTGACGATGACGTACTGCGGCCTCTGTGGTCGAGCCTCGCGGACGGCGCCACCTGGCCGGACCGGCTCGCCGCGGCACGGGCCGCGCTGGGCGGCGCCCCGCAGGACGCGTCACAGCCGGGCAAGCAGGACCCCGAGGACGAGGCGCGGGCGCTTGCGCAGCACATGCTCGGCACGGCGCCCGACGTGCTGCCGGCCACTACGGACGGTTCGGGCGCCGCCGCGGACGCGTTGCGTGCGTGGGTCGACGACTGCTCCCTCGCCGCGCTCCACGTGCACCGGCTGCTCGATGCCACCGGCGAGAGCGCCGAAGGCATGGCGGCGCGCCGCGAGGGCCGTACCGACGGCATGTCGCCGCTGGTCGACTCCGAACTGCGCCGCCAGACCGAGATCCTGGAACTGCTCGCCGAGCACGGCACCGGCGTGCTCCGTCACGTCCTGGAGATGTCGACGGACGGCCGCCGGGTGCTGCGCGCCGCGGTGTCACGGCGGGCACGGGCGCGGTGAGGCGGGTTCGCGCGCGGGCGTGGGCTCGGCTCGGGCGTGGTGCCAGAGTGCTCGCGCGCCGTGCAGGTGCGCCGCGTGCGGGGGTGTGACATCTGCGCGCGGGGTTGTGGGGTGCGAAGTGGGTGCCGCGCTTGGCGGGGGGCAAGTGATTCCGGTGGCGCGGTTTTTCCGACCGACGTGCGTGTGACGTTTCTGCAGTGACATGCGCTTGTCATCGAGGGGGACCGGGTGGGTCGCGCCGACGGCCTTACGGGCGCGTCAGGTTCGGCCCGCCCGGAGCACTCAACGGGGCCGGCGCGGGCCGCACCGCACCGAAATCCAACAAATCGCTCCCGTACTCGTGCGTATCCGGGCTCGGATACGTATCCGTACGAGCACACCCACCGACGAACTCGCTTCCGTACGGACAAAGGTGAAGGGCGGATCACAATGTCTCTGGAAATGCTGGAACGAGCGCTTCCTGCGTTAACCGCACTCAATCCCGAGCGCCGGCGTCCCGGCAGACCCAGCGGCACCGACCCGGCCGCTCCCGCCCAGCCGCCCGCTCCCGCGCCCTCCCCGGCCGCTCCCGCGCCCGCGAAAGCCGGTCTGCCCGCCCCCGGTCCGTCCGGCCAGGCGCGGTACGGCCTCGAAGCGGGCCAGGTCTTCGACCCGGGCGGCCTGGCCGCCACGGCACGGATCGACTGGGCGTTGATCGCGGACGCTCTCGGTACTCCGCTGCCCAGGGACTACATGGCCCTGGTGGACCGCTACCAGGGCCTGGTGATCGACGACTGGCTCGGGGTGCGGATGCCGCGGCCCGGCTGGGAACGGTCCTACGTCGACACGGTGGGCGAGGGCCTGCTCGAACTGGAGGATGCCTGGATGACCGGCGACTCGGGCGGCCATGTCCCGTATCCGCGTCCGGGCGGTCTCATCCCGTGGGGCGGTTCGATCGACGGTGACGCCTTCTACTGGCGTACGCATCCCGAGGGACCCGAGGCCTGGACGGTGGTGGTCTGCGACTCGCGCAACGAGTGGAGAGAGGTGAGCCGCGATCTCACCGACTACCTGGCGGGTCTGGTCCTCGGCGAGGTGGAGCTTGGCGAGTGGTTGCCACGGGATCTTCCCGGAGCCGCGCCGTCGGTTTCCGTCGATGGCTGGGGGCGTCCGCCGGGCGCGGGCTGAGCTGCCCCGCGGCGGGCCCGCACACCGACCCCTGATCGCGTGGGGCCCGCCGGTGGCAACGGCCGGGGCCGCCACCCCCCACAGGAGAGGCCCCGACCGCCGCACGGCACGGGCCGCGCGGCGGCCCGTATCTTCTTCAGCGCCGAAGGAGCTTTTTGTGTCACACCCCACCCTGACAGCACCTTGTTGCGCGTTGTACAAACATGGACGTGGTCAGTTCGAGGCCGTAGCGTCCAGATTCCGACGGACATCGCACGGCAACTATCAGATCCGGATCACACCTGATCGGACGGGCAGCGCAAGAAGGCATACGGCACCAAGAACCCTGGAAGACGTACGACACACCTCCGGCATCCACCGTGCCGGACGGCAATTAATAACAAATCAGTAACGGCGTCGAGTTCCGGAACGCCGAGGAGTCAAGGGCGTACGACCGGCACCACAACGAGCACCGACGAGCACCGACGAGCACCGACGAGCATCAGAAAGGCCCGCGTCCACCACGTCAACGGCCACCAGGCCCGCAGTAGTGACCTGGGGACACAGGTGCACCACGAAGAACGACCACGACCGCAACCGTTGATCGAGCAACCACGACGGCGAGTAACCAAGACCGCGAAAGCGGCGCCGGTTCAGGCGCAAAAGGCAGCCGCCGGTATAGGTGCAAAGGACCGCAAGTGCTGGGGGATGACGCGGAGTTGACCGCCGCGCTGGGTGCGGCACAGGACGGGGACGAGAATGCGTTCCGGACTGTGTACCGTGCCGTGCACCCGCGGCTGCTCGGGTATGTCCGCACGCTGATCGGTGATCCTGACGCCGAGGACGTGACGTCGGAGGCGTGGTTGCAGATAGCGCGTGACCTGGAGCGATTCAGTGGGGACGCGGACAGGTTCCGGGGCTGGACGGCACGTATCGCCCGCAACCGCGCGCTCGACCACATCCGGATGCGGGGCCGCCGTCCCGCGGTCGGCGGCGACGAGTCGGAGCTGACCGGCAAACCCTCCGCGGCGGACACCGCCGGGGAGGCGATGGAGTCCCTGGCCACCAGCCGCACCCTCGCTTTGATCGCCCAGCTGCCGCAGGACCAGGCGGAGGCTGTGGTGCTGCGCGTCGTGGTCGGCCTGGACGCGAAGACGGCCGCGCAGACGCTCGGCAAGCGACCCGGTGCCGTCCGCACCGCTGCGCACCGCGGCCTCAAACGGCTCGCCGAACTGATCGGCCCGCTGCCGCAGGAGCCCGACGGCACGCCGGAGGACGGTATTCCGGGCAGTGCGGGCGAACTCGACGACGTTCCGCATCAGTGGCCTCATGCGCGTACCGTGACGTCTGCGAGTGTGACGCAATCGTGCTCGCGGACGCAGAAGGACATGTGATGGCCGACGAGAGCTGTGCCTTGCCGGAAAACTCAGGAGATGGATACCGAACCCCCGGCTGGTGGTTGGACCGTACTACCGCGGAGCGACTGCTGAACGGCGCCCCTCTCGAAGCCCTCGGACTCGACCGGACCGGCGCCGACGCGGCTGCCGCCGCCGACGCCGCCCGCCTGCTGCGGGTGCTGCACGCCTTCAAGGACCTGGCCAATGACGCCCCGGCGGAAGTCGGGCAGGCGGGGGCGGGCTTCGCGGCGGCCGGGACGCGTCCCGGCACGACGCCGGCCGCCGGCCCCGTTCCCACCGAACTGCCCGGCGAGACCGCCGCGCTCGCCGCCTTCCGGCAGGCGCGCGACACCGCGTGGACGGGCGGCGGCTGGGCGCGTTCCAGAGAGCGCGCGCAGGACGGCGCGCATATACGTGACGGTGTGCGGGCGCCGGGTACCGGGAGACCGGGCGCGGGCGGCGCGGCGGTCACGGTCGTCGAGATCGACGCCGTCCACCTCGGCGGACCCCACGGCGAAGGCGGAACGGACATCAGCGGGCGCGCCGGTACCACGCGCGCCGACCAGCCCCGACGCCCCGTGCGCTTCGGACTCGCCGCCGCGCTCGCCGCCTGCATGCTCGGCGGTGTCACCGTCGCCGCGGCCACCGCCGGCATCCTGCCGTCGCCGTTCGGCGGCTCCCGGCCCAGCCCCACCGTCTCCGTCTCGGACGCGGTCACCCCCGCCCACCCCAGGCTCTCCCCGGCCCCCGGTGTCTCCGGCACTGGCACACCCGGCCCGTCCGCCACCTCCGGTGAACCCACCGGGCAGGCGTCCCGGGGCCTCAGCGCCGGACCGGGCGACCCCACCAGGCGACCCGGTCACGGCGCAAAGGGCGACAGCGCAACGACCGAAAACTGGTGGGCGGACATGATGAGTGCCTGCCAGGACTACCGAGGCGGCCAAGACCTCGACGACGACACCCAACAGCAACTCGAAGACGCCGCCCATGGCGCAGGACGCGTCGAGTCCTTCTGCGACAGCCTCCTCGGCGACGAGCACGTCTCCCCGGGCGGCACCGGCCAAACCCACAGCGCCTCCGGCGACACCGGTTCTACCAGCGCAAACGGCGGCGAAGACGGCGGCGGCGAAGGCCAAGGCCAAGGCGGCGGGCACGGCCAAGGCAGCCAGAGCGGCGACGGCCAGGGCGGCAGCTCGCAGTCCGGCGCCAGCGCCAGCCCCTCCCCGAGCGCCTCGGACACCCCGACCGCAGACCCCACCGACCCCCCAGTTCCTTCAGATCCCTCCGAAACCCCCACGGCAGCCGCCAGTGTGACGTTTTCGGAGCCCTTGACGCAGTAAGAATTGAGCCGACTGGTCATCGGCCACAGCACGAGCCGGGGTTCCCCCCGTACCCGAGGCTCAGTGCATCTGGCGCGGGCGGGACACGTTCCCCCGGTCCCGCCCGCGCCCTTTCTCGCGCCCGAATCGGCGCCTTTTTCGCGCACCTGGTCGACGCGCCGTCCTGATGGCTCCCTTGATGGCCCCGGTCTGTGGTCGGTTGCGTGCTGGGCCTGGGCCTCCGGGTCGTGGTGTGCGGGCCTGGTGGCCGGTCAGTAGACGATGACCTTGTCACCGGTTTTGACCTGCGAGTACAGGGCGGCGATCTTCTTCTCGTCGCGGACGTTGACGCAGCCGTGGGAGGCGCCGTAGTAGCCGCGGGCGGCGAAGTCCGCCGAGTAGTGGACGGCCTGGCCACCGCTGAAGAACATCGCGTAGGGCATGGCGGTGTGATAGATCGTCGAGACGTGGTGGCGGGACTTCCAGTACACCGTGAAGGCGCCCTCGCGGGTGGGGGTGTACTCCGAGCCGAAGCGGACGTCCATGGCCGAGACCGTCCTGCCGTTGATCATCCAGGACAGGGTGCGGCTCTTCTTGCTGATGCACAGGGCCCGGCCCGTCAGACAGCGCGGATCCGGCCTGCTGACGGGCAGCGTCGTCGGCGGGTACAGCTCGTCCTGGGTCGGGGTGTGCGTCAGGGCGAGCAGACGGTGCCAGGTGGTGGCGTCGGTGCGGCCGGTTCGGGACAGGCCGTGAGCGCGCTGGAAGGCGGTGACCGCGGTGGCGGTGATGTCGCCGTAGTAGCCGGTGGGCGAGCGGTCGAAGTACGACAGTGCGCGCAGCCGGGCCTGGAGTTCGCGGACCTGGCCGCTGTTGGCGCCCTTGGCCATCAGGACGGCGGGCTTCGCGGGAGCGGGCGGCGTGGCGCGCGGCGGCTGTTTCACGGGCGGGGTGGCGGTGGGCCGGGTGGGTGCGGCGGCCGTCGGCGCGGTGGCGGCTGGGCTGCCCGCCTTGCCGTCGACCTGGACCGGACGGCATGCGGTCAGCGGGGCCAGAGCGAGCGTCAGGGTCAAAGCGGCCATCGCGGTGCCGGTGCGGGAAAGGCGCCGGGGCCGCGGGAGTGGCACGCATCGTACGGACGGCCGAACGAGTCGTGCCTGTCGGGTGCGTGGTCCAGGTCGTACGTGTCGCATGGGTCCCCCCGGCTCTCGGTCCCGTGGCTGGGCTGTGCTGCCGAGGAGGATGGTTCCCGGCGCGACGCGGTAGCGAACTCGCCTGTTCCGTGCGGCCCGGACGCATGCTGTGAGAAAGGTCCCAGCGTGTGACCCTCCACCGGTCGCGCAGTGGCCGCTACAGTCCGTCGCTAAGGGCTGTCCCGCAATCCTCAGCGGGCTCCCGGCGCCAGTTACGGCCGCTCGCCGCGTTGTCGGGTTCGACCACGTACGCCCCGTACGAGGACGACCTGCCCCGTCTCGCGATCGACCGCGTCCGACGCCGCTCGCTGATCCACTGCGGATTACGGGACAGCCCTTGGATCGGCACCTCACCGGCCTTTAGCCGCCGTGTAGTCGACGCTCCTACGATCTATATGCGAGTACGCAGTTCCAGGACGCCGTCACTGCCTGTCCCTGATCTCACCCACCGCACCGATCTCACCGATCCCACCGACCTCACCACCGACCTACTTCAACGACGCTACTGACCTTCTTCAACAACGTTCATCACTCAACAGGAGCCGGGCCGGCCGCCCGTCGACGGCTCCAGCGGGAGGCCTCATCATGGCGCGCGAGTCGGAGTCCGGACTGCCCATCGAGCCTGTGTACGGACCCGAAGAGCTGGAGGACTGGGACCCGGCCGAGAAGATCGGCGCGCCGGGCGCATATCCCTTCACCCGCGGTGTGTACCCGACGATGTACACGGGCCGCCCCTGGACCATGCGGCAGTACGCCGGATTCGGCACCGCCGTGGAGTCCAACGCCCGCTACCGGCAGCTGATCGAGCACGGCACCGCGGGCCTGTCCGTGGCCTTCGACCTGCCCACCCAGATGGGCCACGACTCCGACGCGCCGATCGCGCACGGCGAGGTCGGCAAGGTGGGTGTGGCCATCGACTCCGTCGACGACATGCGGGTGCTCTTCGGCGGGATTCCGCTGGACAAGGTGTCCACGTCGATGACGATCAACGCCCCCGCCGCCCTCCTGCTGCTCCTGTACCAACTGGTCGCCGAAGAGCAGGGCGTGCCGGCCGACAAGCTCACCGGGACGATTCAGAACGACGTCCTGAAGGAGTACATCGCCCGCGGTACGTACATCTTCCCGCCCAAGCCGTCGCTGCGGCTCGTCGCGGACATCTTCAAGTACTGCAAGGCCGAGATCCCGAAGTGGAACATGATCTCGATCTCCGGGTACCACATGGCGGAGGCCGGGGCCACGCCCGCACAGGAGATCGCGTTCACTCTCGCGGACGGCATCGAGTACGTGCGCACCGCGGTCGCGGCCGGGATGGACGTCGACGACTTCGCACCCCGGCTCTCGTTCTTCTTCGTGGCACGCACCACGATCCTGGAGGAGGTCGCGAAGTTCCGTGCGGCGCGGCGGATCTGGGCGCGGCTGATGCGCGAGGAGTTCGGCGCGAAGAACCCGAAGTCGCTGATGCTGCGGTTCCACACGCAGACGGCGGGCGTGCAGCTCACCGCGCAGCAGCCCGAGGTGAACCTGGTGCGGGTCGCGGTGCAGGGCCTCGCCGCGGTGCTCGGCGGCACGCAGTCGCTGCACACCAACTCGTTCGACGAGGCGATCGCGCTGCCCACCGACAAGAGCGCGCGGCTGGCCCTGCGGACGCAGCAGGTGCTCGCCTATGAGACGGATGTGACGGCAACCGTTGATCCGTTCGCGGGTTCGTACGTCGTGGAGAAGATGACCGATGACCTGGAGAGAGCGATCCTGGACCTGATGGGCCGGGTGGAGGATCTGGGCGGGGCCGTCGATGCCATCGAGCACGGTTTCCAAAAGGGCGAGATCGAGCGCAGTGCGTATCGCATCGCCCAGGAGACCGATGCGGCGGAGCGGGTCGTCGTCGGCGTCAACCGGTACACCATCGACGCGGAAGAGCCCTATGAGCCGCTGCGGGTCGATCCGGCGATCGAGCAGCAGCAGGCCGACAGGTTGGCCCGGCTGCGGGCCGAGCGTGACCAGCAGGCCGTGGACTCCGCACTGGCCGCGCTGAAGAAGGCGGCGGAAGGGGAGGAGGACAACGTCCTCTACCCGATGAAGGAGGCCCTCGCGGCCCGCGCCACGGTGGGCGAGGTGTGCAACGCGCTGCGCGAGGTGTGGGGAGCGTACGTTCCGTTGGAGGCGTTCTAAAGCGGGCGCACGGAACGCCTTGTGCACCGCGCCGCAGTGCCCCAGCCGCCGTTCGGGCTCGTCCTCAGTCGCCGGGCTGGCCCGCCGGTGGGGCCTTGATGCCGACGCGGGCCAGATACGCCGTCAGGCCCTCGGTCGTGTCGCCCGCCCAGCCGAGGTAGCCGTCGGGTCGGACCAGGAATGCGCCGGCGTGGTACGGAGGGTGGGCGGGGGCGTGGTGGACGTGGACCGCGGGAGCGCCGAATTCCGGGACGTCGGTGCCGGCGCCGAGGACCAGCAGGGTCCAGTGCGGGCCGCGGAAGACGTCGAAGAGACGTGGGCCGCCCAGGTGGCCGTCGGGAGCGCGGTCACCTGCCTGGAGGGCGTCGGCGCTAAGGGCGCTGCGGGTCTCCGTGGTGAGTGAGGAGGCACGGTAGCCGATGCCCAGCTGGCGGGTGGCCGTACCGCGCCGGGCCGTTCCGTGGTGGATGCGGGTGGACAGGTCCAGCATCTGCGCCGCGATCGGCCGCCGTTCCTCCTCGTAGGTGTCGAGCAGCGCCTCGGGCGCGTCCAGGCGCAGTACCGCGCCGAGCTTCCAGCCCAGGTTGTACGCGTCTTGAATGCTGGTGTTGAGGCCCTGGCCACCGGCCGGTGAGTGGATGTGCGCGGCGTCCCCGGCCAGGAAGACCCGGCCCGCGCGAAAGCGGTCGGCCAGCGCGGCGCGCGGCCGGAAGTCCGACGCCCAGCGCACCTCGGTCACGTCCTTTGCGGCCAGATGGGTACGGGCAGCCACGACCTTGCGCACCCCGTCCGCCGATAGATCCGGCTCCGTGCCCTCGGCGAACTGCGCGACGAGCTGGAAGTCGGGGATGTGCGGCAGCGGGCAGATGCTGAGGAAGCCGGCGTCCTTTCCGGCGGGCGGGAAGATGTGCCAGTTGTCCCGGTCGAGTGCGGACGCGCGGATGCGGACGTCGGCGACCATGAGCGGATTCGGGTCGACGCTTTCACCGGCCATCTGGATGCCGAGCGCCCGGCGGACCGTGGAGCGGCCACCGTCCGTGCCGACCGCGTACCGGGCCCGGACCGTCCTGCCGTCGGCCAGCGTGGCACTGACTCCGTCGGCGTCCTGCGTTAGCCGGGTGAGTCCGGCGCCGAACTCGACGCACCCGCCGAGCTCCTTTAGCCGGGCCAGCAAAATCTCCTGAGTGCGCCACTGCGGCACCAGCCACGGGCCCGCGTAGGGCGCGTCCTCGGTGGGCGGCTGCTCCTCGAACATGCGGTACTCGCCTAGCCGCCTGCCGTCCTGCCAGGTCATTCCGACGGGCGCCGGGCCGCCGGCGGCCAGGAACGCGTCGATCACTCCGAGGTCGTGGAGCACCTCCATCGTGCGCGGCTGCGCGCCCTTGCCTCGCGAACCGGGAAACAGCGCCGCGTCCCGCTCGATCACCCGGGCCCGCACACCGTGCCGCGCCAGGTCACAGCCGAGCGTGAGCCCGGTGGGACCGGCGCCGACGATCAGCACGTCGGTCGTTTCCGGCGCCTTGAACGTGTCGGTTGTGCCCGTCCCCGCCTGTGCCATGTTCCGGTCCTCCCGTTGCCGACCAGCTCCTTAACGACGTTAAGGAGCTGCTGTCGTCAGCGTGCCCTTAACGCCGTTAAACTGTCAAGCGTGGCAGCGACGCGAACGACACGACTCGACCGGAAGCGGGTGGCGGTCGCCGCGCTGGGCCTGCTGAACGAGGTGGGTCTCGAAGGCCTCACCCTGCGTGCCATCGCCAAGGAACTCGACGTCAAGGCGCCCGCCCTGTACTGGCATTTCAAGGACAAACAGGCGCTGCTCGACGAGATGGCGACGGAGATGATGCGCCGGATGTACACCGAGTACGCCACGCACGCACGGGGCGCCGAGGAGATACCGGTCGACTGGAGCGAGGCGATGACCACCGCCATGACCGGGCTGCGCGCGCACCTGCTGCGCTACCGCGACGGCGCCCGGGTCTACAGCGGCACGCACCTCACCGACACGACGCACGCGGAGCCGATGGAGGAGAAAATCACGCTCCTCACCGGGCAGGGCTTCACGGCCGCCGCTGCGGTCCGCGCCTGGCACACCGTGTACAGCTACACCATCGGCTATGTCATCGAGGAACAGGCCATGACCGCCGTGGCCCTGGAGGTGGACGCCCGCGCGGACCGCCTCGCCGGGCATCCGCTTGCCGCGGAGGCAGGTCGGGAGATGTTCACCGAGTACGAGCGGGGCTTCGAGCAGGGGCTGCGGGCCGTGGTCGCGGGCGTCGGCGTCACGCTGCGTACGGCGCCACAGGAGAAGTGACCGGCGTCCGACCGTCCGGCCGAGGTCCGGCGGGGCGCCAGGTCGGGGCGTACGACGACTGAGGGGCGCCCGTGCGGGCGCCCCTCAGAGTGTCCGGCTCAGGCCCGGCCTCTTCGCCGTGCCCGGCTGCGCTGCACCGCGCGGGTGATGACCGGCGGGAGTACGTCGACGGCGATACGGGCGGCCGGTGAGCGGCCCGGTTTCTTCGCCGGGGACGGGGTCTGCGGTGCCGAGGCCGTCTCGGCTGCCGCGGCGGGCGTCGTCTCAGGGGCGCCGTGTCGCGAGTACGGGAACTCCGGCGGCGCCATGCCGCGCGAGCGCAGCCGGACGAGTCGGTGCCCCGCCGCTTCCTGGGTGCTCAGCCCGCAGTCATCGCGGCCCCTGGCCATGGCGATCAGCTCGTCCTGGATGGGCTCGGGGTCGCCCCAGGTGCCGTACAGCTTCTGCGTGCTCAGGCAGACCGGGCGCAGCCCGCGGTTGAGCACGGCCTCCCAGGTGGCGACGGCGACGCCGGGGGTGTGCTCGGAGCGGAAGTCGTCCAGGACCACGATGCCGTCGGGGATCAGCGCGTCCTTGGCGGTGCTGACGTCGCCGTGCACGTGCTCGTACAGGTGCGAGGCGTCGACGTGCACGAAACGGCAGGTCTGCGGCTTCACATGGTCGGCCGCCAAGGAGCTGGGGCCTTGCAGGACGGTCGGCAGCCCGTCGTGGAAGGAGAGGTAGTTGCGCTCGAAGGCGCCTCTGGTGAGCATCGAGTACGACTTCGCCATCTCATGGATGTTGGCCTGGTCGGGCGCGTCGGACTCGAACAGGTCGCAGACCGTGAAGGTCTCGCCCTCCTTGAGGTGGCGGCCCAGGAAGATCGCGCTCTTGCCCATGAAGGCGCCGAGTTCGAGCAGGTCGCCGCGTTCTTCGCGGCTCTCCTGACGGGTCAGCAGCCACTCGAAGAGGACCTGGTCGAGAGCGGGGAACCAGCCTCGTACATCGCTGAGCTCCCGGGGCGGTGGTGCGGTCTCGTGCGCTGTTGTCATGAGGCGAATACCTTCACGATGCGGATGGTGGGGCCATGCGGATCGGACCGGTGTGCGAGTGAGGGCACGGCAGGATAGATGAGTTCAGATATTTATGCGTTTTGTATTTTTACAGTATGAATGTGCCGCCCCTGCGTATGCTCGCCGCGGTGTCGGCCATTCGGATGGAAGGCGGCTGGAGCACCCTGTGCGGCGGGCTCGGTATCGCCCCGTCCCTCACGAGTTCCGGCCATCTCCGCTTGCGCGGCGGCGGCTGCCGGCGATGCAGATGACTATGCCCCTCAGGTGATGGCATTCAGAAGTCGCCGAGGTGAAGAAATCGTTCATTGCATTGTCATACAAAATTCATTTCTCGGCTTGTCGGCGCGTGGCGAGAAATGCCGTGTCACGGGGCGGTAGGCGGGCGTGTGCGCGACGGGCGAGAAGCGGCGCGCATTGCTGAAATGGGGCGCGGACTATATGAGTCCACGCCCCCTTGCCCCCTTGCCCCCGGCCCCTCATCTTCTGGCGGCCAGCACGTCAACCGACGACCTACTTGCGCACCGTCCGCCGCAGTGCCCGCGCCTGACGTACCACCCGGCGCAGTCGCGCGTTGCGTGGAATGAAGGCGAGCTGGGCGGGGATGCCGCCGGGCAGCGCCAGGGAGGTCAGGCGGCGGCGCTTGAAATAGCGCCAGGTGTGCGCGTTCAGCCGCCGGGAGAGGTAGTGCGCGGCGCGTTCGCGCAGCTCCGGGTAGATCTTCGGCTGCATGGCGAAGCCGACCGCGGTCACCAGGCCGGTGAGCTCCTTGTCCACCGGGTCGATCAGCTGGGCCTCGACCATCGGGCGGTCCGTCAGCTCCGGCAGCAGGGTGTCGACGATGGTGACCGGCACACGGTTGCTGTTCTGGTACGGCGTCAGACGCTCCAGCAGCAGGTCGGTGCCGAGCCGGGCGACCGGCAGGCCGTACAGGGTGGACGCGGTGAACAGCGCGGTGGAGAAGCAGCCGACCACCAGCGCGGGCTGCATCTTCTGGTACAGCACCTCCGCCAGCACCGGCGTGTCCAGCACGGTCAGCTCCGCGCCCAGCTTCTCGGCCTCCGCTTCCAGCAGCCGCGACCAGCCGGCGGGCGCCATCGGATGCGGCTTGAACACGATCTGCCGGTGGCCCAGGTCCACCGCGCCGCGCACCATCCGGACGTGCAGGTCCTCTTCCTCCGCACCGGTGAGGATCTCCAGCGCGGAGAGGTACTGGCCGAGCACCAGGACGGGCCGGTGCGGCTGGGGCAGCGTGGTGACGAACGCGTCGGCGAGCTCGCCGAGCACCTTCACGAAGACATCTGAAGGAACGATCTGCGGGCTCACGCCGAATTCGGTGAGCAGCAGCGGCGTGAGGCCCGGCACCAGATCCAGGTGGAGTAGCCGGCGCACCCGGGTGCCGACCAGCGGGTCGAGCTTGTTGCGGGTGGGGCCGTAGCTCATCAGGCCGTCCGCGTAGACGTCGATGGGGGCGCCGGTGAAGATCTGGGCGATCGCCAGGGACGGGTTGACCTGGATCGACTCCAGCGCCAGCTCGACGTCGTCGTCACCGAGTTGCCAGGCGAGCCGCAGATACCGTTCCCACAGCGGTACGTCGTCCAGGCGCGGGGACCAGCCGCCGGGGTGGAACGGGAAGATCGTCTCGTTCCAGGACAGCACGTCGTCGAAGCGATGGCGCAGTCGTTCGAAGCCGCGCATCTCGTCGAGCGAGGGCGTGGTCTCCGGTGTCGCCGCGGTGTTCAGGACCAGCAGGATCGACCGGTCGGCCCGGCTGAAGCAGTCCGCGTCGATGGCGGCGGCCAGGGTGGCGACGCCGTACAGCGTGGAGGCGCAGTAGATCCGGGTGGTGCGGCGGCGGCCGGACGGTGCCGCGCCGCGAGCCAGAGCGCTCACGCGGCGGCCTCCCCGGCCGGCACGGGACGCCTGCGCAGCCTGCGCAGGCGCGTCGCGCGCTGGATGTCCATGGAGTCCAGGGCCTCTTCGAGGACGGGCTGCGGCATCCGTTTCAGTGCAGCCGTGCTCATGGCCTTCAATTTGCGCGCCACGGGTGGTTCGAACCTTTCGATGGAACCCAGATGATGAGAGATGATCGCGCAGTAGGTGCGCACCGCCTTGGGCAGCAACTGGTCGGCGTCGGGGTCACGCGCCGTCTCCTGCACCACCTGGTCGAACGCCCGGATGAAGTCGAGCTGGCGGACGTCACCGATCTGCGTGAGCGAGGAGGCCACCCCGCGCCGGTAGAAGACCCCGAGCAGGCTGACCGCCGCGAAGGACTTCGCCTCTCGGTGCAGCCGCCAGATCCACGGCCGGTCCTCCGCGGTGCGCAGCCCGTCCTTGAAGTGCAGCACCCCCTGGTCGACCAGCCTGCGGTGGTAGATCCCCGCCCAGGCATAGGCGTAGTCGACCGAGGTGGAGCGGCTGGCGGGCAGGATCGCGGCGCGCGGGTCAAGTACCTCGCCGCGGCGGCCGTGCGGCACCCGGTGGATGGTGCGCGCGCGACCCGTGCACTGCACGTGGTCGGTGCGCAGGAAGTCGCAGTCCAGAGCTTCGATGGCGGCGACAAGCTGCTCGTAGTAGCCGGGCGCGAGCCAGTCGTCGCCGTCCAGGAACGTCAGGTACTCGCCGCGCGCGGCGTCGATGCCTGTGTTCCGCGCGGTCGCGAGGCCGCCGTTCTGCTCATGTGTGAGATGAACGGCGCCTGGAATTTCCCGCGCCGCACGCCGGAGAATATCCGGAGTTCCGTCCTTCGAGCAGTCATCGATGAAGATGAACTCGAAGTCGTCACGCGCGTTGGCGCGCAGGCTTTTGAGGGTGTCGGGCGCATATTGCTGCACGTTGTAGAACGGCACGATGACGGAGAGCTTAACCACGTAGGGGACGTTAGGCGTCGGCCCGGAGCGCGTCCTTTCCCAGGGTGATATAGCGGGTGAACGAGACGTGGCGGTCTAGTGAACCAGGCTGGTTTTCGCATGGTGCGAGTATCGAATCACCATCCGTCGACGCGCTGTTAACCCATTGTTGCCCTCGGGTTGGGCCGCGGCTACGAATCGCTTCCTAGCGTCACCTGTGTGTCAGCAAGTACTTCGAAATCCCTGCGGGTCGCCGTGCTCGCGGACTCCGACACCCGGTGGAAATGGGGCGCCCTCACCGCGTCCCGCATCGTGTCGGACCTCCGTCTCGACGGCTACCTCCTGCGCGGGCGTGCCACCCCGACGCCCCGTCAGCTCCAGGAGGTCGGCGTCCGCGCGGACTCCCTGCGCGAAGTCACCGCCGTCGAGTTCCTGCGCGAGATGACGCCAAGACCGCCCGGCCACCAGGAGCGGACGGCAGAAGGCGCCGAACTGCCCGACGTGATCGTGCTCGCGCTGGTCGGCGGCGGTGTGCAGGCCATCCTGCACGGCCTCGCCCGGGCCTGGCAGGGCCGCAGCGACCGCCCAGTGATCGTCACCGGCTACGTCGGTGTGGTCTACGAGAAGCTGGCCGACGGACTGCTGCTGCGGCACGGCGCCGACCTGGTGCTCGCCAACTCCCGCCAGGACGCGGAGCGCTTTCGCGGGGTCTACGCGGGCGTGGGCGCCGACGACACGTCCGTCGTTCAGACCGCGCTGCCCTTCCTCGGCGGCGCCCGCTACGACACGCCGCACGACCCGTACACCGTCGTCTTCGCCGCCCAGCCCTCCGTGCCGGAGAGCCGAACCGACCGCACCTACCTGCTGCAGCGCCTGATCGAGCACGCCAGGGCCCATCCCGAACGTGAGGTGCTGCTGAAGCTGCGCAGCAAGCCCGGTGAGCACACCACGCACATCGAGGAACTGCCCTACCAGCGGCTCGCCCAGCGCCTGGGCGCCCTCCCGGACAACTTCCGCACGGTCTACGGCCACATGGGCGAGGTGCTCGACCGCACCGACCTGCTGGTGACCGTCTCGTCCACGGCCGCCCTGGAATCCCTGCACCGCCGCATCCCCACCGCCGTCCTCACCGACCTCGGGGTGCGCGAGAAGCTGGGCAACCACCACTTCACCGGTTCCGGCTGCCTCACCTCCTGGGACCGTCTCGACGCCGGCGAGCTGCCCGAGCCCGACGAGGCCTGGCTGGCGCGGCAGGGCGTGGCGGCCGACGGGGAGTACGGACGGGCCTTCGACGCTGCGCGGTCGCGGGTGGCCGCGCTCCTCGCGCGCGGCGGTCTTGGGCCGATCGACCCGTACTACACGAACGTCACGGCGCCCTGTTACCTGCCGGGAATCCTCGCCCGGCACCACCTGGCTCCGGACGGCAGCGCGCTGCCCGGCGCGCCCGGCGCGGACAAGGGTCCCGGGCCGGTGCGCCAGGTCGTGCGGCGTGCGGCGCGCGGCGCCTACCGGCACGGGGTGCAGCGGGTGGCGCCGGTCATCCGGCGGATGGGCGAGCTGTGAGCGGCGCCCCGCGGTACAGCCGCACAGGTCACAGCCCCGCGCCCCCGAAAAGCGCCTCCCGCACCCGTCACCGTTGTCACTAGGAGATCTCCATGCCCCACTCTCAAACGGGTGCCCCCACAGTGGTACGCCGCGTGCTCGCCGTGATTCCCGCGCGCGGCGGTTCGAAGGGCGTACCTGCCAAGAACCTCGCGCCGGTCGGCGGCGCGCCGCTCGTCGTGCGCGCCGTCCGCGAGTGCCGCGCCGCCCGTCTGGTCACCGATGTCGTCGTCTCCACCGACGACAGCGCGATCGCCGCCGCCGCCCGCGAGGCCGGCGCCGAGGTCGTCCTGCGGCCCGCCGCCATCGCGGGGGACACCGCCACCAGCGAGGCCGCCGTACTGCACGCCATGGACGCGCACGAGGCGCTGCACGGCGCAACCGTCGACACCGTGCTGCTGGTGCAGTGCACCAGTCCGTTCCTGATCCGCGAGGACATCGACGAGGTCGTCACGGCGATCACCGAGCACGGCGCCGACACCGCACTGACCGTCGCGCCCTTCCACGGCTTCGTATGGCGCGACGCCGCCGACGAGCCCAACGTCATCGGCACCCAGCGCACCGCCTCCGTCAGCGGCACCACCACGGCGGTCACCGACTCCGCCACCCGCGGCGGCTACGGCGTCAACCACGACAAGTCGTTCAGGCCGCGCCGCCAGGACCGGCCCCAGGACCTCCTGGAGACCGGCGCCGTCTACGGCATGGCCGCGGCCAGGTTCCGCGAGCACCAGCACCGCTTCTTCGGCCACACCGAGCTGGTGCGGACCGACCCGGCGCGCGTCCTGGAGGTCGACGACCCGCACGACCTGGCCCGCGCCCGCGCCCTGGCACCGCTCTTCGACGCGCGCCGCCCCGCCATCCCCGCCGACCTGCCGCTGAGCGCCGTGGACACGGCGTTCGCGCCGGCCGGCCGCCGCCCGGCCCGCGGGGACATCGACGCGGTCGTACTCGACTTCGACGGCACCCAGACCGACGACAGGGTGCTGATCGACTCCGAAGGACGGGAGCTCGTCTGCGTGCACCGCGGCGACGGCCTCGGCATCGCCGCCCTGCGCAAGGCCGGCCTGCGCATGCTGATCCTGTCCACGGAGCAGAACCCGGTCGTCGCCGCCCGCGCGCGGAAACTCAAGATCCCCGTGCTGCACGGCATCGACCGCAAAGACCTCGCACTCAAGCAGTGGTGCGAGGAACAGGGCATCGCGCCCGAGCGCGTGCTCTACGCCGGCAACGACGTCAACGACCTGCCGTGCTTCAGCCTCGTCGGCTGGCCCGTGGCGGTCGCCAGCGCCCATGACGTCGTACGCGGCGCCGCACGTGCGGTCACCACCAACCCCGGCGGTGACGGCGCGATCCGAGAGATCGCCAGCTGGATCCTCGGACCGGTACTCGACCTCTCTGATTCCCTCAACAAGTAAGGAAAGTCGCTGTCATGAGCACCAGCCACCCCCGTAACCCCCGTGAGCGCGTCCTCGGTTCCAAGACCGCGGGCCCCGGCCACCCCGTCTACATCACCGGTGAGATCGGCATCAACCACAACGGTGACCTGGATAACGCCTTCAAGCTGATCGACGCCGCCGCCGAAGCGGGCTGCGACGCCGTCAAGTTCCAAAAGCGCACCCCCGAGATCTGCACCCCCCGCGACCAGTGGGACATCGAGCGCGACACCCCCTGGGGCCGGATGACGTACATCGACTACCGGCACCGCGTCGAGTTCGGCGAGGACGAGTACCGCGCCATCGACGAGCACTGCAAGGAAAAGGGCATGGCCTGGTTCGCCTCGCCGTGGGACACCGAGGCCGTCGCCTTCCTGGAGAAGTTCGACGTGCCCGCCCACAAGGTGGCCTCCGCGTCGCTCACCGACGACGAGCTGCTGCGCACCCTGCGCGCCACCGGCCGTACCGTCATCCTCTCCACCGGCATGTCCACGCCGAAGCAGATCCGGCACGCCGTGGAGGTGCTCGGCTCCGACAACATCCTGCTCTGCCACGCCACGTCCACGTACCCGGCGAAGGCCGAGGAGCTGAACCTGCGCGTCATCAACACCCTCAAGGCCGAGTTCCCGAACGTGCCGATCGGCTACTCGGGCCACGAGACCGGCCTGCAGACCACGCTCGCCGCGGTCGCCCTCGGCGCCGCCTTCGTCGAGCGGCACATCACCCTGGACCGCGCCATGTGGGGCTCTGACCAGGCCGCTTCGGTCGAGCCGCAGGGCCTGACCCGCCTGGTCCGCGACATCCGCACCATCGAGGCCTCGCTCGGCGACGGCGTCAAGAAGGTGTACGAGTCCGAGCTCGGCCCGATGAAGAAGCTGCGCCGTGTCACCGGCGTCGTCGCCGAAGCCCAGGCGCCGGCCTTCGCCGCGGACGGCATCGCGCAGCGCGAACCGGCGACCGTCTGACGGCCCGGCAGCCGACGGCGCCCCGGATAAAGAAGACGGATACGGACACCACGGACATGAGTCCCCGCGCCGAGCAGGCGGGCCCGCTCTCCCCCGAGCACGCGCCCGCCACCCCCCTCACCTCGGCCCTCGTCGCCCCCACCCGCACCCGCACTCTCGCCTTCGTCGAAAGCCCCGTCCAACTCCTCAACGTCTTGGAGTGGGCCCACCGGACCGCGGGAGCCCGCGGTCCGGCGGACGCCGGGGCGGACGGCCGGGCGCCGGATGGCGGTGTGCCGGACGGGCGTGCGAGGGACGGGTGTGCGGCAGGCGAGGTGTCCGCCGCGCCGGATTTCGTGCCGGAGCGCCGGCCGGGGGGACTCGGCGGTGTTCCGGCACCGGGGGGTTCGCCGGACGCGGCGTCCGCCGCCTGGGACAGGGGCTCGGGCACCGGTCCCGAGCAGGTTCCAGGGACCCCTGCCGCCCGTTCAGGACCGGCCCTTCGACCTGTGTCCTCCCAGGCCCTGAGGGCACCGGAGCCGGGGGTGTTCCCTCAGCCATCGCTGGGGGAACACCCGGCCGAGCTTTCCGGCACCGGGGGAGAGCGGCTGGGCGCAACGGAGCCATGGCGGGACGGTCCGCGACAAACGGCCGCCGAGTCCGGGGCACCAGGCCGGGTGCCGTCCGCCCGCGCGGCCGACGCACGCGACGGCCGATCCGCTGCCGCGGGGCAGCGTGAAACCGTAGCCGCAGCGCGGGCCGCGGCGCCGCGGCCCGCCAGCACCGCCGTCACCATCGTCGTACTCTCCCCGACCGACCCCATGACCCGCGGTCAGCTGCGCCGGATGGCGGAACTCGCCCGCGAGGAGGGCCACCAGGTCCGCTGGGAGGAAGCCCGCGGCGCCAGCACCGCCCCGCTGGGCACCATCCGCGGCCTCGCCCCTCTCCTGCGGGCCGCCCGCCGCATCGTCATCGGCGACCCGTTCTCGCGCTACGTCCAACTGCTGCTGACCATCACCCGCGCCCGTGACCTCGTCGTCGTCGACGACGGCACGGCCACCATGGAATTCATCGCGCAGCTCGCCCGCGGCGAACGACTCGTCCGCTGGCACCGCCGCGGAGGCCGCCCAGGAGCGCGGGAACTGGTCTTCGCGCCGGTCTCCGCCGCCGCTCGCCGCCGGCTCACTCCGGGCCGCAGGCGGACCGTCGAGGTCTTCTCCTCGATGCCCATCGTGGACGCTCCCGACGGCGTACGCGTCACCGCCAACGACTTCGGCTGGACGCGTGCCCGGTTCGGCCCGCCCCGCGTCCTGAGCGGCGCCGACCTGGTGGGCACGTCCCTCGTCGAGACCGGCGTCGTCGACCGCGAACGCTATCTGGCCGCGGTCAGCGCGCTGGCCCGCACGCACGGCGCCACCCGCTACTTCGCGCACCGCCGCGAGGACACCGGGAAACTGCACCGTCTCGCCGTCGAGACGGGCCTGGAGATCGTCCGCCCCGACCTGCCTTTGGAACTCATCGCCCGCCGCGGCCCCGTGGGCCGTACGATCCTGAGCTTCCCGTCCACCGTCGTACACACCCTGCCGCTCGCCCTGACCGGCACCGGTGTGCGCGTCGCCGTCTGCGACATCGACCCCGCCTGGCTCACCGCCCACGCCTCCCCGCGCGCCGAGGGTTTCCTCGCCGGGGTCACGGACACGGCCCGTGACGTACAACGGCTGGACCCGGCGCCGGAGGCAGGCACCTCCTGAAACGGCGCACGGGTCAGCGCACGGCAGCGCGTACCCGCTGCCGGGTCAGCGCGCGGACGCCGCGCGCTTGATCGCCTCCGCCGCCATCCGCACCGCCGCGTCACGCGTGGCCTGCCCCAGCATGTCCTCCCGAATGGGGCCGCCCTGGGCCAGATGCCGGTCGTAGGGGATCGAGACGACGGGTACGCCGGTCTCCCGCAGATGCGCGACGGCCTTCTTGGCGTCGAGCGTGGTGTCGGGGGAGTGGGCGGTCAGGGCCACCACGGTGGCGGCGAGGGCGGAGCGCGGCAGCCCGCCCAGCCAGTCCAGGACGACGCGCGTGCTGTCCACACCCTCCGCTGTCATCGGCGCGACCACCACGCGGGCGTGCGAGGTGTCCATCGCGGTACGGGCCACCTCGCCGGGCAGCGTCTCGCAGTCCACCACCGTCACCGCGAAGTAGCGGCGCAGCGCCAGCATCACCGTGCGGTAGGTCTGCACGTCGAGCGGCGCGCCGACCCGGCCGTTGCTCGCGGGCAGCAGCCAGCCCCCGTCGGGGATCGGCAGCAGGTAGCCGGTGAGGTCGGTCAGCCGCAGCCCCGGGTGGATGAGCTGTGCGACGTCCATGCACGACCAGCGCACCGACTCCGCGCCCATCCGCACCGCCAGGGTGCCGAGCGCCGCATCGGCTTCCAGGGTCAGCACCGGATCGGTCCGGTACCGGTTGAAGGCCTTGGTGAGCAGCGCGGTCACCGTGGTCTTGCCGACTCCACCGCGGATCGACGTCACCGAGATCACCCGTCCGGTGGTCACCGGCTGCTGCACGTCGATCCGCAGCCGCGTCTCGTCCTCCTGCTCACGCATCTTCACCGACCGCCGCAGCGAGTGCCCCGTGCGCCGCGCCACCGAGTCCCCGTGCTGCGGCTTCCCGAGCGCGATGGCGAGCCGGGGGTCGACGGTCGGCACCGATTCGGGCGTGGGCAACGCGAGGTACGAAGACGTGTGCCCCGACGGCACGGGCATTTGGGCCGAGGGCACGTACGCGACCTGGGCTTGAGGTTGGAGCTGCGGCTGGGGTTGCGGCTGTGCCTGGGCTTGGGGTTGCGGCTGGACCTGTGCCTGAACGGCGGTGGAGGGGGCGGGAGGCTGTGCGGTTATCGGCGCGGGCGGCAAGCCGGGCACGGGGGTCTGGCCGGGGGCTGGGGGCGGGAGCAGGGCGAGGGGGGTCCGTGTGGGTTGGGCGTCGGCCTTTGGTTGCGCGTCGGCTTCGGGCTGGGTCGCGGGTGCGGGTGCGGGTGCGGGTGCGGGTGCGGGTTGGGCCTGGGCCTCGGGCTGAGTCTCGGCCTCGGCCTCGGGCTCGGGCTCGGGTTGCGCGGCGGCCGTGGGCTGGGCTTCGGGCTTGGGCTGGGGCTCGGCTTGCGGTGGCTCGGTTCCGAGCGGTGGAACGACATCTGCGGCGACGTCAGAATCGTCCTCGGCTGCGACCGGTACGGCACCGGCTTCTTCGGCGGCTTCCTGCGGCTGGTCAGGGGCGGTGGACGACGGGGCCGAGGACTGCGGCTCGGCGGCGGTCGGCTCCGGAGCCCGCGGCACCGACGCAGCGGCGCTGTCCGATACGGGTGCGGGGGACGCCTCGGGAGGGCCGGTCACGAACTGGGTGGTGGGGTGATCAGCCGGTGCGGCCGAGCCGGGCTTGAGCATGGTCGTCGCGTGATCTTCCAGCACGGCGAGTTCCGCGTCGGAGGAGTCGGCGTCAGGAGCGTCGGCCTGGGGCTCGTCGGCGGGGGGCTTGTCCTGCGGGTCGGCGGCCGGGGTGTGGTCTGCGGGCTCGTCGGCGGGAGTGTCGTCCTCGGCCGCGGTGGCAGGGATGTCGTCCTCGGGATCGGCAGTCGGAATGTCGTTTTCGGGCTCGCTCTCACCCGCACCGGCCTCGGCGTCGAGAGCGCCGGACGGTTCCGTGGGCGAGACAGCGTCCTTTGGGGTCTCGGAGAGATGCGAGACGTCACCGGCCGGCCCGTCAGCGGCAGCGGAAACACCACTCTCCTCGCTGTCCGAGACCTCCTCGGCGGCAGCGCCCGTCGACACCGCGACCGGAGCACCGCCCGACTTCGCCTCATTCAGCCCGAAGAACGCCGCGAACGCCGCGCTCACCGCCGCCCCAGAGACAGCCGCTTCCGGAGCCGGAGAAGCCTCCGCCGAAGCGGACGATGCCGTTCCAGAATCCGGCACGGCGGACCGCCTCTGGCGCACGGGCAGCGGCGCCTTCGGCTCCGCCGACAGACCGCCGGGTCCGTCGCCGAGTGCGCCCAGCACCTCGCGCTGCCCGTCTGTTCCCTGCCCCATGCGGATCTCCCCATCCCCACGATCTCGACGACCCCGGACGATACGAACCTGCGCCGACCCGTACGAACGCAGTGCACCGCACGACCAGAGCCGCTTATACGACGGCAACTCTTGTACGGCCCCTAGGATCATGCCCCACGCCTGGCGCAAGCCCCACGGCACCCACACAGAAGGACCCTCTCAGATAGAGGCCCTAAGAGGCCCTAAATCGCTCAGGAGGGCCGGTACCGCTCAGAAAAGACGGGCCATGCCGTCCGGATGGGCAGGCTGTGCCTGGTCGCGGGCAAGAGGCCGGTGCCGCTCAACAGGCCGCGCGCTTCTGGGCGGTGGTTGCGCCATCGAGCGCCGGCAGGGTCGCGGGAACCGCCACCATAAGAAAAGATGTTTTATACCCGTTCTGCGTGCGTGGCATGCACAGACTGAACGGTTTTCCTGGACTGACTGGCCGAAATTATGCTGATCGGCAGGTGGCCGAACCCTGCTGGGGCATACCCTTCAAAGGGTGAATCTGCTGACGCCCTCCGAGTCTCCGGCCGGTCTGCCAGGGGAAGCCGTGGTGCCGGGCGCGCCGTCCGGCGCCTTGCTGCCCGGCACATTGTCCGAAGAACTCCGAACCGAGCTGGTCGCCTTTCGGCGTGATTTGCACATGCACCCCGAGCTCGGTAACCAGGAATTCCGCACCACCGCCGCGCTCAAGGCCAGATTGGAGCTGGCCGGTCTGCGCCCCCGCGTGCTGTCCATCGGGACAGGACTCATCTGCGACATCGGACGTGACGAGCCGGTGGCCCCGGACGGCGCAGCGGTTCACCCGGCGGACGCCGTCGCCGCCGCGCTTCACCCGGCGGACATCGCCACCGCGCATCCGGCAGCGGACGCGGCCCTCGCTCCGGTGGGCGGGCATGTCATCGAAGGCGCCCTGCGCGGCATGCTCGCGCTGCGAGCCGACATCGACGCGCTCCCCATCCCGGACACCAAGATCGGCTGTGTCTACCGCTCCACCGTGCCCGACCGTGCGCACGCCTGCGGACATGACGTGCACACCACCGTCGTCCTCGGCGCCGGCCTCGTCCTCGCCGAGCTGCACCGCAGGGGCGCCTTGCCGCGGCCGGTGCGGCTGATCTTCCAGCCCGCCGAAGAGGTGCTGCCCGGCGGTGCGACCGACGCGATCGAGTCCGGGGTGCTGGAGGGCGTCGGCAGGATCATTGCCGTGCACTGTGACCCGAAGGTGGACGCCGGACGCATCGGGCTGCGGCAGGGGCCGATCACCTCCGCCTGCGATCGACTTGAGATCGCCCTCGACGGCCCCGGCGGGCACACCGCGCGTCCGCATCTGACCACCGACCTCGTCACCGCCGCCGCCCGGGTCGCCACCGACGTACCCGCGCTGGTCGGCCGCCGCGTCGACGCGCGCTCGGGGCTCGCCGTCACCTGGGGCCGCATCGAGTCGGGCCACGCCTGCAACGTGGTGCCGCAGCACGCCGAGTTGTCCGGCACCGTCCGCTGCCTCGACATCGAATCCTGGCGGCAGGCGCCCGACATGGTGCACGCGGCGATCGACGAGATCGCGAACCTGTACCGCGCCAAGTCGGAGATCACCTACATCCGCGGCGTCCCGCCCGTCGTCAACGACCCGCTCGTCACGGAGCTGTTGCACGACGCCATGGCAGCCCGACGCGGCGCCTACGCCGTAGAGGACACCCCGCAGAGCCTCGGCGGCGAGGACTTCTCCTGGTACCTGGAGCAGGTGCCGGGCGCCATGGCCCGGCTCGGTGTGCGCACCCCGGGCGAGCCGCGCGCCCGCGACCTCCACCAAGGCGACTTCGACGCAGACGAGTTCGCGATCACCGTCGGCGTGGAGATGTTCACGGCCGCCGCACTGCTGGACGCCGCACGGTTCTAGCCATCCGGAGCACCGCGGGGCGGCGCCGGAAGAGCTAGTGCCGCGGTGTCGGCGCCGCACGGCCCCGCGGCGGGCGGATGCGGGCGCCGTCCGCCGTACGTACGCGGCCCCGTTCCGCTCGCTTCGCCGATGGCGTCCGCGCCGGGCGGTGCGCGCCTCGGGACGGTGCCGCGTAGCAAGATGGCCGAACAAGGTAGCAAAATGGCCGAACATGCCGAATGAGCCGCGCGAATCACGCATATCGCACGGCGCCGAACGCCGGTTCGACGGTCGGCGGTCATCTGACGAATCGTATGGATGGCGACATGTCGGGCAGTTGGTCCACCGATGCCCCGCGGGCCCGCGAAAGCCCCCGAACGCGGACGGAGTTCACGCGGTCGTCCGCGGTCGGCCGCTCCCCGTTCGCGTGCGCGTTCTCCTGCTTGTTCGCGTCGATCCGGTAACGGCTTCGAAAGACTGCTTTATCTGAAATCTACGCGCGTTACGATGCGGCGCGAAACCAGCGCCCGGTAGTGGCGCTTCAAGTCGGTTTGAAGGAGCCTTCCTTGCGCCGGGTAGCCAAGATCTCCGCTGCGTGCCTCGCATCCGCAGCCCTCGCAATCACCGCCACCGCGTGTGGCAGTACATCGTCCGAGAAGGATTCCGGGTCGACCGGATCCTCCGGCAGCAAGAGCAGCCTCAAGATCGGTGTGGCCTTCGACGTCGGCGGACGTGGCGACTACTCCTTCAACGACTCGGCCGCCCGCGGCGCCGATCGGGCCAAGGCGGAGTTCAAGGGTCAGGTCAAGGAGCTCACGGCCAAGACCACGGACACCGAGGCCGACCGCGTGCAGCGGCTCACCGACCTCGCCGAGGCAGGTTACAACCCGATCGTCGGCGTCGGCTATGCCTACGCGGCGTCCATGACCAAGGTCGCGAAGTCCCACCCGAACACCACGTTCGGCATCGTGGACTCCCAGGTCGACGCCGCGAACGTGGACAGCATCAACTTCTCCGAGAACGAGGGTTCCTACCTGGCCGGCGTCGCCGCGGCGCTGAAGACCAAGAAGGACCATGTCGGCTTCATCGGCGGCGTCGACGTACCGCTGATCAAGAAGTTCGAGGCAGGCTTCGTCCAGGGCGTCAAGGCCACCAAGCCGAGCATCAAGGTCGAGATCCAGTACCTCAGCCACGGCTCCGACACCTCTGGCTTCGCCAGCCCGGACAAGGGCAAGGAAGCCGCTCAGGGCATGCTCGACAAGGGCGCCGACGTCATCTACTCGGCGGCCGGCTCCTCGGGCAACGGCTCGATCGAGGCCGTGCACAACGTCGCGGGCGCCTGGGCCATCGGCGTGGACTCCGACCAGTACAACATCCCGGGTCTGGCCAAGTACAAGTCTTCGATCATGACCTCGGTCGTCAAGAACGTCGACATCGGCGTCTACGACCTGATCGAGTCCGTCAAGGACGGCCAGCCGAAGACCGGCGTCAACACCTACGCGCTCGCCGACGACGGTGTCTCGCTCGCCACCAGCGGCGGCTACATCAAGGACATCCAGGCCAAGCTGGATGCGGCCAAGGAGCAGATCGTCAGCGGCAAGATCAAGGTCAAGACCACGCCCTGACACTCGATCGACTGTCGTGCGCCCCGGTCCCGGACCCGGCCATCGGGTCGGGGCCGCGGGGCGCTCGGCGGGCCGGAGTGGCTCGGCGCGGTAGCCTCGGCGCACCCTCCCCGCCCTCCCTCACCATATTTTGTGTTCCCCCCTCTCCGAGGAGAGTGCGCCATCAACGCGTCCAGCCCTGCACCGCCGTCGGCCGCCGCCGTCGAACTGCGCGGCATCACCAAGCGCTTCCCCGGCGTCATCGCCAACCGCGACATCGACATCACCGTCCACCGGGGCACCGTCCACGCCCTGTGCGGTGAGAACGGCGCCGGCAAGTCCACCCTGATGAAGATCCTCTACGGCATGCAGAAGCCGGACGAGGGCACCATCACTGTGGACGGCGAGCAGGCGTCGTTCAGCACACCCGCCGACGCGATAGCTCGCGGTATCGGCATGGTGCACCAGCACTTCATGCTCGCCGAGAACCTGACCGTGCTGGAGAACGTCGTCCTCGGCGCGGAGAAGCTGTACGGCATCGGAGCCAGGGCCCGCGCGAAGATCAGGGAGATCTCCGACGCCTACGGGCTCGGCGTACGGCCCCAACTGCTCGTCGAAGAGCTCGGTGTCGCCGACCGGCAGCGCGTGGAGATCCTCAAGGTCCTCTACCGCGGCGCCCGCACGCTGATCCTCGACGAGCCGACCGCTGTACTGGTCCCGCAGGAGGTCGACGCGCTCTTCGACAATCTGCGGGAGCTGAAGTCCGAGGGCCTGACCGTCATCTTCATCTCGCACAAGCTGGGCGAGGTGCTCTCCGTCGCCGACGAGATCACCGTGCTGCGACGCGGCACGACCGTCGGCACCGCGGACCCGAAGACCACCACGGCCAGGCAGCTCGCCGAGCTGATGGTGGGCAGCGAACTGCCGTCGCCGCAGACCGAGGAATCCACCGTCACCGACACCCCGATGCTCCGGGTCGACGGGGTGCGGCTGACGCAGACCGGTCTCGACGGCGTCGAGCGGGTCGTCCTGGACGACGTCTCGTTCACCATCCACCATGGCGAAGTGCTCGGCATCGCGGGTGTGGAGGGCAACGGCCAGTCCGAACTCGTCGAAGCCGTGATGGGCATCCGCACCCCCGACCGCGGCACCATCGTCCTCGACGAGCAGGACATCTCGCGCACTCCGACGCGCAGCCGCCGCGAGCAGGGCATCGGTTACATCCCCGAGGACCGGCACCGGCACGGCCTGCTGCTGGAGGCGCCGCTGTGGGAGAACCGCGTCCTCGGCCATGTCACCGAACGGCCCAACGCGCGCGGCCCGCTCATCGACATCAAGGCGGCCCGCGCCGACACCGAGCGGATCATCGCGGACTACGACGTGCGCACCCCCGGCATCGACGTCACCGCGGCCTCACTGTCCGGCGGCAACCAGCAGAAGCTGATTGTCGGCCGCGAGATGAGCCACCGGCCCAAGTTGCTGATCGCCGCCCATCCCACCCGCGGTGTCGACGTCGGTGCGCAGGCGCAGATCTGGGACCAGATCCGCGAGGCCCGCCGCGAAGGCCTCGCGGTGCTGCTGATCTCCGCCGACTTGGACGAACTCATCGGCCTCTCCGACACCCTGCGGGTGATGTACCGGGGACGCCTGGTCGCCGACGCCGACCCGTGCACCATCACTCCCGAGGAACTCGGCTCGGCGATGACGGGCGCGGCCAGCGGCCACCTCGAACACCCCACCGACACCACTGACACCACCGACCCGGCCGGACCCGTGGCGGACGGCGGCGATGCCACACCGCAGGCCCCGGCAGACGTTGCACCCAAGGCCGCATCAGGAGCCGCAGCAGAGGACGACGCCCGATGAAGAAGCTGACCGCACGGATCGACAGGGAGCGGCTGTTCCTCGCTCTCGCGGCGCCGGTGCTGGCGATCGTGGCCGCCATCGTCGTCACCACTTTGGTGATCATGGCCACCGGCAAGGACCCGTCCGCCGCCTTCAGCGACATGCTCAGTTACGGCACCGCGAGCGACAGCCAGGTCTACATCCTCAACAAGGCGACGACGTACTACCTGGCGGGCGTCGCGGTGGCCATCGGCTTCCGGATGAACCTCTTCAACATCGGAGTGGACGGACAGTACCGGCTCGCCGCGTTCTTCGCGGCCGTGCTCGGCGGCGCGCTGACCCTGCCGGGCATCATCGCCGTCCCGCTGATCATCCTCTCGGCGATGGTGACCGGTGCGCTCTGGGCGGCGATCGCGGGCATCCTCAAGGTGACCCGCGGCGTCAGCGAGGTCATCGCCACCATCATGCTCAACTCGATCGCCACCGCCGTCATCGCCTATCTGCTCCAGCCGGGACAGCTCGGCCGCCTTGACGACGCGGGCACCCTCGTCTCCACCACGGCGCTGCCCAAGTCGTCGTACTTCTTCAGCTTCAACGCCGGTCCTGCGGGCGAGCTGTGGGGCTTCAGTGTGATCGCTGTGCTGGTCGGGGTCGTCTACTGGTTCGTGCTCGGGCGCACCCGCTTCGGCTTCGACCTGCGCACCGTCGGCCGCTCCGAGACGGCCGCCGCGGCGAGCGGCGTCAGCGTGAAGAAGATGGTCGCCACCAGCATGATCCTCTCCGGTGCGGTGGCCGGTCTGATCGGCATGCCGACCCTGCTCAACGACAGTCACCAGTTCAGCAACGACTTCCCCGCCGGCATCGGCTTCACCGGCATCGCCATCGCCCTGCTGGGCCGCAACCACCCCATCGGCATCGCGCTCGGCGCCCTGCTGTGGGGCTTTTTGGAACGCACCACGAACCATCTGGAGTTCCAGGGCTACGACAAGGAGATCCTGGGCGTCATCCAGGGCGTCATCGTGCTCTGCGTCGTCATCGCCTACGAAGTCGTACGCCGGTACGGGCTCAGGCGCCAGCAGCAGCGGGTGGGAGCGGAGCTGGCCGCCGCCGGGCCGGATCCCACCGGGCCCGGTGATCACGACCCCACGGGCGCCGTCCCCACCGAGAAGCAGGAGGTGGCGTGATGACCGTCCCCCCGACCGACGCACAGACCGACGCACAGACCGGCAGGCCGGCCCCCGCGGCACCCGCCTCCGCGACGGCGCGCACCGCAGGCTGGACCAGCACCCGGATCTGGCTGGTCCTCGCGGGCGCGCTGATCCTGATCTCCGCGGTACGCATTGTCGCCGGTGCCGACCAGCTCACCTCAGAGGGCCAGATCGGCGCCTCGCTCGGACTCGCCGTGCCCATCGGCCTCGCGGGTCTCGCGGGCCTCTGGTCGGAGCGGGCCGGAGTCGTCAACATCGGCCTCGAAGGCATGATGATCCTAGGCAGCTTCGGCGCGGGCTGGGTCGGCTGGCAGACCAACCCCTGGCTCGGCCTCCTCTGCGGCGTCGCCTTCGGCGTCATCGGCGGCCTGGTGCACGCCGTCGCCACCGTCACCTTCGGCGTCGACCACATCGTCTCCGGTGTCGCCATCAACCTCCTCGCGCTCGGCGCCACCCAGTACCTCGCCAAGCTGTTCTTCGCCACCGGCGATCCCGCGACCAAGGGCGGCAATCCCAAGCAGTCGCCGCCCGCCGACGGGATCACGGACATCACCGTGCCCGGCCTGTCCCACGGGCTCGGCTCCATCGAGAAGCACCACTGGTTCGTCGTCTCCGACCTGGCGGGCATCCTCGGCGGCCTGGTGACCGAACTCTCCGTGATCACCATCCTCGCCGCACTGCTCTTCGTCGGCAGCTGGCTGATCCTGTGGCGCACCGCCTTCGGCCTGCGGCTGCGGTCCTGCGGTGAGAACCCGATCGCCGCGGAATCCCTCGGCGTGCACGTCTACTCGTACAAGTACGCGGCCGTCGCGATCTCCGGCGGCCTCGCCGGACTCGGCGGCGCCTTCCTCGCCCTCGTCACCTCGCACAGCTATCTGGAGGGCCAGACCGGTGGCCGCGGCTATATCGGCCTCGCCGCGATGATCTTCGGCAACTGGCGGCCCGGCGGACTCGCCATGGGCGCGGCCCTGTTCGGCTTCTCCGACGCGCTCCAGCTGCGCAACGGCGGCGAGACCGTGCACGCCCTGCTGCTCCTGCTCGTCGTGTTGCTGGCGCTGCTGGCCGGCTGGAAGCTGTACCGCAAGGCCCTGTGGCAGGGCGTGACCAGCGCGGCCATCGCCGCGGTGGTCCTGGTCTGGTACCTGCTGACGGACTCGGTGCCCGGCGACTTCGTCGGTGCCACCCCGTACGTCGTCACCCTGCTGGTGCTGTCGCTCTCCGCGCAGCGCCTGCGCATGCCCAGGGCCGACGGTATGCGCTATCGGAAGGGACAGGGCACGTGACGCAGGGCGGCGCGCACGACGGACCGGGCAGCGGCGAACGGGGCGGCCCGGCTGGTGTGGCCGGCCGGGGCGGTTCGGACGGTTCCGGTGAGCCGGCGGACGTGGACTGGTCCGCGCTGCGGCAGGCCGCGCGGGCCGCGATGACACGGGCCTACGCGCCGTACTCGGGTTTCCCGGTCGGCGCGGCGGCCCGGGTGGACGACGGCCGCACGGTCTGCGGCTGCAACGTCGAGAACGCCTCGTACGGTCTCGGCCTGTGCGCCGAATGCGGCCTCGTGTCGGAGCTGCGGCTCACCGGCGGCGGCCGACTCACCCACTTCACCTGCGTCGACGGCAGCGGAGACCTCCTGATGCCCTGTGGCCGCTGCCGCCAGCTCCTCTACGAGTTCGGCGGCCCAGGACTGATCCTGGAAACCCCCTCCGGCCTGCGCCCGCTCAGCGAGGTCCTGCCGGACGCTTTCGGCCCGGAGAAGCTGAGCTGAACCTGCGGCGCCGGCCGACGCCCTATCTTTTCCTTCTCCCCGTGCTCTTCGTGCTCTTCGTTCCTCTCCTGCTCCCTCCTCTTCCGCTGTGGTCTCTTCCGCTGTGGTCACACGAACTCCAGGAGTGCCTCATGGACGCCATTGAAGTGATCCGCACCAAGCGCGACCGCGTCGAACTCACCGACGAGCAAATCGACTGGGTCATCGCCGCCTACACCCGCGGCGATGTCGCAGACGAGCAGATGTCCGCCCTGGCCATGGCGATCCTCCTCAACGGCATGAGCCGCAGGGAAACCAGCCGCTGGACGGCCGCCATGATCGCCTCCGGCGACCGCCTTGACATCACCGCCGCACTCGCCGGGCCGGCCGCGACACCGGACCCGTCCGGGCGAGCCGCCCGACCCACCACCGACAAGCACTCCACCGGCGGCGTAGGCGACAAGATCACCCTCCCGCTCGCTCCTCTGGTGGCCGCCTGCGGCGCCGTCGTCCCGCAACTCTCCGGCCGCGGCCTCGGCCACACCGGCGGCACACTCGACAAACTGGAGTCCATCCCCGGCTGGCGGGCCCGTCTGTCGAACGAGGAGATGCTCTCCGTACTCCGCTCAGCGGGCTGCGTCGTCTGTGCCGCGGGTGACGGCCTAGCTCCCGCCGACCGCAAGCTGTACGCGCTGCGGGACGTCACCGGCACCGTCGAGTCGATCCCGCTCATCGCCTCGTCGATCATGTCGAAGAAGATCGCCGAGGGCACCGGCGCACTGGTGCTGGACGTGAAGGTCGGCTCCGGGGCGTTCATGAAGACGATGGAGGACGCCCGCGAGCTCGCCACCACGATGGTGGGCCTCGGCACCGACCACGGCGTGCGCACGATCGCCCTGCTCACCGACATGTCCACTCCGCTCGGCCGGACCGCGGGCAATGCCCTGGAGGTCCGCGAGTCCCTTGAGGTGCTGGCGGGCGGCGGCCCGGCCGACGTCGTCGAACTCACCCTCGCCCTGGCCCGCGACATGCTGGACGCGGCCGGCCTGACCGACGCCGACCCCGCGAAGGCCCTCGCGGACGGCTCCGCGATGGACACCTGGCGCCGCATGATCACGGCCCAGGGCGGCGACCCCGACGCACCTCTGCCCGTCTCACGCGCCCAGCACACCGTCACGGCTCCCGCCTCCGGCGTCCTGACCAGGCTCGACGCCTACGACATCGGTGTCGCCGCATGGCGCCTCGGCGCCGGCCGCGCCCGCAAGGAGGACCCGGTCCAGGCCGCCGCGGGCGTCGAACTGCACGCCAAGCCCGGCGACTTCGTCACCGCGGGCAGCCCTCTTATGACCCTCCACACGGACACCCCGGAGCGTTTCGACCGCGCTGTGGAGTCCTTGTCCGCGGCGTACGACATCGCCCCGCAGGGCACACGGTTCGAGCTCGCGCCGATCGTGCGGGAGCGAATCGCCTGATCGTCTGGTTGCCCCAGCGCGGAGCCGATGAGTTCCGGGCCGGTGCGGGGTCTGCCGCAGGTGGACATTGAGGCGTCTTTCGTCATGGTCCTCCCCGCGACGGTCGGAGGCGATGCGGTGGCCTGCCTCTGTGCGGAGCTGCGCACTCGCCTCCAAACCGCCCCGGACCGGGTCGTGGTCTGTGATGCGGGGGCGCTCGCCGGATGTGGTCTTGCCGCCGTCGATCTGCTGGCCCGCCTTGAGTTGACCGCGCGGCGCGCCGGAGGTCGGATGCGGATTCGCGATCCCGCACCCGACCTGTCCGCGCTGCTGCTCCTCACCGGCATCGGCTTCGAGCTGGACGGCGCCGCGGCGCCGTGCGGCGCCGGGAGCTCACCCGGCGTCGGTGCCGAGGTGGAGCGGCAGCCCGAAGGCGGGGAAAATCCTGGCGGTGTCCAGGAACGAGGACAGCCCGATGATCCGGCCTCCTGATATCTCGATGACCTGCAACGCCCAGGCATCGTGCCCCGGGCCCCTCGCGCTGCCGCGGTACTGGCCGAAGGCGGGGGAACCGTTCGCCGCGGTGGGCAGCAGGCGGGAGCCGCGGCATTCCGCGCCCATGCCGCGCAGCCACGCCACGATCTCGCCGGGGCCGCGCAGCCACAGGTCGTAAGGCGGCATGGAGAGCACCGCGTCGTCATGGAGGAGCGCGGTCAGCTGCTCCATGTCGTATCCCTCGAAGGCCCGCACATAGCGCTCCAGGAGCTCGCGCTGCTCCTCGTCCATCGGCTTGCGGACGTCGGTGTCCTTCGTGCGGGCCGCGGCCAGGGTGGCGCGGGCCCGCTGGAGCGCGCTGTTCACCGAGGGGACGGTGGTGTCCAGCAGCTCCGCGACCTCGGCGGCCCGCCAGGCCAGCACCTCGCGCAGGATCAGCACCGAGCGCTGCTTCGGCGGCAGGTGCTGCAGGGCCGCCACGAACGCGAGCCGCACCGACTCGCGCGCCACCGCCGCCCGGGCCGGGTCCGCGGCACCGGGCAGCACCCGGTCGTCCGGGACCGGCTCAAGCCAGGACGGCTCCGGGCGCTCCGTCAGCACGGCCGACGCGGCTGCCTGCGGCTCGGTGAGGTCCATGGGGCGGGCGCGGCGCTGTCCCGCGCTCAGCAGGTCCAGGCAGACGTTCGTGGCGATGCGGTACAGCCATGAGCGCAGGGACGAGCGGCCCTCGAACCGGTCATGGCCGCGCCAGGCGCGCACCATGGTCTCCTGCACCGCGTCCTCGGCGTCGAAGGACGAGCCGAGCATGCGGTAGCAGTAGCCGGTGAGCTCCGTACGGTGGCGCTCCAGGCGGGTGTCCAGCGGGTCCTGCGTGTCCTGGTCCTGCCGGGTGCCCAGGTCACGGTCCGTGTCCGTCGTCGCCGTCATGTCGCTCAGCTCGCTCCTCGTCCGACCAGCCCTGCCGCCCGTCCGTCCGCCGGCCGCGCCGCGCCGAAATGCCGCACGGCGCCACCGGCTCCGGTATTTCGGAAGCTACAACAGCCCACTGACAACGGCCTCTGGACTGCGGCTTTCCCGTTCGGGCCCGTTCTTCGATGGTGACGCGCAGGGCCCGGCACGGGCGAATCCGCCGCGCCGGACCCCGCGCATCCGTGGCCCGCGGCAAACAACCAGTACGCGGAACGCCACGGGGCGCAGACAGGGTGTGTACGGGGCTCAGGAGCGCAGGGCGGAGGGCCTGCGGGAGGCGTGCCGGTCGGTGGCGCCGGCCGCGGTGAAGTCGGTGATGTCGGCGGTCGTACGGTCGGCCGCGTGGAGGTCACGGCCGCGGCCACGGCGGTGCGTGCTGCGGGGGCTTTCGGGGCTTCGCAGGGCTGCGGAGGCTTCGGGCCCGGCGGCTTGCGTGGCTCCGCCGGCCGAGCGGGCCGCGGCCCTGGTGCCGAGGAGCGTGATCACGACGACGGCCGCCACCGCGAGCAGCCCCAGTGCCACCGTGCCGCCCCAGCCCTGCGCGCGAAACGCGACCGCGCCGAGTGCGCTGCCGACGCTGGAGCCGATGTAGTACCCGGACTGGTAGAGCGCGGAGGCCTGCGCACGGCCGTACGTGGCCGTGTGGCTGACCGCCGAGGAGGCGACCGCGTGTCCCGCGAAGAAGCCCGCCGTGATCAGTACCAGGCCGAGCAGGATCAGGACGAGAGGGCCGGCCAGCGACAGCAGCAGACCGGCCGCGGTGGTGCCGGCCGCCAGATACAGCGCGCCGCGCCTGCCGAGCCGGCCCACCAGGCGGCCCGCCGTGGCCGAGGACGCCGTACCGACGAGATAGACCAGGAAGATCGAGCCGACGAGGCCCTGCGGCAGGGAGTACGGGGCGGCGGTCAGGCGGTAGCCGATCACCGTGTAGGACGCGCCGAAGACCATCATGAACAGTGCGCCGATGGCATAGAGGCGCCGCAGCAGCGGGTTCGCGAGGTGCCCGCGGACCGTGCGCACCAGCGTCTTCGCCCCGGCCGCTGACGCCGTACCGGCCGCTCCCGGGTGCGGCTGTCCTTGACCGGTCGTACCGAGCTCCCCAGGAACCGCGGTCCCGCGCGCCGTGCGCGCTCTTGCCCCGCGTGCCCCGGGAGCGCCTCCGACCGCGTTCCGGGGCAACGGCAGCAGGATGCGGAAGAGGATCGCGCAGAGCACGGCGATCACCCCGATCAGGCCGACCGCCACGCGCCAGCCCCACACCTGCGCGACCCAGCCGGAGATGATCCGGCCGCTCATGCCGCCGATGCTGTTGCCTGCGACGTAGAGGCCCACCGCGGCGACCAGCGCCTTGGGCTTGACCTCCTCGGCCAGATACGCCATCGCCGACGCCGGGAGACCGGCCAGGGCGGCGCCCTGTACGGCGCGCAGGGCGACCAGCGCACCGACCGACGGCGCGAAGGGCACCAGCAGCCCGACGGTGACGGCGACGGCCAGCGAAGCCGTCATCATCGTCCGCCGTCCCCATCGTTCCGACAGCGCGCTCAGCGGCAGGACGCACAGCGCCAGCGCACCCGTGGCCGCCGACACCGTCCAACTCGCCGTGCTCGCGCTCGTACCGAAGTCCGCGGAGACCAGCGGAAGCAGTGCCTGAGTGGAGTAGAGCAGCGCGAACGTCGCGACTCCGGCCAGGAAGAGCGCCAGGCTCATCCGCCGGTAGCCCGGCCCGCCGGGGGCCAGCCGGCCGTCGTCCGCCTGCCTGGCAGGTGCGCTCCCGCCGCCCGGGCCGAAGCCGTCAGGGCGAGCGGGGCCGTCAAAGGGGCGGGAGGCAGGGGCGTGGTCGGGGACAGCGGCAGCGAGGATATGGGCGCCGGACGAGGACGCCCCGGTATCGGCAGATGGCATATCTCGAACGTACGGTCCTTACATTCATGCGTCCAATGCATGAAACTGTCAAAATCAATCCCATGACGCATGAGCACAGCTCACGGCCGCCTCGAACACTCCCAGACGGCTCCGGTATTCCCGCGCACCGTGCAAAGGAGCCGTCGGCACGCTCGGCAGGACTGCCGCACCGTTCCGGTGATCCGGACGACATCGTGGCGCTGCTGGCCCCGCGGCTCGCCCAGTTCGCGAGTGTCGCCCGCCGGGAGCACGTCACCCGGGCCGCGCAGGAGATGCAGATCCCGCAGTCGACGCTCTCCCGCGCCCTCGTACGGCTGGAACAGGACCTTGGCGTCGACCTGTTCGCACGCCGTGGCCGCAGTGTCTCGCTCACTCCGGCGGGCCGTACGTTCCTCGGCTCCGTCGAGCGGGCACTCGGCGAGGTGGCACGCGCCGCGGACGCGGTGCGCGCCGACGCCGACCCCGCGTCCGGCAAGGTCGCCTTCGGCTTTCTGCACACCATGGGCTCCGAGACCGTGCCGGGCCTGATCCGCGCCTTTCGGGCCGATCATCCCGGCATCCGCTTCAGTCTGGTGCAGACCTACGGCGAAGCCATGCTGGAACGCCTGCGCGCCGGGGAGCTCGACCTCTGCCTCACCTCGCCCGTTCCCGACCAGCCGGGCCTGGTCGGCTGCCGCCTCGACGAACAGCGGCTGCGGCTCGTCGTGCCCGAAGACCACCGGCTCGCCGCGCGCCGCCGCGTCCGGCTCGCCGAGGCGGCAGAGGAGGCCTTCGTGACCCTGGAGCCGGGGTTCGGACTACGGCACATCACGGACGAGCTGTGCCGCGCGGCGGGCTTCAGGCCGCGGGTTGCGTTCGAGGGGGAGGAGGCCGAGACGCTGCGCGGTCTGGTCGCCGCCGGGCTCGGCGTCGCGCTGCTGCCGCCGCCCGCGGTGCCCCGGCCCGGCGTCGCCGAACTGACCGTCACGGCGCCGCGCGCGGTGCGCGAGATCGGCGTCGCCTGGCTCGAAGGCCGCCAGGACACACCACCGGTCGCCGCTTTCAAGACGTTCCTGCTCTCCCGCAGGAACCGCCTGCTCCCGAAGTGACGCAGGAACGCAGTGAGCGGTGATGCGGTGAGAGGTGATGCAGTGATGCAGTGATGCAGTGATGCAGTGACGCACAACGGACCGCGAAACAGCACCGCTTCATCCGGCCTCGGCCTGCCAGGCGCCGAATACCGTCCCCGTGCCCCCTACATCCTCCCGACGCCCCGCCTGCGTGCCCCCGAGAACCCCGACGCCAGCGGCATGCGCAGGCCCAGGGGCGGAGGAGCTGCGAGAGCGTCCTGGACCGGGCGGGAGAAGTGGTGGCCGAACATCGCGCCCAGTACGAAGTCCGCGGCGAGGGCGAGGACTTCGGAGCGGTACTGGCGCAACCCGTGCCCGTCGGAGTGCACTTCGAAGCGGCACACATCGCGGTTGGCCTTCTTCGCGCGGGCGGCGAGCCGGAAGGAGAGCTCCGGATCGGTCCGCTCGTCGTTCGTGCCGTGCACGATCAGCACCTGTCGTCCCTGGAGCTGTTTGACCGGCTCGGCGGGGGCCGCGACATCGTCCTCGGGAAGCCAAGGGGCGAGCGCGACCACGGAGTTGACGGCGTCGTGGCCGCCCGCGTGCAGTGCCGCACGGCCGCCCATGCCGATCCCGGCCAGGCAGACGGGCACGTCCCCGTAGCGCCGTACCGCCTCGTCGGCCGCCCAGGACGCGTCGTGCGCGAGTTGCGCCTGTGCACCGTTCCAGCCGCGGTAGCGGTAGTGCACGACATGTGCGACCAGGCCTTCGGTGCGGCCGGCGCGGGTGAGCGTGCGCCCTAAAGCGCCGAAGGAGGTGGTGCTCAGCGGCGCGGGTCGGCGAGCGGAGACTTCGGTACCGCGCGGCAGCAGCAGCACCACGCCACCCACCGCCGTCGGCCCCGAGCCGATCACCCTCCCCAAACTGGCCGCGCGCACCGGTGTCGCTTGCTGTGCCATGACAGAACAGTGTCAGAAGCGTCGGCGTACGCCACCTGTCGGAGGGATCACTGTTAGGTATCGACACGGCTCAGGCACATGGATCTACGCGCGTAGGAAGTAGGCTGAGGAGATGACGCACGAGCCCGTAAGGAACCCCAGGAACCTCACTGCATCGTCGCCGGACGACGAGACCCCCACCGCCGAACAGATCCACCAGGCCCCCAAGGTGCTGCTCCACGACCATCTCGACGGCGGTCTGCGCCCGGCCACCGTCGCGGACCTCGCCCGTGCGCGAGGCTACGACCGGCTTCCGGAGAGCGACCCGGACAGGCTCGGCCACTGGTTCCGTGCGGCGGCCGACTCCGGTTCGTTGGAACGGTATCTGGAGACGTTCTCGCACACGGTCGCCGTCATGCAGACCAAGGCGGCGCTCGCCCGGGTCGCCGCGGAGTGCGCCGAGGACCTGGCCGCGGACGGTGTGGTCTATGCGGAGGTCAGGTACGCGCCCGAGCAGCACCTCGAAGCGGGGCTGACGCTGCCCGAGGTGGTGGAGGCGGTCAACGAGGGTTTCCGGGAGGGCGAGCGCCTGGCCCGTGCGCGTGGCCAGCGGATCCGAGTGGGCGCCCTGCTCACCGCGATGCGGCACGCCGCCCGTGCTCTGGAGATCGCGGAACTCGCCAACGCCTACCGGGACCGCGGTGTGGTCGGCTTCGACATCGCGGGCGCGGAGGCGGGCTACCCGCCCACCCGCCACCTCGACGCCTTCGAGTACCTCAAGCGCGAGAACAACCACTTCACCATCCACGCGGGCGAGGCCTTCGGCCTGCCGTCCATCTGGCAGGCGCTCCAGTGGTGCGGCGCCGACCGGCTCGGCCACGGGGTGCGCATCATCGACGACATCGAGGTCGCCGACGGCGGCCGGGTGCGTCTCGGCCGCCTGGCCTCGTATGTGCGCGACAAGCGCATTCCGCTGGAGATGTGCCCGACGTCGAATCTGCAGACCGGCGCCGCCACCTCGTACGCCGACCATCCGATCGGGCTGCTGCGCAGACTGCACTTCAGGGTGACCGTTAATACGGATAATCGCTTGATGAGCGGTACGAGCCTGAGCCGTGAATTCGAGTCCCTGGTCGATACGTTCGGATACACGCTCGACGACATGCAGTGGTTCACCGTTAATGCGATGAAATCAGCTTTCATTCCTTTCGATGAACGTCTCGCCATGATCAGCGACGTCATCAAGCCCGGATACGCCGAGCTGAAGTCCGCCTGGCTGTTCGGCACGGCGGCGGTGGGCGGGGATTCCGGGGCCGGGCGGAGCTGAATCGCCGACGGGTCCGGGGGAATTGCGGGCGATCTTACGGTCCGGTCGAATGGCTTATGGGTGTGCATTCGGCACGTTTCGTTCATTGTTTTGCATGATGCGTGTGGCTACGTTCTGAAACGCTCAAGCCCCCGTCAGAGGCCCTTTATCGAAGGGCCCCTTGCCCGAAGGGCCCACTGAAATGCAGACAACGCAGAAAACACAGGAAACACAGAAACACTATTCCCTCGCCAAGGTCGCCGGTGTCGCCGCGCTCGGTGCGGCGTTCGCCGTGCTGGGCGCCGGTGCCGCGCAGGCCGCGCCTCTGGCGGTCGGTGCGGTCCGCGGTGCGCCGGTGGCGGTGGCCCAGGGCACGCTCGCCAACAGCCCCGTCTCGCCCGGCAGGGGGTCCGTGGAGGCGTCGGCGCCTTCGGCGCAGGCCCCGTCCGGCCCGAGCGCCATCATCGCGGGCATCCCGCTGGGCACCGCACTGCTCGGAGCAGTGGCCGGCTGAGCACGCCGGCAGCCGCGTCCGCGGGAGTGCTCTGCGGACGCGGCTGCCGACCGGTGTACGCCGGAGCCCGGGCCTGCCGTCCGGGCCTCGGTGCTCACCAGGCCTGATGGACGCTCTTCTCGTCGGGCAGCAGGAACCAGAGTGCTAGGTAGAGCAGGAACTGCGGTCCGGGCAGCAGGCACGAGAGAACGAAGACGATGCGCATCGTGCTCGTGGACGTGCCGAAGCGGCGGGCCAGGGCGGCGCAGACGCCGCCGATCATCCGGCCGCGGACAGGGCGGGTAAGGGCGGTCATGGTGGCTCCTTCGCGGGCCGTGGGGCAGGGCGCGCCGGCTGGCGCGGTCCGGGGCTTTCGCTCCCTTTCACCCTTCACGCTACGGCTGCGGCACCGCGCCCGGCGTCGCTCTACGGTGCGATGCGCACCCTGGAAATCGTCGGGGCCGCACCCTGAGAACCGTCCTCAGGGGCGTGCTCCCGCTCCGCCCACTGCGCTGCGGCGCCATAGCCGTCCATGGGTCCGCTGAGGTCCATGGGCCCGTCGAACGACGCTCTCTTGGCCGGTGGACGCGCCGTGCGCAGCGGCAGCGCGGCCCTCGCCGCGCGGCGCAGTCTGGCCCGTGCGGCGGGCACGACGGCCAGGTGTACGACGGCCACGCCCAGAGGGTTGAGCAGCAGCGAGTCGATGTCGACGACCTGTCCCGGCACGCCGGTCTGGAGCAGTTCGATGCCCAGCGACAGCAGTGCCGCCGCGGCCACCGTACGGACCAGGGAACCCAGTCGCGACACCGTGAGCCGGCCGCCGACCAGCGGCAACAGGATGCCCAACGGTGCGAGCAGCAGCAGGCCTTGGCCGATGCGCTCACAGGCGGTGAAGGGGCCGAGCGCCAGGTCGGCCCTTATTCCGTCGAGCGGGTGCAGATTGGCCGGGCTCACCCAGGGCACATCCAGGGGGCGCAGCGTGACCCATCCGACGAACAGGAGATGCACGGCGAGGAGGATGCCTCCTGCCGCGCGATAGCGGATCGGGGCCTGCCCGCCGCGGACGCCTTGACGCTGCACATAGCGAAGGACGCGTGGCGGAGGGCGGACGGTTCCACCTCCGGCTTTTAGTGCCTTCGGCGTCTTCGATGGCTCCGGTGCGCTCAAGGCGCTTCGGACTTCAGGCGCGGGTGCTCAAGACGTTTCCACCGGCGAAGTCGGCGGGGCGGTGGTGCTGGGGCGGGAGCGGACTTCGGGGGTGCAGTGGTAGCGGAGGAGCGGGGCGCTGTCCGGGCCGCCCAGGATGACGGAACCGTCGTCCGCGGCGGCGGCCGAGTTCGCGAACGTGCACACGATCTGGGCTAGCGCATACGTGGCCAGCTCCCGCGGTGGAATGCTGAGCCGCAGGGTGTCCCGCGGGTCGCCCGCGTGGCCACCGGTCACCTTCATGCCGCCCAGCACGCCGGTGCTGTAACCGGCCTGCTTCTCGGGCGTCGCCGGGCGGGTCTGTAGCTGGTCGAGCAGCGCCCGCGCGACCTGTACTGGGTCGTCCGTGTTGCCGGCCGGCAGCCGCACGGTCCGCCCCGTGGTCACCAACTGCGAGGCGCACACCAGGAAGATCTGTACGGGAATGCCCTGCGCCGGCCCCGCCTCGACGTTCGCCCCGTACGCCCGGCAGGACGCACGGGACGGTGCGGGTCCGAAGTCGGTGGGCACGGACGTGGCACGAATTCCGCAGCCGGCCAGTGCCAGCGCGAGCAGCGGAATGACGCTCGCCACAGTACGGCCCGCCCGCCGTCCGCCTTGGTGCCCGTCCTGGTTCCAATCTCGATTCAGGCTCCGATTCCGGCCCCGTTTGCGGCCCTCGTCGCCGCGCTGCCCCCGTGTCCTCACCGTGCGTCCCCCTTTGACCCTGCGCCGTCCGCGCCGTCCGCCTCCTGCGTTCCGGTGCCGCCGCGGGAGCCGGCATCGCCGCTGTCCGAGGCGGCGCCGCTCGGCCCCGCCGAAGCCATGCGGGTCACGGAGCGACCGCCCCCGTCGCCGAATCCCTTCGCCCCGCCGCCCTGCCGGCCGACCGTGTCCCGTTCGTCCAGGGACTCCGTGTGGCGGGGCAGGCGCAGGGTGAAGACGGCGCCGCCTTCGGGGGCGTTGGCTGCGCTGATGCCGCCGCCGTGGATGTGGGCGTTCTCCAGGGCGATGGACAGGCCGAGGCCGCTGCCTTCGGAGCGCGGCCGGGAGGCGCTGGCCTTGTAGAAGCGGTCGAAGACATGCGGCAGGACCTCTTCGGGGATGCCGGATCCGTGATCCTGCACCGCGATGACCAGGTACTCTTCGCCGTCCGCACGTTCCGTGCCGTCGCCGTCGCCGTCGCCGTCGCCGTCGTCGCGGTCCTGGCCCTGGCTCTGGTCCTGGCTGTGCGCCGGGTGCGGCAGGCCCGGCAGGCCGCCATCCGGTTGTGTACCGGCGTACCGCTGCGCACCGTCAGCGTCCTCGGGGCGGCCGGGTCCGGCGTGCCACTCCGTGCGTACCGAGACCCGTACCTGCGATCCGCCGTGCTTCAGGGCGTTGCCGATCAGGTTCGCGAGGATCACATCGAGGCGGCGCGGGTCGAGCCGGGCCATGATGCCGCGCTCCGCGTCGAGTTCGACCGCGTCCAGCCAGGCGCGGGCGTCGAGGCAGGCGGTGATCTGGTCGGCGATGTCGACGTGGTCGAGGACGAGCCGGGCGGTGCCCGCGTCGAAGCGGGTGACCTCCATCAGGTTCTCCACGAGGTCGTTCAGGCGCCTGGTCTCGCTGACGACGAGCCGTACCGCGGGCTCGATCATCGGGTCGATGCCGCCGGTCTCGGCGTCCAGTTCCTCTTCCAGTACCTCGGTGACCGCGGTGATCGCGGTCAGCGGGGTCCGCAGTTCGTGGGACATGTCGGCGACGAAGCGGCGCGAGGCCTCGTCGCGTGCGCTCATGTCCGCGACCCGTTTCTCCAGGGATTCAGCGGCGCGGTTGAAGGTCCGGGAGAGCTCGGCGAGCTCGTCGGTGCCCGACACCCGCAGCCGGGTGTCCAGCTTGCCTTCGCCGAGCCGGCGTGCCGCCACCCCGAGCCGGTGCACGGGCTTGAGTACGGTCGTTGCGGCGGCCTGTGCGAGCAGTGCGGCGCCGACCAGTGCGAGCGCAGTGGCGATCCCCAGCGACCAGGCCAGCGAGTCGAGGTCCTTGGCCTCCGGTTCCAGCGACTTGAACATGTAGCCGGTGGGCCCGCCGTCGATCACTCTGGCCCCGCCCACCAGGTACGGCCTGCCGTTCTCGACGATCCGCTGCCAGAACACGTGGTACGGGTACTTGTTGTGCGAGGTGACGGCCTGCCGCTCGGAGACGGCGGTCTGCAGCGACTCGGGTACGTCCTGGAGCGTGAGGGTGTCCTGGTCGGAGTCGCCGGTGAGCAGGGCGCCGTGCGTGTTCCGGGCGGTCAGCAGCACAGTGAAGTGCTGGCCGCCGTCGGCCATGACATCCGCGGTGTGCTGGAGCTGCTGCTCCGTCGGATGCTGCGGCAGCATGCTCGCATGGCTCTGCATCTCCTGCTGGAAGTCGTCCAGCGCCGAGTCCTGGGCGCGGGTCAGCACCGCCTCGCGGTTGAGCCAGTACGCGATGCCGGAGGCGGATACCGCGGCGGTCAGTGCCACCAGGCCGAAGACGACGACGAGGCGCAGCCGCAGGCTGGTGTTGCGGCGCCGGCTGCGACGGCGGCCCTTGCGCGTCATGCGCCCCCGGCCGCCCCGCCCAGCCGGCCCCCGGCCGTCGAAACCCTCCTGGCCGTCCTGCCCGTCGGGACCGCCCTGGCCGTCGTCGCTGTCCTCGCCGTTGCCGCCGGTCCGGTGGAGCGTGTCCTGCACATCGGTCACTGAGGCGTATCCAGCCGGTAGCCGACACCGCGCACCGTGCGGATGAGGGTGGGTGAGGAGGGCACGTCCTCCACTTTGGCGCGCAGCCGCTGGACGCACGCGTCGACGAGCCGGGAGTCGCCCAGGTAGTCGTGCTCCCACACCAGACGCAGCAACTGCTGGCGCGAGAGCGCCTGTCCGGGTCTGCGGCTCAGCTCCAGCAGCAGGCGCAGCTCGGTCGGCGTCAGCTGGAGGTCCTCGCCGTTCTTGGTGACCGTCATCGCGGCCCGGTCGATGACCAGGCTCCCGAACGACGCCGAGTCGTTGGCCTCGCGTTCGCCGCGCCGCAGCACCGCTCTGATCCGGGCGTCGAGCACCCGGCCCTGCACGGGCTTCACCACGTAGTCGTCGGCGCCGGATTCCAGGCCCACGACCACGTCGATGTCGTCACTGCGCGCGGTCAGCAGAATGATCGGCAACTGGTCGGTACGCCGGATGCGACGGCACACCTCGAAGCCGTCGATGCCCGGCAGCATGACATCGAGCACGATCAGGTCGGGCCGCTGCTCGCGCAACAGCTTCAGACCGTCCTCGCCGGTGGCAGCGGTGGCCACACGATGCCCCTGGCGCGTCAGCGACAGCTCCAGGGCCGTGCGGATGGCGTCGTCGTCTTCGATCAGCAACAGGGAAGGCACAAACGTCATTCTGACCTATAGGGCGGTGGGGTTTCGACTGTTGAAGCGCTCTCACCCTTGTCCCGCCTGCCATGTCCCGCCCCACCTGCCACGATGAGCCCACATAGGACCACCCTGTGGATCCTCGATCGTCCCTGCGCCAACCTGTACTTGCTGCTGTATATCCGCTCTACCGCCTATTTCTCACCTATGAAATAGTCTCACCGCTATAAATAGCTACATCCCTTTCCTGTCCGCCGCCGAGCCGGAAAGAGCGGCCGCCCCCGGACCGCCCCAGGCGCAAGAACCCGCGTCCCGGACCCCGTTGCCCCTGTGACAGGCCTGTGACAGTCGGCGGACAACGCCATGAAGTCCCCCCGGCAATCTTTTGGGCACAGCAGGACAGGAACCGGAACTTCACCGACGGGGGGCGCGAGATGAACACGCTGCAGCACACCACTGCCACACGCGCAGTTGTCACGCGTCTGCACGACGCCGTACCGCGGAGTGCGGGGAATGCCGCTAAACATGAGAAGTCCGGTGCCGTGAGCGGGCGGGGGTGCGCTCGCGGCACCGGGCGTCAGCACACCAACTACATGACGGTGGTTGACGCATACGAGGGCGAGGCTCACGGGGGAGCCGCGTACGGGGGGTCCGCCTTCGGGCAGGACACGGCGGAGCGCAGCGCCCAGCAGAAGGCGGCGGAGGCCGAAGCGGCGTTCACCGCCTATGTCCAGGAGCGTCGCGCCTCCCTGTACGCCACCGCCTACCACCTGACGGGCGACCGCTTCGAGGCGGAGGATCTGCTGCAGAGCGCCCTGTTCTCGACGTACAAGGCCTGGGACAGGATCAGCGACAAGGCCGCCGTCGGCGGCTATCTGCGCCGCACGATGACGAATCTGCACATCAGCGCGTGGCGGCGGCGCAAGCTCAACGAGTACCCGACCGAGGAACTGCCGGAGACCGCGGCCGACACCGACGCGATGCGCGGCACGGAACTGCGCGCGGTGCTGTGGCAGGCGCTCGCGCGGCTGCCCGAACTCCAGCGCACCATGCTGGTCCTGCGCTACTACGAGGGCCGCACGGACCCGGAGATCGCGGAGATCCTCGACATCAGCGTGGGCACGGTGAAGTCCAGCATCTGGCGGTCGCTGCGCAGGCTGCGCGACGACGAGGTCCTGAGCTTCGGCCGTGACCAGGAGGAGTCCTTCGGCGAGCTTGTCGCCTGAAGGTCTGGGGGGAAACGGGGCCCGAAGGTTCGGGGGACCGACGGGGAGCACGCACGGGAAGGAAAAGGGGGGCCGCGTACCTGGGGAGCGGGGCACATCACGGGGACGGCTCCACGGGGGAACGCAGTACGGGAGGCCGGAGGGACCACGGGGAACCTGGAGATTCGGGGCACGGGGAGCACGGACGGGCCGGGACCACGGGGAGCAAAAGCGACTGGTAACAGAGGCAGTATCGGTTGGCAGTCGGGGAAGAGAGCGGGTACCGGAGGGCCGGGGGGTCCTTCCGGTCCCGCCTTCCTGCTGCCGTCGCGCTGGCCGGTTGCCGTCTGCGCGGTCTGCGCGGATGCCGTGTTCATGTCGCCGTCCGCCCGGGCCGCGCCGTCCGCGAGGGCCGCCGCCATCCGTCCTTCGGCCTCGTCCCTGCCGCACGGGTGCGCGCCCAGGGCCGACTGGCGGGCCACGATGGAACGTTCCGCGCGCATCAGCCGCCAGCCGCGGCGCAGCAGGAAGGCCGTCGACTTGCGGCCCTCCCGCAGATCCCGCAGCAACCGGCGCCGGAACGTCGTCGACGGGCGCCCGCGCAGGCAGAGGGCGTCCGCGAGGACTCCGAGCGCTTGGCAGTGCGCCATGATGTCCGCGGCGAAGACGCCCTCCGCGATGAACAGGGGCGCCCGTGCTATGTCGAGTGTCTCCTCGCCGACGCGCGAGCTGCTCGCGATGTCGTACACCGGCACCCGCGCCCGGCCGGTACGGCACAGCGTCTCGATCGCCATGACCGCGGTGGCCGCGTCCCAGGACGCCGGCGAGTCCCAGTCGATGTCTCGGGTGCCCGGCACCTGCGGCAGCGTGGGGTCATCACCCTCTTTGTAGAAGTCGTCGAGGCACAGTACGGGCAGTCCGCTGCGGACGGCGAAGGACGTTTTCCCGGAGCCGGAAGGGCCGCACAGCAGCAGGACCCGGGCCGCTATCGGATTGGGCGAGGTCACGGTCACGGGAGTTTAGTGTGAGGTATCGCCCGGCCCATGCCGACCCCGCGGGTCACCTTTTGGTACGCCGCCGCCGCGGAACCTACGCCGTCTGCGTAGCCCGCATACGTAGAATTCGCCGTGTTCATCAGGTGAACGGAGCGTGCGCGCCCTCCCGGCAGGCGGGCGCACACACGCACAAGGACCCCGTAGCCCCGCGGCGCCGGCTTCAGTACGACGACCCGGCCACTCCCAGCGCCCCCGTCGGATGCCACACCGTCTTCGTCTCCAGGAAGGCCGTCAGACGGGTGGTGCCGGGGTCGGCCGTCCAGTCGTGGCCGCCGTCCGGGCCCGCTCTGTCCACAGGCTGTGGACGGAGCACCCGCTTGAGGTTGTCGGCCGCCGCGATCTCCAGCTCCCTGGCGAGCGCCGGATCCCCGGCCGCGCCCGTCAGGTCGATCGCGTTGACGTCCTGGTGGGCGGCGAGCGGGGCGGCGATCTCGCGCGGTGCGTCCGGAGAGGACGTTGACCACGCCGCCGGGCAGGTCGGAGGTGGCCAGCACCTCGCCCAGCGACAGGGCGGGCAGCGGGGCGCGTTCGCAGGCGACCACGCACGGCCGTGTTGCCGGTGACGATCACCGGGGCGAGCACCGAGACCAGGCCGAGGAACGACGACTCCTGCGGCGCGAGTACGGCCACCACACCGGTCGGCTCCGGTGTGGAGAGGTTGAAGTAGGGGCCCGCGACCGGGTTGCGCGCCGCCCAGCGACCTGGGCGATCTTGTCGGTCCAGCCCGCGTACCAGACCCAGCGGTCGACGGCCGCGTCGACCTGCGCGGCGGCCTGGGCCGCCGACGGCCCTCGGCCTCGGCGACCTCGCGTACGAACTGCTCGCGGCGGCCCTCCAGCATCTCGGCGACGCGGTAGAGGATCTGGCCGCGGTTGTAGGCCGTGGCGCCCGACCAGCCGCCGAACGCCTTGCGCGCGGCGACCACCGCGTCCCGCGCGTCCTTGCGGGAGGCGCAGCGGCGCGTTCGCCAGCCAGGTGCCGCTTGGAGTCCGTCACCTCGTACACCCGGCCGCTCTCACTACGGGGGAACTTCCCCCCGACGTACAGCTTGTAGGTCTTCAAGACGCTCAGGCGTCCGGCACCCGGCGACGGCGCGGACCCGGCGGCCCTGGTCAGCCGGGTCGGATCAGCCTGCTCTGTCTTCACTGCCTGCTCTGCCTTTTCCGCTTTCACTACCTTCGCCGTCTTCGCCGTCTTCGCCGAATTCTCTGACCTCTTGGGCAGCTCAGACATCGAGGTACGCCTCCAGACCGTGACGGCCGCCCTCGCGGCCGTAGCCCGACTCCTTGTAGCCGCCGAACGGCGAGGTCGGGTCGAACTTGTTGAACGTGTTGGCCCAGACGACGCCCGCGCGCAGCTTGTTCGCCATCCACAGGATCCGCGAGCCCTTCTCCGTCCAGATGCCGGCCGACAGGCCGTACGGCGTGTTGTTGGCCTTCTCGACGGCCTCGTCCGGGGTGCGGAAGGTCAGCACCGACAGCACCGGGCCGAAGATCTCCTCGCGGGCGATGCGGTGCGCCTGGGTGACGCCGGTGAAGAGCGTCGGCGCGAACCAGTAGCCGAAGACGGGCAGCTCGCACGGCGGCGACCAGCGCTCGGCGCCCTCGGCCTCGCCGGCCTCGGCCAGCGCGGTGATCCGGGCCAGCTGCTCGGCGGAGTTGATCGCGCCGATGTCGGTGTTCTTGTCGAGCGGGTCGCCGACGCCGCAGGGTGGTCATCCGGCGCTTGAGGGCGTCCAGCAGCTCCTCGGCGACCGACTCCTGCACCAGCAGCCGCGAGCCCGCGCAGCAGACCTGGCCCTGGTTGAAGAAGATGCCGTTGACGATGCCCTCGACGGCCTGGTCGAGCGGCGCGTCGTCGAAGACGATGTTGGCGCGCCTTGCCGCCCAGTTCCAGCGTGACCTTCTTGCCGGTGCCCGCGACCGTACGGGCGATGGCCTTGCCGACCGCGGTGGAGCCGGTGAAGGCGACCTTGTCCACGTCCGGGTGCGCGACCAGCGCCGCGCCCGTGTCGCCGTCACCCGGTCAGGATGTTGACGACGCCCGTTCGGCAGGCCCGCCTGGCGGCAGATGTCCGCGAAGAACAGGGCGGACAGCGGGGTCGTCTCGGCGGGCTTGAGGACCACCGTGTTGCCGGTCGCGAGCGCCGGGGCGATCTTCCAGGCCAGCATCAGCAGCGGGAAGTTCCACGGGATGACCTGGCCCGGCGACGCCCAGGGGGCGCGGGTCGGGGCCGTAGCCGGCGTGGCCGAGCTTGTCCGCCCAGCCGGCGTAGTAGAAGAAGTGCGCGGCGACCAGCGGCAGGTCGGCGTCGCGGGTCTCCCGGATCGGCTTGCCGTTGTCCAGCGACTCCAGGACGGCCAGCTCGCGCGAGCGCTCCTGGAGGATGCGGGCGATCCGGAAGAGGTACTTGCGCGCGCTCGGCGCCGGGCAGCGCGGACCATGCTCGAAGGCGCTGCGGGCCGCCTGCACCGCCCGGTCGACGTCCTCGGCGCCCGCCTGCGCGACCTCGGAGAGCACCTCCTCGGAGGACGGGCGAGACCGTCTTGAAGACCTTGCCGTCCGCCGCCTCGGCGAACTCGCCGTCGATGAACAGCCCGTAGGACGGCGCGATGTCGACGATCGCGCGGGACTCGGGCGCGGGTGCGTAGTCGAAGGTCTGGTCTGTCATGAGGCTCAGTCCACCGTCACGTAGTCGGGACCGGAGTAGCGGCCGGTGCTGCAGCTTCTGCCGCTGCATCAGCAGGTCGTTGAGCAGGCTGGAGGCGCCGAAGCGGAACCAGTCGGGGTCAGCCAGTCCGTCGCCCGCGCGTCTCGTTGACCATGCACCAGGTACTTGATGGCGTCCTTGGACGTGCGGATGCCGCCCGCGGGCTTCACCCCGACCTGCATCGCCGGTGTGCGCGCGGAAGTCGCGGACCGCCTCCAGCATCAGGAGGGTGTTCGGCGGGGTGGCGTTCACCGCGACCTTGCCGGTCGAGGTCTTGATGAAGTCGGCGCCCGCGAGCATCGCCAGCCAGGAGGCCCGGCGGATGTTGTCGTACGTCGGACAGTTCGCCGGTCTCGAAGATCACCTTCAGGTGCGCGGCGCTCGCCGTCGGGCCGCGCGCAGGCCTCCTTGACGGCGCGGATCTCCTCGAAGACCTTCAGGTAGTCGGCCGGACAGGAACGCGCCGCGGTCGATCACCATGTCGATCTCGTCGGCGCCCGCGGCGACCGCGTCGCGCGGTGTCGGCCAGCTTCACCGCAGCGCGGCGCGGCCCGCGGGGAAGGCGGTGGCGACGGACGCGACCTTGATCCCGGTGCCCGCCAGCGCCTCCTTGGCGGTGGTCACCATGTCCGGGTAGACGCAGATCGCTGCGACCTGCGGGGTCGTGCGGTCCGTGGGGTCCGGGTTCGCGCCCTTGGCGCACGAGCGACCGGACCTTGCCCGGAGTGTCGGCGCCTTCCAGCGTGGTCAGATCGATCATCGAAATGGCCAGATCGATGGCGTACGCCTTCGCCGTGGTCTTGATCGACCGGGTGCCGAGCGCCGCGGCACGCGCTTCGAGGCCGACCGGTCGACGCCCGCGAGCCCGTGCAGAAAGCGGCCCAGAGTGTGGTTCGACGTGGCGACGTCGGCGAACTCGGGCGGCGCTGCGGGCGCGCGCGGAGGCGGCGCGGTGGTGGGTGTGGGGAGTGAGTGTGTGGTGGGCATGGTCACGAGGTGAGCATATCTACGCGTGTAGCGGCTGCACAGGGGGTGTGGCTGCCTCGGCCGGGCGCCGGCTTGCCCGCCGGCGCCCGGCCGCAGGTCAAGGGTTCCTCGTGGGGTGCGCTCGGCGCGACGGGGGCGCACTGCGGGGCGTGCCGGGGCCGGCTGTGGGAGGCGTGTGACCGGTGTGAACGGGAGTGTGCTGCGGGGGCGAGAGAGACGGTGATGTGAGTGTGAGCGGGACGTGATTCAGGTGGGCCGGGGACGTCAGGCAGAATCGCCGTATGACGACCCCCGACGAGCCAGGCCCGGAGCGCGGTGCGCAGGACGACGGCGCGCAGGACGACGGTGCCGCCCGGCGTGACGGCGCGCAGGACGACGGCGCGCAGCGCGACGGTGTGCCGGACGATGGTGCCGCACAGCCTGATGGTGCGCAGGACGACGGTGCTGTGCCGGACGACGGCTCTGCCGCGGACCGCGGCGGTCCCGCGGCCCCGTCGCCGACAGGTTCCGCACCGGAGCGTCCCGCCTCCCCGGACCGCGTGTACCGCTCCGGCGCGGGTTTGGCCGGAGGCGTGCTGCTGCTCGCGCTGATCGCGTGGCTGGGCATCGACGCGCTGGTGCGCGGGCGGGGCCACGCGCCCTGGCTGGCGCTGGCCACGATGCTGCTGCTCGCGCCGCTGGTGTGGGCGTTCACGCTGCGGCCCGCGGTGTACGCGAACCAGGACCGGCTGCGCGTGCGCAACCCGTTCCGTACGATCACGCTGCCCTGGGCGTCCGTGGCGGGACTCCGCTCCGGCTACTCGAACGAGGTCGTCGCCGCGTCCGGCCGCAAGTACCAGCTGTGGGCCGTTCCCGTCTCACTGCGCGCCCGCAAGAGGGCAAGCCGCGCAGAGCTGCGCTCCACCGCTGCCGACTCCCGCCAGGCCGGCGCAAGCCCCTTCGGCGGGCGGGTCAGAAGCATCCCCGGAACCTTCGGCGGCTCCGGCGACCGGCGCAACGCGCGTCCGGCCGACGCCGGCCCGGTCCGCGCCCCGGCCGACCGCACCATGGACGACCTGCGCGAACTCGCCGAGACGCATGCGCACGCGCCGAGCGCCCAGGGTGAGCCGGAGATCCGGTGGTGCTACGAGGTCGTGGCGCCCGCGGTCGCGGGGCTTGTGCTGCTTGCCGTGCTGCTGGGGATCGGGTGACGGTCACCAGGCGGCCGGGCGGTATCCGGTTCGCGCCGACGGTTGTCATGCCGGCCGTCATGCCAGGTCTCTGGAGGACTGCTCGGGCAGGGCGGTAGTGGCTTGTGGTGGTGTCCAGCGCGGGCCGGTGCAGGTCTGGTGGCTGTAGTTGGTGCAGCCGGCGAGGGTGGCGCCGTGGTGGAGGTGGGTGTCGTAGGGCTCGCCCGGTTTGATGGGTAGGTCGCAGCGGACGCAGTAACGCAGGGTCATGGCCGCTGTCCCTCTTTGCGGTCGGCGTTTTTGCGGTGCGGGTCTTCGTCGTCGAGAGGGTTGGTGGGGCGGTCGGTCATACGGGCTGCTCCGCCTGGGCGGTGCTGGTGAGCGTTTCGTAGTGGTCGCACAGGTCTCGTAGGTCGCGGGCGAGGCTTTTGGCGTGTTCGGTGGCGGAGACGAGGCCGTGGCCCGGGCTGGTGTCCAGGTGTACGCGGGTGTGGGCGACGGTGGCCAGTGCGGGGCTTCTTGCCGTGTGCTCGTCGGGAAGTGATCGTGCGAGCGCTTCTGTTTCGGGGACGATGAGGGCGAGGTGGCCGCGCAGGAGCAGCAGCGCGGTCTGGAGGTCGTCGTGGCGCGGCAGCGTGGCGTCCTGTGTCAGGAGGGCACGCGCGGTGGCGCGCATCGTCTCGATGTCGAGAGGCGGCTGCGTGTCACACCGCAACGTCGCTGGTGGGGAACTTGGTTCGTGCACGTCGACTCCTCGTCGGTCGGCCCGTCCCCGGGCCGTGCAGAGCAGTCGCCGGGGGTTGCGGGGATCGACGGTAGGAGCTTGGAGGATGCGACAGGGGCACATTCTGTGCCTCATTGCTCACGCTGCGAGTAGGCCCATCTTCACGGCCAGCGTTGAGGCCCGTTCTCGCCGTGCCGGACTGTGGGACTCGGTCTCTTCGAGGACGATCGCCTTTGCGTATCCGTTGTAGGTGATCGTCTCCGGGGCCGCCTTGTATGCCTTCTCCAGCGTGTCCAGGGAGGCGTCGGGCTGTCCGTCGAGTTGGTAGCCACGCGCCTCCTCGATTTTGTGCCGGGCCCTGCGCGGCCTGGACGGAATCGTGATGGCATCGGCTGCAGCGGCCTGGCGCACGGATTCGCCCCCGGCGCGCAGTTCCACGGCCACGGTCACCGCGTGGGCGCCCATGATGGCCCGGGAGAAAGAGGTGATGGGGTCGTAGTAGTCGGTGGGCAGCCGCTCGGCCATGGCATGTGCCTGGTCCCAGTAGTGCCAGGCGGTGCCGGTCTCGCCGCGCCGGGCGGCGGTGTACCCGGCCTCGAAGGTGAGCGCCCCAGCGATGGCGAGGACCCGGTCCGAGGCGTCCGGCAGCAATGGCGTCAGGTATGCCAACGCTTCAAGATTCACCGCATCGGCGGCATCGAAATGCGCAAGGCCGCAGTCCCGGTGGGCCTGGGCAGCCAGCCACGCTGACACTCCGATGGCATACGGGTCCTCGCTGTCCTGAGCCGCAACGAGGCCGCGCTCGACCACCCGCCACAGCAGCGCCGCATCAGGTTGGTAGGCCACGAAGAACTGGCACAGCGAGTACGTCTCGCTGAGGACCGCTTGTGCTGCGCGCCGGTCCGCCGCACTCGGTGCCTGCCGGACGGCCGCCTGCGCGTCCCGGACGAGATCGGGCAACAGCGCACCGATCACTTCGCGGTGCCGTGCCGACGAGTGCCGGGCCTGCCACGCGCGGTCCAGCCGCGCCCGCAGATGCCCGACCGGCGGCGCCTCCTGTCGGCGGGCAACGGGAAATGCGTCAACGGCCGCCTTCACGGCGACCAGCCGGGGATGCCCAGGGCCGCTGAAGAGGTCGACAGGAATGCCGTGCCCCGTCAGCTCCGCCAAGTTGCCCACCCGCAGGATCTGCGCGATCTGGAGGATCACGTCCAGCTTCGGCGTCTTCAGGCGTCCGTTTTCCACACTCTTGACCCATGAGCCGGTGAGGCCGAGCAGACCACCCAGCTGATCACGGGTCAGGCCGCGCTTCTGACGGAGGATCTGGAGCCGCTGTCCGAAGACCAGCGGGTGGGCGTACAGGTCCGGATTGCCGGTCGAAGACGTCACGGCCTTGCCTCCCTGCAACGGAGTTGTCACTGTCAGGGTATGGGCATGGCCTCGATGAAGCGGACGGCATGTTCCCCGGGACTTGCGCAGGAAGCCGTGAGCGGCTGGTGCTCTGACCGCATAGCTTCGCCGGGTTAGCGGTCGTGCCGGTTGGATGTGCGGTGACGTCCGATCCGACCGCTGGAGGTGCGGTGGCTGAGCCTGTCCGTGTGCGCAGACTGACTGCTCAGCCGGCATCCGCCGCTGGGCCGTGAAGAACAAAGTCGAATTGTGCTTCACGCCTACTTACGCCTCGTGGGCGAATCCGGCGGCGCGGTGACCGGCGTCGGGATCACCCGCCCGTGGCCGCGCCCGAAGTCGTCGGCAACCCCGCAGCCGCCGCCAGGTCGTCCTTGAGCGCGGCCAGCCGCTCCATCGCGGTCAGATGCGCCCAGGAGAGAGCGCTCCGGTCACCGACCGGCACCACGATCTCGAAGTAGCACTTGAGCTTGGGTTCCGTACCGCTCGGGCGGACCACCACACGGGCGCGGAAGTCACCGTCCAGGACGTAGCGCAGGCCGTCCGTGGGCGGCAGCGTGGCCGTGCCCTCGGTCAGGTCCTCGGCGCTGGTGACGGGCAGGCCCGCGAGCGTCGTCGGCGGGTGGGTGCGCAGCCGCCGCAACGCGTCCGTGATCACCGTGAGGTCGTCGACGCGCACGGAGAGCTGGTGGGTGGCGTGCAGGCCGTGTGCGACGGCCAGGTCGTCCAGCAGGTCCCGGAGCGTAAGGCCCTCCCGCTTCAGTTCCGACGCCAGCTCGGTCACCAGGAGCGCCGCGGTGATGCCGTCCTTGTCGCGCACGCCCGCGGGGTCCACGCAGTAACCGAGCGCCTCCTCGTACCCGTACCGCAGGCCCGGCACGCGGGAGATCCACTTGAAGCCGGTCAGCGTCTCCTCGTAGCGCAGGCCCGCGGCCTCGGCGATCCGGCCGAGGAGTGAGGAGGAGACGATGGAGGCGGCGAAGGCGGGACGGTGTTCCTCGTCGGCGTCGACGCTCACGCCGGCCCCGTGCCGCACCAGATGCGCGGCGAGCAGCGCCCCCAGCTCGTCGCCGCCCAGCATCCGCCAGCCGCCCGTCATACGCGGGTCGGGGACGCCCACGGCGCAGCGGTCGGCGTCCGGGTCGTTGGCGATGATCAGGTCGAAAGACGCGGCCTGTGCGGCTTCGGGGGGCGGCGTGTGTGCCGCGGCCGTCGCGAAGGCCAGGTCCATCGCTCCCGATTCCTCCGGATTGGGGAAGGCCACGGTGGGGAAGTCGGGATCGGGCTCGGCTTGTTCCGGCACGACGACCGGGGCGGGGAAGCCGGCGCGGGCGAACGCGGCGAGCAGGGTCTCCTTGCCGACGCCGTGCAGGGGTGTGTAGACGACTCGTGCCGTACGGGGCGAGCCCTCGGTGAGTACGGTTTCTGCGCGGGCCAGGTACGCGTCAAGGATCTCGTCGCCGAGCACCTGCCAGCCGTCGTCCGGACGCGGCACGTCCGCTAGGGCGCGCACCGCGGCGATGCCCGCCGCGATCTCGCCGTCGGCAGGCGGCACGATCTGCGCCCCGTCGCCCAGGTAGACCTTGTAGCCGTTGTCCCGGGGCGGATTGTGGCTGGCGGTGACCTCCACGCCCGCGATGGCGCCCAGATGCCGGATGGCGAAGGCGAGTACGGGCGTGGGCAGCGGGCGCGGCAGCAGCGCGGCGCGCAGGCCCGCGCCGGTCATGACGGCGGCGGTGTCCCGCGCGAAGTCGGCGGACTTGTGCCGGGCGTCGTATCCGATGACGACGAGACCGGCACCGGCCTGCCCGATGGGGCCACCGGGGCTGCCGGCCGCACTCGGCCCGCCAAGAGCACTAGAGCTACCGGAACCGGCCGGCTCGCCGTCCTTGCGCCAGCCCAACAGATACGCCGCGAGCCCCGCCGCCGCGCGGATCACCACCGCGCGGTTCATCCGCATCGGGCCCGCGCCGAGCTCGCCGCGCAGACCCGCGGTGCCGAACTGGAGGGTGCCGCGGAAGCGACTGGTGAGTTCGGCGACGTCCCGGGTCGCGATGAGTTTGGCCAGTTCCTCGCGGGTCCCCGGGTCGGGGTCCTCGGCGAGCCAGGCCTCGGCTCGCGCGATGAGTGCGTCGTCCTGCACCACTTCCCAGCCTCTCTTCGTCCGGCATCTCGTACGGCACCTGTGCGGCACGCGCCGGCAGCTTCGTACGGCATACCGCCGGGCACCTCGGGTGGCGTGGCACTAGGACGGGTCCGGTGACTGATCGGCTCCCTGCCTGGCGGGCCGCGCGCCACCGGCCGTCACCTCTGGGACCCGGCGGACCGGCCGCGCACACCGCCGCCGAACGGTCTGCCGCCGCACGGTCTGTCGTCCCGAGGTCTGCCGCCCCGCTCGGCGGCGCTCGCTCAGATCCGTGCCATTACCTGTCCCAGCAGCGCGCCCATCCGGGCCGCCGCGTCGTGGCCCGCCTGGAGGACTTCCTCGTGGTTGAGGGGTTCGCCGGTCATGCCGGCCGCCAGATTGGTGACCAGGGAGATGCCCAGGACTTCGATGCCTGCCTCGCGTGCCGCGATCGCCTCCAGGGCCGTCGACATGCCGACCAGGTCGGCACCGATGGTGCGCGCCATCCGCACTTCGGCGGGGGTCTCGTAGTGCGGCCCGGTGAACTGCGCGTAGACGCCCTCGGCAAGGGACGGATCGATGCCCTTGCACAGGGTGCGCAGCCGCGGGGAGTAGAGGTCGGTGAGGTCGACGAAGTTCGCGCCGACGATCGGTGAGGTGCCGGTGAGGTTGAGGTGGTCGCTGATCAGCACCGGCTGACCGGGGTACATGCCCTCGCGGAGCCCGCCGCAGCCGTTCGTCAGGACGACGGTCTTGCAACCCGCCGCGGCGGCGGTCCGTACGCCATGCGCGACGGCGGCCACACCCTGGCCCTCGTAATAGTGGGTGCGACCCAGGAAGACCATGGCCCGCTTGTCGCCGAGCCGGTAGGAGCGGACCGCTCCGACATGGCCCTCGACGGTGGGCGGGGGGAAGCCGGGCAGGTCGGTGACGGCGAACTCGGACTCCGCGGCACCGAACGCGTCGGCCGCCGGGCCCCATCCAGAGCCCATCACGAGGGCGACGTCATGGGTGTCGGCACCGGTCAGCTCACGCAGGCGCGCGGCTGCTGCCTCGGCGGCGGCGTGGGGGTCGCCCTGGATGTCGTCTGGGAGAAGAGATGAGTTCACATTCTTGAGGGTAGCCGCTCGAAGCCTACGCGCGTAGACGAAAGCCGTACAGCATTACGATCATTTCGGCCGGGTTTCCGCCCATGGGAGTGACGTCGGCTGACGTGCGAAGTTGTATCCGGATCCGTGGCCGACCGCATGTGCCAGACGTGAGATCGCGCCCCGCAGGGCTTATCGGCACCAAGAGTGACCGATCGAAACTGACCGGAACTGGCCGCAACCGATCGTGCGCGGGTGAGATCGACTGCCTCGGCCGCCCGTCGCGGATCTCCGCCCGCCGTTAACAGGGCCGCCCGCCACTGACAGGGCCGCCCGCCGTTCACAGGGCTGCGCGCCTCCGGCGGGGTCGATCGCCTACGGGGCAGGGTGGCTAACAGGGCTAACAGGGGCTAACAGGGCCGCTTCCGCAGCTCCATCACATAGTCATACGGCGCGCCCGCCGATTCCGCGGCGTCCGCGAGCTCTCCGAGGTAGCGTGCCGACGGCAGGCCGCCCTCGTAGCCGTTGAGCACATAGGCCCAGGCGGGCTCCTCGCCGTCCAGGGTGTGGGCGCGGATCCGCATACGCCGGTATATGTCGAGCCCCACGCCCTCCCAGCGGTCCATCGAGTCCTCGTCCATGGGCGCGATGTCGTACAGCGCGACGAAGACCTGTGAGCCGGGGGCCTCCACGATGGTGGCGAGCGCACCTTCCCAGCCCATGTGCTCACCGCCGAAGGTCAGCCGCCAGCCGCTGAGCCAGCCGGTGGCGCGCAGCGGTGAGTGCGGGGCGCGGCGGGACATCAGCCGCGCGTCGAGATTGCCGGCGTACGCGGCGTAGAGCGACATAGCGTCGAGAGTACGGCAGTGGCGGCAGGGGCGGGTGCGGAGCGGTTTCGGTCGGGGGCGGTGGCGGCGGCCCGGCGGGCGGACGACTCCGCCCGCAGGAGACGTGCTGTTCGGGGCTCGACCCCGGTGCCTCGTCGTCTGTCGGGGCCGTCCGCAAGGGGCGGGCGGGCTGGTGTGCTGGTCCGGCGGGGGATACGGGGCGGGGCGTTCGTGGTGGTGTGGGCGTCCGTATGTGCCGGATGGGCTGTTTGCGGGCTTGCCGTCGGACGCCCAAGAGACTGTTCATGGTCGCCCGGCTCGTCCTCGGACGCCGGACGGGTTATTACTGGGGCGGGGTCGGGGGCGAAGCACGGGGAGGAGTGCGGAACAATGGAGTACGTGACTCGGATCGTGATCATTGGTGGCGGACCCGGCGGATACGAGGCGGCGCTGGTCGCCGCGCAACTGGGCGCGGAGGTGACCGTCGTCGACACCGACGGCCTCGGCGGTGCTTCGGTGCTCACCGACTGTGTGCCGTCGAAGACCCTGATCGCCACCGCCGAGGTGATGACCACCTTCGACTCGTCGTACGAAGAGCTGGGGATCATCGTCGAGGACGACACCGCCCCCATCGAGCAGAAGGCCCGGGTCGTCGGCGTGGATCTCGGCAAGGTCAACCGCCGGGTGAAGCGGCTCGCGCTCGCCCAGTCGCATGACATCGCCGCCTCCGTGCAGCGCGCCGGCGCACGCGTGCGGCGCGGACGCGCCCGGCTCGACGGGCAGCAGGCCATGGACGGCTCCCGCAAGGTCATCGTGCGGGCCGCCGACGGCACCGAGGAAACCCTCGTCGCGGACGCCGTGCTGATCGCCACCGGCGGCCACCCCCGCGAAGTCCCCGACGCCCAGCCCGACGGCGAGCGGATCCTGAACTGGACCCAGGTCTACGACCTGGACGAACTGCCCCAGGAGCTGATCGTGGTCGGCTCCGGCGTCACCGGCGCCGAGTTCGCCGGCGCCTACCAGGCGCTCGGCTCGCGCGTCACGCTGGTCTCCAGCCGGGACCGGGTGCTGCCCGGCGAGGACCCGGACGCCGCCGCGGTCCTGGAGGACGTCTTCAGGCGCCGCGGGATGAACGTGATGGCACGCTCCCGTGCCCAGTCCGCCAAACGGGTCGGCGACCGCGTCGAGGTCACCCTCGCCGACGGACGCGTCATCTACGGCACGCACTGCCTGATGGCCGTCGGTGCCATTCCGAACACCTCCGGGATGGGCCTGGAGGAGGCCGGGGTCAAGCTCAAGGACTCCGGGCACATCTGGACCGACAAGGTCTCCAGGACCTCCGCGCCCGGCGTGTACGCGGCGGGCGACGTCACCGGCATCTTCGCGCTGGCGTCGGTCGCGGCCATGCAGGGCCGGATCGCCATGTACCACTTCCTGGGCGACGCGGTGGCCCCGCTGAACCTGAAGACCGTCTCGTCGAACGTCTTCACCGACCCCGAGATCGCCACCGTCGGCTACTCGCAGGCCGACGTGGACAGCGGCAAGATCGAAGCCCGGGGCGTCAAGCTGCCGCTGCTGCGCAACCCGCGCGCCAAGATGCAGGGGATCAGGGACGGCTTCGTCAAGATCTTCTGCCGTCCCGGTACGGGCATCGTGGTCGGCGGCGTGGTCGTCGCACCGCGGGCCTCGGAGCTGATCCACCCGATTGCCATCGCCGTCGACAACAACCTGACGGTCGAACAGATCGCGAACACGTTCACCGTCTATCCGTCGCTGTCCGGCTCGATCGCCGAGGTGGCGCGGCAGCTGCACACCAGGAAAACCGGCTGACGGCTGCCGGGCGGCGGGCCCGGCAGAGCAGGTCAGGGGTGTGGTGGGCGGATGCGTGGAGGGGCGGGCGTTCGGCCGGCGGCGGGACCGCGCGGCCGAGAGCTGGCGACGAACTGGTAGAGCCAGGCGAACGCTTATACCACTCCATGAGGAAGACTGCGAACAACTTCTGCTATTCACCGGAAACTGCTGAAAGCAGACGGTCGTCGCGTTACTGTCAGTTTCGTGTTCGCTGCAGAACGTCGCCAATTGATCCTTGAAATGGTGCGCGCCAACGGGGCCGTGTCGCTCCGTGAGCTCGCCCGCGTCGTCCAGACCTCCGAAGTGACCGTACGGCGTGACGTGCGCGCGCTGGAGGCAGAAGGACTCCTCGACCGCAGGCACGGCGGTGCGGTCCTGCCCGGCGGGTTCACGCGGGAGTCCGGCTTCCCCCAGAAGTCGCACCTCGCCACCGCCGAGAAGACGGCCATCGCCGACCTCGCCGCCGGCCTCGTCGAAGAGGGCGAGGCCATCGTGGTGGGCGCGGGCACCACCACCCAGGAGTTGGCCAGGCGGCTGGCCCGGGTACCGGGCCTGACCGTCGTCACCAACTCCCTGCTCGTGGCGCAGGCCCTCGCGCACGCCAACAGGGTGGAGGTCGTCATGACCGGCGGCACCCTGCGCGGCTCCAACTACGCCCTGGTGGGCAGCGGCGCCGAGCAGTCCCTCCAGGGCCTTCGGGTGTCCCGCGCCTTCCTGTCCGGCAGCGGCCTGACCGCCGAACGGGGCCTGTCCACGTCCAACATGCTCTCCGCCAGCGTCGACCGCGCCCTGGTGCAGGCCGCGAGCGAGGTCGTGGTCCTCGCCGACCACACCAAGCTCGGCACCGACACCATGTTCCAGACCGTGCCCACCGACATGATCACCCGGCTCGTCACCGACGAGCCGCCCACCCAGTCCGACCGCGCCGCCACCGAACTCCGGACACTGGCAGACCGGGGCGTGCAGATCACCATCGCGGGCGCCGCCGACCCCGAAGCATCCTCCTCCGCACCTCGCCAGCCCCGCCGCGAGGTCCCTCTCCCGGGCCCCCGCCGCCAGGTATCCGGCACGCCGTCCCAGCTGCGCAGCGCGCCACCCGTGATAGGCGGTGAAACGCCCGGCGGAGAACGAGGTCGGGTCGCGGACCTGCGACGACGGTAAACGGAGCCACGGCCGATTGGTGATCGGTGATCCGTGAAGTGATCACCGATCACTCATTCGCGATGGGTGATCCGCGATGGGTGATCGGTGAAGTGGCCCGGATCAGCGATCCTTGGTCAAGCCGTCAGCCGTCAAGCGCTCAGGCCGCGGAGTGTGAGGGTCAGCAGGCGGTCGGCGAGTTGCGGATCGTCCGGAGTCGCCTCTGCGGCCAGCGCGATCGCGTTCGTGAGCTGCATCAGATCACCGATCGACACATCCGCACGCACCACCCCGGCCTGCTGAGCCCGCGTCAGCAGTGCGAGACCCGCCGTACGCATCGGCGTACTGCACCGGGCGAGCGCCGAACTGTCGTCATGGCAGGCCGACATGAGCGCACGCGACAGACCGCGGTACTCGCCCGCGTGCGTGACGATCGCGCGCAGCCAGGTGACCAGCGCCTCACACGGCCGCGGTGCGTCGAGCAACGCCCGCGAGCGCGCCAGCAGGTCGCACACCGCGTCCTCGAAGACCGCGCTCATCAACGCGTGCCGGTTCGGGAAGTGCCGGTACAGCGTGCCGATGCCGACGCCCGCGCGGCGCGCCACATCCTCCAGCGGTGCGTCCGTGCCGTGCTCCGCGAAGGCGATACGAGCGGCGGCCAGCAGCAGCTGGTAGTTGCGCCGCGCATCAGCCCGCATGGGCCCCCGCCGCGCAGGACGCATCCCAGGAACAGGGACAGAGGCAGGGACACCAGAGCTCAGGGTGTCGGGCGTCAGGACCGCACCCGCACCCGCGGCGCCCTGGACCGTACCGTCCGGGCACGTCCCTGCGTCGCCACCGGTGGGCGTGCCGACGCCGGCGCCCGTACTCAGCGCGGCGTCCGGCCTGCGGATCTGGTTGCTCACCGTGGGGTCCTCATCGGGGTCCTCATCGGGTCCTCATCCATCAGAGGGCGGGGCACGGACGACGCTCTGATACGCCCGGTCCCCGATGTGTCCGTCCACGGTAACCCGGCCCCGTACGCCGCCGGGCCCGGCCGAGGAGTTCGGCCGGGCCCGGAAGGCATCGGTGCTCCGGTGTGCCTAGTGCGCCCCTGCCGGGGCGTTTGGCACATCAGGCGACGGCGGGTGGCCGTCAGTCCTTGATCTCGCAGATCACCGCACCGGAGGTGATCGACGAACCGACCGTCGCGTTCAGGCCCTTGACGGTGCCGGCGCGGTGCGCGTTCAGCGGCTGCTCCATCTTCATCGCCTCCAGGACGACCACGAGGTCACCTTCCTTGACCTCCTGGCCCTCCTCCACCGCGATCTTGACGATGGTGCCCTGCATCGGCGAGGCCAGAGTGTCGCCCGAGGCGGTCGGCCCGGACTTCTTGACCGCGCGCCGCTTGGGGCGTGCCCCCGCCGCGAGGCCCGTCCTGGCCAGCGTCATCCCGAGGCTGGCAGGCAGCGACACCTCAAGACGCTTGCCGCCGACCTCGACGACGACCGTCTCACGGCCCGACTCCTCATCGACGTCGGCGTCCACAGCAGCGGAGAAGGGCTTGATCTCATTGACGAACCCGGTCTCGATCCACCGGGTGTGCACGGTGAACGGCTCCGCCGAGGCGCCGAAAGCGGGGAGTTCGGGCGCGAAGGCCTGGTCCCTGACGACGGCACGGTGGAACGGCAGCGCGGTGGCCATGCCCTCCACCCGGAATTCGTCGAGCGCCCGAGCCGCCCGCTGCAGCGCCTGCTGCCGCGTGGCACCGGTCACGATCAGCTTGGCGAGCAGCGAGTCCCAGGCCGGGCCGATCACGCTGCCGGACTCCACACCCGCGTCCAGACGGACGCCGGGGCCCGACGGCGGCTCGAAGGTGGTGACGGTGCCGGGAGCGGGGAGGAAGTTGCGCCCCGGGTCCTCGCCGTTGATGCGGAACTCGAAGGAGTGGCCGCGCATCGGCGGATCGTCGTACCCGAGCTCCGCACCGTCCGCGATGCGGAACATCTCGCGGACCAGGTCGATCCCGGTGACCTCCTCGGTGACCGGGTGCTCCACCTGGAGGCGCGTGTTCACCTCAAGGAACGAGATGGTGCCGTCATTGCCGACCAGGAACTCGACGGTGCCCGCGCCGACGTAACCGGCCTCCTTGAGGATCGCCTTGGAGGCCGTGTACAGCTGCTCGGTCTGCTCGGGAGTGAGGAACGGCGCGGGGGCCTCCTCGACGAGCTTTTGGTGACGGCGCTGGAGCGAGCAGTCGCGCGTCGAGACGACGACCACGTTCCCGTGCTGGTCGGCCAGGCACTGGGTCTCCACGTGCCGCGGCTTGTCCAGGTAGCGCTCCACGAAGCACTCACCACGGCCGAAAGCCGCGACCGCCTCGCGCACCGCCGAGTCGTACAGGTCCGGAATCTCTTCCAGAGAGCGGGCCACCTTCAGACCACGGCCGCCACCGCCGAACGCGGCCTTGATCGCGATCGGCAGGCCGTGCTCCTTGGCGAACGTCACGACCTCGTCGGCACCGTTCACCGGGTCGGGGGTGCCCGCGACCAGCGGCGCGCCGGCGCGCTGGGCGATGTGCCGGGCTGCCACCTTGTCGCCCAGGTCACGGATGGCCGCCGGGGGCGGACCGATCCAGGTCAGGCCCGCGTCGAGTACCGCCTGCGCGAACTCCGCGTTCTCCGAGAGAAAGCCGTAACCGGGGTGGATGGCATCGGCACCGGAGTCCTTGGCGGCCTGGAGTACCTTCGCGATGTCCAGGTAGCTGGTCGCCGGTGTGTCACCGCCCAGGGCGAACGCCTCGTCCGCGACGCGGACATGCAGAGCATCCCGATCCGGCTCCGCGTACACGGACACGCTCGCGAGCCCCGCGTCCCGGCATGCCCGGGCCACGCGGACCGCGATCTCACCACGGTTGGCGATGAGCACCTTGCGCACGATGGCTCCCTCCTAGCTGTGTTCTCCGGGGGACGGCCCCCGGACCCCCGGCCGGTGCACCCGAGCGGGTGCCCGGCGGATCATCGTGCCGAAAGACGTCGCTGCAACACCCTGACATCAGGGACTGACAACACCCTGATTTTAGGGACTGCCGACACGCGCTTTCGACCCATTCCCGGAGGTGAGCTTTCCCACACGGAGGGTGATCCGCCCCCGGGACCACGGATGAAATCCCTTGTCCAGCCCGGTAACCAGGCCTACTGCCTGGAACCTTAGCCCCCTGGCGGCGCACCGGTCGCTGTGAAAGGACACTGCGGCTGATCGGGTTTCTTTGTGGGCTTCCTACGACAGATCACAGAGTTTCTTTGCCGCCGCTTGGGCGCCACTGGTGCGGCGCTAAGGCGCCGGCGGAATCCGCCGGCACCGGTGGTCCCGATCCCGGGCCGACGCGCTTGGTCGGTGCCGGAATCGCACGTGTCGTCACTGGTGGCACGCGGGGGCGCGGCAGCGGCGGTGCGCGCTTGTCGGTACCGGTGTGCGCGGGGCGGCGGTACCGGTGTGCGCGGGGCGGCGGTACCGGTGATCGTGTGCCGATCGGCTTCGGCGGTTGTGCGCTCCTGGCCCGCGGGACCGAGGTGCCGCCGGACGGCGGCATCCATACGGGCGGCGCCAGGACCTCGGACGGTGCTGCGACGCGGGGTGCGGCGGCCGTACGGAGCCTGGCCGATCCCTTGCCCAAGGGGCTACCCATTAGTAGCCTGCGCGGTGTTCCGAACCGGAACCGAAAGTAACGGCAGCGAAGGTGGGTGGGTGCCGTGGCACGTAGACCGGTGGCACTGGTGACCGCGATCGTGCTCGTCCTGGAGGCGGTCGGCCTAGCCCTGCTGAACTGGTTCCTCGGGACTGTGGTGGACCGCCAGCACATGTCCCTCGCAGGCCTCGCACCCCGGGCCATGACGGTCTCCACCTGGATCATGGGTGTGATCGTCGCCGTCTATCTCCTGGTGTGCGCCGCTGCCCTGGTCCGCGCGGGCCTGCGCGATCGGTACCTGACCGGCGTCTGGCGGATCCTGCTGATCAGCGCCGCGGTGGTGCACGGCGTGCTCGGCGCCCTCTGCGTCGGCCTGGTCGGCTGGCCCGCCTTCGCCTTCATGATGGTGGTGCTCGGCCTGATTGTGCTGAGCCTCATCGCCTACGACGAACACGGCGACGACCGGCCCTGGCGACCCGGCTGGCTCAAGTGGCCCAGCCGCCTGAAGCGCCCCGGCCCCTCCGCCGCAGAGCCCGGCGAAGGAGCCACGTCCGGCGCGGCGTGAACGAGCCGACAGCCCCGTGTCACGGCGAGTGCCGCCGACAGGGGCTGCGGCTGTGCTCTGTGGGCTACGACTACGCCCACAAATCGGTGATTCCGACGCCCAGTTCGCCGAGCAGGCGGCGCAGTAGCGGCAGGCTGATCCCGATGACGTTGCCGTGGTCCCCCTCGATGCCGTCGATGAACGGGGCGGACCGGCCGTCCAGGGTGAAGGCACCCGCGACGTGGAGAGGTTCGCCAGAAGCGACGTACGCGGCTACCTCGGCGTCGCTCGGCTCGCCGAAGTGCACCACCGTGGACGCGACGGCGGAGACATGGCGACCGGCCGCCGTGTCGTAGACGCAGTGGCCGGTCTGCAGGGTGCCCGCGCGGCCCCGCATCGCCTTCCAGCGCGCGGTGGCCTCCTCCGCGTCCGCCGGTTTGCCGAGCGCCCGGCCGTCCAGGTCCAGCACCGAGTCGCAACCGATCACCAGGGCGCCACTGCGCGTGACGTCGGGGCGGGCGGCGACCACGGACGCCTTCGCCTCCGCGAGCGCAAGAGCCAGTTCTGCCGGGGTCGGAGCCGACACGGCTTCCTCGTCCACCCCGCTGACGATCACCTCGGGCGCGAAGCCCGCCTGCCGGAGCAGGCCGAGCCGGGCGGGGGACTGGGACGCGAGCACGAGCCGGCGATGCTGATCACTCATGCCCGTCAGCGTATCGGCGGCCGGTCCGCTGTCCGGTGCCGGACGCGGTACGGGCGCCACAGCCTGTCAGCCGGCAGTCGGGCAGCTGGTGGTCCGGCAGTCGGTGGTCCGGCGGCCCGTGGTGCCGGGCGTTCACCAGAGCACCAGCATCACCAGCACCGTGGCCAGTGCCACCACCAGACCCATCCGCCGCAGTTTCAGCTGCGCATCACGGAGTTCCTTGGACGGTTTGTCGTCGGGGTCTGACCACAACATGCCGTCGATCCTGCGGCCCCAGCGGGCCGCACGCCTGAGTATGCGTACTCAAGTCGGCCCACCAGACCCCGCGCCTTGATCCAGCCTGCTCCGAACGAACGGAGGATTAGCCGGGCCAGAACGTGCGGCCCCACGCCCGCGGCCCGGGTGCGGGCAGCCGGGTCCTTGCCACCCGTGCGGGATCCGCCCAGGCGTCCCGTTCTCCCGGCGCTCCCGTGTCGTCCTGCGTCCCGTTGCCCGGCCAGGCGGACTCCGAAGCGCTGCCCGCCGCGGCGGCGGCGCGTGCCTGGACCACCGTGACGGCGGCGGCCAGCTCCTCCGGGGTCGGATTGCCCCGTACTACCTTGATCACTGACGGCTCCTCGCACCTGCGACTACGGCTCGACTGCTCCCGGTCCCGGGGACTGCTTTCCGTGCGACGGCGGCAAACGGTCCCGGCTCCGGACGGTGGCGCCCCGCAGACCGGTCCCGTACCCCTGCGGACCGGTCCCATGCACCGGGTGGGCCCCGACGCGGCGCACGGCGCCCGTCTCACAGCGGGATGTTCCCGTGCTTCTTCGGCGGCAGGTTCTCCCGCTTGCTGCGCAGCTGGCGCAGCCCGCGCACGATGTGGCGGCGGGTGTCGGACGGCATGATCACCGCGTCGATGTAGCCGCGCTCCGCCGCCGTGTACGGGTTCAGCAGGGCGTCCTCGTACTCCTGGATCAGTTTCTCGCGCAGCGCGCTCTGCTCCACCTCGGGGGCGGCGGCGATGGTGCGCCGGTGCAGGACGCTCACCGCGCCCTGGGCGCCCATCACGGCGATCTGCGCGGTCGGCCAGGCCAGGTTGAGGTCGGCGCCCAGATGCTTGGAGCCCATCACGTCGTACGCGCCGCCGAACGCCTTGCGGGTGATCACCGTGATCAGCGGGACCGTCGCCTCCGCGTAGGCGTAGATCAGCTTGGCACCGCGCCGGATGATGCCGGTGTGCTCCTGGTCGACGCCCGGCAGGAAGCCGGGGACGTCGACGAAGGTCAGCACCGGCACGTTGAACGCGTCGCAGGTGCGTACGAAACGCGCCGCCTTCTCACTCGCGTTGATGTCCAGGCAGCCCGCGAGCTGCAACGGCTGGTTGGCGACGACACCCACCGGATGGCCCTCGACCCGTCCGAAGCCGGTGACGATGTTCGGCGCGAACAGCGACTGCGTCTCAAGGAACTCCGCGTCATCCAGGACGTGCTCGATGACGGTGTGCATGTTGTACGGCTGGTTGGCGCTGTCCGGGACGATCGTGTTCAGCTCGCGGTCGTCGTCGCTGACGGTGAGGTCCGCTTCCTCGGGGAAGGCGGGCGGGTCACTGAGGTTGTTCGACGGAAGGTACGACAGCAGCGACTTGACGTACTCGATAGCGTCCTTCTCGTCGCCCGCCATGTGGTGCGCGACGCCGGATGCCGTGTTGTGCGTGCGGGCGCCGCCGAGTTCCTCGAAGCCGACGTCCTCGCCCGTCACCGTTTTGATCACGTCGGGCCCGGTGATGAACATGTGCGAGGTCTGGTCCACCATCACCGTGAAGTCGGTGATCGCCGGCGAGTAGACCGCGCCGCCCGCGCACGGGCCCACGACCAGGCTGATCTGCGGAATCACTCCCGAGGCATGGGTGTTGCGGCGGAAGATCTCGCCGTACATGCCCAGTGCGCTGACGCCCTCCTGGATGCGTGCGCCGCCCGAGTCGTTGATGCCGATCACCGGACAGCCGGTCTTCAGCGCGAAGTCCATCACCTTGATGATCTTCTGTCCGAAGACCTCGCCGAGCGCGCCGCCGAAGACCGTGAAATCCTGTGAGAACACGGTCACGGGGCGGCCGTCGACCGTGCCGTAGCCGGTCACGACGCCATCCCCGTACGGACGGTTCTTCTCCAGGCCGAAGTCGGTGGAGCGGTGCCGTGTGAACTCGTCGAGCTCCACGAACGAGCCCTCGTCGAGCAGCACCACGATCCGCTCACGCGCCGTCAGCTTGCCTTTGGCGTGCTGCTTCTCCACGGCGCGCGCGGACCCGGCGTGCACCGCTTCCTCGATGCGGCAGCTCAGGTCCGCGAGTTTTCCGGCGGTGGTGTGGATACCGCCCCCAGGTGCCGCAACGGCGCGGGAGGCGCCGCCACCGGACAGTGCGCCGGACCCCGGGCCGGGGCCGACTGCGAAGGGCTGCGGTGAGTGCGGGGAAAGCGATCGGAACTCTTCCGGCTCGGACATCGGTGGTGCGGCTCCCTGCCTGCTGGGGACGGTCGGGGACGGATCGTCGGGAACGGGTCTGCGGGTGGGGGCGACCGCGCATCAGCAGGGGCGGTCGCCAGGGGCGCCTTGCGGGTGACGTTCGGGTGCGGTGACGTTCGGTGGGGCGGCGTTCGGTGGTCGGGACGGGCGGGACGGTATGCGGGTGCCGTGCTCCGGTGCCTGCACGGGGCCTACGGCGACTGGCCGACGGCCTGCTGCCGAGGTTTGCTACTGACTCGTAGCGTATCGGCGCGGATACGGTTCGGCAGTGCGGCGTTGACCACACCGCAGATGCACCCCGCGGTGCGCTGTGAGGCCCCGGGTATCCGGCCTAGGGTGGCGGCATGACGCCCCCGCAAGCTCCGCACGGTCCCGACAATCCCTGGTCCGACCTGGACCGGCCGCCCCTGAACGCGGCCTCGTTGCGCCGGGCCCTGGTGCGGCCCGGCACCCTGTGGACCAGCCTGGACGTCGTCGCGTCCACCGGGTCGACCAACTCCGACCTCACCGCGCGTGCGGGAACCCTCGACGAGGGCGCGATCCTCGTCGCGGAGGAACAGACCGCGGGCCGTGGCCGCCTGGACCGGCGCTGGAGTGCGCCGCCGCGTTCGGGCCTGTTCTTCTCCGTCCTGCTGAAGCCGGCCGTGCCCGTCGTCCGGTGGGGCTGGCTGCCGCTGCTCGCAGGTGTGGCCGCGGCGACCGCTCTCACCCGTACCGCGGGCGTCGACACGGCACTCAAATGGCCCAACGACCTGCTGGTGACGGTCGGCGGCGTGGAGCGCAAGACGGGCGGCATCCTCGCCGAGCGGGTCGAGCTGCCCGAGCCGGCCGGGAGTGAGGGGGGCGCGGACAGCGGCACGGGAGGTGCCGCGGTGGTGCTCGGTGTCGGTCTCAACGTGACACTGCGCGCCGAGGAGCTCCCGGTGCCCACCGCCGGGTCGCTCGCGCTCGCCGGTGCCACCGTGACCGACCGCGATCCGCTGCTGCGCGCCGTGCTGCGCTCGCTGGAGGAGTGGTACGAGAAGTGGACCGCGGTGGGAGGAGACCCGGCCGAATCGGGTCTCCAGGAGACGTACGCGGCGGGCTGCGTCACGCTCGGCCGTACGGTTCGGGCCGAACTGCCCGGCGATCGCTCGCTGACCGGCGAGGCGGTCGCGCTGGACGGCGACGGACGCCTCGTCCTGGCCACCGAGGACGGTGTGCAGCAGCCGGTCGGCGCCGGGGACATCGTGCATGTGCGGGCGGCGGGCACGGAGGGTGCGTGAGCACCCCGCACCGCCTGCGGGGTGCAGGTACGGGCCCGTCCGGGCGGAGTGAGCCAGCCCACACCTGACGTACTGTGTCCCCCGGGACCGCGGCATGGGCGGTCGCGTCGCGCGGACCCGGCACCTGGCTAAAAAGAGCAGGTCGGACCAGTGGTCCGGCCGGGCAGGGAGCGCCCGCTGAGAGTCATCTCAGTAGAGTTGGGGCCGGTCGATACCTGACCGCGGCAGATCGGAAGGGCAGCAGGCGTGACCGTCGACGACTCGGGCTCCGGCACGGGCACACCCTCCGCCACCGGCGGTGGGCCCGGCCCCGACGAGGAGTCGGCCGCGGCCCGGCGGCCGGCGGCCGACAGCGGTCCTGATTCCGGCGGTGGCCGTGACTCCGGAACCGGGCAGGACAGCGGCGCTGAGCAGGATGCGCGGGCCGCGCGGGCGGCCGGTGAAGGGCCGGGCGCGGGCGGTGAGCCGAGGTCCGGTGGCGGGCAGAGGTCCGGTGGCGGTGGCCCGGAGGGCGGGCAGGAGCCGCGTGGTGGGCCGGAGCGCCGGGGCGGGTCGGGAGGATTCGGCGGGCCGGACGGCCAGGAGATCGAGCCGGCGGCCGACCGGGTGGACGGGGCCGACGCGTCCGCGGAGCCCGGCGACGATCCGCTCGCACTCCGCCTCGAAGGTCTGATCCTCGGCGCCGAGCGCCGCTACACGCCGTTCCAGGCGGCCCGCAGCGCAGGCGTCTCCATGGAGCTGGCGTCCCGTTTCTGGCGTGCCATGGGCTTCGCGGACATCGGGCAGGCCAAGGCCCTCACCGAGGCCGACGTACTGGCCCTGCGCCGCCTCGCAGGGCTGGTGGAGGCGGGCCTGCTGAGCGAGGCCATGGCCGTCCAGGTCGCCCGCTCCACCGGCCAGACCACCGCCCGCCTGGCGGAGTGGCAGATCGACTCGTTCCTGGAGGGCCTCACCGAGCCCCCGGAACCGGGCATGACCCGCACCGAAGTCACCTATCCGCTGGTCGAGCTGCTGCTGCCGGAACTTGAGGAGTTCCTGGTGTACGTCTGGCGGCGCCAGCTCGCCGCCGCCACCGGACGCGTCGTACAGGCCGCGGACGACGAGGAGATGGTCGACCGGCGGCTCGCCGTCGGCTTCGCTGACCTCGTCGGATTCACGCGGCTGACCCGCCGCATGGAGGAAGAGGAACTGGGCGAACTCGTCGAGGCCTTCGAGACCACCGCCGCCGACCTGGTGGCCGCCCACGGCGGCCGGCTCATCAAGACACTCGGCGACGAAGTGCTCTTCTCCGCCGACGACGCCGGCATCGCCGCGGAGATCGCACTGCGGCTCATCGAGACCATGGCCAACGACGAGACCATGCCGGAACTCCGCGTCGGCATCGCCTTCGGCACCGTCACCACCCGGATGGGCGATGTCTTCGGCACCACCGTGAACCTGGCCAGCCGCCTCACCTCGATAGCCCCCCGCGACGCGGTCCTCGTCGACGGCGCCTTCGCCGAAGAGCTCACCAGAACGGGCGCGGCCCCCGCCTCGGAGGCGGACGCCGCCCAGGCCACCGCCGCCGCGCAAAAGGAAGGCGAGGAGCCTCCCGCCTACCGTTTCGCCCTCCAGCCCATGTGGCAGCGCCCGGTACGCGGGCTCGGCGTGGTCCAGCCCTGGCTGCTGGCCCGCCGCGGGGGCCAGGGCTCCTGACGGCGGACGTCCCGCACGCCATACGGTGCCTCGCACAGACGCGTACTCCAGGAGGCCCCATGGACGACCACCGCTACGGCGACGTAATCACCCTCCGGCGCCACGACCACGTCGTGGAACTCATCCTCGATCGCCCCAAGGCGATGAACGCCGTCTCCTCTGACATGGCCCGCGCCATCGCCGCCGCCTGCGCCGACCTCGCCGCCGACCGCGCCGCCCGGGCCGTCGTGCTCACCTCCAGCCATGAGCGCGCCTTCTGCGTCGGCGCCGACCTGAAGGAACGCAACTCCCTCACCGACGCCGAACTCCTCGGCCAGCGCCCCATCGCGCGCGCCGCCTACACCGGCGTCCTCGAACTGCCGCAACCCACCATCGCCGCCGTGCACGGCTACGCCCTCGGCGGAGGATTCGAGCTCGCGCTCTCCTGCGACCTGATCGTGGCCGATACGAGCGCGGTGGTGGGGCTCCCCGAGGTATCGGTCGGGGTGATTCCGGGCGGCGGCGGTACCCAGCTGCTGCCGCGCCGGGTGGGTGCCGCACGGGCGGCGGAGCTGATCTTCTCGGCGCGGCGGGTGGCGGCGGACGAGGCGCTGCGCCTCGGCCTCGTCGACCAGCTCGTCGACACTGGCCAGGACCGCGCCGAAGCCCTGGCGCTCGCCGCCCGCATCGCCGCGCACTCGCCGGTCGGCCTGCGCGCCGCCAAGCGCGCGCTGCGCCTCGGTCACGGCCTCGACCTGCGGGCCGGCCTGGAGGTCGAGGACGCGGCCTGGCGTTCGGTGGCGTTCTCGGGCGACCGGGCCGAGGGCGTCGCCGCGTTCAACGAGAAGCGGGCGCCGCGCTGGCCGGGAGAGTAACGACCTGGGGGAGCGGGGCAGCCGCGCCGGGCGTCGGGCCGTGGGCCATGGCCGGAACCATTCGCCGTAACAATTCCCTCATCATCGGTAAAACTCCATAACCTGGAACGATGGCGGAGGAAGCGCGGCTACGGGCCGTGGTGGAGCTGGCCCGGGGGATGGCTGCGGCACACAGTCCGCAGGAGTCCTGGAGCGCGGCCGCCGAGGGCGCGGCGCGTGCCCTCGGCGGGAGCTTCGCCGCGCTGTCCGTCTGGGAGCGCGACCTCGGCCGGCTGCGCGTGCTGGTGAACGCCGGCGAACGCGCGCCGGGCGAGAGGGAGTTCCCGGAGACCGAGGCGTATCCCGTGCACCAGTTCCCGGAGATCACCGAGTTCCTGCACGAACGGTGGACGGGCAACGGCGAGCCCCGCGCGTGGATCGCGACGGCGGCGGGCGAGGCGGGCCGCGCACTGGACGACGGCGGCAGCGGCGCTGCCGCGGCGGCCCGCGCGGGCGCGCCGCCCAGCTGGGGTCGGGTCGCCGCGCTGCGCCGACGGGGGCGCAGCTGCTGTGTGGTCGCGCCGATCGTGCTGCACGGCCGGGCCTGGGGCGAGCTGTATGTGGCCCGGCCGGTCGGGGTGCCGGTCTTCGACCGGGCGGACGCGGACTTCGCGACGGTGCTGGCCAGCGTCGTCGCGGCCGGGCTCGCGCAGACCGAACGCCTGGAGGAGGCGCGCAGGCTGGCGTTCACCGACGCGCTGACGGGCCTGGCCAACCGGCGTGCCGTCGATATGCGCCTCGACGAGGCGATCGACCTGTACCGCGGTGAGAACGCGGTCGTCAGCCTCGTCGTCTGCGATCTGAACGGCCTGAAGCAGGTCAACGACACCCAGGGGCACGCGGTCGGCGACCGGCTCCTGGAACGGTTCGGGTCGGTGCTCTCGTTGTGCGGCGCCATGTTGCCCGGCACGCTCGCCGCGCGGCTGGGCGGGGACGAGTTCTGCCTGCTCGCGGTGGGGCCCTCGTCCGACGACGTGGTGCGGGTCGCCGGCGAGCTGTGCCGGCGCGCGGCCGAGCTGCGGCTCGGGGAGGGGGTGGCCTGCGGGGTGGCGTCGACGGGGGACCAGATCGGGCCGCTGCGGTCCTCGCGACGGCTCTTCAGGCTCGCCGACGCGGCCCAGTACCGGGCGAAGGCGGCGCGCGCGACGGTGCCCGTGGTCGCGGGCCGCGACGGTCTGAACGACCCGGTCGTACGCCTCGCCGACGCCCCGGCCCCGCCCCCCGGCGAACGCCGCCGCATCCGTGGCCGCCGCCCCCCGCCCGGCGAGCCCGCACGATAGCTCCCGTTCAAACGCCCTGGGCCGGCACTCCGCCCCCACCGAAGACATCTCGCGATTCAATGCGTACGCTCCTGAATATGGATATGCATACCGTGGTGGTGGAGCCCACCGGGACGCGCACCGAAGACGTCCTGGCCGTCGCCCGTGGTGGTGCGCGGGTCGAGCTGTCGGCGGCGGCGGTCGCCGCGCTGACCGCGGCCCGCGCGGTGGTGGACGCCCTCGCGGCCGAGCCCGATCCCGTCTACGGCGTGTCGACCGGCTTCGGCGCCCTCGCCACCCGTCACATCGGCCCCGGCCTGCGTGCCGCGCTGCAACGCAACATCGTCCGCTCGCACGCCGCGGGCATGGGCCCGCGGGTGGAACGCGAAGTGGTCCGCGCGCTGATGTTCCTGCGCCTGAAGACCCTCTGCTCAGGACACACCGGCGTCCGGCCCGAGGTCGCACAGACGATGGCCGATGTGCTCAACGCCGGCATCACCCCGGTCGTGCACGAGTACGGCTCGCTCGGCTGCTCCGGCGACCTCGCGCCGCTCAGCCACTGCGCGCTGACCCTGCTGGGCGAGGGCGACGCGCAGGGCCCGGACGGCGCGGTGCGGCCCGCGGGTGAACTGCTGGCCGAGCACGGCATCCGCCCCGTCGAGCTGCGTGAGAAGGAAGGCCTCGCCCTCCTTAACGGCACCGACGGCATGCTCGGCATGCTGATCATGGCCCTCGCCGACCTGGAGACGCTCTATACGTCCGCGGACATCACCGCCGCCCTCAGCCTGGAGGCGCTGCTCGGCACCGAGAAGGTCCTCGCGCCCGAGCTGCACGCCATCCGGCCGCACCCCGGACAGGCCGCGTCCGCCGCCAACATGCTCGCCGTGCTCACCGGTTCGGGACTCACCGGACAGCACCAGGGCGACGCGCCCCGGGTGCAGGACGCGTACTCGGTGCGCTGCGCACCGCAGGTCGCCGGCGCGGGCCGGGACACCCTCGCGCACGCCCGCCTGGTCGCCGAGCGCGAGCTCGCCGCCGCCATCGACAATCCGGTGGTCCTGGGCGGGGGCCGGGTGGAGTCGAACGGGAACTTCCACGGCGCACCCGTCGGCTACGTCCTGGACTTCCTTGCCATCGTCGCGGCCGACCTCGGTTCCATCGCCGAGCGCCGCACCGACCGGCTGCTCGACAAGAACCGCTCGCACGGCCTTCCGCCGTTCCTGGCCGACGACCCGGGTGTCGACTCCGGGCTGATGATCGCCCAGTACACCCAGGCCGCGCTGGTGAGCGAGATGAAACGGCTCGCGGTGCCCGCCTCTGCCGATTCCATCCCGTCGTCGGCGCTTCAGGAGGACCACGTCTCCATGGGCTGGTCGGCGGCGCGCAAACTGCGGACCGCGGTGGGCAACCTCACCCGCGTCCTGGCCATCGAGCTGGCCGCCGCCACTCGCGCCATCGAGCTCCGCAAGGGCCTCACCCCGGCACCCGCCACCCGCGCCGTCCTGGCGGCGGTGCGCGCCGCGGGCGTCGGCGGCCCGGGTCCCGACCGCTTCCTCGCCCCCGACCTGGCCGCCGCGGAGGCCTTCGTAGCGGACGGACGGCTGGTCGCCGCGGCGCAGACGGTCACGGGACCGCTCGCCTGATCCTGATCCGACCGCGCTCCATCCCATGGGACCGGCGCGCACTCCTGTGCTGCCTGGTGCCTCAGTGCGCCGGCGCACGCCCCTGGCGCGTGGAGTACGAAACGAACCCCGCGCCGAGCCCGAGGATGAGCGCCCCGCCGACGAGGTACGGGGTGGTGTCCCGGCCGCCGGTGCCGGCGGCCGGCCCGTGGGCCCCGCTGCCGCCGGACGTCGCGGAGGCGGTGAGCGTTGCCGGCCCTGCGCCGGGCGCGGCGTCCGCGGCGGTCCGGTCGGCAGCGGCGGGGCCGGTCCCGGCCTCGGCGGCCGTGGCATGGCTGGTCGGAACGAACCAGAGCGCGGCCAGCAGAGCACTCGCGGCGGCGGTGGTCAGCAGCGGACGGCGTGCGGCGGACACGGAACATCTCCCCTTGTGACGCAGGCGAATTGGCCGCGACAGGCGGCTGTGCGGGCCGTGGCGAATGATGCTAGTGCCCCAACAGGCAACGCTCACCCCGTGTCGCGCCGCCCGGCAGGCTCCTGCGCTGTCTGAAAGGCGTATAGGCCACCTCTCACGCCTTTCAGGCAGTGGCGGAGATATTCCTTGACGGACGAACGCCGCTTGCCGGGGCACTGGTGAAAGGGGCGGGTCGCGCAAAAGTCATCAGCGAAATCAGTCGTACCCTCCGTTCTATGGGCATTTCTGAGACATCGCGCTTTATCCGGCTGAGGGTTGATCTGGTGGTGGAGATCGAGGACTCCGTCGCCCTCACCGGTGCGGCCCTCCAGCGCATCGAGGACGACGCCGCACAGGGGGGCGCCGACCGTACGGGCGGGCCGCAGGCGGCGGACGCGGTGGCCCCGGAGGATGTGCCGATCGACACGGGTGATATGGCGCACATGAGCGGAATGTATGAATTGTCAGAGGAGGATCGCCTCCATGCGATCAGCGCCGTCCAGCAGGACGAAGCCGAGGCGCTGGCCTATCTGATCGACCCGTTCGACCTGATCGCAGACGTGTCCGGCGTCGAACTCGCACACGCCTCGTGGAGCAGTGAGGAAATCGACTACGACCCCGATTCGCCGGATTGGCACCTGGGCGAGGATGATGACGGCGAAGATGGCGGGAGCGAAGAAGACAGGCCCTAGAGCGAAGAAGACGGGCAGGCCGCGACGGCGATGCCGCGACGGTCACGGGAAGGTCAGGGGACGGCCGAACCGCAACCAAGCCCCGTTGATTCCTCGTCTCTCCTCACACATCTGCACCAGCCGCACCGCGCTTTCCCGTGGCGTGTGCCACAGATCCCATGGGAAATGGAACGGGTCTGGCGGGGCAGAGCGTTATACAGGGTTACGGGGCTGGTGGCTTCTTCGGTGATTCGGCGACGATGGAGATGCGTGTGATGACGGACAGCAAGCGGCGCAGGCGCCTTACGGCGGTGGCCGCGCTGCTCGGTGGGGTGCTTGTGCTCTCTGCCTGCAATGACTCAAGCGGCGCCGACGGCAAGGCCGGGAGCAGTGACGACAGCGGCAGCGGCAAGTCGCAGGCCCAGGTCGACGAGGCGGCTGCCAAGAAGGCGTCCGAGGCCCAGATCAAGATTTCCCCGGCGGACGGCTCCAACAACGCCAGCATCAACAACGCGGCACAGGTGACCGTCACCAAAGGCACCCTCACCGATGTGACGATGACCACGGCGAGCGGTGGCGAGGTCGCCGGTCAGATATCTCCCGACAAGAGCAGCTGGAAGCCCAGCGGCCAGCTGCAGCGCGCCACCACGTACAAGGTCACCGCCACCGCCGAGGACGGCCAGGGCCGCGCCGCCCACGAGAACGCGTCGTTCACCACGGTCTCCCAGGCCAACAGCTTCATCGGCAACTTCACCCCGGAAGCCGGTAGCACCGTCGGCGTCGGCATGCCCGTCTCGATCAACTTCGACAAGTCGATCACGAACAAGACCGCCGTCCAGAAGGGGATCACGGTCAGCTCCAGCAGCGGCCAGCAGGTCGTCGGCCACTGGTTCGGCGCCAACCGCCTGGACTTCCGTCCGGAGAACTACTGGCAGGCCGGCTCCACTGTCACCCTCAAGCTGGCGCTGGACGGCGTCCAGGGCGCCTCCGGCGTCTACGGCGTGCAGCAGAAGACGATCTCGTTCCACATCGGCCGCAACCAGGTCTCCTTCGTCGACGCCCAGACCAAGACGATGAAGGTCACCCAGGGCGGCAAGCTCATCAAGACCATCCCGATCTCCGCTGGCTCGCCCGAGCACAAGACGTACAACGGCCAGATGGTGATCTCCGAGAAGTTCCAGCAGACCCGGATGAACGGCGCCACGGTCGGCTTCACGGACGACGACGGCAAGGGCGAGTACGACATCAAGGACGTGCCGCACGCCATGCGCCTGTCCAGCTCCGGCACCTTCATCCACGGCAACTACTGGGGCGGCCACTCCGTCTTCGGCAGCGTCAACACCAGCCACGGCTGCGTGGGCCTGGAGGACGCGAAGGGCGCCAAGGACCCGAACACCTCGGCGGCCTGGTTCTACTCGCACTCGATCGTCGGTGACGTGGTCGTCGTGGCGAACACCGGCGACAAGACCATCCAGCCGGACAACGGCCTCAACGGCTGGAACCTGAGCTGGTCGCAGTGGCTGGCAGGTTCGGCGGCCTGACGCCGTAGGCGGCGCCCGCACCGCAAGACCGCGCGCCGACCCGGAACCATCCGACGGCCCGCACCCCGCCCGGGGTGCGGGCCGTCGGTGCTGAGCGTTCTTCTCATGGTGTTCTCAGACTGGCCTTAACCATTCGTCACCGGCCCTTCGTACCCTCCGGACATGTTCTTCACCTACCTCAGGCGCGAGTTGCGCCGCCGCAGAAAGGCGGCGCTCGTCGTCGCCTCCGGGCTCGCGCTCGGTATCGCGCTGGTCATTGTCGTCAGCTCTGTGTCGTCCGGCATGAAGCAGGCCCAGGGCAAGGTCCTCCAGTCGCTCTACGGACTCGGCACGGACATGACGGTCACCAAGGCGCAGGCGGCGCCGAAGGAGGGTGATCAGCCGACGCGCCCCAAGTTCAACTTCGGGGCCACGGACGACGGCAAACAGCAGAGCAGCGACCGGCTGATGGTCCAGGGCTTCCAGACCCTGAAGTCGGCCACCGTGCACTCGGTCGCCGGGCAGCACGGCGTCGCGGGCGCGGTCGGCGGGCTCAGCCTCACCGACCTCAAGATCAACGGCGACTTCAAGCGGGGCCAGTACCAGCAGGGCAAGCCGTCGGGACGCGGCGGGTACGGCCGTCCGAGCGGCGGCGCGGTGCGCGGCGGCGGAGCGCAGTTCGACGTCAACTCCTTCACCGTCTACGGCACCGACGTCAGCCAGCCCGCACTCGGCCCGCTCACCTCGTCGAAGATCACCAAGGGCCGTGGCTTCACGACCTCGGAGACCAACGCCAAGACCGCGGTCGTCGATGGCGCGTACGCCAAGAAGGAGAAGCTCGCGGTCGGTGACACGGTCACCATCAAGGGCACCAAGTTCAAGATCGCCGGTATAGCCACGCCGGACAGCGGCGATGCCGCGGCCAATGTCTACATCCCTTTGAAGCAGGCCCAGACGCTCGCCGACGTCAAGGACCAGATCACCACCGTCTACGTGCGGGCGATCGACTCCCAGCAGATCAGCACGGTCAAGAGCGCGATCCAGAAGAACGTGTCCGGCACCACCGTCACCACCTCGGCCGACCTCGCGGACACCGTCTCCGGCTCCCTGTCGACCGCCTCCGACCTGGCGACCAACGTCGGCAAGTGGCTGTCGATCGCGGTGCTGGTGGCCGCCTTCCTGGTGGCCGGGCTGCTCACCTCCGGCGCGGTCTCGCGCCGGGTGCGCGAGTTCGGCACCCTCAAGGCGCTGGGCTGGCGCAGCGGCCGGGTGACCCGGCAGGTCGTCGGTGAGGCCGTCGTCAACGGTCTCGTCGGCGGTGCGCTCGGCATCGCCGTCGGCCTGGCCGGCGCCTACGCGATCACCGAGATCAGCCCGACGCTCACCGCCCACCTCGGTGCCACGGGTGCCATGGGCGGCGCCGGCGGCGCGGGCGGCCGGTGGGGCGGCGGCGGTGCGGCCTTCGGCGGCGGCGGTGGCCCCGGCGGGATGCGTCAGGCCGCGGGCAAGACCCTCGATATCGCCCTGTCGGCGCCGGTCGGCGTCACCACCATCGTGCTCGCGGTCGTACTCGCGGTGGCCGGCGGCCTCATCGCGGGTGCCTTCGGCGGCTGGCGCGCCGCCCGGCTGCGGCCCGCGGACGCGCTGCGCAGGGTCGAGTAGCCGGCCATCCGGCGCGTGGTCGTACGCCACGCGGTCGTGCGGCGGCGTCCCGCGCGCCTAACGGCCGGATGCCGAGCAGTGCCCGGCCGGTCCGCCGCCCGCCGCGTCGAGCGGCCACGGCGGACCGCCACCGGGAATGCCCACCTTCATGAAACGCGTACCGCAGGAGAAGCACCATGTATCAGCTCAGCGGCGTCACCAAGCAATACCGCCGGGGTAGGGACACCATCCACGCCCTGACCGACGTGGACCTGACCATCGGCGACGGGGACCGGCTCGTCATCCAAGGGCCCACGGGCGGCGGCAAGTCGACCCTCCTCCAGATGCTGGGCGGCCTCGACCGGCCCACCTCGGGCCGGGTGGAACTCGACGGCACCGACCTGGCCAAGCTGTCGGAAGGGCGGCTGACCAAGGTCAGGGCCCAGTCCATCGGGTTCGTCTTCCAGACGTTCAACCTCATCCCGACCCTCAGCGCCCAGGAGAACGTGGAGACCGCCCTCGTACCGCTCGGCGTGAAGGCCTCAGAACGGCGTGAACGGGCGGCGCAGGCGCTCGCCTCCGTCGGCCTCGGCGAACGGCTGCGGCATCTGCCGTCCGAGATGTCCGGCGGCCAGCAGCAGCGGGTCGCCGTCGCGCGGGCGCTGGTCAAGAACCCCAAGGTGCTGCTGGCCGATGAGCCGACCGGCAACCTGGACGAGTCCATGCGCGACGAGATCATGGACGTCCTGGAGGCCATGTGGGAGGAGCACGGCCTCACCTTCGTGCTGGTCACGCACGACTCGGCGATCGCCAGGAAGGCGCCGCGGCTGGCCACCATCCGCAAGGGCCGGATCACGGTCACCGAACGCGGTGGCGCGAAGAGCAGCGCGGGAGCGGGCGGTACGGGGAAGGCGCTGGAGAAGCATTGACTTCCGCTCCCCTCCCTAAAGGGAGGAGATTCCTACCACGGTCGGCTGACCGTCTCGGCGGGTTCCTGTTTCATCGCGCTGTGCCGGGACGAGTCCCGGTCTTACCCGCGCTCCGCAGGCTGACACCGCCAGTCCGGCGGCCTTGGCGACGTTGACCGCCGCGTTGATGTCCCGATCGAGGACGGCCCCGCAGTCCCCGCACGTCCATTCGCGGACGTGGAGGGGCTTGGGTCCGTCCTTGACGCCGCACTGCGAGCAGACCTGAGAGGTCGGCTCGAACCGGCCGATGCGCACGAGGGTGCGCCCGTACCGTGCGGCCTTGTACTCCAACATCGACATGAACGCCGACCATCCGGCGTCGTGCACGGACTTGGCCAGGCGCGTACGGGCGAGGCCCTTGACCACCAGGCCCTCAACGGCAATCGCTTGGTTATCGCGAATGATCTCCGTTGAGAGCTGGTGGTGGAACTCGCGCCGTGCGTCGGCCACTTTCGCATGAGCGCGGGCGACCTTGAGCCGGGCTTTACCTCGATTGTTACTGCCCCTGGCCTTGCGGCTGAGTGCCTGCTGCGTCTTCTTGAGGCGCTTCTCGGCCCGGCGCAGGAAGCGCGGGCTGTCGATCTTCGTGCCGTCCGAGAGGATCGCGAAGTGGGACAGGCCCAGGTCGATACCGACCTGACCGGCCGCCTCGGGCAGTACCTCAAAGGGGTCGGTCTCGACCACGAACGAACAGAAATACCGACCGGCCGCATCCTTGATCACGGTCACCGTGGACGGGGTGGAAGGCAGATTCCGGGACCACTTCACCCGCACATCGCCGATCTTCGGCAACGACAGGTCACCGCCCGGGGTGATCTTCCAGCGGGCATTGGCGGTGAACCGTACGGCCTGCCGGTTGTCCTTCCGGGACTTGAACCGGGGTGCACCCATGCGGGGGCGCTTGCCTTTGAGGCCGTCGAAGAAGTTGCGGTAGGCGGTGTCCAGGTCCCGCAGGGACTGTTGCAAGACGACGGCGGAGACTTCGCCGAGCCAGGCCCGCTCTTCGGTCTTCTTCGCCTCGGTGATCAGCAGCTTGGACAGGTCCCCGGTCTTCGGGAACGCCCCGCCGGCGGCGCGGGCGGTCTCACGAGCGCGCAACGCGTCGTTGTAAACCACCCGCGAGCACCCGAACGCCCTGGCCAGCGCCGAGCACTGCGGACCGTTCGGGTACATCCGAAAGGAGTACCTGAGCTGCACAACGATCACCGTACTACAGTTGATTTATGGCCGAATATCAGAATATTCGCACTGGCAGGACTGCGCGTTCGTCATGCACGCGCACTTGGTTTTTGTAACGAAGTACCGGCACAAGGTCTTCAACGACAAGCACCTGACGCGCATGGAAGAGATCATGCGGGCTGTCTGCGAGGACTTCGAATCCGAACTGGCGGAGTTCAACGGCGAGAACAACCACGTCCACCTGCTGGTGAACTTCCCACCCAAGGTCGCCGTCTCCAAGCTGGTCAACAGCCTCAAGGGCGTCAGCTCCCGCAGGCTGCGCCAGGAGTACCCGGAACTGGTCCGGCACTACTGGCAGGCACAACGCCTATGGTCGGGTTCGTACTTCGCCGGGTCGGTCGGCGGTGCGCCCCTGTCCATCGTGAAGCAGTACATCGAGCAGCAGAACCGTCCGACGTGAGTTGAGGCCAACAGCGCGGACCCGTGACCCACGCCGAGGTCAGAGCGGGCTAAAGATTCGCTTCACCCTCGGGCTGAAGCCCGAGGCACTGCGAATGAAGCCGGTAGCGGGCCGCGTGTCGCGGTCGCCGTCGGCGCTGTCGGCGGCGGCTCGTATGGTCCCGGGGGCGGCGGGCCGTGCGTCCCCGGGCGCGTCGCCGCCCGCCGGTCTGTCGGGAGCGGCGGTTCGGCGTGAAGAGCGGAGCGGAGAGTGGAGGAGCGACATCCGGGCAGGAGCGGCTCACACCCCGGATGACGGCGCGGCCAGGCCCCCGAGCAGAATGAAGCGGGCTGAACAAGCACGTAACGGCCGAATCAGCCGGACGCATGAAGATGATCACTATCGAGGAGACCCCCTCCATGACGACCGTTGCCGCCTATGCCGCCCCCGCGGCCAAGGCTCCTTTGGAGCGCACCACCATCGAGCGTCGTCCGGCGGGCGAGTTCGATGTACTGATCGACATAAAGTTCGCCGGAATCTGCCACTCCGACATCCACCAGGCCCGCGACGGCTGGGGCAAGGGCATCTTCCCGATGGTGCCGGGCCATGAGATCGCCGGCATCGTCACCGAGGTGGGCCCTGGTGTCACCAAGTTCGCCGTGGGGGACCGGGTGGGCGTCGGCTGCATGGTCGACTCTTGCCGGAAGTGCGACAACTGCACGGCAGGACTTGAGCAGTACTGCGTGAAGGGCAATACCGGCACCTATAACGCCGTCGACAAGAACGGCGCCGTCACCTACGGCGGCTACTCGACCCAGATCGTCGTCGACCAGGACTTCGTGGTCCGCATCCCCGACGGCCTCGGCCTGGACGAGGCCGCACCGCTGCTGTGCGCGGGCGTCACCACGTACTCGCCGCTCAAGCACTGGAACGCGGGCCCCGGCAAGAAGGTCGCCGTCGTCGGCATGGGCGGCCTCGGACACATGGGCGTCAAGATCGCGCACGCGCTGGGTGCCGAGGTGACCGTGCTCAGCCAGACGCTGAGCAAGAAGGACGACGGCCTGAAGCTGGGCGCCGACCACTACTACGCGACCAGCGACCCGCAGACGTTCAAGGACCTGCGCGGCACCTTCGACCTGATCATCTCGACCGTCTCCGCCCCGCTCGACTTGGGCGCCTACCTCGCCCTGCTCACGACCAACGGCGCGCTGGTCAACGTGGGCGCCCCGGAGGAGCCCGTCGCGCTGAACCTCTTCTCGGTGATCGGCGGCCGGAAGACCCTCGCTGGCTCCGCCATCGGCGGCATCCGCGAGACCCAGGAGATGCTGGACTTCTGCGCGGAGCACCGCATCGGCGCCGAGATCGAGCTGATCCGTGCGGACCAGATCAACGAGGCGTACGAGCGCGTACTCTCCAGCGACGTCCGCTACCGGTTCGTGATCGACACGGCAACCATCTGACGGCCGGACGGTCGGCCAACTGACCTAAACCGGCTGACACTCGCGCCCGGCCCGCCCGCGCCGCGTGCCTGCCCGTGCCCGCCCGGAGGCCGTCCGGTCGGTCATGAGCCGACTGCTTCGTCCGCGTCGGGCGGGCGCGGGCGGCGGACGGCGGCGCGGTCCGCGGGCGGCTCCGGGCGACCGGGCGGGCAACCGTGGTGCGCAGGAGGGTGGTTCGGCTGTCTCTCGCGCCCCGTGGGCCTGCGCGGCACCGCGATTTCGCCGGTGGCAGAACGCTGGCGCCTTCCGGCGAGGCGCAACGCTCCTACCCTGAAGAGGTGAGCAGCCACGCGCCGAACCAAGCCCGTGTCATTCCCCTGCGGCCCGCCAAGGCGGTACCGCCCGCCGCGCCGCGCGAAGCACCGGAAGGACCGGTGCGCCAGCCGCACCCGGTGCCCGCCGTGCGCCCATACGCCCCCGCCCATCCGATAACCATGGCCGACCGGCCCCGAGCCGAGGACCGCGCGCAGCCGGCACCTCCGGCGAAGGAGCCACTCTGGCGGGATGTCGTCGGCGATGTGCTGCGCCGCGAGCGGCTGGCTCAGGAGCGCACGCTCAAGGACGTGTCCGAGTCGGCCCGCATCTCCATGCCGTACCTCTCCGAGCTCGAACGCGGCCGCAAGGAGGCCTCGTCCGAGGTCCTCGCCGCCGCCGCGCACGCCCTCGGCCTCGGCCTCGCCGACGTGCTCACCCTGGCCCAGCGTGAACTGGCCCGGGTCCGCGGCGAACTGATCAGGGCCCAGCGCGACCTGACCCGGCTCGCCCCGCGCCGCGCCACCCCGGCCGACGCCGCGGCGCCCACCGTCTCCGCCGTACCCGTCGACGTCACCTCGCGGCACGGCCTCGCCGCCCGCCGCAGTGGCGAGGTAGGCGCGCGAAGCCACCGGTCGGGCGAGGTGCGACTGGCGATCGCGGCCTGAAGCGGGCCCGGGCCGCGCGCGAGCCGCGGCCCGGGATGCTCGTCCGCCGCAGGTCGCAGGCGTACGGCCGGCTGGCTGTGCGCGAGCGCAGGCCTACGACCGTTCGTGGACGATCGCAGGTCTGCCCATCGTGCGTGATCGCAGGCCTATGCCGCCACGAGCGCCCGTCGGCTCAGGACCTCGTCCGCCAGCCCGTACGCCACCGCCTCCTCGGCCGTGAAGATCTTGTCGCGGTCCATGTCGGCGCGCAGGGTGGCCACATCGTGGTGCGAGTGGCGGGCCAGCACCTCTTCCACCTGGGAGCGGATCCGCAGCATTTCCTTGGCCTGCAGGCTGAGGTCCGAGACCGTGCCCTGACGGCCAGCGCTGGCGGGCTGGCCCAGCAGCACCCGCGCGTGTTCGAGCACGAACCGCCGCCCCGGGTCGCCGCCCGCCAGCAGCACCGCCGCGGTCGACGCCGCCTGTCCCACGCAGAACGTGGAGACCGGCACCCGTACGAAGGTCATGGTGTCGTAGATCGCCATGAGCGAGGTGAACGAGCCGCCGGGTGAGTTGATGTAGATCGCGACCTCGCGCTCCGGGTTGTCCGACTCCAGGTGGAGCAGCTGGGCGATGACGGCGTTGGCCACACCGTCGTCGATCTCCGTGCCGAGGAAGATGATCCGCTCGGACAGCAGCCTGCTGAAGACGTCGGCCGATCGCTCGCCGTTCGTGGTGCGTTCGATGACGTAGGGAATCGTGTACTGGCTCATCTCCGCCTCCTCCCTCAGACCCCGAGTCCGATGCGCCGTCGCGCACCGGCGGGCCGGACGTCCTCCAGCGAGGCGACGACGCGGTCCACCATCCCGTACGCCTTCGCCTGCTCGGCCGTGAACCACCGGTCGCGGTCGCCGTCCTGCGCGATCGTCTCCTCGCTCTGGCCGGTGTGCTCCGCCGTGATCCGTTCGATGGCCTGCTTCGTGAACTCCAGGTTCTCGGCCTGGATCGCGATGTCGGCGGTGGTGCCGCCGATGCCCGCCGACGGCTGGTGCATCATGATCCGCGCGTTCGGCAGTGCGTAACGCTTCCCCGCCGTACCGACGGTGAGCAGGAACTGCCCCATGCTCGCGGCGAAGCCCAGGGTGAGCGTCGCGACGTCGTTGGGGATCAGGCGCATCGTGTCGTAGATGGCGAGCCCGGCGGTCACCGAACCGCCAGGACTGTTGATGAACAGGCTGATGTCGCCGCGCGGGTCCTCCGCCGACAGCAGGAGCAGCTGCGCGCAGATCCGGTTCGCGGAGACCTCGTCCACCTGGGTGCCGAGGAACACGATGCGCTGCCCGAGCAGTTGCGTGGCGAGATGGTCGTCGAACCGGGACGGCGACGTGTCGCCTTCCTCGGCCCGTGGCGCCAGCGAGGCGTGCGGGTGCCATGGTGCGGCTGCCGGGCGCGGGGTGGGAGTGGTGCCGAACGGCGAGATCGGGCCGCGTGGCGGCATGATGCCCTCCTTGGCTCTGCGTGCGGCTCCGGGCGCCGCGGTCGTCTCCACCCACTGTCGGTGAGGGCGCGACGGTACGGCAGAGGGCTTGGCCGGCAGCAGATCTGCTGACGGCAGAGGAGCTACGGGCGGCAGAGGAGCTACGGGCGGCAGAGGAGCTACGGGCGGTGGCGCGGTCCGGCCGCGCCGCGCGAACATTCCTTGACGGTTATATTCTCCATGAGGCATATTAGATTGCATGGAAACCGCGGTGTGGAACGCGCTCGCCGACCAGAACCGCCGCGCGCTCCTGGGCCTGCTGCTGGCGGGGCCCAGGCCGGTGGGCGAGCTGGCCGAGGCGTGCGGGCTCAGCCAGCCGAGCACGTCCAAGCATCTGCGGGTGTTGCGCGACGCGGGCCTGGTGCGGGTCGAGCGCGACGCGCAGCGGCGCCGCTACGCGATAGAGCCAGCCCCGATGGCCGACCTGGACGCCTGGCTCGCGCCGTACCGACGGCTGTGGAACAGCAGCCTCGACGCGCTCGGGCGGCGGTTGGACGCCGACGCCGCGCCCGGTGGCGACGCCGCGCGCCCCGCGAACGCCGCCGGCCACGGCGACCGGGCCGACCGTGCCCAGCACACCGACCCCCACCGGAAAGGCACTGATCCGCCATGACCGCCCAGGAAGAACCAGGACCAGAACCAGAACCAGAACTCGAACCCGAACCCGAACTCCGGTCCCGGTACCTACCTGGAACTCGACGACGGCCGCCCCGCGGTCCGCTTCGAGCGGGTCTACGACCACCCGGTCGACAGGGTCTGGTCCTTCGTCACCGAACCCGCAGAACTGGCCCACTGGTTCCCGTCCCCCGAGGTGAGCCTCGACCTCACGCCGGGCGGTGTCATCAAGTTCGCCGGTGACCCGCATCTGTCCGAGGAGCAGTCGACCGGGCGCGTCATCGCCCTCGACCCGCCCCACCACCTGGCCTTCACCTGGGGCGGCGACGAACTCCGCTTCGACCTGGAGCCGGTCGACGGCCACCGCACCCGCTTCACCCTCACCAACGTCCTGACGGCCCGGGACACCGCGGCCCGCAACGCGGCCGGGTGGGACGTCTGCCTCACCGCACTGACCGCCCACGCCACCAGCCGCCCCGCGAAGGAGACGCACACCGGCCCGACACCTTCCTGGGAGAAGCTGTACGGCGCGTACGTCGACGCGGGCCTGCCTTCCGGGGCTCCCGTCCCCGGCAAGGAATAGGTTCGTTCGGCGGGCGGCCGGGGCGTCAGACCTGCTGCACGGCGGTTCGTGCCGCGCCTCGGAACACCTGGGTGGTGTGCCAGCCGATGTGCTCGGAAGCGACCCGCGGACTGCCGGACTGCGGGCCGATGAGTTCCTGTCCTGACAGGTCGAGCACATGTGCGCGGGCCGCGGGACTGTGCCCGACGAACTCCCGGGAAACAGTGATCCGCCGACCGGAATCCAGACCGAGCACACCTTTGTCGAACAGCTTGTGGTGGAGGGAGCACAGACACAGGCAGTTGGTGAGATCGTCGGGGCCCTGAAAGACCCACCACCGCACATGGGCGGCCTCAAGGCCGACCGGCATCCGCCCGATCGCCCCGTCGAAACCGCAGAAGGCGCAGCGGTACTCGTAGGCGACCAGGACCTGACCACGCAGCTCGACGCCGCGCCGCCGCCCCGTTCCCCGGCCGGAGAGCTGCCGCCGACCCTCCGCCGACTCCAGATCGAGCCCCACCGCGGCGGCGATGTCCGAGTGGATCGATGGCGGAAAATGGATGTCGAGCAGCAGATGGGCCAGCTGCCCGAGCAGCGCTGGATCCGCCGCCAGGGCGGCCCTGAGCCCGGGCGCCAGTCGCCCGCGGGCACCGCTGTCGCGCAGCGCCCGCACGCCCGTGCCCGGACTGCCGTCGCCGTGGTCGGTGTGCACCTCCCAGACGCCGTCGCCGACGAGATGGTGGAACGGGTACGACGGCGACGTCCGGTGCGCGGGACCGTACTCCTGCAGCAGGTCCTTCAGATCCTGCTCGATGTCCGAGTACCGCAGCGCCGCGTCATCGGGCCGTCGCTGGAACGAGCCCAGTGCGTACAGCAGGAGCAGCGGTTTGTGCGGCGCCCGCGTCCCGTTGTGCGCCCACTGCCGCAGGTTTCTAACCCGTGTGGCCCAGTCTTCCTCGTTCAGGACCGGTACTCCCCGGGCGTCACGTCGACGGTGCAGGTCACCCCGGTGCCGCCGAGCCCGCAGTACCCCCACGGGTTCTTGTCGAGATACTGCTGATGAAGGGCCTGCGCCGGGTAGAACGGGTGGTTCTCGGCCGGCAGGATCTCCGTGGTGATCCCGCCGTATCCGGCGGCGGAGAGCGCCTGCTGGTAGCTGGTGCGGGTCTCCTCGGCCGCCGCCTGCTGGGCGGGGGAGTGGGTGAACAGGACGGACCTGACGTTCGTACCGACGTCGTTGCCCTGGCGGAAGCCCTGCGTCGGGTCGTGGCCCTCCCAGAAGACCCGCAGGAGCCTGCGGTAGGACACCTTCCGCGGGTCGAACACCACACGCACCGTCTCCGCGTGCCCGCTCAGTCCGCTGCGCACCTCGTCGTCCACGGGGTAGGGGGTGAGGCCGCCCTGGAATCCGGTCAGCGTGGTCCACACGCCGTCGGTCTGCCAGAACCTCCGCTCGGCGCCCCAGAAGCAGCCCAGGGCGAAATCGGCCACCTCGAAGCCCTCGGGATAGGGGCCGAGCAGCGCGGTCCCGAGCGCCGTGTGCTCCTTGGGGACCTCGTACGCCGGCGCCAGGCGTCCTGGCGGTGCCTCCTCGGGCGTGGGCATACGCAAGTCACGGCTCCGTGCGAACAGCATGGCGGTCCCCTCGTTCCTGTGAGCGCTGCGGCGCACTGCCGCTTCGCGCCCGGCGCGCAGCACGCGGTCCGGTCATTGTCCGGGTACCGCCCGTCACGCGGTACCCACGAAAGTCAGCCAGGCGGCCGGCGCCCTCAGTCCACCAGCGCCTGCTGCACCAGCGTCCTCAGCTGGGCGCGCAGCGGATATGTGCTGGACGGCAGGAGCTGGGTGAAGAACATGGCGGTGATCTCCTGCGCCGGGTCGACCCAGAAGGCTGTGCTCGCGGCACCGCCCCAGCCGTACTCGCCCTTGGACGCGAGGCCGTGCAGCGCTACGGGGTCGTCGATGACGGAGAAGCCGAGGCCGAAGCCGGTCCCTTCGAATGGCGTCTCGCTGAACAGCCGCCGCCCGAACGACTCCAGGTCGGCGCCGCCGGGCAGGTGGTTGCGCGTCATGTAGTCGACCGTGCGGGAGCCGAGCAGCCGCACTCCGTCAAAGGCGCCGCGCCCCAGCAGCATCTGGGTGAAACGGTGGTAGTCGCGGGCCGTACCGATCAGGCCGCCGCCGCCGGAGAGGTAACGCGGTGGGCTGGTGAGGTCCGCGGAGCCGCCGGCGTGCGCGATGCCGCCGGGCGCGGGAACGTACAGCGCCGCAAGCCGCTCCCCGGCAGCTTCGGGAATGTGGAAGCCGGTGTCGGTCATGCCCAGGGGCTCGAAGACGCGGTCCCGGAAGAAGTCGTCGAGACGCTGCCCCGAGGCGACCTCGACCACGCGCCCCAGTACGTCGGTGGCGTGCGAGTAGTTCCACTCGGAGCCCGGCTGGAACAACAGCGGGATCTCGGACCACGCGTCGACGCACGCGGCCAGGTCGTACTCCTCGGGCTGGCCCCACTCGAAACCGCGGGCCCGCAGTATGGCGTCGACGGGATGGGCCCGCAGGAAGCCGTAGGTCAGCCCGGCGGTGTGCGTCAGCAGATGCCAGATGGTGACGGGCTCGGCCACCGGGACGGTCACCTGCTTGAGGTCGCTGCCCGACCGGAAGACCCGCAGCCCTGCGAAGGACGGTATGAAACGGCTGACCGGATCGGTGAGCTGGAAGACCCCCTCCTCGTACAGCATCATCGCCGCCACCGAGGTGATGGGCTTGGTCATCGAGTACCAGCGCCACAGTGTGTCCGTCTCGACCGGCCGGTCCGCGGCCACATCGCGCCGCCCGTACGAGGACAGGTGGACGACACGCCCCGCCCGGGAGACCGACACGAGCCAGCCGGGCAACCTTCCGTCGTCCACATAGCGCTGGAACAGCCGGTCGATGCGCGCCAGCCGCTCCGCGTCGAAGCCGAGTTCAGCGGCCTCCGCTTCCACACCGAAATCACTCATGGTCGCCTCCGAAGGGTCCGCGGTCGTACCGGCCGGACGGTATCGCCGCGCGGCGGACACCGGAAGTGCGCAGGTCTGCGAGGCCGGAAATTCGGACGTCCGGACGTCCGGAAGCCCGTGAGCCCGTGAGACCGTGAGCCCGGGAACCTGGAGGTCTGGGGGCTCGGAAGGCCGCCGCGCCTCCGGGTCCCCAGGCCTGCGTCTTCGGTGACCCGGCCGCCCCGGACTACGGACGGATGATCGCCGAGACCACCGCGCCGGACGAGCCCATGACATCGGCGATGAAACGCAGGCGCCGCAGCCCGAGCCGGCGCAGGGCCCTGCCGTGATCCACGGCGACGACGAGGCAGGCGGCGAGCAGCAGCAGACGCCATGCGGCCAGCACTGGGCGGCGCAGCAGCCGGGGCAGTTCCGCGAGGGACAGGTGCAGGCGCGCGCAGTGGAATGGCACATGGCGCTGTTCGTCCGCCAGGATCCGGGCCGCCACGTCCGACGTGAGCGGATCATCGGTGCCGTCCCTGAGCGCCCGGTAGTAGCGCAGTGCGACGACCTCCGCGACCATCAGCGTCAGCAGTTCCATGCGCAGGTTGAGCAGCCGACGCAGCCAGACGAAGACCCGGTCGCTCCAGTGTCCGGCGATGGTCGGCATGCCGCCCGCCGTCAGCAGCTGGGCGAGCAGCAGCGCGTGGTTTTGCTCCTCGGCGATGAACAGCCGGGCCGCCTCGGTGTACGTGTCGTCCCCGGCCTCGTCGGCCTTGCGGATCAGGTTCGTTCCGTCGCCGTCCTCACCCACCTGAAAACGCTGCACGCTGACCCAGACCGCCCCGTCCAGGCGCGCCCCCTGCTCCCAGTGCGGGTCGCCCGTCTCGCGCCGCCGCTCCCTTTCGCTCTCGAACTCCCGTATCCACTGCGCGAATCCGTCGCCGCGTACACGCTCCAGAGCCGTCACTCGATCTCCTGCACGTCGCCTCGGGCACGACCATCGTGCTCGGGGCCAAGGACGAGGATCGGAGGCGATCCGTTCCGGAAGCGCAGACGAACCTGGCCGGGGCGCGCCGGGCCCCGACTCACCCCTACAGCACTCAGCCTTCGCTCAGCCCTCCGCGGAAGCGACACCGACCGGGCAGGACAGGCCTGTGCCGACGGTGCTGCGCTGCCGGGTAACCCGCCCCACTGGTGGACAGCAGCCGTGGCGAGGGGGCTTATCGGCAACGGTGGACTCCATGAGCGCCGCTGTGAGCGGAGGAGCGAAAGATGTGACGCCTGGTGCAGGAGAGCTCGAAGCCGATGGCTACAGCGCATCGAATGGGGGCACGATTCGAACAACGATGATCAACGGGTTACGTGGTGCCACCAGGAAGTAAAACCAGCCTCCGGCGGCGTCCATGCGCCGCAGGCCTCCCGGGCGGGGGCCGTTGCCGAGGTCGCTGACGTCGACGCCTGTACTGGCAAGCTCGACGAGTTGGCCGGCCAAGCGTTCCACTTCCGTCACCACGTGGTCGGGGATGCCACCCGCCACATGGTCATGGTCAGGGTCGTACTCCCAGCGCCAGTCCGTGCTCACTGGGCTGGGACGCCGATGGAGGCGTGGGCTTCGTCGAGGATCCGCCCGATCTCGGCGGCGGCCTGTCGTGCCAGAGAGGCGTCGCCCACCTCCGCCGCTTCTTCCCAGCGACGGAGGCGGGCGGCCAGGTCGGGCTGGCGCTGGATGTAGATGTAGACGGCCCACTGGGCGATGAAGCGCTGGAGCGGCGCCAGATCGCAGCCCTGCCGTGCTTGGTCGGCCGCCTGGTCCAGCTCCCGTGTGAAGGCCGGGAGCGCAGCCGGCGCGATCTGACTGATGGCCTGCCGCAGTGCGGCAACCGTGGCAGGTGGCTGGGGGATGAGTGGTTGCCCAGCGGCGGAGGTGGTCATGGCTACTCCCATGAGCGCGAATCTGAACCCGTGCGGCAGCGTATCGGGACCGAGTGCTGATCCACCGCTCGTACGAGTGAGGGAGAAGCGATACGGCACTCTTCCGGACCCACCGGAAGACGTCCCGATGCACGCCCTGAAGCTCCCAGATGGCCGCGGTATGTCATCGGCGTCACCGCCGCGTACCCCCGACTCTTGCTAGTGCCGCGACAGAGCGAACGCTGCCTGTTGCGGCACTAGTTCCGTCTGTGGCTGCCATTGAAAGGCGCACCAGACCAACGTGGCGACGGAGAGCGTGAGGACGATCGCCGGGCCGGGCCTCGTGTGTTGGCATGACCGAATTTCGCGGACCGCGGTTCTACCGGCGCGCCTGAGAGCAGTCGGGAAGGTCAGCTGTCGGCAGGAGCGACCCCGACCGGGCAGGACAGGCCCGTGCCGCCTATCCCGCAGTACCCTCCCGGGTTCTTGTCAAGGTACTGCTGGTGATGTACCTCGGCCGGGTAGAACGGGCGGCCCTCGGCGGGCAGGACCTCGGTGGTGATCGTGCCGTAGCCGGAGTTCGTCAGGACGCGCTGGTAGGACTCCTTCGCGGCCTGGGCGGCTTCGGCCTGGGCAGGAGTGTGCGGATAGATCGCGGAGCGGTACTGGGTGCCGACGTCATTGCCCTGGCGGAAGCCCTGGGTGGGGTCGTGGGCCTCCCAGAAGACCTTCAGGAGGGTGGTGTAGGACACCGTCGCCGGGTCATGGACGACGCGGACCGCTTCGGTGTGACCGGTCCGGCCCGAGCACACCTCTTCGTAGGTGGGGTTCGGGGTCTCGCCGCCCTGGTAGCCGACCAGGGTGGTCCAGACACCCTCCGTCTGCCAGAAGATGCGTTCGGCGCCCCAGAAGCAGCCCAGGCCGAAGTCGGCGGTCTCCAGGCCCTCGGGATAGGGGCCGAGCAGCGGAGTGCCGAGGACGGTGTGGAGGCCGGGCACCGTGAAGGACGGCTCCGAGCGGCCACGCAGGGCCTCGCCGGGGGCGGGGAGGACGGGGGTACGGCCGAAGATCATCACTTCTCCTCGTGGCGGGCGGACGCTTGAATCAACGTGCGAAGGGCCCGCAGGATTCCCGGCACCCGGTCGCTCCGCGCACCCGGCCCAGGGCGCCGCGTGGCCGGCGGTCCGGTGACCTGGTGGCCCTCGGTCCGCCAGGACCGGTACGCAGGGTCACTCCTGGCCACCCGGCCCACCTCTCGGCTCCGTGCTGCCGGGCCGCGCGGTAGGGCCGTGCTCCGTGCCGCCGGTCCCGTGCTCAGTACCGCAGTGTCGCCGGACTGCCGCCGTTGGCCTCGTAACCCGCGACCGCCAGCGCGCGGTAGACCGCGTAGTCGGCGGCGGGGTCGGGGGAGAGGGTCCAGGGGAGGGCGCCCACATGGCCATCGACATGGACCAGCTGGTCCATGGCCTCGCCCCAGCGCTCGGCTCGGACCAGGAAGCACACCAGCATGTGGCGGACGTGCGCGAGCATCGGGTCGTCCGAGCGGGCGGAGTGGACCGCGTGGAGGGCGCCTTCGATGGCCTTGGCGACGACCTCGCTCTGGTAGAAGGCGCGCACCAGATTGACCTCGGGCAGGTGCTCGTAGACCGCGAAGAGCGGCAGCGCGGCGAGGAGGGAACCGCGGGGGGCGCGGGCGGCGGCGGCCTCGGTGAAGGCGTGTGCGAGCACACGGGAGCCGTGCCATTTCTCGCACCAGTAGTGCAGGGCCGCCAGGTGCGCCCCCATATGGGCCGGTGCGCGGTCCAGGACCTTCAGCCAGAGCTGCTCGAACTCCGCGCGCGGATAGGCGAGTCCGCGCGCGATGGAGAGCTCGATAATGTACGGGATCGGGTCGTCCGGGGCGAGCAGCGCGGCCTGGGCGCAGGCGTCCCTGGCCTCCTCCAGGATGATGCGGAACTCGTCTGCGCCGTCCACCGAGGAGTGCGCCGGGTGCGACGAGCGCCAGGCCTGCTGGACCAGGAACTCCGCGTGCACGGCGGCCCCGCCGACGTCCTTGGGCGCCTCGGCCCGCCACACCCGCAGCCACTGCCCGCCCGGCGTCTCGCTGACACTGCCCGGCCGCTGCTGCAATTCCAGCGAGGCGGCGCCCGCGAAGGCCTGCACGCGCTGCCAGCGGGCCTCATCTGTTATTGCCGTACCGGCCAGCAACTGCGCGGCCGCGCGCCAGTCGTGCGAACGCTGCACCAAGTCGAGGGCGGCCATCAGGTCGTCGTCCGGGCCAGGCACGCGGATGTCCAGCTCCTCCTGCCGGACGAATCCGTAGTTCGCGGGATCGGCCGCGTCCGGGGCGCCGGGATGGGCCAGGCGGATCCCGCCGCCCCTGCGCAGCAGGAAGAGGCCGAGAACCACCGCCATCAGGACCCAGAGAATCTCCATGCACCAAGCGAACCAGACGGGTGTGACAGTTGGCGAACCTGTCACACACCGAAGGCCTTCGGCAGCGCAGCGTACGACGGCGCACTACGCTCGCCTCATGAGCGACGCGCACTCCAGGCACGACCAGCACGCCGGCCACTCGGACACCACGAGCACCTCGCGTGATCCGCATGCCGGCCACGGCTTCGAGACCGTGGCGATCCACGCCGGCAACACGCCCGATCCCCTGACCGGCGCCGTGGTGCCGCCCATCCACCAGGTCTCCACCTACAAGCAGGACGGTGTGGGAGGGCTGCGCGGTGGCTATGAGTACAGCCGCAGCGGCAATCCGACCAGGACCGCTCTGGAGGAGAACCTGGCCGCGTTGGAAGGCGGCCGGCGCGGCCTGGCCTTCGCCTCCGGCCTCGCCGCCGAGGACTGTCTGCTGCGCACGCTGCTCAGCCCCGGTGACCACGTCGTCATCCCGAACGACGCCTACGGCGGCACCTTCCGGCTCTTCGCCAAGGTCGCCTCCCGGTGGGGCGTGGCCTGGTCGGTCGCGGACACCAGCGACCCCATGGCGGTCAAGAACGCGATCACCGAGCACACCAAGGCCGTGTGGGTGGAGACGCCGTCGAACCCGCTGCTCGGGATCACCGACATCGCCGCTGTCGCCGCCATCGCGCGTGCCGCGGGCGTGAAGCTCGTCGTCGACAACACCTTCGCCAGCCCCTACCTCCAGCAGCCGCTGGCCCTCGGCGCGGATGTCGTCGTGCACTCGACGACCAAGTACATGGGCGGCCACTCCGACGTGGTCGGCGGGGCGCTCGTCACCAATGAGGACGCGCTCGCCGAGGAGTTGACGTTCCATCAGAACGCCATGGGGGCGATCGCCGGGCCCTTTGACTCCTGGCTGGTGCTGCGCGGCGTCAAGACCCTCGCCGTCCGCATGGACCGGCACAGCGAGAACGCCACCCGGGTCACCGAGATGCTCCTCACGCACCCGCGCGTGACCCGGGTGCTGTATCCGGGGCTCGCCGACCACCCGGGGCACGAGATCGCCGCCAAGCAGATGAAGGCCTTCGGCGGAATGGTGTCCTTCCTGGTGGACGGCGGCGAGCAGGCCGCCGTGGAGGTCTGCAACCGCACCCAGGTGTTCACCCTGGGCGAGTCCCTGGGCGGTGTCGAATCGCTGATCGAGCACCCGGGGCGCATGACGCACGCCTCGGTCGCGGGCTCCGCCCTGGAGGTTCCCGGCGACCTGGTGCGGCTCTCCGTGGGCATCGAGTCGGCCGACGACCTGATCGCGGACCTCAGGCAGGCCCTGGGATAGCGGGCCGGAGGCGGCGCCAGGGGATGACGGTTTCAACGGGCGCCTGCCGGGCTGTTCGGCCTGGTTTCGACCGGTCGCCGGGTTCGAGGGCCGGCCGGTCGATCATGGCCGGCCGGCTGCGGCCACTCACCAGTTCGTGACGGGCGGGGTCGTGTCCGACGGCGGCTGGGTCCAGGGCCGGGCCGTCAGCGCCCATACGGTGAACGCCAGCACCGCGGCGCACAGCAGCAGCCAGAGCAGGCGCCGCACCACCTTCCTACGGCGCAGTATCCGGCCTCCGAGCCGCACGGCCTCGTCGCACAGGCCGGGCGGCGGCACGGCGGCCGGCGCGCTCTCCAGGAGCTGTCGGGTCGCCGCCTCTCTGCGGTCGAGACGGTTCATGAGGGCACCACCTTCGGCAGCGACCGGGGGCGCCTGGGCGGCGGGTGCAGCAGGTTCGACATCGCGCGGGAGCAGATCGTCCGGATACGGTCGACGGGCAGGCCGAGCAGTGCCGCCGTCTGCTCCTCCGCCACGCCCTCGTACATCCGCAGGACGAGAACCAGTCGTTCCTGAGGGGTGAGCTGGTCCAGGACGCCTCCGGGGCGCGCACGACGGCGCAGGCGCTCACTCAGGGAGGTGTCTTCGGGGTTGTCGCTGGACCTGCCGTCGGATCCGCCGGATATGCCGGGCGCCGCGCCGCCGCGCCGGCGGGCGTCCCACAGGACGTACCAGAGCGCGTCCCACAGGTCGTACCAGCGGGTGTACCACTGCGCGTACCAATGGCTGTGGCCGCGGTGCTGGCGCCAGGCGGCCCGCGCGAAACGGATGGCGAGCTGCTGCCGGGCGAGCTCGTACGGGTCCTCGCCGCGCAGGCCGTCCCAGTGGGCATAGGTGTGTGCGAGCGCGGTGACCAGCAGGCGCCGGGCGCGCGGGTTGCGGTTCGGCGCCTCCGCGGTGAGCAGGGTCGCGGCGTGCAGCAGCCGCCCGCCCGCGCCCGCGACGAACGCCGCGAACTCCCGGGCCCGGCGGGCGTCCCGTGACGCATGCCGTTCGCGCACCGCGCCTCCCGTCCGCGCACGGTCCAGGCGAACCGTGCGGCGTGGCAACAGCGACTTCAGGAAAAGGGATGCTCGATCTCATACCAGGCCAAGTACCGGCCCAGGTCAAGTGTTCGGCACACCCGATGCGCACATGGCCGCGCCACTGACCGACGCGATCGGACCGCTCCACGAGGACCTGCGTGTACGAACCCGGAAGTCCGTCAGGGCGTGCAGGTCACGGCAAGGGGCACGGTGACGGATTCAGGACGTCTGCTGGTCCCCCGCGGATACCGGTGCACCCTCCGCGGACGCTGCGCCCTGAGCGGCGGCCTGACGGGCCGACAGGGCGGTGTTGAAGCGCGTGAGCAGAGCGCAGAACTGCTTGCGTTCGGCCGGATCCCAGTCCGCGGTCAGCTGCGCCATGAGCTCCCGCCGCGAGGCGCGGACCTCGGCCAGCCGGGTGTGCCCGCGCGGCGAGAGTTCGAGGACGACAGCGCGGCCGTCCTCGGGGTGCGAGGTGCGTTTGACGAGACCGGTGTCGACCAGCGGCGCGACCTGCCGGGTGACCGTCGACGAGTCGATGCCCATGCTCGCGGCGAGCGCCTTGACGCCCATCGGGCCCTCGTTGTCGAGGCGGTTGAGCAGGAGGTAGGCGGCGCGGTCCATGGAGTTGCGGAGCTGCCCGACGCCGCCTAGCCGGGTCTGCTCCGCGCGGCGCGCGAACACCGCAACCTGGTGCTGAAGAGTATCGAGGAGGCCGGTATCGCCGGCTGTCGTCATGTCCATCGACATTTCCGGTGTTGTGGGCATGGCCGGAGGCTCACTTCATGGGGAACGTGTGGGTGGAGGACAGGGTACGCGGCTGTGGCGCGGCTCGTACCCGTGCTGCGTAAACCCTACGGAGCGAACCGGCCACAGGGAGCATCCGGGTCCGCTCTGCGGTATGCCATCGCGGGACGCTCACGATGAGGGGGCGCAAGGCGTACGGGAGGTGCGGTGTGCGAGCTGTAAGACTGCGCTCATGAGCTATAGCACAGCCGGCCGCGTACCGTCGGTGACCCTTGACGATGTGCGTGGCGCCCGGAAGATGCTGACAGGCGTGGCCCGGGTGACCGCCATGGAGGGCAGCAGGTATCTGTCCAAACTGATGGGGTGTCCTGTCCACCTCAAGTGCGAGAACCTCCAGCGCACCGGCTCCTTCAAACTACGCGGTGCCTATGTGCGCATCGCGGGGCTGCTGCCCGAACAGCGGGCGGCCGGGGTGGTCGCAGCGAGCGCGGGCAATCACGCGCAAGGGGTGGCGCACGCGTCGTCGCTCCTGGGGGTCCGTTCCACGGTCTTCATGCCGGTGAGCGCGCCGCTGCCCAAGGTGGCTGCTACCCGCGAGTACGGTGCAGAGGTGCGGCTATACGGCCAGGTGGTCGAAGAGACGCTGGCCGCCGCGGAGGAGTACGCGGCTGCGACCGGTGCCGTGTTCATCCACCCCTTCGACCACCCGGACATCGTCGCGGGCCAGGGCACGGTGGGGTTGGAGATCCTGGAGCAGTGCCCCGAGGTGCGCACCGTCGTGGTGGGTGTGGGCGGCGGCGGGCTCATGGCGGGTGTCGCGGTCGCGGTGAAGTCACTGCGCCCCGATGTACGGCTGGTCGGCGTGCAGGCGGCGGGCGCGGCGGCGTATCCGCCCTCCCTCGCCGCCGGGCGGCCGGTGTCGATCCAGACACAGGCGACGATGGCCGACGGCATCAAGGTGGGGCGGCCGGGTGAGGTGCCGTTCCGGATCATCGAGGATCTCGTCGACGAGGTGCGCACCGTCTCCGAGGACGAGCTCTCCAGTGCGCTGCTGCACTGCATGGAGCGGGCCAAGTTGGTTGTCGAACCGGCGGGTGCCAGTCCGGTGGCGGCACTGCTGAGCGGTCCCGGTTCCTTCGAGGGGCCGGTCGTGGCCCTGCTGTCCGGCGGCAACGTGGATCCGCTGCTGCTCCAGCGGATCCTGCGGCACGGCATGTCCGCGGCCGGCCGCTACCTCGCGGTGCGGCTGCGTCTGACGGACAGTCCCGGTGCGCTGGCCACGCTCTTGGGTGTGTTGTCAGTGGTGGATGCCAATGTGTTGGACGTGAGCCACGTCCGGACCGATCCACGGCTCGGGCTCACGGAGGCGGAGGTCGAACTGCAGATGGAGACGAAGGGGCCGGAGCACCGGGCGCAGGTGCACGTGGCGCTGCGGGACGCGGGTTACACGGTCATGGACTGACGCGGGCGGTGTGGTGCGCGCCGGCCGCGTTGACGGCGGCCGGCCGGACGGACGGATGCACGGGTCCGGGTGGCCGGTTCTGGGCGGACCGTCGCGGGTGAGGTGGGTGCTCGGGACGAGTCGTGCGGCCGGCGGCGCGGATAGATCGCATAGCCTGTTGAGAAACGCGATGTATCGCGTTATGGTGTGTCTGTCATTCTCCGTATCTGCCTTGCTGACCCCGGCCTTCCTGTTCCCGCGGGTCACGTGGCCGTCGCGACCCGTTCGTCTCCTCAGCCGTGCGTTTCTTCGTCCCACCTCCCCGCCGGGCCGCCGGATCGAGCGGGGATCTTGGCTCTTCCGCTGGAAGCCGCCCGCCCGGGCGGCCCGAACTCTTGGAGAACTCCCATGCCAGGCGCCATCTACGCCGAAGGTCTGGTGAAGACCTTCGGCGACGTAAGGGCTCTGGACGGCGTCGATCTCGATGTCCCCGAAGGCACCGTGCTAGGCCTGCTCGGGCCCAATGGCGCGGGCAAGACCACCGCCGTCCGCTGCTTGACGACACTGCTGCGACCCGACGGCGGCAAGGCGATAGTGGCGGGCATCGACGTCCTCGCGCACCCCAATGAGGTGCGCAGGTCGATCGGCCTGTCCGGCCAGTTCGCCGCTGTCGACGAGTATCTGACGGGCCGTGAGAATCTGCAGATGGTCGGCCAGCTGTACCAGCTGCGCTCGAAGGCTGCCAAGGCGCGGGCGGGTGAGCTGCTGGAGCGCTTCAATCTCGCGGACGCCGCCGACCGTCCCGCCAAGACGTACTCGGGCGGCATGCGGCGCAGGCTCGACCTCGCGGCTGCCCTCGTCGTCTCCCCGCCGGTGATGTTCATGGACGAGCCGACCACCGGCCTCGACCCGCGCAACCGCCAGGCTCTCTGGGAGGTCATCCAGGAGCTGGTCTCCGGCGGCACCACGCTGCTGCTGACCACCCAGTACCTGGAAGAGGCCGACCGCCTCGCGCACAACATCTGTGTCGTCGACCACGGCCGTGTCATCGCCCGCGGCACCTCCGACCAGCTCAAGGCGCAGACCGGCGGCGAGCGCGTCGAGGTCGTGGTGCACGACCCCGAGCACATCTCCACCGCCGCCGAGGTGCTGCACGGCTTCGGCAAGGGAGAGACGACGGTCGAGGAGCACACCCGCAGGCTCACCGTGCCTGTCACCGGCGGGGCCAAGCTCCTCGCCGAGATCATCCGCGACCTCGACGGCCGCGGTATCGAGATCGACGACATCGGTCTGCGCCGCCCCACCCTGGACGACGTCTTCATCTCCCTCACCGGTCACATGGCCGAGGCGGAGAGAGCCGAAGGGGCCGCGCAGGGTGAGGACGGCGGGCAGGGAGCCCGTTCCCGGACGAAGAAGAAGAGCATGAAGGAGGCCGGCAAGTGACCGCCGTGACCCAAACCCCGCAGGCCGGGGCACCCGCAGGCGTTGGTGGCATCGGCCAGTCCGTCAGGGACTCCCTGGTGCTGGCCCGCCGGAATCTGATTCGTATGACCCGCATCCCGGAAGTGGTCATTTTCGGGCTGATCCAGCCGATCATGTTCGTGGTGCTGTTCAGCTATGTGTTCGGCGGTTCGATGAGCATCGGCGGCTCCACCAACGCCGGGGTCTACCGCGAGTTCCTGATGGCCGGGATCTTCGCGCAGACCGTGACCTTCGCCACCGCGGGAGCGAGCGCGGGCATCGCCGATGACATGCACAAGGGCCTCGTCGACCGATTCCGCTCGCTGCCCATGTCACGCGGTGCGGTTCTCACCGGCCGCACGCTGGCCGACCTCGTCCAGAGCGCGCTGACGCTGCTCGTGCTGGCCATAGTGGCGCTGCTGGTGGGCTGGCGCACCCACACCAACCTCGGCGAGGTGTTCGGCGCCTTCGGCCTGCTCCTGCTGCTCGGTTACGCGTTCACCTGGATCGGCGCGCTGATCGGTCTGTCGGTGCGCTCTCCGGAGGCGGCGACCTCGGGCGGCCTGGTCTGGCTCTTCCCGGTGACTTTCGTCTCCAACGCCTTCGTGCCGACCAACAACATGACGCCTTGGCTGCGCCACATCGCCGAGTGGAACCCGTTCAGCGCCATCGTGCAGGCCGCCCGGAAGCTCTTCGGCAATCCGGGCGTGGTCCACTCGTCGGCCTGGCCGATGCAGCACCCCGTGTGGGCCTCGCTGATCTGGTCGGTGGCGATAATCCTGGTCTTCCGCACCCTGGCCGTCCGCAAGTACCGCAACGCGACAGCCTGAGATGGGAGGTGACGAAGCCCCCGGTGTGGCGGCCGGTGGGGTGCCGCCGGGGGCTTCGTCAGCGATGCGCAGATCTACGGGTCAGGCCTGGTAGGGCTTGGCCTCAAGGACCTTGACCGAGGCCATCTTGCCGTTCGGCAGTTCGTACGCGGCGTTCTCGCCGATCTTCTTGCCGTTCACACCCGTGCCGAGGGGGGACTGCGGCGAGTAGGTCTCGATGTCGGCGCTGGCGTATTCGCGCGAGGCCATGAGGAAGGTCAGCGTGTCGTCCTCGTCGCCGTCGAAGGCGATGGTCACGACCATGCCGGGCTTCACCACGCCGTTGTCCGCGGGGGCCTCGCCGACCTTGGCGTTCTCCAGGAGCTGAGTCAGCTGGCGCACACGGAGCTCTTGTTTGCCCTGCTCCTCCTTGGCTGCGTGATACCCGCCGTTCTCGCGCAGGTCGCCCTCCTCACGCGCTGCCTCGATCTTCTTCGCGATCTCGGTACGCGCAGGACCAGACAGGTGCTCCAGCTCTGCCTTGAGCTGGTTGTACGCCTCCTGGGTCAGCCAGGTGACGTTCTCGCTGGTCTGGGTCACAGGTGCTCCTCGTAGGTACTGGGAATACAAAGCATCGCCCTACCCCAGAAGCATGTCTCTTCACAGGTGGGCGAAACCACGAGCCTAACAATTCTGGCGGCGAACGGGGAGGACATAACCCATCAGAATTGCGTCATGGCAGGTCATAGCAGGCCACGCCAGTTCATGGCAGGCCATGCTGGATCGGCGGGGGCTATACGGTGCGGCCGGCCGGTAGGGGTGTGCCGTGTGGTGGCCCGGGCCGTCTCCGGGGGCGCACGTCGATCATGCTGACGCTTCTCTGTGCCGGGTGCGCTTCCGGGGCACTCAAACGTTCGGAGAGCACCGCTCTCGCCGGTCGGCGAGCCTCCGACCTGGGCGGCGATGCGGTCGACGGCGATGCGGTCGGCGGTGGTCAGTCGGCGTGGCAGCCCAGGAGCTCCGCACTGGAGCCGCGCGCGGTCGTGCGCAGGGTGACGACCTTGTCGAGACGGCCGGTGTGCTCGTTGAAACGGAAGTCGGCGCGGCCGACCTCGCTACCGTCGGCGGACTCGGAGCGCAGGGTGCAGTAGCCCTTGGTGTCCGTGTCCTTGCGCACTTCCAGATGGATCTCCATGGCGCTGTCCGAGACGGCCTGGAACTTGATCACTTCGGCGCTGATCTTCTGTCCGGCGATATAGTCGTAACCGGCCCAGCCGACCACTCCCAGCAGGGCCACCCCCAGCACCGAGCCCACGATCCGCAGCCTGCGATCGGCGTGCCGGTCCGCGGCCCGGCCATAGCGCCCGTCAGGCAGACCGACGGGAGTGCCGGGCAGCCGACCCTCCGGCGGCTGTTCGCGCACCGCGCTCATGATCGTCCTCCTGGCAGGGGGCACGGGGCCCGGAATTATTCGCCCCCCGATTCGGTCACTATAGGAGCGAGTGCCCCTCACTTGCCCGCCGCCCCCCAGGGACGGCAGCCGGCCCGCCCGGCCCCCGACTTCGCGCCGTCCGGCGTCATCCGACGCCGTGCCGGCACGCACCGACACATCGCAACCAATCATGAGGATCGAGCCTTGACCGAGCAGCTGCGACTGATGGCCGTCCACGCCCATCCCGACGACGAGTCGAGCAAGGGCGCCGCCACGATGGCCAAGTACGTGTCCGAGGGGGTGGACGTGCTGGTGGTGACCTGCACGGGCGGCGAGCGCGGCTCCATCCTCAACCCGAAGCTCCAGGGCGACACGTATGTCGAGGAGCACATTCACGAGGTCCGCAAGAAGGAGATGGACGAGGCGAGGGAGATCCTCGGCGTCCGCCAGGAGTGGCTGGGCTTCGTGGACTCGGGCCTGCCCGAGGGCGACCCGCTGCCTCCGCTGCCCGACGGCTGCTTCGCGCTGGAAGACCTCGACAAGGCGGCGGGCCGCCTGGTCAGGTCCATCCGCGCGTTCCGTCCGCAGGTGATCACCACCTACGACGAGAACGGCGGCTATCCGCACCCCGACCACATCATGACCCACAAGATCTCGATGGTGGCCTTCGACGGAGCCGCGGACGCCGAGAAGTACCCGGAAGCCGAGTTCGGCCCCGCCTACCAGCCGCGGAAGCTCTACTACAACCAGGGCTTCAACCGGCCGCGCACCGTCGCCCTGCACGAGGCGATGCTGGCCCGTGGCCTGGAGTCGCCGTATGCGGACTGGCTGAAGCGGTGGAAGGAGTTCGAGCGGGTCGAGCGGACGCTGACCACGCACATCCCGTGCGGAGACTTCTTCGAGATCCGTGACAAGGCGCTGATCGCGCACGCCACGCAGATCGACCCCGACGGTGGCTGGTTCCGGGTTCCTCTGGAGCTGCAGAGGGAGACCTGGCCGACCGAGGAGTTCGAGCTCGCGAAGTCACTCGTGGAGACCTCCCTCCCCGAGGACGACCTCTTCGCAGGCATCCGCGACAATGCCTGATATGAGCGCAAGCGCAGGCGTGGCGATCACGCATCTCGTCCCTCTGGCCCAGGAGGTCGACGAGAACAAGGTGACTCCCGGTGTCCTCGGCTTCATCGTCTTCGCCGTGATGGCTCTGGCCGTCTGGGGTCTGATGAAGTCCATGAACCGGCATATGGGGAAGGTCGACTTCACGGAGGCTCCTGGAGCGGGTGACGAGGAGCCTTCGGGCTCTTTGGACTCCTCGCCGGTGAAGCAGCGGCGCGGCTGACGCGAGCGGCCCCGGCTCGGCCGGCCGCGGGCCGGTGGCTGGCCCCGGGCGGCCGACAGGGTGAGCACGGGGCCGCTGACGGCCGGGATCCGGTTGCGGCCTGTGCGGTCGGTGTTCGGTTGCGATCTGTGCGGTCTGTCTCCGGTACCGACCTGTGCGGTCTGTCTCAGGTCTCGGCCTGAGGCGGTCGGTATTCGGGATGATCCGGTCCTGGCTGTCCGCTCCGCGCTGCCCACTGTCCGTTGCTGGTCGCTGGTCACCGCTCGTCGGCCGCCGGCTCCGCCGGACGGCACGCACCGCGTGCCGTCCGGAAGGCGCACTGCAACCGCTGTCCCTCACACCGTCAGCCTTCAACCCTCGTGCCGCACCGCCACCCCCATGATCTCCCGCGCATGCCGCCCCGGCACCATCCGCAGACTCCAGGCCTGCCAGCCCGCATCCAGGTCGATGCCGCGGTCCAGGAGCAGGGCGTAGGCCTGAACGCAGTCCTCCAGTTTGGGATCGCGCGCCGGATGGTCGGCACGGTCGAGCTGGGACAGCTCCTCCTGGGCGACCGCCGTGCCGATCTCGGCGCCACCCGGCGAGGCGTACGGCAGCAGCGTGCAGCGCAGGAAACGGGCCCAGTCCGCGCCGCGCCGGTCGCCGTACGAGGCGAAGAGCTCCACCGCCTCGTCGCACAGGGCGAGCGCCTGCGGTGTGCGCGCATTGCCCGCCTCGACCACCGCGAGCTCCAGGCAGGTCCACGCCTCGCCGTGCGCCACACCGACCCGCCTGAAGTCGGCCCGTGCGTCCACCAGCAGCTGACGCGCAAAACCACTGTTACGCAGCGAACCGGTCTGTGCCGCCCGTAGATCACGGGTCACTCGTGCCGAGTGGTGCCGGGCACAGGCAAGACCGTAGACGTCCCGCATCCGCGAGAACCTGGTCCTGGCGCGTTCCAGAACCCTGACGGCCTGGTCCAGATCTCCGGTCTCCTCCAGGGCCTGGCCCAGGTAGTACGCGGTCCAGGCCTCGCCGCGCGCGTCGCCGGTGTCCGCGTGCCGGGCCGCCGCCTGCCGCAACTGGTCGACCGCGGCCGGGGCGTCACCGGCGACGAGCCGGGCGCGCGCCAGCTGGGTCAGGGACCAGGCCTCACCGCGCCGGTCGCGGGTGCGTCCGTACAGGTCGAGCGCCGCGTTCAGCTCGGCCTCGGCGTGCGGCACCTCGCCCATCCGCAAGAAGCACTGCCCGAGCTGGAAGTGCGCCCATGCCTCGCCTTGAACGGACTCGTTCGCACGGTGCAGCGCGAGCGCCGTGGTGAGCTTGTCCACCGCCTCACCGAGCCGGGCACGGTCGCGCAGCACGGCCGCCAGCGCATGCAGTGTCCAGCCGCGGTCGCCCGCCAGCGCTTCGGCTTCCTGGAGGGCCAGCGCTTCTCGCAGTTTCTCCTCCGCGCCGGCGAGATTGCCCTGGTGGTGCAGGGTGATCCCGAGCGAACCCAGCGCACGCGCGGCGCCCGGCTCGTGGTGCGCCGCGAAGTAGGAGTCCACCACCGACGTGAGCGTGGAGCGCGCCGTGTCGAGCTCGCCGACCTGCCGGGCCGCGATGCCCGTACGCCACTGGACCCCGCGGTCCAGCAGCCCGTGGCCGAGGTCCCGCTCGCCCGACTCCTCGCCCACGCTCGATGTTCCACGCGCAGCTGAACCCTCCTCGACGGCGGCGCTGCCACGCGTGAGTTCGTTGATCTCCCAGAGCCGGTACATGTCGCCGCGCAGCAGGCAGTAGTCGCACAGCGCACCCAGCAGATGCGCGACGGCCTCCTGACTGACGGAGCTGTCGCCCCGGGCGTGCCGCAGGGCAGCGGTGATGAAGCCCGACTCGTCGTCCAGCCAGCGCAGCGCGGCATCCAGCGAGGTGAAGCCGTGCGGCCCGACCGCCTCGCTGTGGAAGGCGGCGTCCGCGCGGGTGGACGTCTTGCCTTCGACGAGTCGGATCACCGAGTCGGCCAGCTCCGCGTAGTTCACGATCAGCCGCTCCTGGGCGGCCGTTCGCTCGGCCGCTTCCTCCTCGTCGAGCAGCCGATCCTGCGCGAAGGTGCGGACCAGCGGATGCAGGCGGTAGCGGCTGCCGCGCACATGGTCGAGCAGGCCCGCCTGGTACAGCGCGGTCAGCTGCTGCTCCGCCTCGGCCTCGTCGGTCGCCAGCAGTGCCGCCGCCGCTGCCGTGCCCAGCGAGGCGGGGCCCGCGAGCGCGAGTCGCCGCAGCAGCCGCCTGCCGGTCTCGGGCTGATCGGTGTATCTGAGCCACAGCGCGCGCTCAGCGGGCTGCACGGGCCCGTAGGCGCCGAGGTCGTCGGCGAGCCGCTTGGCCGTGCGGGGCCCGAGGGCGGACCCCGCGGCGCGCAGCGCGAGCGGCAGCCCGCCGCACAGTTCGCGCACCCGGGCCGTCGCCTCGGCGTCGTACGGGACCGGGTCCTCGGCGGCCGATGCGCGCAGCAGCTCCTCGGCGCCTGCCTCGCCGAGCGGCGGCACCGGCAACTGGTGCACCCAGGCGGGCACCTCGGCGGGCAGGTCGAGCGGTGCGCGGGCGGTGACCAGGACCAGGCTCTCGGAGCGCTCCGGGATCAGCGCCCGGACCTGCGCGGCGTCGCTCACGTCGTCGAGGACGATCACTACGGGCAAGCCGGTCAGATACTGGTGGTAGAGCTCGCCGAGCCGCTTGACCTGCTGCTCCTGTGAGGAGCTCTCCCGGAACAGCAGATGCTCACGGGGCGCGCCGAGCCGGTTGAGCAGGTGCAGCAGGGCGTTGCGCGTGGTCAGTTGCGTCGAAAGAGCCGCCGCGGTGGACGGAGCGGGCACGTCGGATCCGTCGCCGCGCAGGTCCACCACGCACGCGCCGCGGAACTGGTCCTTCAGCGCGAGTGCCGCCCGCACCGCCAGCGTCGTACAGCCCGAACCCGGCGCGCCGTGCAGCACCACCACCGTCGGCCGGGTCTGCGTCGCGGCCCGCGCCGCCAAGACCCACTGCGCGATCTGCGCCATTTCCTGGCGCCGCCCCGTGAACGGACCGCGGTCGTCGGGCAGCTGCGCGAACGATCTCTGGAGCACATTGCGCTGCCGCGCCGCCGCGCTCTTGTCGGTGCGACGCAGCCGTGGCGCCGTCTTCTTCGCGGCGGCGGACGAGGCCGCGATCAGCATCCGCTGCTGGTCGAGGTACGGGCGGATGCCGCGTACTTCAAGGGCCGTCAGCCACTGCAGCCGCAGCTGCTCGACGCCGCCGGGCTGGCCCTGGGCACCGGCATGGCGGCTCGCGGCGGGCAGATGCGCCGCCGTCACCTTGACGAGCGTGGTCGCGGCGCCCGCCACGGCGACCGTCGCGCCGACGCCGAGAGCGGTGCTCGCACCGGTGCCCGCCGCGCGGTCGGCGATATACGCGGCGATCGCCGAAACCGTCGTGACCAGCAGCGGGGCCGCCGGCTTCTCCTGTGTGAAACGACGCCCGAACGACAGTCGGCCCGCCTTCGCCGCGTCGAGCGCCCGCGTGTACGCCGCGTACTCCTCGCCGGCCGGGGCCGCCAGGCTCTCCAGCGTCTCGCGCGCTCGGCCCAGCAGCACATCCCGGTCGGTGCGCCCGCCCGAGCGCCGTACCTCCTCCTCCACGGCCCGCACCAACAGCCGTTCCAGCTCTGCCCGATGCTCCTCGCGCATGACAGTCCCCCTCCGGTCATCACGCCCAGGACTCCAGTGTGTTGCGCGGGAGCGCCGGGCGCGAGGGGATCGGGTACGAGTTGTGGATAACTTGAGCTAGGCGTCGTCCGATTCGCCAGAAGGAGGCTTCCGTTAGGGGTTTACGGAAACGGCAGGCCGGCCGCCTGAGACGGGCACCATGGGTGTACGGAATGGTTGTGCCGAATAGTCGTATGGAATGGTTGTATGGAATGGGGTGTGGTGGCGCGGATATGCGCCGGAAAGTCTCCGGGAAGTGCGCAGTCGAAAGAAAGTGAATGGCCCGCGGATACGAATGCGTTGAGGAGATCGCGGGCGGTACGTATATTCGCGGCGTTGTGCGGCGAAGTCGATTGCCAAACCTCGCCCTCCTGGCGCAGGGACGCCGACATCAGACATCCCGAACGTCGAGCGTGAACGCGCCACCGCCACCGCCTCCGTTCACCAGCCGCGCAGTGCCGCACGTATCGAGTCGGTCGGGTCCTCGCTCGCCATCAGGGCCGCCAGCGCCCGGCGCAGCAGGTCCGCGGCGAGCCAGAAGGCCATCTCACCGGACCCCGCCTCGTCGAAGCCCGCCCGGTCGACCCGGATCAGGCCTGCCTGGAGCATCCGGTCCGACGCGTCCCCGGCCAGCGCGTCCAGCACCCCGGGGGCGAAGTCCCTGGGTAAGCCGGGCGCCAGGGCGCCGCCGAGTTCGCTGCCGCAGACGGTGGCCGCTGTCGTGCCCAGCGCCGGCCCGACCGGCACCTCGAAGGCCGTCAAAAGGCCCTGCCCGCCCGGCGTGTACACGGCGCCGAGCAGGGCCCGTACGGTCATTCCGCTGAACTTCCGGCTCAGTTCCACCACGACCCGGCCCCCGCGGGTTCCGGCCGTCGAGCCCGCCCGCACCCGGCGGATGCTGTTCGTGGCCCGGTACGCGGCGGTCGGCTCGTCGGTGCGGATCGCGGCACGGCGCGGGCCCTCAGCAATGATCATCGTGGCCTCATTCCCCAGGCTCGACGCCAGTTGTTGTTGAACAGCTGCGGAAAGCGGTCGATCACATCGGGTGTGTAGTGCCGGGCGAACGGGTGGGTGCGCAGCGCCGCCCGCAGCGCGTCCTCGTACGAGGTGCCGCCGTCCATCAGCTCGGCCATGGTGAGGTGGTGCCGCAAAAAGTGCCGTTCGCCCTCGGTGGGCGGGCGCCCCTCGGCGAGCCTGTCGCCGATCGCCCGCAGCATCGCCGCGTCGGCCGGTGAACTGTCCAGATCCGTACGGTCCAAATGGTGCGTGACACGCGCCAGGTGCTGCGTGACGCGGGCGGGGTCGTGCAGGGCGTAGGGGTCCGGGTCGGGAGCCTTTTCGGTGTGCGGGTCCGCGGCTCGGTGGGTCTGCCTTTGCCAGGTCGGTCCCGGGGCACTGCGGGGCGGCTCGCTGCGGGCCTGGTCCGGTTCCTTCTTGGTCGCGTTTTCCCAGGTCGGGGCCGGGTCTCGGTGGGCCTGTGGGCTCCAGGTCGGGCCCGGGGGCCGTGTGGTCGACGCGCTGCCCGTCGGAGTCGGGGCCGGTCGGCTGGGTGCGGAGGGCTTTTGCCCGTTCGCCGTCAGTGTTGCGAACCAGGTAGGCGTCCGTCGCCGTCCCGGCGCGGGAAGCCGGCCGTCCGCGGGACGGAAGCCGGGCGACAGGATCGACCCGGGCGCGGGCGACCGTGCCGGCCCGCTCCACCCGGCTTGGGCCCAACCCGCTCCGGCGGTGTGCCCGCGGCGGCGCAGCAGTACCGCGAGCAGCACGAGGATGAGAACGAGGCCGAGCGCGGGCAGCAGCATCCGCAGGGCCCAGTCGGCGGCGGTCAGCCCCGAAGGGCCGCCCGGTGTGATGCCGTCGTTTGGACCGGCTGCGACGGCTCGTTGCTTCGGCGTCGGTGAGCCGAGCCACAAGGTGTTGTCCTTCGCACCGGCCACCGGCTCGGTCAGTGACCGGCTGACGTTCTTCGACAGTCCCGCATAACCGCTGCTGAACTTTTCTCCTGAAACCTTCCGGAAAGGAACCCGGGAGAAATCAACACCGCCGTAGGTGTAAGTGCTTACATAACGGCTTCCGTTGATGGTCTCGTTATGGGTGACCTTGAACTCGCCATCCCTGTACGACTTTACATACGCGTCGAACGTGTCGGTCGGCTGCCAGCCCGTCTTCGTCGTCCAGTTGCTGATGTCGCCGTGGTCGACGAGCGAACCGTAAGCGGTCTTCTGACGACTGCTGAGATCCCGGTACCACTCGGCGGCGACCCGGGAGAGATAGACGCGGCGCAGCGAGGCGTATTCCGGGGCCTTGTTCACCGCTTCCTTCAGTTTCGGCAGGATCAGGGTGCGGTAGACGTCCTCGTTGTGGTCGCTGGTGGCCTGGTCCTGTTTCGGGCAGGAGCCGGCGTTGTCCTGCTGGCCCTTGGCGCGCAGATATTCGCTCTCACCCTTGACGTTCAGGGGTGCGTTGAGAATGTAGAGCTTGTCGCCGTCCTCGTGGACCTCGGCGGGTGCGGGCACGATCCAGGTTCTGAATGAGGCACAGCGGCCCTGGATGGAGTTCCAGAATTTCTTGCCGAGTGCGGTGTCCGGGTGGATGAGCTTGCCCACGGACTTCTTCAACTGGAGATCGGCCTGGAGCAGGATGCGCCCGGCATCGGTGCGGCCCATCTGCTTGTCGACGATACGGTCGGGCTCGGTGGGATTGAGATTCACCCAGAACGCGGAAGGGTTGAGCTCAAGCCAGACGAAGAAGGCGTCGGAGGACTGCTCGCCGGCGGTGACACCGGTCGCCGGGCTGGTGTCACCGGCCTCCTGGTTCCCGTCCGCGCTGAACGCGTACTGCACTCCGCTGCCGTCTCCTGGGTCGGACAGGTACCGCAGCTGGAGGCTGGAGAAGTCGATGCCGCCGGGAGCCCCCGGCACGGGCCCGGCCAGCGCGCGTGCCAGCCCACTGGGAGCGTTCTGTTCGTCCTGCTCCGCGCAGTCGGCCGCCGTCATGACGTGCCGACTGGCCGCCTGCGCGAGGACGCCACGCCCCTGGAGAGGCGCCGCGAGCGGTGTTGGACAGTCCTTCGCCTGCGTCTTCCCGAACAGGTTCGCCTTCCGTTGCGCCTCTCGGGCCCGCTTCTCCAGCGTTTTCTGCCGCGTGCGTGCCACTGCCTTGGCGTTGCGTTCGCGATCCGCGTCCGTCATGTTCGCTTCGTGGTCCTGGGCGGCGGCAGCGTTGAGGATGCGCTCCCTGCGCTGGTACGAACCCGACCCCTGCTTGGTCATCCAGCGCACCTCGGTGTTCTCCGGAATCTTCGGCGCGCACGCGTCGCACGGCGAGAGATCGGAGTAGAGGAGGAAGGTACGGCTGCGGTCGGTCACTCCCATGTACAGCAGTTCCTGTGCGAAGAAACGCACTTCGGAGTGTGCCCCGCCGACTTCGGTGGTGGAGGGGTTGTTGAAGGTAGGCATGATCACGAAGCGCTGGACCTGCGGACGTTTGGCGAGGCCGAGCGACTTGTACAACGCGGGGTCGCTCTGTTTCAACTCCTGCGTCTCGACCACGCGGTAGCCAGTGGTGTCGACGTCGTCAAGTCCGGTGATGTCCACGAAACCGATGACCAGGTTGCGGCCGTAGGCCCGGTCGAGCCCGGCGGTCTTGCGTGCCTGGTAGGCCATCTTGCCGATCGGGTCCTGGTACCACTTGCTGATCTGTTTGCCCCGGGGCTTCGCCGGGGGCGGCTTTTCGGGCTGGCCCTGGACGGCGGTGTGCACGGCCGCCACGGGTTCGGCCACCGCGGCTCTCGGGAGCAGGACGGGAGCCAGTGTCAGCGCGGTCGCGGTGGCCCATGCGAACAGTGCCAGCGGGATACGGCGCCCCGGCCCTCCCGGTCTGCGACCTCGGCGTATACCAGCAGGCAGCATCGGCTGCGACTCCTTTCCGTCCCCCGTGGAACGTGCGCCACCGGCACCCTCGTCCCCGGCCGCTCACACGAGGCGCGGCCCAGGCCCCAGCACGTTCCTCCTTCCAAGGACGCCCCGCACCCGCTTTTGCGTTCCCGCACACCGGGCGGTACCCCGAGCAGGGCTGGCACCGCCGGCGGGGCCGGGGCTCACCATTCGAAGACCAGCCAGGCTCGATGCGGCACCGCGAAGGCGTGCAGTGTGCTGCCCTGGACGCTGCAGTCGGCCGGGGCGGGTTCCGCGAGCGGAGCGAGCAGCATCGCTCGTGCCTCGGCGGGGGCTGCCGGGATGTCGACGTGGATATGGGCCGGGTCGGCGCTGCCGTTCGCCACGGCCAGCCGGTGGGTGCCGTCGGGAGTCCGCGTCAACTGCGGGATCAGATACGGTCCGCCGCTGACCAGGGGCAGTTGCGGATGGTCGCCTTCGGCGAAGCGGACCATGGAGTGCAGCAGGTGCTGTCCGGTCTCGTCCCGGGGGAGCTCCTGCGGCCGGGTCGCCGCCAGGACCGCTACCCGACCGCCGAGCTCGTTGACGAAGCCGCAGCGCCCGGCGCCCCACCGTGTGCCGTCCGCGGTCACCACGTCGGTCCACACCAGCGAGCCGGGCAGTGGTTCGAGCCGGGCCAGCGCCGGCTGCATGTTGACGCTCAGCAGCGTGTCCTCGGCGAGGGTGCCGTCGGCCCCTGCCGCGTTGACGCGCTCCATGGAATACGGGCCGGGCACCGTGTTCGGCTCGTCGCGGTCGACGGTCCCGATCACCCGCACGCCGATCAGATCGCCGAAACCCCGAGCGTCGAGCACGGCCGCCGCAACACCGTCGAGCAGCAGCCCGCCGGCGAGCATCCGGCGCAGCTCGGCGTCGTCGAAGGTCCACGCGGCCGGGCCGAACAGTGCCTGCACCGGCGCCGGCCGCGCGGTGACCGGCACGCCGTAGCCAAGCAGGAAGCCCGCGGTCGGCGCGGGGTCGACGGCCAGCTCATCGAGGCCGCGCACCAGCTGTGCGTCCCGTGCCGTCCCCGACGGGGCGGCGGGAGCGGCGGCCACGAGGTCTGCGTCAAAGCCGAGGTCGGCGGGGCCGGTGGTGCGTATGTGTGCGGCGCTGTCCTGGCGGAACGGCAGCCCGACGCCGAGGCTGTCCGCCGCCTCGGGCCGGCGTTCGGCGACCCAGTCCAGGGCCGGCCGGGAGCGCTGCAGGAGCGTGCCGATCGCGGGATCGCGCTCGGCCCGTTTGCCGTAGGTGGGGTGGAGGTTGAGCAGCAGGGCGTCCGAGCCGGCGAGCTGTGCGGTGACCATCTCGGACCAGGTCTGGGTGTCGGACTTCGACCACGCGGTGTGCGGCCAGTTCTCGATCTCCGGTTCGCTGCTCACGCCGGCGGGCCGCAAGGCGCGTTGGGCCTCCAGCATCCACACCGAGTAGCTCAGCGTGCGCCCCGGCGCGTCGGAGTACGGCGCGAAATGCGGACGCTGAACCACCCTCCCCGTACCGCCGGACAGGGCCGCGAACAGCGCGCTCCAGTCACGGCCCTCCACCGACGCCGCGCCCATCTGGGAGCTCATCAAGCCGAGCCGGGAGCGGCCCGCGGAGCGCTCCGCGACCACGCGGCTCACCATCTGCGCCACCTCGATCTGCGCCTCCCGCCAGACCTGCTGCAGGAGCGCGCGCATCGGATGCGGCGGGCCGGGCGCGACGACCGCGGCCACCACTTGCTCACGGGTGAGCGGCCGTCCGACCAGCCGGGCGAGACGGTCGAGCATGAGCGGTTCGAAGCCGCCGCCCCAGGTCAGCGGCGCGTGGTTGTGGAAGCGGAAGTCGTCCTCCAGCCACAGCACGCGAAAGCCCAGCTCGGCGAAGCGGCCGTAGTGCGCGCACAGCCACTCCCGCCAGCGCGGACAGGCGAACGACGCCTGCGTGGCCGCGACCTCGCCGGTCGGCGAGACCATCGGGGTGAAACCGAGGCGGTCGCACCGGCCGCGGTCAGCGTGGCCGGTGGTCACCCAGGGGTTGAGGCTGACGTCGAGACCACTCGCCATGAGCACCTCGCCGGCCCTCGCGGCAGCCTCGAACCAACGGTCCTCGGCCACGCCCGCCAGATGGCCGGTGTGCAGCTCCTCGGCGCCGACCAACAGGACGACCTCGGCCACACCGGCCTGAGAGCAGGCCTTCGCCAGAGCAGCGGCGTCCGATGCGACATCCGACGACGGGTGGATCTGAAACCTCAGGTGGTACCGCGCTAGCACGCTGCTTCCCCTCACTTGACGCTCCCCGCTACGGGCTCGCCCTCTCTGAATTAGTTTGGATAGGATCTAAATAAAATCAGGGCAAGTCAACAGCTGTAACGGAACTTTAGGCGCAGGTTGAAGTCCGGTGGTGAGGGGGCTGTCCGTCGGCCGCCCGGAGGGCAGGGGAGGACGGCGGGGTTCAGCTCCTCGCGTCCATCGCGTCCATCGCGCCGATCGGGTCCTCGTAGACCCGTTCGAGAGCGTGATACGCGCCGCCTCGGGCGGCTGCGGTGAACCCTAGGGTGGAGAGCAGGATCTCGCATCCGCCGACATCGGGCGCCATCACGCGTTCGTCGACGGCGGACCGTACATGGTCGATCAAGTAGTCGCCGAAGTAGGCGAAGTGCCCGCCCAGGACGATCGCGCGGGGGTTGAGCACATCCGCGAGCAGCGCGAGCCCGAGGCTCAGACCGTCGGCCACCCGAGCCAGCGCGGCGAGGGTGCGCATGTCACCTGACTCGGCCCGGCGGAGCAGCTCGGCCAGCCGCTGTTCGAGGTCCACCGAGGGGTCCCGGACGACGTCGTCCGGTTCCGCCGCGAACCGGAGCAGCGCCGAGAGGCCCACCATGGTCTCCCAGCAGCCGCGGCGGCCGCAGGCGCACAGGTGCCTCGTGGGATCGAGCGGCATATGGCCGATCTCGCCGGCGAATCCCGCTGCGCCGCGCAGCAGTTGGCCACCGGAGATGATGCCGCCGCCGACGCCGGTCTCGCCCGTGACGTAGATCAGGTCGTGGATGTCGGCGGCCGAGGCGACCAGGTACTCGGCGATCGCACCGAGCTTGGCGTCGTTCTCGATGCTCAGCAACGGCGCTGAAGGCCCTAGCCGGTCGCGCAGTCCGTCCAGTGCGGCGACATTGCGCCACCCGATGTTCGGTGCGAAGTCGACGACACCGGTATCCGCGTCGATCACTCCGGTCGCGGCGAGCGTCGCCCCGATCACGCGCGCTTTCTGCTTGCGCAGCCGCTCCAGCGTCTCGCGGACCAGCGCGGCGGTGGCCGCCAGGACCGACTCCGCGTCAGCTCCGGCGACGTCGAAGGAGACCCGCCGCTCGTCGACGACCTCCGAACACAGGTTGAGCACGATCAGGCTCAGGTAGTCAACGTTGATCTCGACGCCGATTCCGCAGATCGCACGCCCGTCGAGTTCCACGGTGCGACCGGGGCGGCCGATGGAGCCGACTCGTTCCGGCTCTCCCTCGCGCACCAGGCCGTTCTGTACGAGTTCCGCGATCAGGTTGGTGATCGTGGCCTTGGGCAGGCCCGTCTCCGCGGCGATGCGGGTGCGTGGGCGGGGTCCCGCGTCGCGCAGCAGACGCAGTATCAAACCCAGGTTGCCTCTGCGGATCGATGCGCGGTCGGATGCCTTGGAGGGTCCCGCCGCCAGGTCCCGTACTCGCGCGCGCCGTAGGTCCGCCATCGCCAGCCTGCTCCTTCAGTCATCTCCAGGAGGCTTTGCCCCGGTGCCCACGTGGACCAGGCCGCATGCCGGGCTTGATCCTACGCATCCACGACACGGGCCGATGAGACCCTCCGCTGCTGAGCCAGAGAAGTCAGTCACCCTTGTTGACTTGCGACAATTTAGTTTGGATTCTACTCAAACTAAATCACCTTGAAGAGACGCACGAGGAAGGCGCCATGGCTTCGCAGCCGGACCGCGGGTCAGCGAACCGACCGGCCGCACCCTCCAGGACGTCCACCCGAGTGCAGGCACGGATCGAGATACCTCACTCACCGCTCGTCGGGCACGCTCACCAAAGTGGACGGCCCGACGGCGCTGAGCGAGTCATCGCACGTGCACCGTCACGGTGACGGTCTTGAGGACGGCCGGCAACTTGGTGGTGTCGACCTTGAGGATCTCGCCGTTGTCGCTCTGACCCGTGGGTGGCAGCACCTTCTGGTGAACGGTCCACTTCCCATCGGGGTCGACGGCGATGGTGTCGATGCCGAAATCGTCGTCGTTGGACAGGTACAGCGTCTTACCGGCGTCCGTGGTGGCGACGCCCTCGACTTTGTCGTGCGAGAAGAAGGCACCGCTGGGGTCGAGCTGGCTCGCCAGCGTCCCGACGTCGAGGTACGGCTGCTTCTGCGTGACGTGGACGCCGGCACCGGTGAGCGCGGTGAGCGCGGCGTTGGTGCCATCCGTCCCGACGAAGGCCTCGGGCGACTTGCCGTCGATCGTCAGGCCACTGACGTCGGTGGCGCCGTTGGTATCGAGCTCGTAGAGAGTCTTCTGGGCGAACGGCTCGAAGTTGCCGTCACGTTCGTCGACGAGGAACTTGGTGCTGGACAGCGCGGTGATCTCGCTGTTGGCGTCACCCGTGGTGGCCGGGTTGTCCAGCAGGTACAGGTACTGCTTGGTCCGGTAGGTGCGCAGGTCGACCGTGACGATGCGGGTCGGTGCGACGTTGCCGGCCTTGGTGGCGCCGAGGTCGGGCTGCTGCAGCGCGGACTGCATGACGCCGACCAGGGCCGAGCCGTCCGGCGTGATCGTCAGGCCTTCCATGCCCTTGTTCTTCGCGCGGTTGGCGAGTTCGGCCGGCAAGTAGCCGATGACCTTGTGGTACGCGTTGTCCTGGCTGTCCTTGTACGGGGTCAGCCGGCCCAGCTCGTAGCCGCCTGCGTCGAAGTGCGTGAGGTACGGGCCGTACTCGTCCGAGACCCAGAACGTGCCGTCAGGCAGCGCCACCAGGCCCTCGGAGTCGTAGCCGTACGGGTCCTTGGCGATGGGCGTGGGGGTACCGCCGTTGGCGTTCGTCGCAGCGACGTCGTCGATCACCTCGCTCGTGTCGTGCGGTGGGCGACCGCTGTACTGCGCGCCGCCGAGGCTCTTCGGCCCCTTCAGGGTGACCTGCCTGAGCAGCTCGGCCTTGCCGTTGACGAGCTTGAACTCGCCGATCTCCGGTGTGAACGCGGGGACCATCTCGGACTTGTTGCCGTCTGGAGCGTCCGCGTTCGGGCCGCGGTCGGTGAGGCCGTAGAAGTAGCCCGACTTGCCCGGCACCGGGGCCAGCGATGAACCGAAGCCTTCACCGGAGATCTGAGTGGTGGTGCCGCCCGGGCCGGCGGCCGACCCGAGCGGCGGCAAGGGGGCCCCGCCCGGCTGAGCGTCCTTGAAGATCTGTACCGCGTCGGTCGTCGTGTACGTGAAGGTGTCCGTGCCCTTGAAGCCGGAGTGCGGTGTGTACGTGAACGTGCCATCCGTGTTGACCGTCACCGTGCCGTCGGACGGGTCGGTGTGCCGCACGACCGCGGTCGCACCGAGGTCGTTTCGCAGAACGTCGCCGGTCACCCTGCCGTGGCCGGAGAAAGAGTCGGTGACCGCGCCGAAGTCGTGCGGCGGGGCAGCCAGCCAGCCGGCGGTATGGGCCGCGGCTGTGCCTGCGCCCACCACCGCAACGGTGGCACCGATCGCGATGACGATCCGGGTGCGCTGGCGAGAGAAGGGGCGTGAAGTCATACCGTGAATCTGTCGGTCCACGGTGAACTCTGAGTCGATGTCCGGTGAACGGTAGGTCCACAAAGAACCGGCTCTTCGGAACCGGACGAAGTGGTGGACCTGGTCGCACGTGCCGTGGCAGCGCGGCCCTGACGGCGACGCCGACCCGGCGGGTGCCGAGAACCTGCGCTGACCGGCGTCGCCCTCATCGACCCGCGTCCGCTCGGACCTCGGTCCGTGGCCTGCCCGACACCTCCGCTTCATCTGGAGCATGCCGGGTGACCATGTGCTGATCGCCGATCAGTGGAAGGTTTCTGGCATGGACATCACTTCTCTGGCTCGTCGCTCGCTCACCGCGTCTGCGATCGGCCTCGCCGCGTCGTTCACTGCTTCCTTCGTCGTCCTCGGCCCCGCGGCGCCGGCGTTCGCCGACGCCAACGCCGTGCCGACGTACGAGGTGAAGATCAATCTCACGACTGCGGCACTTGACACTTCGCACGCCCCGACCTCGGCTGTGAAAGCGGCCTTCGGGATCAAGGGTTCCGCCGCGTCGCGCTCCTACGGGTACTACGACACCGACGGTCTTGACCTCAACGCCCAGGGCTGGGACGTCCGGCTCCGTCACAAGTCGGGATCGGACTTCGAGGAGTCCTACAAGATGCGTTTCCCCGTGGCCAACGGCGACATCGACGCCGCCCTGGACAAGGCGAACGCGCAAGGGTTCGACAGCAGCGACACCAACTACGACGCCGAGGTGGACTGGGGCTACACCGCTCAGACTCTGAGCTTCACCAATGAGAAGAGCCATAGCGCCAGCGGCTACTCCGGCACCTCGATGCCGTCCGGCAGCACCGGCTGTTCCTGGCTGGTCAACGAGATTCCCGGCAAGCTTGACGACTGGTCCGCCAGCAGCTGGGGTTCGGACACCCTCAACGCCTCCCGCGTCCACGGCCCGGTGACCTCGCAGGTCTGGTCGGGTGCGTGGGAGTCGTCCGACGACGCCAGCATCGAGGTGCTGCCCGTGACGGCCGCCAGCGGGAGCGGCACCGAGTACGTCGTCGAGCTGTCGTTCAAGACCGACAGCTACGCCGACGCCGCGCAACTCCACGCCGACGCCATCGCCGTCGCCAACGGGAACGGCTGGCTGTACGCCGGCGGCATCCTCAAGACCCAGCTGATTCTCGACCGCTATTAGGCGGTCCTGTATCGAGCGGCGGCTGCTCTGCGCTTCGATGGCGATCGTCGACGCGGGACCGCCTCGCGTGTGAGCGTCGCGCTCGGCGCAAAAGGAAGGTCAGGGTGAGGTCGACGCCTTCGGTCTCGCCGACCCAGCCCTCGGCGTGTCGGCGGGCGCCTCGGTTGCTCACGACGTCCGTCTCCGCTTCGGCCGCCCATGTAGGTTCGGCGCGGTGAGCACGGATATTTACGGCGGCATCGAGTTTCGGCATCCCGGCGTCGGCAGCGACTACTACGAGGGAGAGCCGTGGATCGCTGCCATGGATCTCTGGCCGTTGTACGACCAGACCGACTACGCAGCCTTCGGCTGCCTCTTCGGGGTGCGCAACTACGCCGGATTCCGCCCGCTCGCCGCCGGGCGCGGCCTGCCCGTCGACTTGTCCAGCGGGCTTCGTGCACAGCTGGAGCCATCGGTAGAGGCAGGGGCGCTGGAAGGGGCCAGTTGGGTCAGCTGGGAAGAGTTCGCGGGACTTGACCCCGAAACGGTCCCTGAGTACTTCGTCGGACGGCTGACCTGGTCAGCGGCTTCGTCACGGTCCACGCTGCGTCAGCAGCTCGTGCCGGACCAGTGGCCGGCCGACGTACTCTCCGCCGTCGGACCGCCACCGTCTGGACTCGACCGGGCGACAGGATCCTCGGAGTGGACCACCAAAGACCTGCGTTGCCGGTACGAACCACTGACAGTCGGCACTGTATTGGGCGAAGGCACCCACTGGCCGCACGTCTTCGCCGTGATGAAGGCCCTTGCGGGTCGCTTCGGCGACGAGGCCGTACGACTCGTCGTGGGCTTCGACTGAACGCGACGCCGCGCGACGCCACGCCCGCCCTCCACGGGCCGGCAGCACTGGAGTCGGCACTTTCAAACTGCGCCGATCGACAAGCCCGGCCCTACTGGCGGGAGGGGGTTGTTCCGCCCCGGCGTTATCCCCTTCCAGCCAGTAGCCCATGGCTCTTGGCCGCTTCTCAGGCGATGGTCGCCGGGGTGTCCCGCAGGGTGACGTTGGCGTGGCTCTCCTGGAAGCTCTGGTCGGAGACCAGGGTCAGCCTGGCTGTGGATTGGAACTCCGCAAGAGTGGCGGAGCCGCAGGAGACCATCGTGGTCTTGAGCTTGGCGATGGTCAGGGCGAGCCCTTCGTTGAGGTCGCCGGCGTAGGGGACGTAGCCGTCGACGCCTTCCTCGAAGATCAGGCCCTGGCCGCCCTGGCCGTAACGCTGCCAGTTGCGGGCACGGTTCGAGCCTTCGCCCCAGTACTCCTTCACGAAGCCGTCCCGGGTGGGGAGCTTCGCGCCCCCCGCCTGGTCGAAGCGGGCGAAGTAACGGCCCATCATGACGAAGTCGGCGCCCATCGCCAGCGCCAAGGCCACGTGGTAGTCGTGCACCAGCCCGCCGTCGGAGCAGATCGGCACGTACTCGCCGGTGCGCTCGCGGAAGGCGTCCCGGGCCGCGGCGACATCCAGCATCGCGCTGGCCTGGCCGCGGCCGATGCCCTTCTGATCGCGGGTGATGCAGATGGAGCCGCCGCCGACGCCGACCTTGACGAAGTCCGCGCCGGCCTCCGCGAGGAAGGTGAACGCCTCGCCGTCGACCACGTTCCCGCCGCCGATCGGGATCTCCGGGTAGCGCTTCTTCACCCAGGCCAGGGCTTGCGCCTGCCAGTCGCTGTAGCCGTCGGAGGAGTCGAAGCACAGGGCGTCCGCGCCTGCCTCCAGCAGGGCGGGGACGCGTTTTTGGTAGTCGTGGGTGTTGACGCCCGCGCCCACGCGCAGGCGCTTGGCGGTGTCCACGGCTTGGTTCGGGAAGCGCTTGTTGTCCGCATAGTCGGACCGGAACACCAGATACTGCAGGTGGCCCTCGGCGTCCAGCACGGGGAGGCAGTCCAGCCGCTGGTCCCACAGCCGCGCGTTGGCCTCGGAGAGCGTGGTGTCGGCCCCGGCGTGGGGCAGGTCGGCGATGGCGGTCATCCGACCGACGACCGGTCCGTCGAGGTCGTGGCGCTGGGGGTGGAAGTCGCGGGAGGTCACCAGGCCGAGCAGGCGGCCGGTAGGGCTGCCGTCGTGGGTGACTGCGGCGGTGCTGTGACCGGTGCGTTGCATGACGGCGACCAGGTGGCTCAGGCTGTCGTCGGGGCGGACGTTGGTGTCGCTGGTGACGAACCCGGCCTTGAAGTTCTTCACCTGGCGGACGGCTGCGGCCTGGTCCTGGATCGACTGGTTGTGGTGCAGGAAGCTCAGGCCGCCGTTGCGCGCGAGCGCGATCGCGAGTTCCGGTGTGCTGACGGCCTGCATGATCGCGGACGTGAACGGTGAGCCGAGTTCGATCGCCGACTGCTCGCCCACGACGTGCCGCACCAGGGGCGTGCGCAGGTCGACTGTTGCGGGCGAGCAGTCGGTCCGGGTCCGGTTCGGCAGGAGCAGAAACTCGTTGAACGTCCTGGAGACCTCGTCGATGATCTGTGCCACTCGTTCCTCCTGACCCGTCGACCGGGTCCCGACTGCCCGGCCGTGAAGATCGCCCCGTGTCCCGAGACCTGGGCAGGTAGGCGTCGGCATGGCAGCTGTGGAGGTGCCTCGAACTGCGGCAGAGCCCTGACCTGCCCGTGGTTCGAACCGGGTGCGGTCGTGACCTGGCACCTTATCGATTGCCCCGCCGCTGTACGAATCTTGTCCTCTTCACCTTCACCGGCCGAGCCCTGGCCCTGCCGCCCCGGCCCGGACACCGTGTACGTCCCGGGGCGGCAGCCCGTTTACATGCTGGAGGCGATTTCTTGCTCCTGGGTCCGGCCTCGCGAGCTGGGTCGGACGGTCGGATCATGCGACGATGCCGGGTTTGAATCGCCTGGCTGACTCCCAGTCGCCCTATCTCCTCCAGCACGCCGCCAATCCCGTCGACTGGTGGCCATGGGGGAAGGAGGCGATGGCGGAAGCGAAGCGGCGGGACGTGCCCATTCTTCTGAGTGTCGGCTACGCCAGTTGCCACTGGTGCCACTGACTTCCACTTTATGCATGAGTCTGCGGACATCTCGAATCTTGGGGATTCCCGGCCCGGGGGCGGATCGCCGTCGTGGGCAAGGGCTGCGGAGCCCGACCGGCTCCGGGGGCAGCTGAACCGGGACCGCCGACGCACACCGTTGGCCGCCGTTCGCATCAGCCCCGACCGAGGCCGGTCCCTGGCATCGTCCAGAGCCGCGAGTTCCGGATCAACTGTCGCCCCGCCAGGTGTCGGTCAGCCGTGGACTGACCCCCGAAATTCCGACACCTGGACGCTGGATGTTTGGTCATTCAGGGGAAGTGATCCAAGCTGGCAAAGCGGAAGAACTACCCCGAAGAGTTCAAGCGGGACGCGGTGGACCTGGTGCGTTCCTCGAAGGACCGGACCCTCACCGACATCGCCCGCAGCTTGGGTGTCCATCTGGAGACCCTGCGCAACTGGGTCCGAGACGACAAGGCCCGGGCCCGGTCCGCGGGCGGCACGGGTGACGCCGGCATGAACCCCGACGAGAAGGACGAGCTCAGGCGCTTGCGGCGGGAGAACGCCCGGCTGAAGGAGGACAACGAGATCCTCCGGAAAGCCGCCGCCTATTTCGCGCGGGAGACGACACGGTGATCCGCTTCCGTTTCGTTGACGAGCACCGGAACGCCCATTGGGTGAAGCGGATGTGCGATGTGCTCGGTTGGGACCGCTCAGGTTACTACGCCTGGCACCAGAACAAGGAGACACGGCAGGTGAGGGCCGATGAAGAAGAGGGCCTGGCCCGCCGTATCCGAGAGATCCATACCGATTCGCGGGGAGCCTACGGGGCCCTGCGGATTACCCGGAAACTCCGGGACCAGGGGCACGTGGTGAACCGCAAACGGGTCGCGCGGATCATGCGCGAGCACGAGATCGCCGGGATCACGCGACGGAAGTCGCGGTCGCTGACGAGGCAGGACCGTACGGCGCCCCCCGCGCCGGATCTGGTTCAGCGGGACTTCACCGCGCCGATGCCGGGCCTGAAGTTCGTCGGGGATATCACCTGCCTACCGACTGCGGAGGGCTGGTTGTACCTATAAGTTACGTGGAATCACGCTGACGGATGGACTCTCCGTGGCGGGCGGTACGGCGTCGGCGGTCTCGCGTTGTGTCTGTTCGTGACGGTGTTGGCGGAGAAGTGGCCGGTCCTGGACCGGCATGTGAGGGCGGCCGAGTGGCTGCAGATCTGGTCGGATCTGGGCAGGGCGTCCCGGACGATCGATGCATACGTTCGTGGTCTGGGTGAGTTCCTGCTGGCGTGTGAACGGGCGGGCGTCGATCCCGAGAAGGCGAACCGTGCCCAGATCGCTGTGTTCGTACGGGAGTTGAGGACGCGCCCGGGTCTGAACGGGGCGAACGTGCTGGCTCTGGATTCCGGGGCGGGACTGTCCAATGCGACGTTGCAGCAGCGGCTGGTGCCGGTGCGGCTGTTCTTCGACTTCCTCGTCGAGGAGGGCGTGCGGGAGTCGAACCCGGTGGGCCGCGGCCGCTACACCCCGGGCCGGGCGGGTGGCGGGACAGCCCGGGGGCTGGTGCCGCGGATGGTGAAGCTGCCGTGGATCCCGGCCGAGCAGGAATGGTTGCAGGTCCTGGAGGTCTTCCGGACTGAGCCGGTCCGCAACCGGCTGATGCTGGCCCTCGCCTACGACTCGGCGCTTCGCCGGGAGGAGCTGTGCTCGTTGCGGACCGATGACATCGATCCGGCCCACCGCACGCTGCGGGTGAGAGCGGAAACGACGAAGACGAGACAGGAGCGGGTGGCTTCTTCGAGCAGTGCCAGCACCGCATGGCCTGCGCACGCTGCGATTTCTACACCCCGAAGGAATCCACCCAGGCTCAACTCCTGGAGGCCAAGGCCAACCTGCAACGCATGCTCGTCTCCATCCCGCCCACCGACGACGAACGCGCCGCCGTCGACGACGGACAAACCGCACTCGATGCACTTCTCGACCGGCTCGCCGAGGTCCCTACTCCCGCTGGCCCCAGCCCTCGCGAGCTCAACCACCCCACCGTCACCAACCTGCTGCCAATCGTCGAGGTCCGCCAAGGCACTAAACGGTGAAACCGCAGGTCACAGATTCCACAGAATCATGGTCCAGTCGATCCGGCCCCCGAGGTCGGCGTCGGCCTGGACGGCACACAGGATCCGGTCCCACGTGCCGTCCGCCGACCAGCGCCGGTGCCGTTCATGGCTCCCCTGGCGCGACGTCCGCCTCGACCACATCGAGCGCACCCGGGCCCACCACCGCGACGAAATCCGCCGGCTGAAGACCGCCGCGTTCGCCCACATCGAATACCCGCCCGCCCGACAAGCCCTCCAAGTCGTTTGTTGGAGACGGGACATAGGCACCGGCAAGCTGACGATCGAGCGGATCTACCTGGTCACGAGCCTGCCGCCCGGAGCGGCAACCGGCAGTGAACTCGCGACCTGGATCCGCGGACACTGGCACATTGAACCGGAATGTCTGACACAGAGCTCCCACCTGCAAAAACGCGGCTTCTGGAGCCCTCATCCCAGCACCATCCCAGCACGGGAGTTCTGTCCCAGCACCGTGCAGCTCAGAGGCCCCACCAGCCGCCCCTCGACTCGCCGTCTGAATGCTGACACCGGATCCGGTCGGCGCCTCAGCCTGGTCCGCCCCGATGAGGCCGATGCCCCAGGCGCGGCACGAGGTGGTTGGGAAAGAAACCCTCGTAGTTGCGACGAGTCGTGTCGCCGATAGCTCGTCGCTCGACCCAGTCCTGTGCCAGATCCGCAGGCACGCGGCTCCCCGAGCGGGGTCCAAGCCGCCGCCCGACGTGTTGTCCCGCGCGTCCAGTCCGGCCGCGGAGTGCCACGTCAACTCGACGCTTCCTCCCGTCGCCGGTCATCGCCGGCTGTGGCGGGGATGGCGTTGTCGATGAGGACGGCGGCGATGGCGGCGGCGGTGGGGAAAGCGGCGGCGTTGAGGACCCGGGTGCGGGCCGCGGCGCCGTCGATGAGCAGCGCTAGCTGCTCGCCGAGCTGTTCAGGGTCGGCGGCGCCGGCTTCGCGGGCGGTGTCGGCGAGCCGCGCGGCGACGGCTTTCTTGTAGTCGCGCGCGTACTGGGATGCGGGGTGCTGGGGGTCGTGGAGTTCGACGGCGGCGGCGATGTAGGGGCACAAGGGGGTGGTGGGGGGGACGTCGAAGGCGGCGAGGAGCCGTTCGCGGGGCGTGAGGTCGGTGCGGTCGAACACGCCGGACAGAACGGAGGGGTCGAACCGGCGCAGGTACTCGGCGACGAGTTCGTCCTTGCCGGTGAAGTGCTGGTAGGCCGTGCGCTTGGACACCTGGGCAGCCGCGCAGAGCTGGTCCATGCCGGTGCCGTTGATGCCCCGCTCGCGGAACAGCTGCTGGGACGCGCCGAGGATGCGCTCGCGGGCGCCCCGGCCGCGGCGGCTGCCCGTGGGGCCCTTCTCCAACTCCGTCATGGGCCCAGCGTACCGCAGCTAGGTAACGAACAGTTTACATAGCTTGCGCCCCGCCCGCCCGCCCCGTACGTTAAGCACACAGGGCGGTGTACTTAACATCGTCGCCCCAGGTGCACACGGCACCACCGACCCAAGGGAATGACTATGGGAAAGCTCGACGGCAAGGTCGCGGTCATCACCGGCGGCAGCACCGGCATGGCGCTGGCCGGCGCGAAGCTGTTCGTCGACGAGGGAGCGCACGTCTTCATCACCGGCCGCCGCCAGGACGCCCTGGACGAGGCCGTGAAGCAGATCGGCCGCAACGTCACCGGCGTCCAGGGCGACGCCGCCGACCTGGACGACCTGGACCGCCTGTACGACACCGTCAAGCGGGAGAAGGGAAGCCTCGACGTGCTGTGGGCCAGCGCCGGCGGGGGCGAGCCCGCTCCGCTCGGCGAGATCACCGAGGCCCAGTTCGACACCTGGTTCGGGCTCAACGCCCGCGGCACCCTGTTCACCGTCCAAAAGGCCCTCCCGCTCTTCAACGACGGCGGCTCCATCCTCATGACCGGCTCCAACGCCTCCCTCGGCGCCTTCCCCGGCTGGAGCGTCTACGCCGGCAGCAAGGCCGTCCAGCAGGCCTGGGCCCGCGTCTGGCTCAACGAGCTCAAGGACCGTCGCATCCGCGTCAACGTCCTGACCCCCGGCCAGGTCGCCACCGCCAAGCAGGCAGAGCTCTTCGACGAGGCCACCAAGCGCCAGTTCGAGTCCCTCATCCCCCGCGGCCAGATGGGCCACCCCGACGAAATCGCCACCGCCGCCCTCTTCCTCGCCTCCGACGACTCCAGCTACGTCAACGGCATGGAACTCGTCGCCGACGGCGGCACCACCGCCATCTGAACCGAACAACCACAACCAGGACAGGACATCTCATGAGCAACATCAGCATCATCGGCACCGGCAACATGGCCCGCACCATCGGCGCACGGGCGATAACGGGCGGCAACACCGTCGAGATCATAGGCCGCGATCAGTCCAAGGCCACCGACCTGGCCAAGGCTCTCGGCGGCGGCACCACGACAGGCGAATGGGGCACCGCCCCGGCCGGGGACATCGTCATCCTGGCCCTGTTGCACGACGGCATCATGCCGGCCATCGCCCAGTACGGAGACGCTCTCGCAGGCAAGGTCATCGTCGACATCAGCAACCCCTTCAACTCCACCTTCGACGGGCTGGCCCACCGCGAGGAGACCTCCATCGCGCAGGAAGTCGCCAAAGCGGCCCCGGCCAGCGCCAGCGTGGTGAAGGCGTTCAACACCATCTTCCGCCACGTCCTGGAGAAGGGCCGACCCGACGTCTTCATCGCCGGCGACAACGCGCAGGCCAAGGCAAGCGTGGAAGCGTTCATCGAAAGCCTCGGGATGCGCCCGCTGGACGTCGGCGGCCTGAAAATGGCGCACTGGCTGGAAGGAGCGGGCGTGGTCACGGTGGGCCTCGCCAACCACGGGGTAGGGAACTTGAACTTCTCCCTCAGCATCACCGAGCTTCCCGTCTGACCAAACGGTTGACGGAACACCGAAGGGGCTCGCCATGAAGCTTGGTTTCACACTTCCCATAATCGGGCCCGCTATCAGCAGCGCAGCCGGCCTGAGCACGTTCTGCCGCGGAATCGAGGACCTTGGCTACGACAGCTGTGGGTCGGCGATCGCCTGGTCCAGCCGGTCGAGATGCACAGCATCTATCCGGGCAAAGAGCAGCCGTACCCGCCGCAGATGAAGCGTTACCTCGACCCGGTGCTGCTGTGGACCGTCGCCGCGACGGCGACCAGCCGGGTGCGGCTCAGGCGTCAGCCGAGGTCACGGCAGAATGTGGAAACTATGAAATGTGGCAGCGTGGGGGCGATGCCGCCGCAAAGCACGGTTGAGCAGTTCGACTGATAACAGCGGCGCCAGCGGAGGGCGCGCGGCCGGAGCAAAGGCGAAGGCATTGAGCTCGGGGCGGAGGCGCTGTTGGCGCACAGTGAGGTTTTCTCGATAATGGCTCGTGACGGTTCGTGATCATGGTCAGGCAGTGTGGCGGTGTTCGAGCTGGAGCAGGACGAGTGCGGCGCCGGTGATCCGGGTGATTAGCAAGGAAGGGAGCGCGCTGGTCAGCCGGGGTCGGCAGAGTTTCGAGTCGAGCCAGAGCGTCGGTGATCACGTCGGTCCAGGGCCGGTGGCGTGCGAATCAGGTGCCGGCGGTGGGCGATGGTGACGACCTGGGCTGCGGTGGAGAAGCGACGGATCCAAAGACGGCGGGCCCCCACCCGCGGGTTTCGCCGGCCAGGGCGAGCATGGGCATCCAGGCCAGCAAGTCACGGGCGATCTGGACGATCTCCAGCCAGAGCTGGTTCTGTGCGGTGTGGTGCAGGGGTAGGTTGCGCAGGCCGGATGGCCCGCGCGGCACGGATGCGGTCCTCGGCTCGGGCTCGCTAACAATGCCGCATCTCCTGTGCCGCGATCGGCATGTCGGTGGTGTTGGTGGCGAAGCAGGTCAGCCGTAGTCCGTCAGCGTCGGTGATGCGCAACTGGGCGCCGGAGTGGTTGAGTCGGCCCGCAGCGCGGTTCCGGTGTCGCCACCGGTCCGTTTCTGCGGGCCGCTCGCCGAACCCGGCGTGCGCGTTTCCACGCACCGGGCTCTCCACGGTCTCTGCCGTCAGGCGTGGTTGGCCAGGGTCCAGGGATTTGGGATCTTGGTGCCGCGGTACCGGTATCGCTCGGTTGGCACCCGGCCCAGGTTGAACAGTTCGATCCCGTCTGACGAGGGCATTCGCCACCGGCCGGTGTGGTCGATGAGGTGCCTTCGCAGATCGGTCCAGCTCCAGCGGTGCAGGCGCATACACCACCGAGCAATCCGCCGCCAGACGAAAATGGCGAGGGTCTGCATGGTGCTCTTGGCGACTGCGTATCTGAAGTAGTTGGACCAGCCGCGCATGATCCGGTTGAGCCGTCTCAGCACGTCCCTGGGTGGCTGTTGCGACAGCCTGTGTGTCAGGGCACGGATCTTGTCCTTCAAGGACCGGATGGGCCGGTCGGCGATGAAGGTGTAGACGTACCACTTGTCCGTACCTCGCTTGCGTCTCCACTGGAGGCGGAACCCAAGGAAGTCGAACCCTTCGCTCATGTGCACGACGCGCGTCTTGGCTTCGGAGAGCCGAAGTCCCAGCGGCGCGAGCACATCGGCGATTTCCTCGCGCAGGGCTTCCGCGTCATCGCAGCTGCCGAACACGAGCACGACGAAATCGTCCGATTATGCCGTGTGCCGGGTTATGCCGACTGCGGCGGCGACAGCATGACGGACCTGGGGTCTGGTTTCGAAAAATTCAGCATAACCGGCGGTCTCCGCCCTGGGTGGCTCGTATCCCTGTCTGCGTAGGCGAGTTGTCTGCAGACAGGAGACGATCATGGATGTGGTCGAAGGGCGGCGCCGTGGGCAGGTGCCGCTGGTGGTGACAGGGCCGTTGGCCACGTATGAGTCGCTGGTGCGCACGGAGCTGACGTCCCGCGGGTACGCAGTGTCTTCGGTGAGGGACGCCGTGCTCATGATGCGGCGTCTGAGCCTGTGGATGGACCGGCGTGAACTCGTCGCGGGCGAGCTGACGCCGACCAGGGTGGAAGACTTCCTGGCCTTCCGGCGGGCGGTGTGCTCCTCCGAGCCGGTGGCCCGGCGGTCGGTGGGGGCAGTGATCAAGGTGCTGCGGCACGCCGGCACGGTTCCGGTTCCGGCCGGGACCGGCGGCGACGCGGTCCAGGAGGTGCTGGCGGACTACGGCGCCTACCTGCGTGGAGAGCGGGGCTTGGCGTCGGAATCGGTCCGCTGCTATTGCGTCCAGGCCCGGAAGTTCCTTGCCGCGCTGCCGGCTCCGCTGGACGACTCGCTGGCCCGTCTGGATGCCGCGCAGGTGACCGCGTTCATGGTGCGGCACACCACGGACGCCGGGAGCGTGTGGTCGGCGAAAGCCCTGGTGACCGCGGTCCGCTCGCTGCTGTGCTACCTGCACGTGGACGGCCGGATCCCGGCACCGCTGACCGGGTCGGTTCCCGCAGTGGCGGGCTGGCGGCTCGCCTCGTTGCCCCGCGGCCTGGAAGCACAGCAGGTGTCCGCGCTGCTGTTGGCACCGGACCCGAAGTCCCCGGCAGGACGGAGGGACAGGGCCGTGCTGACGGTGCTCGCCCGTCTCGGGCTGCGTGGCGCGGAGGTTGCTGCCCTTCAGCTGGGCGACATCGACTGGCACGCGGGCGAGATCGCGGTGCGGGGCAAGGGCTCGCGCGTCGAGCGACTGCCGCTGCCGTCCGAGGTCGGAAAGGCGCTCTCCAACTACCTGATGAAGGACCGGCCACGGTGTTCGGCCACAGCCGTGTTCCTCACCGCCCGGGCTCCCTACCAGGCGCTGACCGGAACCTGCATCCGGGCGATCATGGGGCGGGCCTGCGCGAGGGCCGGACTGCCACAGCTGGGAGCCCACCGGCTCCGCCACACGCTGGCCACCACCATCCTTCGGGCCGGGGCCCCGCTGCCCGAAGTGGGCCAGGTACTGCGCCACCGCAGCCAGCTGAGCACCACCATCTACGCGAAAGTCGACCACGAAGCCCTGCGGACCCTGGCCCAGCCCTGGCCAGAAGGCGGTGCACGATGACCACACTCCGCCAGCACGCGCAGGAATACCTGGCCATGCGCCGACGGCTGGGATTCAAACTGACCACCTTCGGCGAGAAGCTGATGAGTTTCATCAGCTACCTGGAGCACAGGGGCGAACCCGTCCTGACCACACGGGCCGCACTCGACTGGGCGACCGATACGCCTCGCAGCACCGATGAAGTGCACTGGAGCCGACGGCTGATGGTCGTGAGGATCTTCGCCCGGCACCTGAAAACTCTGGAACCGGCGACCGAGATCCCGCCCGATGATGCCCTGCCACACCACTACCGGCGCATCACCCCGCACCTGTTCACCCCCGCCGAGCTGGACCGTCTGCTCGCGGCGACTCGTGCTCTGAGCCCGGCATTCAGGGCTCGCACCTGGCACACTCTCATCGGCCTGCTGACCGTGAGCGGCCTGCGCACGTCCGAGGCCTGCGGCCTGGACCGCACCGACGTCGATCTCGCCGGTGGTCTTCTCACCGTCAGCCAGACGAAGTTCGGCAAGTCGAGGCAGGTCCCGGTGCATGCCAGCACCGTCACCGCACTGCGCAGGTATGCCCGCGAGCGCGATCTCCAGCGGCCCGCCCCCAGCACGGCGGCCTTCCTGGTCTCCACCCGCGGCACCCGGCTGGACTCCCACAACCTCCCGCACACCTTCGTCCAACTGCTGTCCGCCGCAGACATCACCGCAGGCGAGGGCCATCGCCGGCCACGCCTGCACGATCTGAGGCACACGTTCGCGACCACCACCTTGCTGGGGTGGTACCGCGACGGCGCCGATGTTCAGGCGAAGCTCCCGCTGCTGACCACCTACCTTGGCCATGCCGACCCGAAGTCCACCTACTGGTATCTCTCCGGCTCACCGGAACTGCTGTCCCTGGCCGCGGCCCGTCTGGAGCACAGCTTCGGGGGCCAGCCGTGAGCAACCTCGCACCCCTGCTCCAGGGCTTCTTCACCGACAAGCTGATGCTCCAGCTCCAGGCCAGCCAGCACACCATCGCGGCCTACCGGGACACCTTCACGCTCCTGCTCGGCTTCGCCGAGCAGCGCACAGGCCGACGGCCGACCCGCCTGAGCATCGCCGATCTGGACGCACCGACGATCGGCGCGTTCCTTCAGCACCTCGAAACCGTCCGCGGCAACAGCGCGGCAACCCGCAACGTTCGGCTCGCCGCGATCCGTTCGTTCTTCCGCTACGCGGCCTTGCGGGCGCCCGAGCACGCCGCTGTGATCCAGCGAGTGCTGGCGATCCCGCCCAAACGCTTCGACCGGGCCATCGTCAACTACTGTCGGCGTACACGTGAACGTACACAGCCGCGTACGGATGAACGTGCTCAGTTCTTGATGCGGTGAGGTCGGCGCCTCGGCAGTCTGCTCCTGTGTCTTCGGGGTGGCAGAGAGGCGGCTGACAGTGGTTCTGGACCCGCATCGCTGGCTGGAGTTGAGGCGTTTTCGCGGCCTCCACGAGTCCGGAGCGATGAGCCTGTCGGAGATCGCCAAGGCGACCGGGCTGAACCGTCGCACGGTCAGCAAGTACCTGTCGGGGCAGGCACCGATCGCGCCGCCGGAGCGGGCGCCGAACGGGAAGCCGAAGGCTCGGGTGGTGGACGAGGTCGCGCCGCTGATCGACGCGATGCTGCGGGCCGAGATCCTCATCAAAGGGGCGGTGGTCCACGAGCGCCTGGCCAAGGAGTACGGCTTCACCGGCAACTACCAGCGCGTGAAGATCTACCTGCAGGAAGCCCGGCCCCGGATCGCGGACGAACTGGGCATCAGCCCCGGCGAACTCGCCGGTCTGCACCGCCGGTTCGAGGTCGTCCCCGGTGCTCAGGCACAGGTCGACTGGGGCGACGAGGGCAAGATCCTCGCCCATGTCGGGATCCCGAAGGTCTACTCGTTCCACATGACCTTGTCCTACTCGCGCGACCCGTTCTGCTGCTTCACCACCAGCCAGGACCTGACGACGTTCTTCGACTGCCATCGCCGCGGGTTCGAACACTTCGGTGGAGTGCCGATGACGATCGTCTACGACCGCACCAAGACGGTTGTCCGTCGCCACGTCGCTCCTGGTGAGGCGGTTCCGCTGCATCCGGAAGCGGTGGCCTTCGCCGGGCACTACGACTTCGACATCGACGTCCTGGCCGCCTACCGCCCGACCGGGAAAGGACGGGTCGAGCGCCAAGTCCTGATCGTCCGCGACCATGTTCTGGCGGGCCGGGCGTTCTCTTCAATCGAGGAGATGGACGCCGCGTTCACCGCCTGGGTGCCGATGCGGCGGGCGAAGGTCCACGGCACCCACGGCGAGGTCATCGGGCACCGTGCCGTCCGTGACCACATGGCCTTGCGGCCGCTGCCCAGGACACCGTATGCGGTCGCTCAGCGGCATCTGCGGCACGTCGGCAAGGATTGCCTGGTCGCCTTCGACGCGAACCTCTACTCGGTGCCGGCCCGCAAGGTCCGCGCCCGTCAGCTGGTCGAGATCCGGGCCACAAAGTCGCAGATCAGCCTGCACTCCACCATCGCCGATGCCAACGGCGAGACCCTCCTGGCCGTCCACCCGCGGGCTGTTGGCCGCGGTGCCCGCATCGTCGACGACAGGCACTGGGACGGCCTGCCCAAGGGCGACAACCGGCGCGTCACCACCGGCGACGTGATGCCCCGGCCCCGCCACCGAGACGCCATGGGCGAGGAGGCCGGACCGCTCAAGGCCCTGCTGAACCGGTCCGCCGCCAGCCGCATCGAGGTCAGCCGGCGTCCGTTGTCGGTCTATGACGAGCTGACCGGCACCCGCCCCTTCACCACCAATTCGACGACGAGGGAAGCCCGTTGAGCCAGCTGGTCACCGCCCGCATCCGCAGCACGGCCGCCAAGCTCGGCCTGCCCCACCTGGCCGAGAGCCTGAACCAGTACGCCGAGCGGGCCGAGGAGGGCAAGCTCGGCTACCTCGACTTCCTTGACCTGGTCCTGGCTGAAGAGCTTGCGGTCCGCGATGACCGGCGTTTCCGGCAGGGCCTGCGACTGTCGAAGCTGCCGCACCACAAGACGCTGGACGACTACGATTTCTCCTTCCAGCCCGAACTCGACCCACGCAAGGTCAAGGACCTGGCCACCCTCTCGTTCATCGAGGCGAAGGCCAATGCAGCTCTTCTGGGCCCGCCTGGAGTAGGCAAGACACACCTTGCCGTCGCCCTGGCCGTCGCGGCCTGCCGGGCCGGGTTCTCGATCTACTTCACCACGCTCGACGACATGGTCCGTCAGCTGAAGACCGCCGAAGCCGCGGGCCGGCTGACCAGCAAGCTCCGTTCCTACCTGCGGCCCAGCGTTCTCGTCGTCGACGAGGTCGGCTACCAGCCCCTCGAACGCGCTGAGGCGAACCTGGTCTTCCAGGTGATCTCCAAGCGTTACGAGAAGGGCTCGATCATCCTGACCTCGAACAAGACCTTCAGTGAATGGGGCCAGGTCTTCGGCGACGAAGTCCTCGCCACCGCGATCCTCGACCGCCTCCTGCACCACTGCGATGTCATCGCGATCAACGGCCCCAGTTACCGGCTGAAGAACCGACTTGCCGCCATCGAGCGCGAGACCGAAGTTGCCTGAGAGCTGAGCACGTTTATCTGTACTTGGCTGAGCACTTCAGGGAGTACGCGGACAACTACCTCACCACCACCGAGACCGACGCCCTTGTTGCAGCACCGGACCGCACCACCTGGACCGGACGGCGTGACCACGCCCTGCTCCTGACCGACGTCCACACCGGACTGCGCGTGAGCGAGCTGACCCGCCTCACACTCCAGGACATCCACCTGGGCTCCGGCCCTCACCTGCGCTGCCACGGCAAGGGGCGCAAGGACCGGTGCACCCCGCTGACCAGCGACACCGTCAAAGTCCTCAAGACCTGGCTGAAGGAACGAGGCGGCGAGCGAGGCGATCCGCTGTTCCCGACCCGCCGCGGAACCCCGCTCAGCCGGGACGCCGTCGAAGCCCTCGTCGCTAAGCACACCCGGACCGCCGCAGCCACCTGCCCGTCCCTGGCCAGCAAGCACGTCACCCCGCACACCCTGCGACACAGCACAGCAATGGCACTCCTCCACGCCGGAGTCGACATCACCGTGATCGCTCTCTGGCTCGGCCACGAATCAACCGAAACCACACAAATTTATCTGCACGCCGACATGAGCATCAAAGAACGAGCACTCGCGCGCACGGCTCCCGCCGGCAGCACCCCCGGACGATTCACCGCTCCGGACAACCTGCTGGCATTCCTCCGGACGCTTTGAGCCGGAGGCCACGGGTTATGCCGACAGCTCCGAGGCAGGCACAGGAATCATCATGCTGTCGCCGCCGCAGTCGGCATAACCCGGCACACGGCATAAGCGGACCTATGCCGAACTCGGCATAGGTCCGCGTAGCGGACGATCCGCCAGTTCGGCAGTCCCCTCCGGCGACGGAGGGCGCGACTTACGGGGCTGCCCATCGCCCCGCCCGGCCGCCACGGCCCGTGGACGTGCTCATCGAGCGCGCTCAGGGCGATGTTGGCCAGCAGCGGCGACAGGATGCCTCCTTGCGGCGTGCCGGTCGGGTTGTTCTCGAAGTGACCGGTTTCGATCATGACCCCGGCCTTGAGGAACGCCTTGACCAGCAACAGCACATGCTTGTCCTTCACCCGAGTCCGCACCCGGTCTATAAGGGCCGCGTGGTCGATCGAGTCAAAACACGCTTCAATATCCGCATCCAGCACCCAGCGGTAGCCTTTGGTGCCGAAGTACTGGATCTCCGCGACTGCATCGTGTGCCCGTCGCTTCGGCCAGAACCCGTATGAGACCGGCAGGAAGCCGGTCTCGAAGATCGGCTCCAGCACCAGCTTCAGCGCCGCCTGGACCACCCGATCCGCAATGGTCGGGATTCCCAGCTTGCCGGACTTTTCCCGCTGCCACCCGGCTTGGGGATCTTGCGTTCCCGCACCGGAAGCGGACGAAACGATCCGTCCTTCAACTGGGTTCGCAGGTCGTCCAGGAACCCGGCCATCCCGGCGATCTCCTCAATATCGGCGACGGTCAGGCCGTCGACTCCGGGAGTTTTCGCGCCGGTGTTGCCCGCGACCCGGTCGAACGCCACCAACAGCGTCGCCGGGTCGTGCACGAGGTTGAACAGGTCGTCGAACCTGCGGCCGGGATCAGCCGCCGCCCAACGGTGAAGCTTGGCCTGCATCCTCGATACCCGACCGCGCGGCCCCACCGGGTCCGTCGCGCTCATGGCGCCGATGTTCACCGGCGCGTCTTTCGACATTGCAGCCTCCTTCCCTTCTCGAAACCGCTGCCGTCCTTCCCCATGCGCCGGGCTTTCCCCGGCTCGGAGTACTACGACGGCTCCGCCCCATCCAGGCCCGGTCAGCGGTCGGTGCGCTCAGCCCACTCCTCCGGGCTGGCGGCCCGGCGGGTGGCAAGACCCGGATGGTTCCCGTGTTCACTGTGATTCGCTCGACGGAGGAGGAGCCCGGCTCTGTCCCTGCGGCATCGCCACGGCTACCCCGCAGCACTTCGCCGTGGTCTCCCGGCGGCGGCCGACCTAACCGACCCAGGAGTTCCCCCCGCCGATATCCGGCGGGTTGCGCACCGCCCCCGGCCCATATCCACCAGGTTCGAGCCGGTGCAAGATGAAGGGACGTAAACGCCGGTTCCTCGCGTACTCCTCTCCGTCCCGCTCGCCGGACCCGCACCATCTGGCAGTGCTGGCACGTCCCGGCTTTGTCAGGGCTGCTTCCCGCCCTCACCGGCACCACCCGGATCGGGCTGCCCTCAGCTCCACCGACCTGCTGCGACAGGACAGATGGCGAAGGTCTTTCACCCCCATTCGAATCAACAGCGCCTCACGGCGCACAGGCCGTTCCTTGCGGACGATCAGCCGCATTCCCTTCCGCCAGCCCTTGAGGCAGTCGCCGGTGATCTCGGCGACCCAGGCCCCGCCCCGGATGTCGCCGCAGGGCTCGAACGATGCCGTACAGGCCGGAACGAGGACCTTGAGTACAGCCCGGTGAATCTGCTCGGCGCTGGTCATGCCGACCGAGTACGACAGCCACCGTCCGCGCTTCCGCTTCCGCGACCGTCATTCCTCCCGCCGCTGCCTGGACGACACACCGTCCTGAAGCATCTCGTCGACGGGCGCTGTCCCAACTACCGGCGCCTGCCCCCGACCCTGCTGCTGGGGCTTTCCACTACGGCCCGGCCCACACACCGGCCCCGCGCAGCACCCGTCGAACCGGTGCGGAAAGGAACCTCTGCTCGGCTCAGGCGGATCCGCCGACAAGCCGAGCAGGTGCAGCCGCTCAACACCGGCACCGGCCCCGACGATGCGAAGGACCCGGCGGCCCCTCGAAGCCCTGGTCCTGTCCTCCGGTCACAGCCGACGCGGCCGAGGACGACCCCAACCAGCAGCGACTGCACGAGCTCACCAAATGGCTGCACCGCTACTCGGCCCGACCTCCTGACTGGGCCTGCCCCCGCTTGTGACTTTGAGCGGTAGGTGGCCAGCAGCCCGCCAAACGCCTCGCCCGCCTGTACGCCGCGTTCGCCCGCGACAAGGCCGTTGGCGCAACCGACGCCACCACGTTCGCCGACGCCGTCGACCAGCACCGCCTCATCGACCACATCCAGCAGTCATCCCATGGATTTCTGGGCTGACCAGGTATGCCGAAGCCGCGCCGGCGATGCGGCGCTCAGTTGCGCCCGCGTCCGTGAGTGAACGGCGCTCACTCACGGAGTGTCAAGCGGCCCGTCTTCACCAACAGGGCTGCCGCCTAGCCCAGTTTACCGAGGTGGTGGAATTCATAGACTGAACCGGAACTCCACCACGTCCGCGACCGCACCTTCCATGAGGACCCCTCAAAGATCCGCACCCGGCACCTGCCCCGCGTCATGGCCGACCTGCGTAACCTCGCCATCGGCGTCCACCGACAGGACGGCCGCACCAACGTCGCCACCGCTCTCCGCCGCACCTGCCGCGACCACCAACGGCCCCTCACCGCTCTCGGACTGGCCTGACGAACCCGGACACAAGATCACTTCTCAAAGACCCTGGACTCCACATACCCGAGGTCCTCCCATGTACGTTCGACCGTCCCCCGAGGCGATCACCGAGCTCACGAGCCTGCTCGCGCCTGGGGACGCCCGGCGCTGACGGGCACTCAAGGTTCATTCACCATCCCAGGGTCGCCGCCTCTCCAGCGCCGACGTGACCGTGTCACTCGCCGGCAGGGCGCCACTGCCAGCGGAGGGCGTCCGGGAGCAGGACGCCGCCGTGGTTCGGGCTGTGGCCGCCCTCGCCGAGGACAAGACGGAAGTCGTAGCTCGCCTCCGCAAGCGCAGCGGCCGTGCGGAGGTTGTTGGCGAGCCAGTTGTACTTCGGGCCGTTCCAGCGCAGGTCACGGTGGCCGGCTTGCAGGAAGATGCGCAGCGGCTTCCGCTCGACGCTCGGAATGAGTTCCGGGTAGGGGTTGCCGTCGGGCATCTGGGCGAAGCTGGAGAGGTAGCCGATGACCTTCCGGAACTTGTCGGGGCGGAGCCACGCTGCCGTGAAGGCGCAGTTCCCGCCGGAACTGCCACCGCAGATGCCCCACTGCTCCGGGTCGTCAGTGATGGCGAACCGCTCCGTGACCTGCGGGATGATCTCCGTGAGCAGGAAGTTGACGTAACGGTCGTCGAAGGCGTCGTACTCGTTGTTGCGGTTCTTGGGGTTCTCGGCGTCCGGAAAGACGCCGGGGTCAACGAACACCCCGATGGTGACGGGGATGTCGCCGCTGTGGACGAGATTGTCCAGGACGATCCCGCCGCGCACTTCCCCCTCGGGGTCGAGGTACCACCAGCCGTCCTGGAACACCATCAGAGACGTCGGCTTCGAGGCGTCGTATCCGGCTGGCACGTGGACCCAGAACTTCCGGACGGTGCCCGGGTAGACGACGCTGTCCGTCCACTCGAACTCGATCGTGTCGCCCGCTGGCACCCCAGGCTGTGCTGCCGAGTCGGGACCGTGCTCGTACCGCACGTCGGACTGGTCGATCGGCAAGGGCATGTAAGGGATCTTGGTAGACACGCGGCGGATCGTATGTTGATCGTCGTCGCGCCACAACACTATTAAATCTTCACCCAGCTCAATTACGACCTCATCGCGCCGGCTCGCGTGAAGGAAGGTCGCAAGCCCGAACCGACGGCCTCCGTAATCGACACCCAGAGCATCAAAACCTCCACCAACGTGCCCGTGACCAGCCCAGGGTCTTTGAGAAGTGATCTTGTGTCCGGGGTTGTCAGGTCAGTCCAAGAGCGGTGAGGGGCCGTTGGTGGTCGCGGCAGGTGCGGCGGAGAGCGGCGGCGATGTTGGTGCGGCCGTCCTGGCGGTGGACGCCCATGGCGAGGTTAGCTTGACTCTGTCGGTGATCTTGAAGTTTCCCGGTGTGGCAGCGTGATCAGCGGGCATGCTCGGGGCTGTTTCGTTGATCGATGCAGTTGCCGAGGTGTCCGTTGTCGCTCCGTCCCCGTTCTGGTGAGCAGGTCCCGTCTTTGACCGCGCAGATCGCGCGGGCGAGCAATCCGGGCGGTACGACGGCGATGTGGGTACGAGACCGGCTGGACGGGCTGTGGTGCGACGAAGACTTCGCCGCACTGGTATCCACGCGACGGACGCCCCAGCATCTCGCCTGCCCAACTGGCCACCGTCTGTGTGCTGCAGTTCCTGCTCGGTCTGTCGGACCGCCAGGCAGCGGAAGCGGTCCGCTGCCGCATCGACTTCAAGTACGCCATGGCCCTGGAGCTGGACGATCCCGGCTTCCACCACAGCGTGCTGGCCGATTTCCGCGAGCGCCTCGCCCGAGGGCAGTCGCGCCGACCGTCTTCTCGATCTGGCGCTGGCGCGCCTGAAGGAGGCCGGGCTGGTACGCGAGCGCACCACGCAGCGCACCGATTCCACTCACGTCCTGGCCGCGGTGCGCGATTTGACCCGGCTGGAACTGGTCACTGAGGCGGTCCGTGCCGTGCTGGAAGAGGTGGCCCGCACGGCCTCGCACCTGCTGGTCGGCCTGGTCGACGAGGACTGGGGGCGCCGCTACGGTCGAGCGGTCCGTCTGGGCAAGAACCCCACCCGGCCCAAGACCAGAATCCTCGCCGCTGGCGGCGATGCCTGCCAACTGCTGGAAACTCTCCACCAGCACGAACCGGGTTACCGTCCCGGCCCGCAGGCCGAGGCACTGCGGCAGATCGTCGTGCAGAACTACTACCGTGACTCGGCAGGACGCCTGCGCTGGCGAACCGCCGACGACGGCGGCCTGCCGCCCTCCTCCTCGGCAATCGTTTCCCCCTACGACACCACGGCGCGCTACGTCCGCCATGGGCACATCATCAGCTGGAAGGGGTTCGCCGCGCATGTCACCGAGACGTGCGCCTTGGACAGCACCAACGTGATCACGGACGTTGCCACCACCTCGGCCGCCACGAACGACGGCCAGGCCCTGCCCGGCATCCACACCCGCCTGGCCCGTCGCGGGCTGCTGCCCGCCGAGCACCTGGTCGACGGCGGCTACACCTCCTTGGTCCACCTGGAACGAGCCGCCCGCGAACACCAGATTACCGTCAGCGGCCCATTGCCGGGCAACCCCACCCGCCAGCACCGCAAGAACGAAGGCTTCGACCGGGACGACTTCCACATCGACTTCGACCGCCGCCAGGTCACCTGCCCCCAGGGCCAGGTCAGCGCGGGCTGGCACGGCCCCTACCCGACCTCCTCACCCACCGCCGCCCCGCTGATCGTGGCCCGGTTCACCAAGAGCCAGTGCCGCCCCTGCCCGGCCCGCACCCGCTGCACCACCACCGCCGACAGCGCCCGGACCGTGGGCTTTCCCCCACGAGAACTCCGCGACCTGCAACTCCGCGTCCGCGCCGAGCAGCAGACACCCGACTGGAAGACCCGCTACGCGGTCCGCTCCGGAGTGGAGGGCACCATCAACGAGTTCGCCCACGGACACGGCATGCGCCACTGCCGCTACAGAGGACAGCCGAAAGCCCACCTGCAACACGTCCTCACAGCCATCGCCGTGAACATCGAACGACTCAGCGGCCGGTCAGCGACCGAGGAACCCTCTTCACCGAGACCTCCGACCGCCTTCCAGACCTTCCTGGACCAGAACGAGATCCCCCGGTCAAAGTCCTGGCGAACCCTCGGCAGCTGAGCCCGACCATCCAAGATCACCGACAGAGTCAAGGTTAGTGCCTGTTCCTAAAGCTCCAGCTGGTGTTCTACCAAGTCAGGATTCGAACGGCTGTGGAGGACGACGTGGTGCTGGCCGCGGCTGCTGGCGGATTGGGGGTTGGGCTGGTGGGTTGAGCGGTCCGCGAGTCTTGATCGCTGCCGAGCCTGTTGATGGGCTTCCCGGTCATGAGCTCGGACCCGTCGCCTGGCCACCGGCCCTGATCAGGGCCGAGGCTCGTGCTCCGTAATAAACAGTTGCGTACCGGCAACCGTTTCCCCACCTTTGCTACGTGACGTCACGTGACGAGGAACTGATTGAGCTCCGCCGGGAGATCCACCGCCGCCCCGAGCTGGCCGGCGAGGAGCGGGAGACGGCGGGGCTGGTCGCGGAGCAGTTGCGTGCGGCGGGGTTGGAGGTGACGACGGGCCTGGGTGGGCACGGAGTCGTCGCGGTGCTCGACGGTTCCGCGGAAGGTCCGACGGTGGCGTACCGGGCGGACATGGACGCGGTCGACGCGGGGACGAACGTGCTGCCTTTCCCGCGGTCGGACAGGGTTTTCGACGAGGGTTTCGCCTCACGTGTCCCTGGTGTCGGGCACTTGTGCGGGCACGACCTGCACACGGCGATCGGTGTCGGTGTCGCCCGGGCGCTGGCTCAGAGTTCTGGGTCGGTACGCGGTCGGCTGGTGTTCGTCTTCCAGCCGGCCGAGGAGCCCTTGCAGGGTGCGCGCGCGATGCTGGAGACCGGCCTGGTGCAAAGGCTCGGGCCGCGCGAGTTCTATGCGCTGCACTGCAGTCCGTTCCCCTGCGGCACCATCGGGGTGTCTGCGGGGTACGGCCTGCCCGGGCTCGACCATATGCGGATCGTGCTGCCGGGCGGCGACGACGCGGCGGCCGCCGCTGTTGCGGCGGAGGTGGCGGAGCTCGGCACCGTCGACTTCCCGCAGAGCATCGCCGACTACAACGCGCGCTTTCACGCGGTGCTGGACCCCGAGACCGCCGCGTCGATCCAGGAATGCGTGTGTGTCGCCCAGTGGACCGAGCGGACTCCCGGCGGGCTGCCCGTCCCCAACGTACTGCTGCGGGTCTGGCCGCAGGAGCGGCATCCGGAGCTGCGTGTGCAGGTCATGCGGCTCGCGGCGGCCGCGGGCGGACACGTGGAGTTCCCGGGCGATCCGTTCCCCGCCATGGTGAACTCCGTCGAGCTCAGCACGGCGGCCGGTCGGTACCTGAGCGCGGCGCTGGGGCCGGAGTCTGTCCTATGGGCCCGGGCGTCCTGGCCCTTCAACTGTGAGGATTTCGCTCTGTTCCTCAATGAGGCGCCGGGAGCGCAGTTCTACCTCGGCGTCGCGGACGCTGAGGCGGGGATGAACGGGGCGCCGCACACTCCCGACTTCGCCGCCGACGAGCGGGCGATCGGCCACGGCGTGCGCGCCATGGCCGGCCTGCTGACCGATCGGCTGGCAGCTCTGTCGGCCGGGGGCGACGACCTCCAGTCCCGGTCTGGGGACGCGCGCTGAATCCGGCCTTGCCGTAGTCGCAGATCGTGAGGGGACCGGTGGTGATCGGTTCGGTGATCTGTGGCCGTCGTTCGGCGGGATCACCAGTCCGTTGTACGACGGAGCGAGGCAGTCCGTGCCCGAAGGAGGGTCTGCTGCACGATCGGGTGGCATCTGAACTGGCTTGCCCTGTGGGGTGGGTGGTCGGATGCCGGCCCGGGCGTGTGTGGGCCGGATGAGTTCCCGGCGGGCGTCGGACAGGTCGCTGGGGTAGCGCTGTCGGGCTGCATACTGCTGGAGTACCGGGGAGTTGGGCTTCGTCGGCAGGGGCGTGCCACGGGAACAGTTGGCCGGCTGGATGCAGCGGCGCAGTCCGGAGCGTATCCAAATGGGACGTGGCAATCCCGCTCGAATCCATCCAGCTGATGGCCACCGGCGCATTTCCTCACTGGCGAATTACCGACAAACCAGTCATCGCACCCAGCTGTCCATCTCGGCAAACTCGATCATATGAGTCGATAGCAGAACCAAGCGCCCGCTAGAGTGCCGGGTGAGGTGGCTCCCTCGATCGGGTTGCCGTCGGGCCGGGTGGAGACGTAGCCGCTTGTCTTCCAGTTCGTCCCTGCCGGTTTGCGCTCGCGGGCCTGCCTTTCGTGGTGCTGTTCGAGAGAGTGCGTGCACTCGGTGGGCAGGGCGATCCTTCGGTCCGAGCTCTGGGTCTTGGTCGGCAGGGCGGTCGGGTCGGTGCTGTTGGTGCGTTGGAGGGTGTGGCGGATGCTGGCGGTCCCGACGCCTGATCTGAGGCCGGTCGGCCGGCAGTCTGTCTCGCCTGTCCGACCCGCTGTGGGCGCCGTGAGCCGGCCTCGGCGAGCATGTACGGCTTCCGCGACTCTGCGCCCGACGCCAATGATCACCCGTCGCGGTCCGTCCCATGCAACGATGTCGTCATGAACCGACTGGCTAACGAGCAGTCGCCCTACCTACTCCAGCACGCCTCCAATCCAGTGGACTGGTGGCCATGGGGAGAGGAGGCGATGACAGAAGCTAAGCGGCGGGACGTGCCCATCCTCTTGAGTGTGGGCTATGCGTCCTGCCACTTATGCTTCTACTAATTTACTGGTGCCATGTGATGGCCAGTGAGTCCTTCGAGGATGCGTCGACGGCCGCGGTGATGAACGAGAAGTTCGTCAACATCAAGGTCGACCGCGAGGAGCGTCCCGACGTCGACGCCGTCTATATGGAAGCGGTGCAGGCGGCGACCGGGCAGGGCGGCTGGCCCATGACGGTGTTCCTGACCCAGGACGGCGAGCCCTTCTACTTCGGTACCTACTTCCCGCCCACCCCACGGCACGGCATGCCCGGCTTCACCCAGGTACTTGAAGGAGTCGCGCAAGCCTGGGGCGAGCGGCGCGGTGAGGTCACCGCGGTGGCGGAACGCATCGTGAAGGACCTGGCGGAGCGTGAGTCGGTGTACGGCGCGGCGGGGGAGGGGCGGCCGCCTGGTGACGAGGAGCTTGCGCAGGCGCTGCTGGGTCTGACCCGCGACTACGACGCGGCGCACGGCGGCTTCGGCCGGGCGCCCAAGTTCCCGCCGTCGATGGTCATCGAGTTCCTGCTGCGCCATCACGCCCGCACCGGCTCAGAGGGTGCGCTGCAGATGGCCGCGGACACCTGCGGACAGATGGCCCGCGGCGGCATCTACGACCAGCTCGGCGGCGGTTTCGCCCGGTACGCCGTAGACGGCGAGTGGCGCGTGCCGCACTTCGAGAAGATGCTCTACGACAACGCGCTGCTGTGCCGCGTCTACACCCACCTGTGGCGCGCCACCGGTTCCGCGGCAGCCCGGCGGGTGGCCTTGGAGACCGCCGACTTCATGGTGCGCGAACTGGGCACGGCCGAGGGCGGGTTCGCCTCGGCGCTCGACGCGGACAGTACGCACCCGGACACCGGCAAGCATGTCGAGGGCGCCTACTACGCCTGGACGCGCCGGCAGCTGCGGGACGAACTCGGCGACGCGGACGGCGAGTTCGCCGCCGAGTACTACGGGGTGGTGGACGACGGCTCGTTCGAGGTGGCCGGCGAGCCGGCGTCCGTGCTGCGCCTCGCACAGCCGTCACAGGAGACGGCCGACGCCGACCGGATCGCGTCCGTACGGGAACGGCTGCTGGCCGCGCGTGCCCGGCGGTCCGCGCCCGGCCGGGACGACAAGGTCGTGGCGGCCTGGAACGGCCTGGCGATCGCCGCCCTCGCGGAGACCGGCGCCTGTTTCGACCGCCCCGACCTCGTCGACGCCGCGCTCGCCGCCGCCGACCTCCTCGTCCGACTGCACCTGGACGACCGTGCCCGGCTCACCCGCACCTCGAAGGACGGCCGGCCGGGCAGCAGCGCGGGTGTGCTGGAGGACTACGCCGATGTCGCGGAGGGTTTCCTCGCCCTGGCGTCGGTGACCGGCGAGGGCTGCTGGCTCCAGTTCGCCGGGTTCCTGCTCGACCAGGTGCAAACCCGCTTCACCGGTGAGCAGGGCGAGCTGTACGACACGGCCGCCGACGCCGAGCAGTTGATCCGCCGTCCGCAGGACCCGACCGACAACGCCGTCCCGTCCGGCCAGGCCGCCGCCGCGGGCGCCCTGCTCTCCTACGCGGCCCACACCGGCGCCGAGGCCCACCGCGCCGCGGCCGAACGCGCCCTGGCCGTGGTGCGCACCCTCGGCCCGCGGGTGCCGCGCTTCGTCGGCTGGGGGCTCGCGGTGGCGGAGGCGGTCCTCGACGGCCCGCGCGAGGTGGCCGTGGTGGGCGCCCCGGACGATCCCGCGGCCCGCGCCCTGCGCCGCGCCGCACTCCTCGGCACGGCCCCCGGAGCGGTGCTCGCCTACGGCCCACCGGACAGCCCGGAGCTCCCGCTCCTCGCCGACCGCCCTCTCGTCGACGGCAATCCCGCCGCCTACGTCTGCCGCAACTTCACCTGCGACGCGCCGACGACGGACGCCCGGACGCTGCGGAGCGCACTGGGAGCGCTTGAGGAGAGCTGAGCCCAGCGGTGTCGGGCTTCGGCGCCCTTCAGCCGTCAGGCGTGAGCGTCTTCAGCGTCGTCTGCAGCCAGTGCAGCTCCGTCTCGCTGGTCGCGCGGGCGATCTTGAGGAGTCCCTGCCGGAACGGGTCGTCGAAGTGCTCGACGCCGAGCGGGCGTTCGTCCTCGTAGAAGAAGCTGCTCGGCTCCTGGAGGAAGGCCAGCCGACGCCGCAGCACGGCTGCCTGCTCGGCCGGCTCGTCCAGATGCCGCAGGAAGGCCAGCACCGTGAACCAGTGGTTCTCGTCGCTGATCAACACGCCGTCCGTCGACCTGAGGCGGCGCAGCAGTTCTTCGCGGCCCTGATCCGTCAGCGTGAGCACATGCCGGGGAGCCGCGCGGCTGCCCGGCTCGGTCTGCCGGCTCAGCCAGCCGGCCTTCTCCAACCGCTTGATCGCGGGATACAGCGTGCCGTCCGCGATCGGCCGGACATGGCCGGTGAGATGCGCGACGCGCCGTTTCAGCTCGTAGCCGTGCAGCGGCTGCTCGTACAGGAAACCCAGAATTGCCAACTCCAACACGACAGCATTATCCCTCACTTATCCCTCACGCTCGCTATACATCGTTACCGATGTATAGTCGTGGCGATGCTTAAGGACGTTCAAGGAGGAGTCATGCGCGATACCCAGGTGACACCCGACGGAGCACGGATCCGCTGGGTGGAGATACCGGGAGACCCTCGGCACACCCGGGTCTACCTGCACGGACTCGGCGCTTCTTCCGGTCCGTACTTCACGGCCGCGGCCCTGCATCCCGAGCTCGCCGGCCACCGGTCGCTGCTGATCGACATGCTCGGCTTCGGCATCAGCGACCGCCCCACCGACTTCGAATACACCCTGGAGGATCACGCCGACGCCGTCGCCGCGGCGTTCGAGGCGGCGCATGTCCGTGCCGCCGACGTCGTCGCGCACAGCATGGGCGGCGCCGTGGCCATCGTGCTCGCCAGTCGCCATCCGCACCTGGTCGCCCGCCTGGTCCTGATCGACGCCAACCTCGATCCGACGCCGACCGCGCGGCGCCGGCCGGGCACCAGCGGCATCGCCACCTTCACCGAAGAGGAGTTCCTCGCCGGTGGATGGCGGCAGGTCCGCGAGGCCGTCGGGCCGCACTGGTGGTCCACGATGCGACTGGCCGGCCGGGAAGCGCTGCACCGCAGCGCGATACACCTCGCCCACGGCTCCGTGCCCACCATGCGCGAACAGCTGCTGAGCCTGACGATCCCCCGTACCTACCTGCGTCCCGAAAGCGGCGACCCGCTCCGCGACGCGCAGCAACTCGTCGACGCGGGTGTCTCGGTGGTGTCGGTCGGCGACTGCGGGCACAACATCATGCTGGACAATCCGGACGCCTTCGCGAAGGAGACCGCCTCCGCGCTGCAGGACGCCTGAGCCTCGGGCCGCGGCCCCCGGACGCCGCCTCGGACCTCGCGCCCCGCCGCCTCACCCTGTCCCGAACTCTCCCACCGCCGCGTCCACGATCCGTTCGAGCCGGTCATGATGTGCGCCCCGCCAGTACACCTGCCCGCACGCCGCACACTGCGCGAACACGTTGTATGTCCGCCGCGTACCGCTCTCCAGCGCTCCGGCGACCTCGTCCTTGCGGGCGTTTTTGAGCAGTCCGTTGCACGCGGTGCAGCGGGTCCACGGCCGCAGCTCGGGTGCGAACCTGGTGAGTACGTCCCGCAGCTGCTCGTCGGGCCGGTCGCTGTACACATACGCCCCGGCCCACAGCTCCCGGCGCCGCAGCAGCCCGCGATCCCGGCTGAGCATCACCCGCCGCTCGGCGGCCGACCGCGTGGCCAGTGCCGGATCGCCGATGTCCGTCGATTCGTACGCCGTGTCCACGCCCAGCAGCCGTAGCCGCCGCGCCAGCGTGCCCAGATGCACATCGAGCAGGAAACGCAGCGGCGCACCGTCCACGCGCTGCGGCCGGCTGACCGTTTTGACCTGCACCGACTCGCCCGCGACGGGAACGTGCGAGACATCGGCGGGGCGCCCGTCCACCAGCAGCCCGCCGACCTCGGTCAGCGGCACACCCAGCGACTCGACGACATGCCCGAGCGACGAGACCCCGTCGGTCACCACCTCCGTACGCCCCCGCCGACGCGCCTGCGCGAGGAACGTGCCCAGCTCAGGAGCGAACTCGATGTCGATCTCGGGACCGTTCACGGGGCCAGGATGGCATGCGGGCCACACCGGAAGCACCATGATTCACAGTGCCCTGTGGGCCCGGGCCGTACGTCCGCCGGAGTGGCCGATCAGACGGCGGCCGGCCGGTGCCTCGCGCCGCCTTTCGGTGTCTGCTCAGCGACTGAGGCCGTGCTCGAACGTCTCCAGCGCGTGGTCGATCAGCTCGGGCAGATCGTCGCGGTGGCCGCGTTCCGCCCAGTACAGGGTGGTCTCCAGCATGGCGCCGACCAGTCCCATGGCGTAGACCCGTACCTCCAGGTCTTCCGCGCGGCGGCCGGTGCGCTCGGCGACGATGCGGCAGAACATCAGGCCGGTGGCCGATACGCCCTCCATCATCCGCGAGCGCACGGCGGGTACGTCGAGCATCAGCCGGGTGCGCAGCCGCACGATCTCGGGCGGCTCCTGGAATCCGGTCGCCCAGGAGTCCCGCAGCACGGCACGCAGCGACTCGATCAGGGGCTCGTCCGCGGGCCGGGCCCGCAGCTCGGCCGCCATCAGCTGGTCGTACTCGTCGGTGAGGACGATGTCCTCCTTGGCCGGGAAGTACCTGAAGACGGTACTGGGAGAGACCTCGGCGGCCTCCGCGATCTGCTCGACGGTCGTCGCCTCGTAGCCCTGCTCCGCGATCAGGCGGTAGGTCGCCTCGCGGATCGCCGAGCGGGTCTTGATCTTCTTACGCTCGCGTAGCCCGGGCCGCGGGGCTTCGGTGGAGTCCTCGCCGGGGCCGGTCGTGGGCTTGGCGGTCGTGGGCTTGGTGGTGGAGACGGAGGCGCGGCCGGCGGTGGACGGGGTGCGGGAGGTGGGGGTGCGTGCGGCCGTCATGGGGTCATTGTCGGCCATCCGGCTGGGCTCCGGGCCAGAGTCTGGCCCGCGGGCCGCGGCCCGTCGGGCGAGGACTCCGGCACGTCGCCGTGCACGACAAGAGGACGGCCGCGGTCCGGGGACCGCGGCCGAGAGGGCTGAGGGAGGAGAGGCGGGAGCGGGGATTACGCGTGCTGGTAGGCCACCAGCGAGATGCCGACGTAGTGCACCACGAACGCGGCCAGCGTGAAGGAGTGGAAGACCTCATGGAAGCCGAACCAGCGCGGTGACGGGTTGGGCCGCTTGATGCCGTAGACGAGACCGCCCGCGCTGTAGAGCAGGCCGCCCACGACCACGCAGATCAGGACCGCGAGGCCGCCCGTGTGCAGGAAGTCCGGCAGGAAGAAGACCGCCGCCCAGCCCATCGCGATGTAGCAGGGTGTGTAGAGCCAGCGGGGCGCGCCGACCCAAAAGACGCGGAAGACGATGCCCGCCGCAGCGGTGGCCCATATCCCCCACAGCAGCCATTCGCCCTTGGCGCCGGGCAGCAGCAGCATCGTCAGCGGCGTGTAGGTGCCCGCGATGATCAGGAAGATGTTCGCGTGGTCGAGCCTGCGCAGCACGCGTCCGGCGCGCGGGCCCCAGTCGCCGCGGTGGTAGAGCGCGCTCACACCGAACAGTAGGCAGGCAGTCAGGACGTAGATCCCGCAGGCGATACGGCCGCGGGTGGAGTCCGCGAGAGCGGTGAGCACCAGCCCCGAGATCAGCACGGCGGGGAACATTCCGGCGTGCAGCCAGCCGCGGAGCCTGGGCTTGACCTGCTGCGGAAGCTGGGCGGCCTGCTGAGGCAGCGAGGCGGCACCGGCCGCGGCAGGTGCGGGGACACCCTCGGCGTCACGGTCGGCGGGCGACGGCATGGGGGATGCGTCGGGGGTGGGCGCAGTCATGGACGGCATCGTACCGACGTCGCGGTAAGCCACGGATCAGTCGTGGTCGGCCGGGTGGAGAGGAGCGTTCTTGCGTGATCCGGTACGCGGCGGCGCGGGCCGGCGGCGGCGGGCCCGCGCACCCGACGCCCCGCGCCGGGCCGGCCGACACCGGTATGCGATGCCCGTGCGTTGCGCGGACCCGCCAGGCAGCACACCGCGGCCTACGGGTGAGGAGCGGCGGCGAAGCTCAACAGGGTGATCGACGGGCGCAGGTCGCGCAGGCCGGGCAGGGCCGCGATCTTCCGGAGCGTTCTCGACCGCCATGCCTTGCGGCCGGGCGGCGGTTGCAGGTCTTCTGCGGTGGCCACGCCGGGGATCTCCGCGGGCAGGCGGGCGGCCTCGGAGACCGACAGGCTGAACGGCATGGGCGGCGCCGTGTAGCGGTCCGACATGCGGTAGCCCTTTGACGTCCGGTTTCGGAACAAGGCGGGTATCGAGTCGAAGAACAGCTGCCCGCCGGGGAACCGCGCCGCACAGTCGGCGATCAGGGACATCACCTGGTCGCGTTCGAGATACATGAACAGACCCTCGGCGGAGATGAACACGCCGCGCGACGGATCGGGGACGTCCATCCACCTGCGGTCCAGTGCCGAGGCCGCGATCGCGGTCATGCGCGGCTCCGGCGGGAGCAGGCGACTGCGCAGGTCGATGACGGGTGGCAGATCCACGGACAGCCAGTCGACGTCCGGCCGCCCCAGGCGCCAGTTGGTGGTCTGCAAACCCTCGCCGAGGGCGACCACCGTGGCGGTTGGATGCAGGTCCAGGTAGGCGCGGATGGCGTTGTCCAGAGTGAGGGCGCGCAGCGGATGGGTCTGGTTGGGCTTGCCGAACCGCTCGTAGTCGTAGTCGATCCTGCGGTAAAGGCGCTCCGCGAGCGGATCGTGGAACGCCGAGCCGGGGTGCGTCGACTCCTCGGCGCGGTTGCGCAGCGTCCACAGGCAGGTGGCTGCCACGCCATCGACGACCGGGTGGGGCAGCTGGTCGTGCAGTTACGACGGTTGAAGGACCGCAGCGGTCTCGGCCTGTCGTCGCTGCAGTCCAAGACCGGCTACAGCCGCTCGTCCTGGGAGCGCTATCTCAACGGAAAGGCGCTGCCGCCGCGGCAGGCGGTGGAGGAACTGGCACGCGTGGGCGGCGTTGAACCGACCCGGCTCCTGGTGCTCCATGAGGTGGCAGAGGAGGCGTGGCGGGGGACAGTCAATGCGGCAGGGGCGGCACGAAGATCGACAGTCCCCGTTTCCTGCGCCGGGTCGAGAAGCGCCTCAAGAAGACGCAACAGGCCCTGAGTCGCAAGGCGAAGGGCAGCAACAACCGTAGTAAGGCCCGGCTCAAGGTCGCCCGCATACACGCGAAGGTGGCTGACGCCAGGCGCGAGTTTCATCACCAGCTCTCAACGAGGATTATTCGCGACAACCAAGCGATTGCCGTTGAGGACCTGGCGGTCAAGGGCCTCGCCCGTACGCGTCTGGCCAGGTCCGTCCACGATGCCGGATGGTCCGCCTTCACGGCCATGTTGGAGTACAAGGCCGCGAGGTACGGGCGCACGTTCGTGCGCATCGGCCGGTTCGAGCCCACCTCTCAGGTGTGCTCGCAATGCGGCGTCAAGGACGGCCCCAAGCCGTTGCACATACGCGAGTGGGAGTGCGCAGACTGCGGGGCCGTGCTTGATCGGGACATCAATGCGGCGGTCAACGTCGCCAAGGCCGCCGGACTGGCGGTTTCAGCCTGTGGAGCGCAGGTAAGACCGGTACCTGTACCGGCACAGCGCGTTGAAGCAGGAACCCACCGAGACGGTCAGACGGCCGTGGTAGGAATCCCCTCTCTTTAGGGGAGGAGAGCGGAAGTCAAAGCACCACCCGTACCGCCGTGCTCTCGCCGCCGGGATGGGATGTCGTGGAGGCCCAGTGCCTGCTGCAGCACCATGGTTTCGACCCGGGAGGCGTGGACGGCGACTACGGGGAGATGACCGCGCGGGCCGTCAAGCGGCTGCAGAAGAAGGCCGGTGTGGTGCCCGACGGCATCGTGGGCCCGGACACCTGGCGGGTGCTGCGGGGATGACGGACACCCCGCCTGCCGCCGCGCTCGCGTGCACGCGGCTGGCCCAGGGACTGCGCGAGCTCAGGACGCGTACGGGCCTGAGCATCGCCGCTCTGGCCGACCGCACCCCGTACAGCAAGTCCTCCTGGGAGCGCTATCTCAACGGCAAACAGCTCACCCCGCGGCAGGGCGTCGAGACGCTGTGCGCGATAGCGGGCGAGCCGCCCGGGCGGCTGGTGGCGCTGTGGGAGCTGGCCGATCTGGAGTGGAGCGGGCGGGCCGGGAGCGCGGCGCCTGCGGTGGCCACAGAGGAGACGGCGCTGCCGGTCGGTGGCGGATCGTCCGCGGGCCGGGCCGGGCAGGGGTCGAGTCGCGGCGGGCGCCGCAGGTGGGCCGTCGCCGCTGGCGCCTGTGTGCTCGGGGTCGCGGTGGCCGTGTGGCTGGCGGTTCTGCCGGACACGGGGGCCAGGGCGCCGGAGCCCTCGGGGCGGGCCTCGCACGCCGTGCCGGCAGGACCCGCGTGCCGCGCCCGGACGTGCACGGGCGACGACCCGGGGGTGATGGGGTGCAGCACACCTGACCGGGTCAAGACGCTCGGCCCCGCACACCACACCTCCACCGGGGCGTGGCTGGCGTTCAGGTACAGCGCGCAGTGCCGCGCCGCGTGGGCGCGGGTGTGGCACTCGAACATCGGAGACGTGCTGGAGGTCTCGGTCGACGGCGGCAGACCGCAGCGGGCCGAGGTCGCCGACGGGTACGACGCGCAGGAGTACGTCTTCACGCACATGGTGGACGGCATGGACCTCACCGGGCTGCGGGCGTGCTTCGAACCGGTGGGCGGCGGGCACCGGGAGTGCTTCCGGCGGTGAACCGCGCGGCCCGGACGGTCGGCGGCGCAGGCCCACCGGCATGACCGGGCGCAACTGACGGCCACGAGCGCCGCAGCCGGGCGAGTCCGCACAGCCAAGAAGGACGTGGGGAGCGTCACTTCGCTCATGTGTGATGCCCTCTGGACAGATGGGCATGGACGTCCGATGATCATATGAGTGCGACCGGCTGCGGATGAGCGAACGGCAGGAGTGTGCATGCTCCGTGTGAGCTGCGCGCGACGCGAGAGGCCAGGAGTCCGTGCCGCGGCCGGTGGGGTCACCGCCCCATGGGCCATCAACCAAAAACCCTTATCTAGGAGCGAACGCGTGGCGCGCGAAGCTGTGCTCTCCGAGCCGAGGCAGAGTCAGAGTCCTCGTATCCCCGGCCCCCACCTCACCGAGTCCGCTCCTCCCACCCGCCACCGTGATCTCGTCGCGTGGGTCGAGGAGATCGCCGCGCTGACGCAGCCGGACCGGGTGGTCTGGTGCGACGGTTCCGCGGCCGAGTACGAGCGGCTCTGCGAGGAGCTCGTCGAAAAGGGCACGTTCACCAAGCTGGACCCCGTCAAGCGCCCCGACTCGTACTACGCGGCCTCCGACCCCCGGGACGTCGCACGGGTCGAGGACCGTACGTTCATCTGCTCCGTCCGGGAGGAGGACGCGGGCCCGACCAACCACTGGATGGACCCCGGCGAGATGCGCGCCGTCTTCCAGGGCCGCCAGGGCGCGGATGCGGCGGGTGGCGCCGAGAGTTCCGCCGCCGCGGGTGAGGACGGACGGCAGGACGGGATCTTCCGGGGCGCGATGCGCGGGCGGACCATGTACGTCGTCCCGTTCTGCATGGGGCCGTTGGGCTCGCCGCTGTCCGCCATCGGCGTCGAGATCACCGACTCGGCGTATGTCGCCGTCTCCATGCGCACGATGACCCGGATGGGGCAGCCCGTCCTGCGCGAGCTGGGCGACGACGGCTTCTTCGTCAAGGCCGTGCACACCGTGGGCGCACCGCTGGAGCCGGGCCAGCAGGACGTGGCCTGGCCCTGCAGCACCACCAAGTACATCTCGCACTTCCCCGAGTCCCGCGAGATCTGGTCGTACGGTTCCGGCTACGGCGGCAACGCGCTGCTCGGCAAGAAGTGCTACGCGCTGCGTATCGCGTCCGTCATGGCGCGCGACGAGGGCTGGCTCGCCGAGCACATGCTGATCCTCAAGCTCACCTCGCCGCGCGGCGAGGCGAAGTACGTGGCCGCGGCCTTCCCTTCGGCCTGCGGCAAGACGAATCTGGCCATGCTGGAGCCGACGATCTCCGGCTGGACGGTCGAGACCATCGGCGACGACATCGCCTGGATGCGGTTCGGCGCCGACGGGCGGCTCTACGCGATCAACCCCGAAGCCGGGTTCTTCGGTGTCGCGCCCGGCACCGGCGAGGACACCAACGCCAACGCGATGAAGACGCTCTGGGGCAACTCCGTCTTCACCAATGTCGCCCTCACCGAGGACGGCGACGTGTGGTGGGAGGGCATGACCAAGGAGCCTCCGGCCCGGCTGACCGACTGGCGGGGCGACGCGTGGACGCCGGACTCCGGCACCCCAGCCGCCCACCCCAACGCCCGCTTCACCACGCCCGCCGCGCAGTGCCCGATCATCGCGCCCGAGTGGCAGGACCCCAAGGGCGTGCCGATCTCGGCGATCCTCTTCGGCGGACGCCGCGCCAGCGCGGTACCGCTGGTCACCGAGTCGTTCGACTGGAACCACGGCGTGTTCCTCGGCGCCAACGTCGCCTCGGAGAAGACCGCGGCGGCCGAGGGCACGGTCGGCGAACTGCGCCGTGACCCGTTCGCGATGCTGCCGTTCTGCGGCTACAACATGGGCGACTACATGGCCCACTGGATCGCCGTCGGCCGTGCCTCGGTCGCCCGGGAAGGCGACGAGTCCAAGCTGCCGAAGATCTACTACGTCAACTGGTTCCGCAAGAACGACGACGGTGCGTTCGTCTGGCCCGGGTTCGGCGAGAACAGCCGCGTCCTGAAGTGGATCGTCGAGCGGCTCGACGGCCGCGCGGACGGTGTACGGACCCCGATCGGCATCCTGCCGACGGCCGGGTCCCTGGACACCGAGGGTCTTGACCTCTCCGAGGCCGACCTGGAGTTGCTCCTCACGGTCGACCCCGGGATCTGGCGCCAGGAAGCGGCTCTGATCCCGCCGTACTTTGAAACCTTCGGCGAGCACACACCGAAGGAGCTGTGGGAGCAGTACGAGGGGCTTGTGCGGCGCCTGGGCTGACGGAGTCGGGAGCGCACCGCGCGTTGCGCCGTGCCACACCGTCCGGGGACGCGCGGTGCGCTCACGACAGGTTTGGCCCGACGACAGGTTCGGCCCGACCGTGACAGCCCGGCATCAGAGTGCCGCGGGGACCCTGGGTGCGGCCGGGTCGGCCGCGGCGCCGAGCGGTTCCGCGTGCAGGTCCATGCACTCCGCCGCGAGAATCGCCGCGGAAGTGTCCGCCCGGGAGGCCGCCACCACGAGGGCCCGCCCCGCCAGTGCGTGGGCCCGCCCGCGCAACGCGGCGACCCGCTCCGGCGCGCCCATGCCTGCGCCGTCGGCCCGCACCGGCGCACTGCCGCTGCGCAACCGCGCCACCTGTGCCGCGAGCCGCTCGGCCACGGCGTCGAGCGGTCCGGTGTCGAGCCCGGTGCCGGGCGCCGCCGCCCGGATCTCGTCGGTGACGACGAGCAGTGCCGACAGATGCCCGGCGAGCTGGATGTCCAGCTCCTCCTCGCGGGAACGGTGCGGGAAGCCGGCAGAAGCGTTGGCCATCGTGTGCACCGACTTGGTGCGGATCGCCTCGTACATGGGGGACGCCTCCTGTGCCTTGACAGGAAAACATCCTACCTTGGATTTCGTCTAAAGTTGATTCCGTCCCAGGGAAGCGGCCTGCCGTTGACGTGGGCCAGGGCGCATCGCCGGGCCGTTTACCGCTGGCTGTACCCGTCCAGGAACGACCCGATCCGCGTCACCGCATGCGTCAGGTCCATCGTGGTCGGCAGCGTGACGACGCGGAAGTGGTCGGGCTCCGGCCAGTTGAAACCGGTCCCGTGCACCACCATGATCTTCTCGGCGCGGAGCAGGTCCAGCACCATCTGCCGGTCGTCCTTGATCTTGAAGACCTTGGGGTCGAGCCGAGGGAAGAGATACAGCGCACCCTTGGGCTTGACGCAGGTCACACCGGGGATCTCGGTGAGCAGCCGGTACGCCGTGTCGCGCTGCTCTTTGAGGCGTCCGCCGGGCAGCACCAGGTCCTTGATCGTCTGCCGTCCGCTGAGCGCCGCCACCACACCGTGCTGACCTGGCATGTTGGCGCACAACCGCATATTGGCGAGGATCGTCAGACCCTCTATGTAGGAGTCCGCGTGCGCCCGCGGCCCGGAGATCGCGAGCCAGCCGACCCGGTACCCCGCCACCCGGTAGGCCTTCGACATGCCGTTGAAGGTGAGAGTGAGCAGGTCGGGGGCGACGGCGGCGGTGGGAGTGTGCGTGGCGTCGTCGTAGAGGATCTTGTCGTAGATCTCGTCGGAGCAGAGCAGGAGGTTGTGGCGGCGGGCGATATCCGTGAGGCCGCGCAGCATCTCCGGGCTGTATACGGCGCCGGTCGGGTTGTTCGGGTTGATGATCACGAGCGCCTTGGTGCGGTCGGTGACCTTGCTCTCGATGTCCGCGAGATCGGGCATCCAGTCGGACTGCTCGTCGCAGCGGTAGTGCACGGCGGTGCCGCCGGAGAGTGAGACGGCGGCCGTCCACAGCGGGTAGTCGGGGGCCGGGACCAGCACTTCGTCGCCGTCGTCGAGCAGGCCCTGCATGGCCATCACGATCAGCTCGGAGACGCCGTTGCCGATGAAGACGTGCTCGACGTCGGTCTCCACGCCCAGTGTCTGGTAATGCATCACCACCGCACGGCGCGCGGCGAGCAAGCCCTTCGCGTCGCCGTAGCCGTGCGCATGGCTCACGTTGCGCAGGATGTCCTCAAGGATCTCCGGCGGGCACTCGAAGCCGAACGCCGCCGGATTGCCCGTGTTGAGCTTCAGAATCCGGTGACCTGCCGCTTCCAGACGCATCGCCTCCTGGAGAACCGGGCCTCGGATCTCATAACAGACGTTGGCGAGCTTCGTCGACTGGATCAGCTGCATGGGGCAACTTTACGGGTGCGTAACGAAGACCGCCCCGTGTTTTGGGCCACGTCAAAGTAAAGGCCAGGGCCGTCGGCGTGTCGCGGTACGGCTGAACGGGTGGCGGGGCGGGCGGCAGGGGAGCGGTGCGCGGGCGTCGCAGGGCGTGTCTCGGCCCGTCGGGTGGCGGTCCGGGGTACACGCGGTGCGCGGGGCCGGGTGGGAGTGCGGGGAACGGGGTCTTGGGCGCCGTCGTCGCGCGGGCTGTCGTTGTCCCGCTCACCGTCCGGTGCGGTACTGGTGGCGGTCGGCTGCGAACGCGTCGTGGTGGACGGGTGCCTCCGATGCCATGACCGACTGCCGGGCCCGTTCGTGGGCGGCGAGCGCCGGGTGCAGATGCTCGGCCAGCAGGCGCCGCAGATCGTCGGCGAACGCCGGATCCGCCTGCACCAGTTGCTGGAGGTACAGCCGCCAGGCGCCCGCGAGAGCCTGCTCGGTGTCCGGGTCCCGGTGCTCGCGCGCGAGCAGCACCTGGGCGCGGAGCGCTTCGAGCTGGGCTCCGATGTGGTCGGCGCGGTCCGGGCCGGTCCTGCGCCATACGGCCATCGTGGCGGCCCGCGCCTGCTGCCAGGCATCCGTGGCCATCGCTCCCACCAGAGCGGTGCCTGCCGATACCGCGATCGGGTTCATGCCACTCCCTGGAATGGGTCTCGGCCGCATTTGCGCATGCCACCGAGGGCGACATGTCCGCGTGCCGGGCAAGACTGTAGGCCGCCTGTGCGAACAGCATCCGAAACCTGCTCGGATTGTGGCCGAATAACACCCCTTGATGGCGTGACATGTACGCCCGAACGGCTCACTCCTGGCCGTGCCGTCCGCGGCCCCGCCGCGCGCCGCGCTGCCGATTCGCGGCGATGACGCGAATCGTGCGGATCATTCGGATCGTTTCGAGTCATCTGGGTCGGTCGGTGGATCGGCCAGTAGATCGACCGATGGATCGACCGGCCGGTCAGGATCGTTCTTATAGCTCAAGCGTTCGAATGTGTGCGATGCTTGAACCATGTCCGCGCATCTCCAGGGCTCCCTCTTCGACCAGACCGACGACATCCGGCTCGGCTCGCTGTGCGGCGTGCGCAGGACCGTGCTGAGCGACGGGGCGTGGATCGACCTGCTGCCCGGCTGGCTCAGCGGCGCCGACGCGCTCTTCGAAGGGCTCGTCCGCGACGTCCCCTGGCACGCGGAGCGCCGGAAGATGTACGAGAACACGGTCCGCGTGCCCCGCCTGCTCGCCTTCTACGGAGCCGGCGACCCGCTGCCGCACCCCGTCCTCGACACCGCAAGGACGGCCCTCACCGGCTACTACGCCCCCGATCTTGGCGAGCCCTTCGTCACCGCGGGCCTGTGCTTCTACCGCGACGGCCACGACAGCGTCGCCTGGCACGGCGACCGCATCGGCCGCGGCGCCCACGAAGACACCATGGTCGCCATCCTGTCCGTGGGCGCCCCGCGCGACCTGCTGCTACGGCCGCGGGGCGGCGGGGCGTCGCTACGGCACAGTCTCGGCCACGGCGACCTGATCGTGATGGGCGGCTCCTGCCAGCGCACCTGGGAACATGCCATCCCGAAGAGCGCGCGGGTCGCCGGCGCACGGATCAGCGTCCAGTTCAGGCCCCGGGGAGTGCGCTGACGCGAGCCTCCTGACCCGCGCGGCGCCGGCCGCGTTGCGCAGTGTGACGGCGGCCGGTGTGCGGCTTTAGTTCCGCGGCGCGTGGCCGGCGGTGGAGCGCGGGACGCCGGCGCCTCTGACCGTCCGTCCCGCCAGCACGTCCGTGCGCCGGCCGTCCTCGATGACGAGGCGCCCGTCGATCAGTACGTACGGAATACCGGTCGGCAGGGTGCGCGGCGCCTCGAACGTCGAGCCGGCGGCAACCGTGTCGGGATCGAAGAGCACCAGGTCGGCGCGGTAACCCTCGCGGACCAGGCCCCGGTCCGGCAGTCGCAGCCGGGCGGCCGGGCGTGCCGTGAGGTGGGCGACGCACTCCTGAAGGGAGAGGATGCCGAGTTCGCGCACATAGTGGCCGAGGTAGCGCGGGAAGGTGCCATAAGCGCGCGGGTGCGGCTTGTCGCCCTGGAGGATGCCGTCCGAGCCGCCGGTGTGCACGCGGTGCCGCATGATCTGCCGCACGTTCTCCTCGTGGCCGACGTGCTGGAGGATCGTCGGCCCGAGCCGGTCCTCCAGCAGCAGCCGCCGGGCCGTCGCCCAGGACGTCTCGCCGCGCTCCCGGGCCGACTGGCGCACGGTCTTGCCGACGTATCCGGCCAGAGCCGGATCACCGGTGCCGGAGATCTCGATCGTGGCCCAGTCGATCGGCACCCCGTGGCAGCCGTCCGAACCGGTCACTTCCAGGTCGTGCCGGATCTGCTCGGCCGCCGCACCGTCCCGGAGCCTGCCGAGCGTCGCCTCCGGCCCGCCCTCGCTCGCCCAACTCGGCAGCATCGCGACCAGAGTGGTGCTGCCGGGGGTGTACGGATAGGTGTCCAGGGTGATGTCGGCGCCGTCGGCCAGGGCCGCGTCGAGCAGGGCGAGCAGTTCGGGTGCGCGGCCGACGTTCACGTCGAAGTTCATGGTGGCGTGCGCCAGGTGCAGCGGGCAGTGTGCGGCGCGGGTGAGGGCCACCATCTCCTTGTACGCGGCCAGGGCGCCCGCCCCGTACGAGCGGTGGTGCGGGCAGTAGTAGCCGCCGTGCGCGGCCACCACCCGGCACAGCTCGGTCAGTTCGGCGTCCTTCGCGTACATCCCCGGCGTGTACGTGAGGCCGGAGGACATGCCGACCGCGCCCTCCCGCAGGCCCGCCGCGACCAACGCCCGCATACGGTCCAACTCGCCCGGTGTCGCCGCACGGTTCTCCCAGCCGACGACGAGCATGCGCACGGTGCCCTGCGGAATCAGGTACGCGGCGTTGGCGGCGATGCCCGCACCGTCGAAACCGTGATCGAGGCGGTCCAGGTACTCGCCGACCGAGCGCCAGGTGGGATCGATCACCGGGTCCTTCAGCACGTCCCCGTTCCAGCCGGTGATCGCGCTGTTCACCTCGGCGAGCGTGCGGTCGTCGATGGGCGCGTACGACAGCCCGTCCTGGCCGATGACCTCCAGCGTGACGCCCTGGCCGACCTTCGCGCTGTGGTCCGGGTCGCGTAGTAGTGCAAGATCGCTGTGCGCGTGCATGTCGATGAAGCCGGGGGCCAGGGCGAGGCCCGCCGCGTCCAGTGTCCGGCGCCCGGATACCCGCGGCTCGCCGGCCCGGCGGATCTCGGCGATACGGCCGTCGACCAGGCCGACGTCGGCACGGTAGGGAATGCCGCCGGTGCCGTCGACCACGAGGGTGTCCTGGATGACGAGGTCCATGGCGGTGCCTTCCGGCGTGCGCGGCGCGCGGGATGTGCCGTGCGCCTTCGGGGCGCCCTCGCGGCCGGGGCACCGGTGACCGGCGGACCGTAACTGTGCCCCGCGCCTCGGCGGCTGGGCTGGAACTAGAAGAACGTACGGATGTAGTCGGTGACCGTCCCGTCGCCTCGCACCAGCGGAATCAGCTGCCACTTGTCGAACGACGTGCACGGGTGCGACAGGCCCATGCCGACCCAGTCGCCCACCCGCAACCCGGCCTGCGGCCCGGTCCGCAGCCACGTGTGCTGGTCGGACAGCTTGACGACCTTGGTCTCCGCCGCCGGACGCTCGGCACCGTCGGCCTCCTGCGCACCGCGTACGACCTGGGCCTCGGGCAGATCCATGTCGTACGCCGCGTCCCGTTTGCCCGCGTTCAGGAAGGCCTGGTCGGACGTGGGCCGCGACACCACCTGCGCCCAGAGCCGGAGCGCCGGGTGCAGCGCACCTTCTTCAGGGACTCGGTTGAAGGGTGTGAGGTGCCGGTAATGGCCGTCGTCGTGCGACACATACGCACCGGAGCGCAGCAGCTTGTGGACCGGCAGGGACAGCTCGCCGATCCCGGCGAAGACATCCGCGACCGCGTCGAACCAGGCACTGCCGCCCGCGCTGATCACGATCTCGTCGGGGCCGCGGCCGGCGGGCCCGGCCGTGAACCGCCCCGCCGCGTCGAAGTCCGCCGCCAGCGCGATCAGCCTGCGCAACCACGCGGCGACACGGTCAGGGGAGGCGTCGGGGACCTCGCCCTCGTAGCCGGCGACGCCGACCAGCCGGAGCGTGCTCACGGCGGCCACCGCGTCCGCGACGGCCTGGCACTGGGCGTCCGTGCGCGCGCCGGTGCGGGCGCCGTCGCCCGCGGCCAGTTCGACGACGACGTCCACCGGGCGGGCGACGGAGCCCAGGGCGGCGGCGGCCCGCCGCAGGGCCGCGTCCATCAGCTCGACGCCGCGTACCGAGTCGACGTAGCAGACGAAACGGAAGCCGGGGTCGGCGGCGAGCTCCGCCGCCAGCCAGGCCAGGGCCGCCGCGTCCACCAGCTCGTTGGCCAGGAAGATCCGCGGTACGCCGAACGCGCGGGCCACCCGCACCTGGTGCGGCACGGCGAGCGTGATGCCCCACGCGCCGTGCTGGAGCTGGCGCGCGAAGAGCTGCGGCGCCATCGAGGTCTTGCCGTGCGGCGCGAAGGACAGGCCGTGCCGGGTGGCGTAGGTCTCCATCAGGGCGAGGTTGTGCTCCAGGCGCTCGGCGGACAGCGTCAGCACGGGGGTGGTGAAACCGTCCGTGAAGAGGTTCCTGCGCTGCTCCGTGAGCGCGCCGACGGTCAGCCCCTGCGCGTCCGGCGGCAGCCCGCGGAAGCGGTGGTCGACGCGCTCGTCCGCGAGGCGTGCGACGGCTTCGGTGATGCTGGTTGCGCCGGCGGGGTGGGCGGCGGACGAGGACGCCATAGAGCCTCCTGTGCGGGCAGGTGTGATGCGGATATGTGATGCAGATATGAGATCAGGAGATGTGTTGCATCATGTGCAATCGTCATTGCATATATCGCTCAGAGTTGTCTAACATCCCTGCCCACGCCGGGTCAACGCGACCATCCGGTCTGCCGCGGCCCGCCCTGACCCGCCACCTGGCGCCCACCATCCGTACCGGTGCCCACCAGCGAGGAGCCAGACCATCGTGACCGCCTCTGGAGCCGTAGTACCCAGGCGAGCGGACGCCGGCTCACGGCGGCCTGGAGCGGACGCCGTAGCCGCGGCGCTCCCTGGGCCCCGGGCCCGTGCCGCCAGGCCCGTCACTCCCGCGCTGAAGGCCACGGCGGGGCAGCCGGCGGCCGATGCGGAGGTGTCTGCGCCATGAGCCAGACCGTCGATCGCGCGCTGAGCATCCTGCCGCTGCTCGCCGAGGGCCCCGCCGACCTCGGCCGGGTCGCGAGACGCCTCGGCGTCCACAAGTCCACGGCCCTGCGCCTGCTGCGCACCCTGCACGAACACGGCCTGGTCTACCGCCAGTCCGACCAGCGCTACCGCCTCGGCGCCCGGCTCTTCGCGCTCGCCCAGCAGGCCGTCGAAAGCCTGGACATCCGCGAGATCGCCCATCCTCACCTCGTCGGTCTCAACGAGGAGTGCGGCCACACCGTCCATCTCGCCGTCTACGAGGAGCAGGAGGTGCTGTACATCGACAAGGTGGACAGCCGTTACCCGGTCCGCATGTACTCCCGGATCGGCAAACCGGTGGCCATCACCGTCGCTGCCGTCGCCAAACTGCTCCTCGCCGACCTCCCGGAAACCGAACGCCGCAGCCTCGCGCACCGCCTCGACTACCCCATGTACACGCCCCGTTCGACGCCGGACGCCACCGCCTTCCTCCAGGAGTTGGCGACCGTGCGCGCACAGGGCTGGGCCACCGACCTCGGCAGCCACGAGGAGTCCATCAACTGCGTCGCCGCACCCATCACGGGCGCGGACGGCCGCGCCGTCGCGGCCATGTCGGTCTCCGCTCCGAACGTCGTCGTGACGGCCGAGGAACTGCTCACCCTGCTGCCGTTGGTGCGCCGCACCGCCGACGCGATCAGCAGCGAGTACTCAGGACACACGGGCACCACCGCCACACCCCGTTCAGACAAGCCCCAGAAGCCTCAGTAGCCCCAGAAGCCCCAGAAAAGGCAGAAGGACCAGCCATGACCGAGAAGAACGCGAAGACCGCACTCACCCCCGCGACCCACACCGCCCCGCCCGCGAAGTTCTCGCACGGCGTCAGGAAGGGGAAGATCCTCCAGGTCGCGGGCCAGGTCGGATTCCTCCCGGCCGTGCCGGGCCAGCCCCCGACCCCCGCCGGGCCCACGCTGCGCGAGCAGACCCTCCAGACGCTGGCCAATGTCCGGGCGATCCTCGAAGAGGGCGGTGCCACCTGGGACGACGTGATGATGACGCGGATCTACTTGACGGACGTGGACCACTTCGCCGAGATGAACGCGATCTACAACGAGTACCTGGACAACCAGGACCTCAAGGAGCCCCCGGCCGCCCGCACCACCGTCTACGTTGGTCTGCCCGCCGGCCTGCTCATCGAGATCGACGCTCTCGCCGTCCTCGGCTGACTCCCGGATCAGGCGGGCTTGGTGACGGCGGGTGCGGTGCGCCCGCGCGTGCGGCCCGGCCGGTCCGCACACCCGGCAGACGCCTTTCGCGCGTACCCCCGCAGGCGCACCGCGTCCCGTACGAGCCGTACGCCCCGTTGCGTCCCGTGCGCCGCAGGACCGTCCAGTCGCACGCGAGAACGTGCGGCTGGCCGGTCCGCGGTCGTACGCGCGGGTCGTGAGGTGTACGAGGGGCGCTTCTGACCGGCCCGGCTGTCGCGAACACAGGTTCGTCGTCCATACTCCTCGCCGTGGAGCAACGCAAAGATCTGAAGATCCAGCCAGTGCAGGTCGCCTCGGCTGATCCTGCGTTCATCACCGGCCTCATGCCTTCCGGCCGCGACGAGCCAGAGGAGTCGGCGGGCGACGCCGTCACGGAGCAGGACGACGCGGTCGCGGACGCGGCGGAGGACACCTCCGACGCGGACACCGGTGCGACGGCGGACTCCGAGGCCGACGCCCCGGACGCCGAGGCCGCCGACGAGGCCGAGGGTGCCGTGGACGCCGAGGGTGCCGCGGACGACGCCGACGACGATGCCGAACGGCCCGTCTTCGAGGCCGCCGACCGCCGTGGCTCTGTCACGGTCGACGCCGAGGGTGTCCGGTTCACGCTGGACGACCAGGCGGCCGAGTGGACGTGGGACGAGATCGGGGCGGTCGAATACGAGACCTCCCGCTTCGGCCGCCGGTTCACCGTCACCGTGCACACCCCGGACCGCCGCTGGTACCCGGGTGAGGTGCAGGCCCCGGACAAGGCCACTCTGAAGGAGTGGACCGCCCGGCTCGACGACGTCCTGGACGCCTACTTCGAGGACGAGGACGAGGAGGAGGCGCCGGACGAGACCGAACTCTCCGACGAAGCCTCCGAGGCCTCCGAAGCGTCCGACGAGGCCGCATCCGACGCCTCTGACGCAGAGGAGACGGCCGCCGACGCGGACGGTTCCGACGCCGACGACGCTCGGGCCGACGAGCCCGCCGCCGACGCAGCCGGTTCCGAGGCGGACGCCTCCGAAGCCGACGCGGATGACAAGGCCACGGCGGCGTCCGACGAGGCCGAGGCGGCTGACGAGAAGCCCGCAGCCAAGGTGCAGTCGAAGGCGAAGCCGAAGCCGAAGGCGAAGGGCAAGTCCGCGGCCAAGGACTGACCGGCGGACACCGGACACCGGTCAGACCTTGGGACGGCATACGCCGCCGCCGAGGCCCGGTCGGCTCCGGTTCCGCAGGCGGCGATGCGGTCGCGGTTGACCCCACCGGACCTGGCAAACGGCCAGGTCCGGCACGTATATGTGCCGGACCGAGCCCCGCGCCGGTCCGGTCTTTGTGCTGCCCGCCCTCTTGTGCGCGGCCACGCTTTACGCTTTCTTGAACCACATGGTGGAGAACGCGGACACCCCAGAGCCAGGTACAGAGCCAGCGACAGGAACAGGGTCGAAAGCAGGCGTCACAACCGGCCAGGCGCCGGCAACGGCATCCGCGGGAGCCAGACCGGGAACGCCCTCGGCCCCGGCCCCGCACAGGTCCCGCTGGAAGTACATCGGCCCCGGCATCGTCGTCGCGGCCACCGGGGTCGGCGCAGGTGACCTCGTGGCGACCCTGATCGCGGGCAGCAAGTTCGGCTACACGTTGATGTGGGCGGCCGTGATCGGCTGCCTCGTCAAGATCTCGCTCGCCGAGGCCACCGGCCGCTGGCACCTCGCCACCGGCCGCACGATCTTCGAGGGTTGGCGCAGCCTCGGCCGGTGGACGACGGTCTACTTCGCGGGCTACGTCGTCGTGTGGGGCTATGTCTACGGGGCCACGGCGATGTCGTCGTCCGCGCTGCCGATCGTCGCGCTCTGGCCGGCCGGACCAGGGCTGAAGACCTGGGCGGTCATCACCGGTCTCGTCGGTCTGGTCTTCGTCTGGTTCAACCACTACGCCGTCTTCGAGAAGGTCATGACGGTGCTGGTCGGCGTCATGTTCGTGGTCGTCGTCTATGTGGCCGCCCGGGTCACACCGGACCTGGGCGGCGCCTTCGCCGGTCTGGCGCCGGTGCTGCCCGACGGTTCGCTGATCTACACGCTGGGCCTGATCGGCGGTGTCGGCGGCACCATCACCATGGCCGCGTACGGATACTGGGTGAACGCCAAGGGCTGGACCAACTCCAGCTGGATGAGGGTGATGCGGCTCGACAACCGCGTCGCGTACATCACCACCGGCATCTTCGTGGTGGCCATGCTGATCGTCGGCGCGGAGCTGCTGCACTCCTCGCACACCGCGCTCACCTCGGGCGACAAGGGCCTCGTCGACCTCGGCGGCATCCTGGAGGACCGGTTCGGGACGGCCACCGCCAAACTCTTCCTGGTCGGCTTCTTCGCCACCTCCTTCACGTCCCTCATCGGTGTCTGGCACGGCGTCAGCCTGATGTTCGCGGACTTCGTGGACCGGCTGAAGCGGGATCGCGCGGCCACAATGGCTCAGGCGGCAGGACAGCCCGCAGATGAGCCGGAGACGGAGTCCGAGGCCGGAGCGGGCGGCTTTGCGGCGGTCGCGGACGTCGCCGAGGGCCGGCAGGAGCGCTCCTGGGCGTTCCGTGCGTACCTGCTCTGGCTGACCTTCCCGCCGATCGCCCTGCTCTGGCTGAACCAGCCGTTCGGCCTGGTCGTCTTCTACGGCGTGCTCGGCGCCTTCTTCATGCCGTACCTCGCCCTGACCCTGCTGTGGCTGCTCAACTCCACCCGCACTCCACGCGAGTGGCGCAACGGCATCCTCAGCAATGTGATGCTCACCGCCGCGGGCCTGCTCTTCATCGTCCTGTGCGTCCAGCAGGTCCGTGACCTGCCCTGGTAACGGACCACTGCCCCTGAACGCGCACAGCGCCCGTCGTCGGCTGCGACGGGCGCTGTGCACCGTGGGGGGAACGAGTCGGCTTTCAGATCATGTTCCGGTCATGTTCCGGGTGGGCTACGGCAGTGCGTGGACGTGCGGGCCGACCGCGTTCGACCAGGCGTTGCCGGCGGCTGCGTCCCAGTTGGTGGACCAGGTCATGGCGCCGCGCAGGCCGGGGTAGGTCTTGGAGGGTTTGAAGTTTCCGCAGCCGGTGCCTCGGGTGAGGCAGTCGAGGGCGTTGTTGACGACGGTCGGTGAGACGTAGCCGCTGCCGGCGCCGCTGGTGGAGGCGGGCAGTCCGAGGCCGACCTGGGAGGGCGCGAGACCGTTCTCCAACTGGATGCAAGCGAGCGCGGTGAGGAAGTCGACGGAGCCCTGGCTGTAGACGTTGCCGTCGCAGCCGAGCATGGAGCCGGAGTTGTAGTACTGCATGTTGACGACGGTGAGGATGTCTTTGATGTTCAGCGCCGTCTTGAAGTACTCGTTGCCGGGCGACTGCATATCGATGGTCTGCGGCGCCATCGTGATCACGAGGCCGCTGCCCGCCTGCTGGCCGAGCGACTTCAGCGCCTGCGACATGTACGTGGAGTTGATGCCGTTTTCCAGGTCGATGTCGACGCCGTCGAAGCCGTAGGTCTGCATCAGCGAGTAGACGGAGTTCGCGAAGTTCGTGGCTGATGAGCTGTCGCTGACGGAGATGGTGCCGTTCTGGCCGCCGATGGAGATGATGACTTTTTTGCCGGCGGAGTGTTTGGCGGCGATGTCGGCTTTGAATTGGTCGACGGTGTAGCCGCCGAGGCCGGCCGAGTCGAGGGTGAAGCGAGACGGCGCCGGGTGTCGATGTGGCGTCTGCGAAGGCGACGGCGATGATGTCGTACTGGCTGGAGACGTCGGAGATCTTCTGCACGGTCGCGCCGTTGTTGAAGTTCTGCCAGTAACCGGTCACGGCGTGCGCCGGGACTGCCGCCGTGCTCGCCGCGGGGGCCTGCGCCGCGGACGGCATGTCGGTGGCGTCGGCGCGGTCGGTGGCGAACCCGACGAGGGCGAGCGTGGCCGTCGCGACGGCGGCGGCGAGGGCGGCGGTCCAGGCCCTCTTGCGCCTGCTGCTGGTGCCCGGCGGGACGGTAGGTGCTGCGGGGCCGGTCGGGGCCGGTTCGCGGTTCACTGGAGCCTCCGTGGGGGGAAGTCAGTCGGGTGTGACGGGAAGCGGAAGCGCGCGTCATGCGTGTGTGCGCTTCATCAGCGGTGGCCACCGTTGGCGTATTAAGCTGGTTCAGACCAATAGCAATGTCAAGGCCTCGGGCGCATCTCCGCACTCTTGAGCCCACCGCGTCCGCCGGGACTGCTACCGGGTGCGCAGGCGCTGCGGGCCCGCGCCACCCCGCTGTCCGCGCGCATCGGACCCGGTGAACAGGCCCTGGACGCCCACAGCGCCCGCCGTTGGCTACGACGGGCGCTGTGGACCGTGGGGGGCCGCCAGATGGTTTAGGGGAGTGCGTGGACGTGCGGGCCGACCGCGTTCGACCAGGCGTTGCCGGCGGCTCGCGTCCCAGTTGGTGGACCAGGTCATCGCGCCGCGCAGGCCCGGGTAGGTCTTGGAGGGCTTGAAGGAGCCGCAGCCGGTGCCTCGGGTCAGGCAGTCGAGGGCGTTGTTGACGACGGTCGGTGAGACGTAGCCGCTGCCGGCGCCGCTGGTGGAGGCCGGGACAGCCGAGGCCGACCTGGGCCGGGTCGAGGCCGCCCTCCAGCTGGATGCAGGCGAGCGCGGTCAGGAAGTCGACCGAGCCCTGGCTGTAGACCTTGCCGTCGCAGCCGAGCATCGAACCGCTGTTGTAGTACTGCATGTTGACGACCGTGAGGATGTCCTTGACGTTCAGCGCCGTCTTGAAGTAGCTCGTCCGAGGTGGACTGCATGTCGATGGTCTGCGGCGCCATCGTGATGACCAGCATCGCGCCCGCCTTCGCGAGAGCGAGCGCAGTGCCTGCGACATGTAGGTGGAGTTGAGGCCGTTCTCCAGGTCGATGTCGACGCCGTCGAAGCCGTACTGTCTGCATCAGGGAGTAGACGGAGTCGGCGAAGTTCGTGGCCGATGCGCAGTCGCTGACGGAGACGGTGCCGTTCTGGCCGCCGATGGAGATGATGACGTTCTTGCCCGCGGCCTGCTTGGCGGCGATGTCGGCCTTGAATCTGGTCGACGGTGTAGCCGCCGAGGCCGGCGGAGTCGAGGGTGAAGGAGACGGCGCCGGGTGTCGCTGGTGGCGTCGGCGAAGGCGACCGCGATGATGTCGTACTGGCGAGGGGACGTCGCGAGATCTTCTGCACGGTCGCGCCGTTGTTGAAGTTCTGCCAGTAGCCGGTCACCGCGTGCTTGGGCACGGTGCCGCCGCCGCCGCCCGAGCCGCTGGTCGCGGTACGGCCGGTGACGGCCGCGGACTTCGCGGACTCACCGGCCGAGTTGGTCGCGGTGACCTGGAAGGAGTACGAGGTGGCGGCGGCGAGGCCGGTCACGGTCGCGGACGCGCCGCTCGACGCCTGCGACCTTGGTGCCGTCGCGGTACACGTTGTAGCCGGTGGCGCCGGAGACCGCGGTTCCAGGAGAGATCGACGGAGGAGGAGGTGGCGGTGCCCGACCGCGAGTCCGCGGGGAGCCGCCGGGACGTGGGCGGCGGGCCGCCGCCGCCGCCGCCGTCGGGACCGAAGCACGCGAGACGTCGTCGGCGTAGTAAGCGCGCCTGCCCGTACCAGCCGTGCGTGTAGACGGTCACGGAGGTGGTCGCGGCGCCGGTGCGTGAAGCGTGGTGGTCAGCTGCTGTCCAGCCGGAGGAGTCCGGTGTCCAGGTGGACACGTCGGTGGTGCCGGTGCCGGTCGCGCCGAGGTAGGCGTAGCCGCCCTGCACCCAGGCGCTCAGCGTGTACGTCGAGTTGGGCTTGACCGCGACGGTCTGGGAGCACTGGGCGTTGTCCTGCCCGGCCGGAGTGGCCTTGAGCGCGTCGGCGCCGCCGTGCACGGGGGAGGACGACCGCGGTGCCGCTGCCGGCGGAGCAGGTCCAGTTGCTCAGGCCGGACTCGAAGCCGGCGTTCTTGGCGTCGTTGATGTCGGCGGCCTGGGCCGTGGTGGCGAGACCGGTGACGGTGAGCGCGGCGGCGCAGAGCGCGCCGGCCAGGGTGGCGGCCCAGGAGCGTGTGCCGGGCCTGCTGCGTCTACTGCGTCTGTGTGCGGGGAGTGCGCTGGTGCGGTCCACTGTGCAGCCTCCGGGGGATGGGCCGGTATCGGCCGGTATCGGGATAGCCGGATCGAAGTCGGATCGACATGCTGGACGGTGGCCACCGCGTACCACCAAAATGGTCCAGACCAATAAGGTTGTCAAGACCTCTGGACGGCGTCGGATGGCGCGGAGGACCGCTGGCCAGGAGCCCCGGAGAGCACTGAGGAGTCCTGGGAAGCGCCTTGGAGGTGTTCGTGCCGGGCCGCGGACCTTGTGTGACGGCTCGTCAGGACGCGTGCTCGCGCTGCAACCGGTCCGCCGTCCACCCCAGGACGCAGCCCGTGACCAGCACTGCGGTGGAGAGCCAGAGTCCGAGGGCGCCGATACCGGGACCCGGCAGGTCCTGCTGGGTGGCCAGCATGAGCACCTGTGCGACGGCCGGCACCGCACAGGCCGCGATGGCGTGCCGCAGCGGCTGTGCGCACTGCGGTTCCGGGTGGACGCGGGCCGCGGCCCAGGCGGCGAGGCTGATACAGACCAGGTTCGGCAGATGGACCACGAGCATCGCGGCGGTGAAGGAGCGCGGTCCCGCGTGCCCGACCGCGTTCTCGTACACCAGGGTCACTTGCAGGTACTCGGTGATCAGCAGGACCGCGATACCCACTGCCCAGGCCCGGATGAAGGCGAAGAAGCCGGCGGCCCGCGTTGTGGGGCCGGCCGCGGAGCGGGCGCCGGGCGGGCCGGAGAACTCCGTCCCGTGTCCGGTGGCCGGGAACTCCGGCCCGTGACCCGCACCGAACGTGCCGAAACCGGTGCGGGACCGGGGTGGAGACCAGTCGTGTCGCCGTGGCGGGCGTGCCATCAGAAGCCTCCGAGGAGCTGGACGAGGAAGAGCGTCGTGAATCCGGCCGTGCCCAGGCCGCAGCCCGCCGCCAGAGCGAGGTTCTGCAGCACCGGCGACCAGGCGCCGCGGCCCGCGATGGTCGCGGTGCGCTGCGGGTCACGCTGGTCGTAGGTGACGGTGACCGGGTCGCCCTCGCTCATGGACCAGCGGGCCAGGTCCTCGAACTCGACCTGGGCGCCGTCCGCGGTGCGGAAGGCGAAGGAGTGCCGGGTCGCGTCGGAGCGGCCGTAGGGCGCGGATGTCACCCGTACGCAGGCGCCCGTGGTCCGCACGCCGCGGCGCAGTGTCCGCGCCAGCGTCACGAGCCGCCGCATGGACCGCACCGTCAGCGCGCCGAAGAACACCGCCAGCAGACCGAATACGACGAAGACGGCGTGCTCTCCCCCGAGGGCCCGCATGGTCAGTGCACCTCGACCGAGTCGACGATCTTCTTCAGGTCCGCGTCGGCCAGGATGCCCTTCTTGGCGTCGATGCGGACCGCGAACGTCTTGTGCCGCGAGTCGAGTCCGGTGAGGATCACGCCGCGGATCCGGGTGCCCTTCGGCGGGGTGTGGTCCTTGCCGGTGGAGCCGAACTCGAAGTCGATGCGGCGGGCGTCGTCCGTCCCGTCCAGCTTCACCTTCTTCGTGCTCTTGATCGTGGCGCCGAGCTGGACCCCGGCCTCCGCGGCGATGGCGGCGTCCTCGGCACTGCCCGCCTGGGTGAAGTCCAACTGGACGGTGATCAGTGAGACCGCGATGCCGTCCTCGGTGCGGATCGCGGCGGCGGCGTTGTAGGTGCTGCGTTCGCGCTCGCTCTGCGCGGTGTAGCCGGTCGTGCCCTGGCCCGCCTTGGGATACGACACGTCGACGCCCTTCGTCGTCAGCGTCCCCCAGCCGTCCGCCACCGACCCCGCGCCGCCCGTTCCCGAGCCGCTCTGCTTGTCGCCGCACCCGGTCAGCGCGATTGCGGCCAGGGCGCATAGGCCGACGAGGGCCGTGCCCGTCCTGCGAACCCGGAAGCCACCGCCGCGGCGGCCCCCGCCCGCACCTCCGTGCGCGACAGCGGAAACGGCCCTGAGATAAGAGGAACGAGAGGAACCAGAGGAACCAGAAGAAGCGGTGGAGGCAGCCGGGAAACCGGTGGAATCGGCGGAACCGGAGCGTGCGGTGCGGCCTGCGATGATGGTCATCGGATACCTCCGTGGATACTCCGCCCTTCAGGGCGGAGAGGAAACGGATTCCTGTGGAGTAGGGCAAGGGGTTGGGGTTCGCCGCTGGGGTGGATCGCGGTGCTCTGAGCCGCAGGTTTGATCTTCACGCGAGTCCGCATTAGTTTGTGAGCGTGACCGCGACGGGCGTGAAGCGGGCGTTCAAGTACCGCTTCTATCCGACCGATGCGCAGGCAGCCGAGCTGCTCCGCACGTTCGGCTGCGTACGAAAGGTCTACAACATGGCGCTGGAAGCCCGTGCGCGGGCCTGGCAGCAGGGCGAGCGGGTCAACTACAACGCCACGTCGGCCATGCTGACGACCTGGAAGAAGACCGAAGAGCTTGCCTATCTGTGCGAGGTCTCGTCCGTACCGCTCCAGCAGTGCCTTCGGCATCTGCAGGGCGCGTTCGTCAACTTCTGGGAGAAGCGGGGCAAGTACCCGCGCTTCAAGTCCCGCAAGAAGTCGCGTCGGTCGGCGGAGTACACCAGCTCGGCCTTCCGCTACCACAACGGTGGTCTGACGCTGGCCAAGATGCGCGAGCCGTTGGACATCGTATGGTCCCGTTCGCTTCCTGAGGGCGCCAAGCCGTCCACAGTGACCGTCTCGCAGGATGCGGCCGGTCGCTGGTTCGTCTCCCTGCTGTGCGAAGACCCCACCGTGGGGCCGCTCCCGGCCACCGATGCCGCAGTCGGCATTGACGCGGGTCTGGACCACCTGCTGACCTTCTCGACCGGCGAGAAGATCAGCAACCCGAGGCACGAGCGCAAGGACCGCGCCCGGCTCGCGAAGGCTCAGCGGGCACTGTCCCGCAAGGCCAAGGGAGACGGTGCCAAGGGAGACGGTGCCAACCGGGCCAAGGCCCGGCGTAAGGTCGCCAGGATTCACGCCCGGATCGCCGACCGGCGCCGGGACCACCTCCACAAGATCACCACTCGTCTCGTGCGTGAGAACCAAACGCTCGTGATCGAGGACCTGACTGTGCGCAACATGGCCAAGAACCGGAAACTCGACCGCGCCATCAGTGATGCCGCGTGGTCGCAGTTCCGGAGCATGCTGGAGTACAAGGCCCACTGGTACGGGCGCGAGGTGATCGCCATCGACCGGTGGTTCCCCTCGTCCAAACTGTGCTCCGCCTGCGGCACCCTTCAGGAGCAGATGCCGCTCAGCGTCCGTACCTGGACCTGCGGCTGTGGAGCGATCCACGACCGGGACGTGAACGCAGCCAAGAATCTGCTGGCCGCCGGACGGGCGGTGACAGTCTGCGGAGCTGGTGTAAGACCTCAACGGAGCTCTCCGGGCGGGCGGTCGGCGATGAAACAGAAAGCGTCACGGCGCGAGCCGTGAGAATCCCCCTCCTTCAGGAGGGGGAGCGTCAAGAGCTGGCTCCTGCCGTCACTTCGCACAGTAGCTGTAGGGCACGTACGAGCGCTGTTTGTCGTGGGGCGCGCCCAGGAACTGCGCGTCGTTCAGCGTCTCCTCCTTGTGCTCGGTGCTCACCGAGAAGCCGAGGCTCAGGCCCAGGTTCAGCTCGAAGCCGTACTCCGCGGCGTTCGTCTCGCCGGTGTACGTGGTCTTGCTGGACTTGCCCTTGTCGAAGAGCAGTTGCCCGAAGGGGTCGTCGTCACCGGGGCGCTGGGTGGGGGCGTGGTCGCCGAACATGTACGTGAACGGGGCGGCGTTGTCACCGGAGCCGTCCAGCCACTGCTGGGCGACGGCGCGGTCCGCGTCGCCCTCGGTGCCCGGCGGGAAGCTGATCGAGTTGGTGACGACCTGGATGCCTGTCTCACTGTTGTTGCCGCCGCTGGTGCCCTTGCCGCCGCGCTTGTCCTTGCCTTTCTTGCCGTTGTCCCCGCCGACCGAGATGTTGCCCTTGGAGCCGCCGTTCTCGACGGTCTGCGTCATGTTGATCGACAGCAGCTTGCCGGTCTTCTTGTCCTTGGTGACGGTGATGGTGCCGGTGCGGGTGCTGGTGGTGGAGGCGCCGCCGGTGACGGGGCCCGCGGAGATGCTGCCGTCCGCGCCGTACTCGATCGAGGCCGAGTAGGTGTACGACTTGGTGCCCCGGTACTTGTCGTCGGTCCAGGTTGCTTCAGGAGAGAACTTGAAGTGGCCGCCGAGCTTGGCGCTCAGCTCGTCCTCGTCGGCGGCGGAGAACTCCAGGCCGCCGGCCGCGGACAGGTCGATGCCGACCTTGCCGTAAGTGATCTCGCGGTTGTCTCCGAGGCCGTTCTTGACGCGCTTCTCGGCCTCTTCGTAGTCGTGCAGCGGGCCGGTGTGGAAGAGGTTCAGGAGGGAGTTGCCCAGGCTGGCGTCGCCGCCGCCGGGCATCATCTGCTGCTGCTCGTACGACTCGATGGTCTCGATGTCCTTGCGGAACTTCGCCGCTTCCTCGGGGCTCTCGAAGACGTAGGTGTCACCGTTGGTGACCTTGATCCCGGCGCCCAGTTCGATCTTGGTGTCGCCGACCTTGCCGACCTTCATGCCCGGCGTGAAGTCCTTCTTCAGCCCGGCGGAGGCGGCGTCGGTGAAGGTCAGGTAGACCAGCTCGTCGTGGTCGTCGATCTTGCCGTCGTGGTTGACGTCCGTCTTCGCCTTGAAGTGCTGCTCCTGGATGCCGAACTCGTTGCCGATCTCGAAGAACAAGATCTTGATCTTGTCGCCGGCCTTGTCCGAGATGGACGAGACCTGGCAGAGCGGCGGCTCGAAGTCGGCGTCGGTGACCGGGGCGCCGTTGCCCGGGGTGCCGGAGCCGCAGTCGCCCAGGTCAAGGACCCGGCAGATCTGGGTGCGGAAGGTGTTGGCGATGCTCACGCCGACGTTCGTCGCCAGCAGCGCGCTCACGACGGCGGCCATCACGATGACGGCGCCCACGTACTCCAGGGCGCCCGCACCCGAGTCGCCCCACCTGCGGGTGGACCGCGGAGCGTGGGCGCGCGGGGCCGCGACTCCGCCTCGCGCGTGGCCGGTGCCGCGTCTGCGGACGGTGCGCCGCCCCGCGCCGCCGATCGGCGGTATGCCGTCGCCCATGGTCCGTTCCCCCTTGTCGGCCGTGCGCCGCCGCTGCGCGCGTCGGGTTGCCTGCCCGGGGAGGTTAAGTGCGCCCGGTTGTCCGGCACATGGGCCCGAGGGCCCATCGCGAGGCCCAAAGAAATCAGGTGCGCCCTCCGACGGATGAGGCCCTGCTTTCCCAGTACGGTGATGTCCTGGGGGTGGAGGTGCGTCGTGCGTGAGAAGCCGGGACCGTGGTCCGGAGGACGGAAATTCCGGAATTCAACGGTCCGTATCGGTAGTTGTTTCCGGGCCCGGCCGGCACTTCGGTCAACTCTTCTCCCGCACTTTTCACCAACGCATGGTGTGAATCCTGTTTCGGCTTGTTTTGATCATGAACTATGCAGATAAGACGATGATCGCGTCCGGCCTGTCCGCCTTTGGCCTAACTTCTCCTCGGGATCTTGGCAGTCCGGGAAAAGTTCGGTGTTCTCTGCTTCCTGGAGTGCTGGATAAGGTGCTTGAGCGGTCGGGAGCGGCCGTACGGTGGAACGGTTCGGTTGAACGCCGCCGGCCTGCGGTTCAGTTCCGAACGTCCGGTCTGCGGCAGACCGGGGTGAACGGGGGACAGTGACGTGCCGACCGCAATTGCGGTGACCAGAGCCGATCTGGTGCTGCCATCGACCGATCAGCAAACGCCGACGGCGGTGTCACTGCGTCCCCCCGGGGAGCAGCCCCTGGAAGCCGCGCTCGCCGAGATGCAGGTGTTGCAGGAGCAATTCGGCTATCTCGTGGTGCTCTATCCGTCCTCACTCGACGTGGCGTTTGTACGGCGGCTGCACACCGTACGGGCGATCCTGGAGAGCGACCGGATCGCATTGGTGGAATCGGAGCTGCCGCCACTTGGACTCGCCGTTCTCGTACGGCAGTTGAGGCAACTGTCGGTCTGCGATTTCAGTGCGGGCGTGATCGCCGCGTCCGCTCGGCTGCTGGCGCACTACATATATGCGGGCGCCCTGCTGAACTCCGTGGCTCGCCTCGACCGGGTGCCCGTGACACTGAAAGCACACGCGAAATCCTGGGTGCCGGGCAGTCAGTTCGGTGTCGTCGCGGGGCCGCAGCCGCAGCTCGTCAAGATCGGCCCCGAAGCGAAACTCACCGGACCCGGATACGCGACCCAGCTGACCATCGCCCGCGGCCAGCTCCAGTCGGACTGGGTGACCGGTACCCTCGCGCCGTCCTGGCAGGTGCAGAGCATCCAGGAGGCCGATCTGCCGGTCGACTCGGCGCGTTGGTGGGGGACCGGGAAGCTGATCGAGTTCGTGGCGCACCTCTCGGACATCTCCGTCATCCACCAGCTCGTGTCGTCGGTGCGACGGGAACGCTGCCACTGGTGCGGCATGGAGCTCATCGGCGACCGCTGCTGCTTCTGCGCGGCCCCGCTGCCCCCGCGCCCGCCCCGCGAGAACCAAACGCGGGCGGCAGGTGTCCCTACGGATGGGACGCCGCCCGCGTCCCCGAGGGCGTAGGCCGCCCTATGCCCGCTCGTGCCACCTGCCGCACGCCCCATGCGCCCGCACCGGCACCGGTGCGGACCGTGCCGTGTGCCCACGGCCGGGCGCGTTACCGGCACCGCACGGCCACCGCACACCGCACGGCCGCGACTACCGGCTCCGCCACTGTCACCGTGAAGCGCACCGCCAGGACCACCGCAACGACCACCGCAACGAAGCACCGCAGAGATCCCAGACCCGACCAGCACCAAGCCCCCCGTCCTTCGCATCGATTGCCCAGAAACCGAACGAGGTTGTCTCGCTCATGAATTCACGTCAGCGCCGTGGCGTCATACTTCTGCTCATCTCGGTCCTGTGCGCGTTCGCCGCGTTCGCCGGAGTCATATCCGTGATCAGCGACGTGAATTCGAAGGTCGGCCCCGAGGTCACCGCGTACGAGCTCACCTCCGACATCGCGCCCTACACCCGCCTGGAGACCAACTCGTTCAAGAAGGTCGCCATGCCGAAGCGCTGGCTCTCCGAGACGGCCGTCACCGACCTCTCGCAGATCCAGGGCAAGATCGCCGTGACCACCCTGCACAAGGGCTCGCTGCTCCAGTCCGACATGCTGGTCAACCAGCCGGAACTGAAGGCCGGTGAGCAGGAGATCGCCATCATGATCGACGCGGAGACGGGTGTCGCGGGCAAGATCACTCCGGGCTCCACGGTCAACATCTACGCCACCTTCGCCGCACAGAACGAGAAGGACAAGGCGCAGTCCCGGGTGATCGTGCAGAGCGCCCGGGTACTCGACGTCGGCAAGATCACCGCGCTGGAGCCGAAGCGGGACGACAACCAGGCGCAGCCGGAGCAGGCCGTTCCGATCACCTTCGCGCTGAACACCGTCGACGCCCAGCGGGTCGCCTACGCGGAGTCCTTCGCCCAGCATGTGCGGCTCGCCCTGATCGCGCCGGGCAGCGACACCACCATCCCGCCGGGCGACCGTCGGTACACCCTGGACGAGGACAAGTAGGACCGGGTGGGCGCGGATGAGGCGGAACGGGTGAGGATGAGTGAGGTCACGTGAGGCCATGTGCCGGCGAGCGGGGTGAGCGGCCCGTGCGGGCACGGCGAAGACCGCTCAGAGACCGTTGAAGGACCAGTGAGGTGCGAGTGAGGTTCGGTATGACCACAAGACCAGTGAGGTTCTGATGACCACAAGGATCCTCCCCGCGGTCGGCGACCTGGATGTGGCCCGGTCGGTCACGACGCTGCTCAGCCAGCTCCCGGAAGCCGATCCCGCGGCCCCCGTCGGCGACTCGACCACGTTGCTCGACACGCTGGCCAGGCTCGCGGGGGAGTCGCTGGACGAGCTGCCCGAGGTGGTGCTCGTCCACGAGCGGATCGGCCCGGTGCCCGCGCTGGAGCTGATCCGCGAGGTGGCGCTGCGCTTCCCCGCGGTCGGGGTCATCCTCATCACCACCGACGCCTCGGCGGGCCTCTTCTCGGCGGCCATGGACTCCGGCGCGCGCGGTCTGGTCGCCCTGCCGCTCAGCTACGAGGAGCTGGCCAGCCGGGTGCAGACCGCCGCGCAGTGGTCGGTGGGAGTGCGCCGGCACCTCGGCAGCGGCGCGGAGGTGTTCACCGGTCCCGGCGGCACGGTCGTCACCGTCTCGGGTGCCAAGGGCGGCGTGGGTACCACCACGACCGCCGTGCAGCTGGCGCTCGCGGCGCGCGCGTCCGGGCACTCGGTCGCGCTGGTCGACATGGACCTCCAGGCGGGCGACGTCGGCTCCTTCCTGGACGTGCAGTTCCGCCGGTCGATCGTCGACCTCGCCTCCGTGCAGGACATCTCGCCGCGCGTGCTCCAGGACGCCGTCTTCATCCATGAGACGGGCATGGTGCTGCTGCTCGCGCCGGCCGAGGGTGAGCGCGGCGAGGAGGTGCCGGACCGTACCGTGCGGCAGATCATCAGCGCGCTGCGCTCCCGCCACGAGGTCGTCGTCATCGACTGCGGCACTCAGCTCGGCGGGGCCAACGCCGCGGCGATCGAGATGGCGGAGACGGCACTGCTGATCACCACACCCGACGTGGTGTCGGTACGGGCCGCCAAGCGGATGGTGCGCATGTGGCAGCGGCTCCAGATCCGCAAGGCCGAGGAGACCGTCACCGTCATCAACCGCTACATACGGAACACCGAGATCCAGCCGCAGCTCGTCCAGAAGATCACCGGCACGCAGGTCGCCCCGGTCGCCGTACCGGCCAACTTCAAGGAGTTGCAGGGCGCCGTGGACGCCGGCCGGATGCAGGACCTGGAGTCCAAGTCGACCGTGAAACAGGCCCTGTGGGCCCTGGCGGGTCAGCTCGGTCTGGTGAAGGCTCCTGTGGGAGTTGTGTCCAAGGGCGGCAGGCTCCGTGGTGACCGGGGGTCCTTCGGTGTCGGCCGCAAGGGTGCGCCGGACGGTGCACAGGGCAGTACTCCAAGAACACAGTGAGCGGCTGAGGACCGCTGAGGGGGAGAGTGGCGATGAGGGTTCCTGCGATACGAGGGCGTGTTGGAGCGCGGCCCTGCGTGCGGCTGCGCGCGCCCGCGTGGCGCTCACGCGCGCGCGCCGTGCTGCGCGATGACCGCGGCCAGGTCGCGATCGAGTTCACCACCATGGTGCCGGCCATCCTCGCCACCCTCATCGTGCTGTGGCAGGCGGTGCTCGTCGGCTACAGCTTCATGCTCGCGGGCAACGCCGCAGACCAGGCCGTGCACGCGGGCGCCGAGGCCGACCCGTGGAAGAGCCGCGACGCGGAGTGCCGCACCGCCGGTGAGGAGTTCCTCCCCGATGCTTGGCGGGGCAGCGCCGACATCGGCTGCTACGCCACCTCCGACCTGGTCTACGCCCACGCCACCATCAAGGTCCCGCTCCTCTTCCCCGGCTTCGTCAACATGCCGATCACCATCCCGGCCACGTCCGCGGCAGCAAGGGAGAGCTAGCGATGTCCCTGGGCCCCGGCACCGTCGCCACATCCCGCCGCGCCGATCGCGCCGATCGCGCCAACCGCGCCAACCGCGCCAACCGCGCCAACCGGCCACCGCGCCACGGCGCCACCGCGCCACCGGCCCGTGACCGCGGCCAGGTGGTCATCGAGTACATCGGCCTGCTGCCCATCCTGCTCCTCGTGGGCCTGTGCACCGTTCAGCTCGGCCTCGCCATCTACGCCGTGCAGCAGGCGGGCACCGCCGCACGGGCGGCGGCCCGCGTCGCCTCCCAGGCCCACACCACCGCCGACTACCAGACCGCCGGCCACGACGCCATCAGCGACTGGCTCACCGCCCGCATCACCCAGACCGGCAGCACCTACGACACCGTGGAGGTCACCGCCAGCGTGGACGTCCCGTCCATCGTTCCCGGCGTCGGATTCGGCACCGCCAAGCGCTCGGTCACCATGCCCCGCGACTGACCCGCCGCACCACCGCCGGCCCCCCGCGGGGCCCCCGTCCGCCAAGGAGCACCGCAGATGAGTCTGCGCCCAGGAGTACCCCAGGTGGGTCTCAAGGCCCGAATCCTCAACCCCGAGCTTCAGGGCGCCCGATCACCCGACCAGGAGGAGAACTACCTCGTCGGTGTCTACCGCGCCAAACTCCTTGAGGAGATCGACCTCGCGGAGATGTCCGCGCTGGCCACCGCCGACCGCCGGATCCGCCTGGAGCGTGTGCTCGGCCACATCATCAGCCGCGAGGGCCCGGTCCTGTCGACCCACGAGCGCGCGGTCCTCATCCGCCGCGTGGTGGACGAGGCGCTGGGCCTGGGCATCCTGGAGCCGCTGCTCGAAGACGCCTCCATCAGCGAGATCATGGTCAACGGCCCGGACCAGATCTTCGTGGAGCGCGGCGGGCGCCTCGAACAGCTCCCGATGCGGTTCAGTTCCACCGAGCAGCTGATGCAGACCATCGAACGCATCGTCTCCACCGTCAACCGCCGCGTCGACGAGGCCAATCCGATGGTGGACGCCCGTCTGCCGTCCGGTGAGCGTGTCAACGTGATCATCCCGCCGCTCTCGCTGACCGGCCCCGTGCTGACGATCCGCCGCTTCCCGCGTGCCTTCACGCTCCAGGAGATGATCGAGCTCGGCTCGCTCGACGAGCACATGATGCTGCTGCTCACCTCGCTGATCAGGGCGAAGTTCAACGTGATCGTCTCCGGCGCCACCGGCACCGGCAAGACCACGCTCCTGAACGCGCTGTCCGCGGTGATCCCGGAGGGCGAGCGCATCGTCACCATCGAGGACTCGGCCGAACTCCAGCTCCAGCAGTCCCATGTGATCACCCTGGAGAGCCGCCCGGCCAACGTGGAGGGCAAGGGCCGCATCACCATCCGCGACCTGGTGCGCAACTCCCTGCGTATGCGGCCCGACCGGATCATCGTCGGTGAGGTCCGTGGCGGCGAGACCCTGGACATGCTCCAGGCGATGTCCACGGGCCACGACGGTTCGCTGGCCACCGTGCACGCCAACAGCGCCGAGGACGCCCTGATGCGGTTGCAGACGCTGGCCTCCATGTCCGAGGTCGAGATCCCGTTCGTGGCGATCAGGGACCAGATCAACAGTGCGGTCGAGGTCATCGTCCAGCTGACCCGCTTCGCGGACGGCGCCCGCCGCATCACCGAGATCGCGCTGCTCCACTCGCACGGCCGCGAGGACTACGAGATCGCCACGGTCTGCCGTTTCGAAGCCCAGCCGATGAGCGCCGACGGACGCATCCACGGCAAGTTCGGATACTTCCCGCTGCCGCGCCGGATCGCCGAGCGGCTCTACATGAGAAACGAGTCCGCTCCGCCGATCTACGGCGTGGCCGACGTCGAAACCGACCTCAACACCCGCAAGACCCTCGTATGACCAGCGGGGACCCTGATCAGGCCGCCGCCCGCCGCCCACCGAACCGCACCGTCCGCCGCCCGTCCGCCCCGGCCCCAGCCCTGCAAGGAAGCCCGTCCCCATGGATCTGACCCTGCTGACGATCGGTGCCACGCTGCTGACCTGCGTGCTCGCCGTCGTCGGACTGCACAGTTACGCGACCGGCAAGGCCCAGCGCGAGGACCTCGTCGAACGGCTCGCCGCCACCGGCCAGCATGCGATGATCACCGGCCGCAGGCGCCGCTTCACCGGGGTCGACCGGCGGCTGCGCGGCACCGATCTCGGCCGGCGCATCGAGCACAAGATCGCGGTTACCGGACTCGACATCACCCCGGGCGAGTACGTCGTCTACGTGGTGGCCAGCCTGCTCGCGCTCTACTTCGTGGTGGCGTCGGTCTTCGCCCCGTTCTTCGGTCTGATCGCGGTCCTGATCGGCTTCTGGGGCGCCAACGCCTTCCTCGACTGGCAGCGCGCCCGGCGCAACACGCGCTTCATCGGCCAGCTGCCCGAACTCACCCGTATCCTCGCCAACGCCACCCAGGCGGGCCTCGCGCTGCGCACCGCCATCGCCATGGCCGCCGACGAACTCGACGATCCCGCGGGCGAGGAACTGCACCGGGTCGCCGACCAGCTCTCCGTCGGCCACTCGATCGACGACGCCATGAACGAGCTCTCCCAGCGCCTGCCGTCCCGCGAGCTGACCGTCCTGGTGACCACTCTCATCCTGTCCAACCGGGCAGGCGGCACCATCGTCTCCAGTCTGCGCAACCTCACCGACACGCTGGAGGAGCGCAAGGAGACCCGCCGCGAGGTCACCACCCTGCTCTCCCAGGTGAAGGTCACCGCGGTCTTCGTGCCCGTCCTCGGCCTGGGCTTCCTGCTGATCGTCAACAGCATGCGCTCGGGCGCCCTGGACGACATGACGAGCTCGTTCGCCGGCAAGGTCGCCGTGGTGATCTCCGCCGCGCTCTACGGTCTCGGTTTCTTCCTGATCAACCGCATGACCCGGGTCCGGATCTGACGGCCGTGCGGGACATGGGCGCAGGTGACCAGGACATGACCAAGATGACCAGGAGCAGGAAAGCGCAGGCAGGGGACACGCCATGGAAGAACTAGTGCTCGCGCTCGTCATGGGCGTTTCGGTCTACGGGGCCTTCGCCGGCGTGCGCCACTACCGTGCCGACGCCAAGCTCCCCGACGATCTCGCCGTGGCCCTGGAGGTCGGCGCCTCGCGCACCAGCGTCGCCGGTTCCATCGTCGACCGGATGGGCATGCGGTACGCGCCGAACGTGCTCAGGATCATGGGCCCCAAGCGCGTCGACGCGATCCGCCGCAAGCTGGATATGGCGGGCAATCCTGGCGGTATGACCGTCGACCGGTACGCGGCCCGGCGCGCCGTCTACACCACGCTGGGCGGTGTGGCGGGCCTTGTCACGCTGATGAACGGCCAGCTGGTGCTGGCGGTCATCTTCGCCGTCTACGGGTTCTTCTGGACGGAATTCCTGATCCGTGTCGCGATCAGCCGCCGCCGCGAGGACATCGAGCGCACCCTGCCCGACTTCCTGGACGTGCTCGCCGTCGTCGTCTCCGCGGGTCTGGGTTTCAGGCAGGCCCTGGAGCGGGTCTCGGAGAAGTACCAGGGCCCGTGGGCCGACGAACTGCGCATCACCCTGCGCCAGATGGACATGGGCGTCAGCCGCCGTGAGGCCTTCGCGCAGCTGCGCAGGCGCAATGACTCCGAGCAGGTCTCGATGTTCGTCTCCGCACTCCAGCAAGGCGAGGAGCTGGGCGCCCCGATCGTCGACACGCTCATCCAGATCGCCAACGACATGCGCCGCACCGACGCCCAGAACGCCCGCCGCAAGGCCGCCAAGGCGGTACCGAAATCCACACTGATCGTGACCAGCGTGATGCTTCCCGCGACGATAATCCTCATCGCGGTCGGCTTCTACTACGCGTCCGGCGTCGACTTCAATCAGTTGCTCAACGGCTAGTCCGGTGCACCCGGCCACCACGAGGAGGAACCGCGGCACTCCGGTACGGCGTGGCAGCAGATGCAAGCCTGCGAACGGACGCAACGGTCGGCTGAGGGAGCAACGGGAGAGAAGGTGACGCGAAGATGCTGCAGCGACTGCGGTCTCCGGCCGCGCTGACCGGCGGCACCCCGACGGCCCCGGGCCTCGCCCCGGCGGACACCGACCCCGGTGTACCGGGTGGCGCGCCAGCGCGTCCCGGCGTTCTTCGGTCCGGCGCAGGACCCGCGGGCCTGCACGGCCACGTCCCGCCGCTGCCCATCCAGATCAACGCCCTCCAGGCCCTGTGCCGCCAGCTCTTCGGCCTGCGCCTGGCCATGACGGCGCTGGCCGCCCCGTTCGCGCTCGCCGGCGCCAAGGACGGCCTGGCCGCCTGGCTGGTGGGCTCCGCGGTCCTCGTCACCTTCATGGTCTCGTACGTCCTGCTGCGCGACTGGGAACGCTTCGGACCCGTCCTGCTGCGCCACCCGTCCCTGCTCGCCGTCGACATGCTCTTCGGCGCGCTGCTGCTGTTCACCGCGTCGCCGAACTCGACGCTCGCCATCGTCACCATCTGCACTCCGCTGCTCGCGGGCCTGGTCTACAGCTGGCGTGGCGCGGGCATCTTCGCCGCCCTCCAGATCCTGCTGCTGGCCGGCGCCTACACGGTCAACGAGATCAAGATCGGCGACGCGGCCCTTCTGCTCGTCGGCCTCTGTGTGCTCGCGGGCGCCGTCGGCGGCACCCTGCGCGGGCTGCTGCTGCGCTTCGGCGCCGCCTCGCAGGCGCTCACCGAGACCCGCGCCCGGCTGGCGGTCACCGAGGCCGTCGAGGGCGAACGGGCCCGGCTCGCCCGTGAGATGCACGACTCCGTCGCCAAGACCCTGCACGGCGTCGCCCTCCAGGCCGACGCGCTCGCCACCTCGGCCGACCGCATGGACCCGATGACCGTCAAGTACCAGGCCGAGCTGCTGGCCCGCTCCGCCCGCCGGGCCGCCGCCGAGTCCCGCGAACTCCTCTCCGACCTGCGCCGCGCCTCCGGTGTCGACGGCAACGCGGACATCAGCGCCGAACTCGCCGCCCGCACCACCGACTTCGGCCACCGTTCGGGCATCACCGCCGAGTACCGCCCGCTGCCCGGCGCACCACTGCCCGCGCTGCCGCTGGCCGTCGCCCGACAGCTGCTCACCATCGCGACCGAGGCCATGGAGAACGCCCACCGGCACGCCCAGGCCCGCCGGGTCGACGTCACGGCGGGCATCGTCGGCAACCAACTGCGCCTGAGCATCCACGACGACGGCCGCGGCCTGCCGCCCGGCACCACGCTCGACGGGCTTCGGCGCGCGGGCCACTTCGGTCTCGTCGGCATGGTCGAGCGCGCCGCGTCCATCGGCGCCCGCATACGCATCGGCCGGGGTCGCCGCACCTCCGGCACCGAGGTCCGCGTCGACCTGCCGCTGGCCGCGCTGCCGCCCCTGCCACCCGGTGAGCCCGCCCCACCGCCTACCGCGAGCGCCCCTGCGCCCCCGAACACTCCAGCGCTCCCGCCTTTCACTCCCGCGCCACCCCCGGCACTCCTGCGGCCCCGGGCAGCCTGCCCCCGCAGCCAAGTGCCGCCCCCGCACTCCCGGCGCATCCCGCCCCCGGCGCCGTACCCCCGCAGCCCGCACCACACCACACCCCCTGAGAGGAGGCCGCGAACATGCCGGACGACGACACTCACCAGACCCCGGGCGCCCAGCCGACGGGTCACCAGCCCACCGGGCCGCAGCCCACGGGAGCGCCCACCGGCCATCAGCCCGCCCAGCACCACACTCAGCACCAGCCTCAGCAGCACCACGCCTCACAACACACCTCAGGGCATTCGGTGGCCCGCTCGGAGCACACCCCCGCCCGCGTCACCGCCCTCACCGGCCCTCCGACGCCGGGCGGTTTCCCCGCCTTCCCCGAGCCGTCCGCCGCCGCGAGGGCCCTGCGGGTCGTCGTCGCCGACGACAATCCGGTGGTGCGCGCCGGCCTCACCGTGCTGCTCTCCGGACGCGACGACATACAGGTCGTGGCCGAGGCCCCGGACGGCCGCCAGGCCTACGAACAGGCCAAGCTGCACCGCCCCGACGTCATCCTGCTCGACGTCCGGATGCCCGGTGTGGACGGCATCTCCGCCCTGCCCCACCTGGTGCGCATCGCTCCCGTGCTGATGATGACGTACAGCCGCGAGTCCGAGATCGTCCACGAGTCGCTGCGCCTGGGCGCGGGCGGCTATCTCGTGCACGGCGAGTTCACCGCGGACCAGCTGGTGGCGTCGGTGCGGGACATCAAGGCGGGTCGCGCGCCCCTGTCACCGACGGCGTCCAGCGCGCTGCTCGACCATATGCGCGGCAACCAGAACACCGGCGAGCGGCCGGTCCTGCCGGACGGCCTCGGCACCGCGTTCACCGGCCCCGGCTATCAGCAAGCGCCGCCTCCGCAATCATCTGCACCTGCACACACCTCCCATGGTCAGCCATCCCAGCCGCCGCCAAACGCGCAAGGATTGCCAGGCTTTGGGCATGTGACAGCTTCGCAACAGTACGTATCAGAATCTTCGCTTTCGCAAGCGAACCTGCCACAGTCGGGAGCATCGGCCGCCGCGGGATCAGCGTCTCGCGGCATCGGGGCGGGGCTGAGTCAGCGGGAGGTGGAAGTCATGGACCTGATCGCGTCGGGCATGACGAACCAGCAGATCGCCGCCACCTGCTTCATCAGCGAGAAGACCGTCAAGAACCACATCAACCGCATTTTCGCCAAGTTGCACGCGGGCAGCCGCAGCGAGGCCATAGCCCGCTGGCTCGGCACCGCACCGGGAAGCGGGGCGCACCATGGCTGAGCGCAGCGCACGGCTACAGCTGTCGGCGGGCCCGCAGGCCCAGGACGCCCCGGGCACACAGGCCCAGCGGACCTGGCGCCGCTTTTGGGCCCGCACTTGGGCCCACAGGCCCATGCTGAAGGACCTCTCTCCGGCGTACTTTTCTGTTGTCGCCAGCGAGTCCGGCCAGGAGGAAGCCGGAAACGCACAGTGCGGCACGAGAGACTTACGCGAAGTCGGCCGGTTGGTGGCCGGCCGAAAACGGAGGGGACCACCATGAACAACGCGATGCTGAAGGCCATGACCTCGACCCAGGTCTACGTCGGTCACTGGGCCAACACCACGGTCGAGCGGATGCGGCGCCGGTCGGACAAGGGTCAGGGCGCGATCGAGTACGTGGGCATCATCATCCTCGTGGTCGCGATCGTCATCGCGCTGATCAACACGAAGATGGGCGACACGATCGCGAACAAGTTCAAGGCGACGATCAACAAGGTCCTGAACGCCGGCGGCTGATCCGCCGAGGCGACGACCAAGGGCAGGCCGCACCGCTGTACATCACAGCGGTTGCCGGCCTGCTCTTTCTTGCGCTCATCTTCTTCGCGTTCGGCAAGGCCGACGCCGCCCGCAGCGGCAACCAGTCGGCCGCCGACGCGGCGGCGCTCGCGGCGGCCCAGGAATCGCGCGACCAGCTCAGCTCGCTCTTCCTCAGCAACATCCTCGACGGTGGCTGGCTCGGGGACATTCTCAGCGGCAACCGGATCGGCACCTACGACGGCTGCATGGAGGCCCAGCGGTTCGCGAATCTCAACGACGCGGGCCAGGTCGAGTGCTCTCGTCTCGCCGACGGACGGTGGGGATTCTCTGTGAAAGTCACCTCGGACAAGCCGATGGGCAAGAGCATTCTTCCCGGCACCGAAAACAAGCACGCGACGTCGTACGCCACGGCAGTGGTGGAACCGAGGTGCAGGTTCGAGCCGGCCCAGGACCAGCCCGGACCTCAGCCTCCGACCACCCTGCCCGCGACGATGGGCGGCGCGTCGGGCGGTGATGGCGGAAAAAAGCAGCCTTCGCCCGGGAAAATCGCGTGCGATGACCGAGACTGGCAGATCGACCCGGACCATCTGGATCTTCTTCCGGACATGGCGGACCTCTTCACCGTCCGACTGGCCGAAGACTGACCGCGACGAGCGCAAGGGAAAACCATTCATGAGTATTCGGCACGTGAGGCATCTGCGCCGGGCGGGTGCGGCCACCCTGATGGCCGCGGCCCTGGCCTTCACCGCGACGGCCTGCGGAGGCGACGACGGCAAGGACAAGACCCCCAGCAGTGCGCCGAGTAGCAGCCAGGGCGGCGGGGGCAAGGACAAGGGCGACGGCGGAGCCACCACGGACCCGAATGCCGGCCCGACGATCGCGACGGTCAAGGGCGACGACGGGATCGACATGGTCATCCACAGCGCCAAGCGCGACAGCGGTGGCTTTCTCACCGTGAACGGCGAATTCAAGAACACCGGCGAGCGATATCTACACGACTCCGGTCCAGTGGAGCGGCCAGGAGACGGACGTTAAGCCGGACCGGTCATTCGATGGCGGGAATGACGCTGGTGGACTCCAAGGGCAAGAAGCGGTACTACGTCCTGCGTGACACCGACAACCGGCCGCTGACCACCGCCAACTACACGCCGGGTATCGAGGCGAGCAAGAGCCTCGCCTTCTTCGCCCAGTTCCCCGCCCCGCCCGACGTCGACCACCTCGATCGACCTCCAGTTCCCCGGCTTCCCCAACTCGACGATTGCGATCTCCTAATGAACGCCACGCATTCCCGCACACAGCGGGCCGGGGTGCGCGCGGCGGTCACGGTCGTCGCCGGAGTGCTGGCGATCGGGTGCATGACCACGTCCAGCGCGCTGGCCGACGACAGCCCCTATCCGTCGGCGTCCGCGCCGCCGCCCGTCAAGGTCGACGGCACCGACCCGGATCTGAAGCTTCCCGCAGGGCGCCACGCTCGCCGACCCCAAGGTGCTCGACATCAAGTCGGTCGTCGAGGACCTCGGTGGCGAGGAGCGTCGTGAGGACACCAACACCGACATCAAGTTCGCCCTCCAGGCAGAAGTGCTCTTCGGCAAGGACAGCGCGAAGCTGAGCAGTGCGGCGAACTCGCGGATCGCGGAAGTCGCCTCGGAGATCTCGAAGCAGAAGGCGACACGGGTCCGCGTCTTCGGTTTCACGGACAATCTCGGCTCCGCCGCGCACGGCGATGTGCTCTCCAAGCAGCGGGCGAACGCCGTCCAAGGGGTCCTGGAGAAGGCTCTCGACGGCGTCGACGTGACGTACGAGGTGCGGGGCTACGGCGAGAAGTACCCGATCGCCTCCAACGACACGGAGGATGGCCGGAAGAAGAATCGACGGGTCGAGATTTCGTTCCCCCGGACCACGTCCAACGACGGCAGCTCATAGGGTCCGGTCGGTCGACGATTGCGGGAGCGGGCCGGTCCACGCGGACCGGCCCGCTCCTCGTTCGTCGGTGGGCGCGGTCGCTACAGCAGGTGGTCGGCTTTGCCCGCCTTGATGTCCTGGATCAATATGGCCAGCGCTTCGCGGGTGTCGGTGAGGTAGTGGGATTCCTGGCCGGATACGGCGATGTAGGCGTTGCCGTCGGGGTCGGTGCCGAGTCGGAAACAGTTGTTTCCCTCTCCGCAGAACGGCTCTTCCCAGGTGATGTCGGCCATGGTGTCTCCTAGAGATCGCGGGAAATACCGCGGATGAGGTCGCGCGATGCGGCGTTCGACAGCGACGCGTTCTCCATCCACTCCAAGTGGGCGCGGTATTTGGTGAGCTGAGCTTCAGCGTGAGTGAACTCCGGACCGTGAGCGGAGTCCAACTGCACGGTGTCCAGCTGCGGTGTGACGCCCTCCGCGTAGAGCAGGGCGTGTCCCGCGCCCGGGAAACCCCCGACCTCGTTGGGGATGATGCGTACGTCGACTGTGCTGCGTTCGGACATGGTGCAGAGGTGCTTGAGCTGCTGCCGGGTGACATCGGTTCCGCCGTATGGCATGTGCAGCGCGGCCTCGTGCACGTACGCCACGTACGAAAGCGGCTCGGAGCGCTCGAATACCTGCTGGCGCTCGATGCGGTGGGCCACACGTAGCTCGACTTCGAGCCTGGTCAGTGGTGGGAGCACTGCCGTGAAGACTCCGCGTGCGTAGTCCTCAGTCTGCAAGAGGCCGGGTACGTGCATGACCTGGGCGGTTCTTACCCGCGTGGCGTACCACTCCACGGCAGCGATATCCAGCAGCCCTGCGGGGAGCGTGCCACGGTGCCGTTCCCACCAGCCGCGTTCCTTGCTGACTGCCATCTCGGCGAGCGCATCGACGTAAGCGGGCTCCGGGCAGCCGTAGTTGCTGGCGAGGGTTCGTACGCGCTCGGGCGAGATGGGGCGGATGCCTGACTCCATGTTGGACACGTGTGTCCGCTCGATGCCGAGCAGGCCAGCGGCGTACTCCGTTGTCAGACCCGACGAGAGCCGCATCTTGCGCAGCTCCGCGCCCAATCGCTTCTGCCGTTCTGTCGGCGTGGTTCTCGTCGACATGCCGCCCTTTCTCGTGCTGCCTGGTGCCTCAAGTCTGCCGTCTACGTCCGACACGGGTCCACCTGGTGGGGGTAATTATCAGAGATTGCGTGGACACTGTCACCGTGATGCAGTTACCTTCAGTGATGCAACGCTCACGAAGAGCCGTAGGTAAGCGCGCCGAGCATGCCTGCCCAGGTCACGGTGCAGGCCCGCGCGCCGCTTCACTCAAGCCGTCATCTCAACAAGGGAGTCCGCCATGCTCCAAAACCTCGCCACCGTAGAAGCCACCGTCTGCCCCATCCCGAAGGGCGCCTCCGTGCAGGACCCGCCGACCGCGGAGTCCCTGACGTACAGCTTCACGTTGTCAGCGGGTCCCGTAGGCCCGCGCATCGCCCGGGAGACGGCAAAAACGGTCCTGAAGGCGCACGGTCTGGCGGACATGCGGGACGCCGCCGTGCAGGTGGTCGGCGAACTGGCCGCGTGCGCCTGGCGGTTCACGCCGACGCCGGAGATCTACGTATGCCTGCGCTACCGGGAGGAAGCGCTGAGGGTGATCGTCTACGACGGCCACCCACGGCACACGCACCCGCGCATCGCCGCGTCCTGCGACAGCCAGCGCAAGGCGGCACTGCGGCTGCTGGCCTGCGTGGTCAAGGCGTGCGACGGGGACTGGGGTTTCGGGGACGCACGCGAACCCGGCGGCGGCACGCGGATGTGGGCGGTACTGCCGCACCTGCCCACGGTGGCGTTCGGACGACCGGAACGCTCCTACCGCACGGGGGCCCGGCCGCGCACACCCTGACGCCGGCCGGGCTCGGACATACGACAGCGAACTGTGCATCATGCTGCTGTCCCGGCCGCCCGCCCCACGCGGCAAGCACCGCGAGTGCCGCATCCACTCGAAGCGCAGCAATCGCCAGACAGCACCGACCTGCCGGAGCGCGTTCGCGCCGAACTCCGGGGCGTCTGGGAAGTACATATGGGCGGAACTTCATACATGAACCGCGTGGAGACCGGAGACCGCTACCTCAGTAGCGGTCCACCCTCTGACCTTCCGGCACCTGGTAGCAACCGGAGACTACGGTCACTATCAGCTTGGGCGGGTTGTCCTTGGCGTAGTGGGTGATGTTGACGCTGAATTTCTTCTTGTCGTTGTCGGCGGTGAGGTTGAGGTTTCTGTTCGGGCTCGTGTCCCGCTGGTACTCCTTGATCGTCCAGCCTCGCGAGGACAGTTCTTTCTTGAGGTGCTTCATTACTTCGCCCAGTTGCTCGCCCGTTTTTGGTGTGAAGCTCCATGGGTGGCGCATCTGATAGAACTTGTCGGGGTTCTTGTCCTCGCCGCACTGGCTGACTCTGGGACCGGGTTCTGACGTCTTTCCCTTGATCGGGATCATTTCGAGGATTTCACTGGAGACATTCTGTGTGTCGCTGGTGGCGCCATCCAGGCTCCGTGTGCCAGAGGACGGAATGTCGTTGGGGTCGGTCATGCTACATCCAGTAGAGATGGAGAGCGAAAGAGAGCAGAAGCGTTCCGGACCAGTGCTTAGCCTTCATGTTTCACGTTCGTCTTGTCCCGCCACGACCTGGCCCTGGTTCCACAGGCTGTCGGACTCCTCTTCCAGTAGTCACTGTGGCCCTCGGTGTCCGTGGTCATCTGGTTGGCGCCGAAGCGTTCGTCGCTGGGGATGGTCCAGGGGCCGTCCCAGTCGGTTCCGCCGTGTCCGTAGCGGCCGATGTCCGGAACGGGATCCCCGTCGGCCTCCTGGTTCCAGACGTGCCCCGAGGGCACGTCCAGCTGCTCGGCCTTGGGCACCTGAACACCAGGGCTGCCCGCGAGGATCACATCGTCCGCGTTCAGGTCACCCTGCCGGGCGCGGAACCGATGAGGGTCGTTCCGTACGAATGGCCGATCGCGGTGCGGTGCGGGTCCGAATCGCCGGTGTGCGACGCGTCGAGACCGTCGAGGAACTGGTTGAAGGCCGGCGCGCCGTCATTCGCGTAGTGACTGAACGGCGAGTCCTTGACGATGTCCTGCGGAGCGTCGTACCCGAGCCAGGTGATCGTGGAGACCGAATCGCCGTTGGCGCGGCGTCGGCCACACGCCACACGTTCACCATCCGCGTCCGATGTCACCGCCGATGCCGCCCAGGTTCGAGGTCGTACCCGGCACATAGACCGCCTGGTGATCGGCCGTGTCCGGATTGCCGTTGGCGACGATCGCCCGGCCATTTCCTTCCGGGCTGAACCCGAGCAGGTACGCCTCGGGCAGGCCCTCCTCCCCGGTCTGGCGAACCGGTCCTGGATGCTCTGCATCCCCTTGAGGGACTTGTTGAGCTGCTCGTACCGATCGCCGTACTTGTTGTCCCAGGCCATCCACTCGTCGGTGTGCACCTTGGACGGGTACTGACCGGCCTTGATCCACGTCCATTCGTTGGCCGGCGGCTGCGGGATGGAATCCAGTTCCAGCTGGAGCTCGCCCTGCTTCTCCGCCAGGACGACGCGATTCGCCTCGTCCCGCACGTCGGAGGGGAGCCCGTCGAGCGCTCCGACCGTGTCGGGGCGGAGGGAGAGCTACGCCGCCCGCTCCTCGGGCGAGCCCGTTCCACCATCGGCGTTGTCCTGCGGGCTGCCGTCCTTCGGCGGGCTCGGCAGGGAGTTGAGATAGCTCTTGCCCGCCTCGCGGACTCCCGCCCATGTCCGACTGTGCGTCGGCCCAGTCCCGCTGGAGACGGTCAGGTCGTCGTCGGCCTTCAGCGCGCGCAGTTTCGGTGCCCACTTCGCGTCGGCATCGGTGGCTTCCTTCAACGCGTCGGCGATCCGGTTCGCGTAGCCATCGCCCTGCCGTAGTTCGGGTTCGGGTGGATGTTCGCCGCCTGGCGCTCCAGGGCGTCGGACGTCGGGCCGCCTCCGGTGCTCCCGGTCACCGTGCCGCCGTCGGCGGTCTTCTCGTCGCCGGGTTTCTTGCCGCCGGGTAGGCTGACCGAGCCGTCCGCGTTCACCGTGCAGTGGTCCGCGCGGGCGTCCTCGATCGCCGCGTCCAGCTTCCGCTTCGCCACCGCCATGTCGAAGGCGAAACCATCGAGGGCGGTGCTTACCAGGCCGCATTCGGTCTGCGCGTAGTGGAAGTTCGTCGACAGTCGCGGAGCTCGCTGATCGCGGCCGCTTCGCCGCTTCGCCCTTCAGCTGGTTGCATGGATCCCCGCGCGATCTGGTTGTCGATCGTGTCCTTGGCCGCACTGGCCATAGTGCTCGAAGAGCGGAAACCGTCGGCGGCGTCCTGGAACTCGGAGGGTTTGAAGGCCTTGAGAGTCGCGAAATCCAGTCCGGTCACCGCCCCCTTCGCCCGGCCGCCTATCGCGGCCGTGTCCGTGTACCGGGTCTTCAGGCCGTCTATCGCGAGCCGTACGGCGTCATCGGTGGTGAGGTGATCCCTGCCGGCTTTCTCCAGTACGTCCGCGAGGGTGCCGCAGCGCTTGCTCACCTTGGTGAAGTACTGCTTCCACGACTCGTACACATCGTGCTGGGCCCCAGCGGACAGGCACCTGGGCTCCTTGCCGAGCCCGTGCTGACCCTCCTCTAGCTTGGCCAAAGTCTTGCCGACGCTGTCACGCAGCCCGTCGACGTCGTGGCCCGCACTGCTCCAGGTGGCCTTGTGGGAGAGCAGCTCATCGCCGGAGCCGCCGGCCGGTTCCGGTAAGTGGTTGAGCTGCATCCGCGTGCTGTGCCGTTCGGCTGCCGCGGCCTTGAGCTGCTCCCCATTCCTGCCACGCCATGCGTGGTTCCCTCCCCGTAGGTCATGAAGTCTCACGAATACAAGCACGGAGTGGTCGCCCACAGCGTGCCTACTGGCACGTAGGGTAAGCGCCCGCTCATGCGCGCGGATCCGCGCCGGGACCCAGCGTGACTGAGTATCCGTACCTAGTCGCCGTACAGGTCCGGCGCGGATCACTGTCAGCCAAGGCTGAACGCTGCAAAGCGGAGCGGGCGAACCGGCTCGCCCGGAGGGGAAAAGAGCATGGAGAGAAATGGCTGAAATAAGCCGATCATCCCGCTACCGTTACGGAGAATCCGGCGGGGCCGTCCGCAGGCCGTGATGCCGCGCCGGCGCCGGCGCACCGAGCAGACTTCGGCACTGCACTGGTGACGGCCGCCAGCCCTCGGCGATCGGTGTCCCGAGCGCCTGGGTGGCCAGCTCGGCGAGCATCGACGCAACGACGAACCTCCAGCCGACCAGCGGCTTCGGGCTCTGCGGGCACGTTACGCCGTGTGCAGCGTGCGGTGCGCTGGCGCCTACAGCAGGTGGTCGGCTTTTCCGGCCTTGA
>CAVXIJ010000002.1:0-252354 GCA_963761765.1 uncultured Actinomycetota bacterium
CTTCGGTGATTCAGACTCTACCAGGTCGTTTCCCGTACTCAGAACTTCGCCTCGCGGGCACGCGAAACTGAATCCCAAGTGAGGATCAGACAAGCTAGCTGTCTCCGAGCCTGGGCGCTTGACGTCGCCTGGCTCCAAACAGGGGTTCAACCCTACCGCTGCCCCCCGAGAGGCGCAAATCGTTTCTGCGTGCTCCCAAGCGACCGGCCGAGCCAGCCGGCCAAGAGCCGTCCCTGCTGCACCAGACTCCCTTTTGTGCCTGGTGGGCAGCCTGTCGTCACCGGTGTTGCCGCTTTGCCCGGCAGAGCTGTGCCAGATCGCCGGAGGATCGACAATGCAGACAAGGACCGCGGCGGTCCGGTCTGCCGCTCTATCGGAGACGGGTGAGATGGAGACAACGCTGCGAGGCGTCGGCGTGAGCCACGGTGTGGCGATCGGCGAGGTTCGGCACATGGGCACGGCGGTCCTCGAACCGCCGGCCAAGCAGATCCCTGCGGAGGACGCGGAGCGCGAACAGGGGCGCGCCCGCAAGGCCGTGGAGGCTGTGGCCGCCGACCTGATGGCGCGCGGCAACCTGGCGGGGGGCGAAGCCCAGGCGGTGCTGGAGGCCCAGGCCCTGATGGCCCAGGACCCCGAGCTGATGGCCGATGTCGAACGGCGGATCGCGCGTCGGCAGCACGGCCGAGCGCGCGGTGTACGACGCGTTCGCCGCCTACCGGGACCTGCTGGCGGGCGCCGGCGACTACCTGGCGGGCCGCGTCGCCGACCTCGACGACGTGCGGAACCGTATCGTCGCGCGGCTGCTCGGCGTGCCGATGCCGGGTGTCCCGGACAGCGACGAGCCGTACGTCCTCATCGCGCGGGACCTCGCGCCGGCCGACACCGCGCTGCTCGACCCGACGCTCGTGCTCGGCTTCGTCACCGAGGAGGGCGGGCCGACCAGTCACAGCGCGATTCTGGCGCGGGCGCTCGGCGTTCCGGCCGTCGTGGCGCTTCCGGGCGCGGGCGAACTGGCCGAGGGCACGGTGATCGCCGTGGACGGCAGCACCGGTGAGATCTTCGTGGAGCCGAGCGCGGAGAAGCGGGCCCGGCTGGAGTCGGCCGCCGCGGAGCGCAGGGCCGCCGCTGGCCGCGTCGACCGGTCCCGGGCGCCACCTCCGACGGGCACAAGGTGCCGCTGCTCGCCAACGTCGGCGGCCCGGCGGACGTGCCGGCGGCGGTGGAGGCCGGCGCCGAGGGCGTGGGGCTGTTCCGCACCGAGTTCCTCTTCCTCGACGACAGCACGGAACGCCCCGTCGGAGGAGAAGCAGGTCGAGGCGTACCGCCAGGTTCTGGAGGCGTTCCCCGAGGGCCGCGTGGTGGTGCGCGTGCTGGACGCGGGTGCGGACAAGCCGCTGGAGTTCCTGACCCCGGCCGACGAGCCGAACCCCGCGCTGGGCGTTCGGGGTCTGCGTACGCTGCTGGACCACCCCGAGGTGCTGCGGACGCAGCTCGACCGCGCTGGCGAAGGCCGCGGAGGGGCTGCCGGTCTATCTGGAGGTCATGGCGCCGATGGTCGCGGACCGCACGGACGCCAAGGCGTTCGCGGACGCGTGCCGGGCGGCCGGGCTGCGGGCGAAGTTCGGAGCGATGGTGGAGATCCCGTCCGCCGCGCTGCGGGCCCGCTCGATCCTCCAGGAGGTGGAGTTCCTCTCGCTGGGCACCAACGACCTCGCGCAGTACACCTTCGCCGCCGACCGTCAGGTGGGCGCGGTGTCGCGGCTGCAGGACCCGTGGCAGCCCGCGCTGCTCGACCTGGTGGCGCTGTCCGCGGAGGCGGCCAAGGCCGAGGGCAAGAGCTGCGGCGTCTGCGGCGAGGCCGCGTCGGACCCGCTGCTGGCGTGCGTGCTGACCGGTCTCGGTGTCACCTCCCTGTCCATGGGTGCGGCGTCCATTCCGTATGTCCGGTCGACGCTGGCGAAGTACACGCTCGCCCAGTGCGAGCGGGCGGCGGCCGCCGCGCGTGCCGCGGACACCGCCGAGGAGGCGCGCGAAGGCGGCCAGGCGGTGCTGTCCGGCGAGTAGCGGTCGGGACGGACCGCGACGCACACGGTCGTCCGCCCCGGAGGGCGCCGTCGCCGTCGCGGGATGGAACGCCCCTCCGGTCGTTCAGTGGGCGTGCCCCGTCCGGGTCCGTCGGTCGCCGAGGTCGGGCGGCGTGCAGTAGTCGACGCCCGATTCCGGGGCGACGAGGTCTCCGGACTCGGCGTCGGTGCAGTAGGCGTCGAAGACCTCGGCGGCGGTGAGGGGGTCGAGGTCCTCGCCGCGGAGGCGCCAGCCGTAGACGCGGTCGCGGTCGCCGTCGTCCCGGGGCGCGGTGGTGCGCATGACCAGGCCGCCGGGGCTTCCGGGTGGCGATGCCAGGGCGAGCACCGTGGTGAATTCGAGGGCGTCGGCCTCGTCGAGTGGGCATCGCCTCGACGGGGCGGCTCTCGGTGTCGGAGGACGGCGAGGAGGGTGTCGGGTGCCGCGAGACGCTGCAGACGAGGTGGTGATCGCCGGGGCCGGCCGTGTCGAGGACGCGGGTGAGCAGGTGGGCGGCGCGGGCGAAGGCGGCACGGCCGATGTCCTCGCCGCAGGTGGCGCAGGCGCCGATGCGGGCCAGGAGTGTGCGTGGCGTACTCCCAGGTGGCCTGGCGTACGGCTTCGTCGACCAGGTGCGGGACGAGCTCGTGCCAGGGGCTGTCCGTCGTAGGGGACGGTGGTGCCGGTGGCGGCGAGTTCGGCGGTGAAGCGGGTGCGGCTGGCCGGGGTGTCCGGGTCCAGGCCGCTCTCCGGCGCAGAACTCCGCGTACTCCTCGGGGTCGAAGAGGGCGACGGTGGTGTGGCTGCCCTGGGCGGCGCGGCTGCGCAGCAGGGCTTCGACCTGCCGGAGATAGGTGGCGTGGTCGTCGAAGGCGAAGGTGCGGTAGCGCCGCATCGCCGGAAGTCCTGTTCGTCGGCAGCAGGCCGATGGTGCCCGCGATTTCGCGGCGCAGGACTCGTCGCGGGGTGGTGCCGAGTCTGTGCTCCGTGCGCAGTCGATAATGGTCATCACAGTTCCGCCCTGAATGCCTGGTCCGAGGGCTTCGATGCGGGCACGCTGCACCGTGAACGTGCAGGCAGTGACAAGCTCGGGGGTCGTCGCCGCCTCGCCCGTCGCACGGGCCGGTCGGATGCGCGGGCCGGGGGTGGCAGGTCACGGGCCGCAGGGGCGGACGGCATGGCCGGCGGGGCTCGCCGTCCGACCCCGGGTTCCGCCCGCGTGTGCGCTGGAACCCGGGCCTTGCGCGCCGTTCGGTCAGCCGCGTTCGCGGGCCAGGTTCTCGTAGAAGCGGAGCAGTTCCACGTCGTCGACGGAGCCGAGGTTGACCGCCTTCTCCAGGGGCGTGCCCTGCAGCAGGCGCTTGACGGGGACCTCGATGCGTTTGCCGGTGAGGGTGTGCGGGACGCCGGGCACCTCGATGATCTCGTCGGGGACGTGGCGCGGGGAGAGCTGCTCGCGGATGGTCTGCTTGATGCGGTCGCGGAGGTCCGTCGTCGAGGACGGCGCCGGGGGCGAGGTGGACGAAGAGCGGCATCCAGTAGCCGCCGTCGGGCTGCTCGACGCCGATGACGAGGGATTCGCGGATCTCGGGGAGCCGCTCGACGGCCTCGTAGATGTCGGCGGAGCCCATGCGCACGCCCTGGCGGTTGAGGGTGGAGTCGGAGCGGCCGTGGATGACGACGGAGCCGCGCGAGGTGAGGGTGATCCAGTCGCCGTGCCGCCACACGCCGGGGTAGATGTCGAAGTAGCTGTCGTGGTAGCGGCTGCCGTCGGGGTCGTTCCAGAAGCGGATCGGCATCGACGGCATCGGGTTGGTGACGACGAGTTCGCCGACCTCGTCGACGAGCGGGCTTGCCGCTGCGCGTCCCAGGACCTGCAGGTCGGTGCCGAGGCAGGGGGCCTGGAGTTCGCCGATGTGGACGGGGAGGGTCGGGACGGCTCCGGCGAAGCAGGAGCAGACGTCGGTGCCGCCGCTGACGGAGGCGATCCAGAGGTCGTCGCGCGACCTCGTCGTGCAGCCAGCGGAAGCCGTCGGGCGGCAGCGGCGAGCCGGTGGTGGCGACGCAGCTGCACGCGGGAGAGGTCGGGGTCGCGGGCCGGGGTGGACGCCGGCCTTGCGGCAGGCCATGACGTACGCGGCGGAGGTGCCGAAGAGTGTGGCTCCGGTGCGCTCGGCGATCCGCCACTGGGCGCCGGTGTCCGGGTAGCCGGGGCTGCCGTCGTAGAGGACGATCGTGGTGCCCGTGAGCAGGCCGGAGACGAGGAAGTTCCACATCATCCAGCCGGTGGACGTGTACCAGAAGAAGCGGTCCTCGGGGCCGAGGTCGCAGTGCAGGCCGAGCTGCTTGAGGTGCTCGACGAGGATGCCGCCCTGGGACTGGACGATGGCCTTGGGCAGGCCGGTCGTGCCGGAGGAGTAGAGCACCCACAGCGGGTGGTCGAAGGGGACCTGCTCGAAGACGGGCTCGGTGTCGGCCGAGGTCAGGGCCGACCAGTCCAGGGCGCCCTCGGGGGCCGTCGGTGCCGAGCAGCGGGATGTGGACGACGGCGCGCAGGGTGGGCAGTTCACGGCGGAGTTCGGCGACCGTGTCCCGGCGGTCGTGCTCCTTGCCGCCGTAGCGGTAGCCGTCGACGGTGAACAGGACGACCGGCTCGACCTGCTGGAAGCGGTCGAGCACGCTGCGGGCGCCGAAGTCGGGGGCGCAGGAGGTCCAGACGCCGCCCACCGCGGCGGTGGCGAGGAGGGCGACGACGGCCTGCGGGATGTTCGGGAGGTAGCCGCTGACGCGGTCTCCGGGGCGGACGCCGAGGGCGCGCAGTTCGGCGGCGAGGGAGCCGACCTGGCGGCGCAGCTCGGCCCAGGTCACGGGCGCGGTCTCGTGGGTCTCGTCGACGTGCAGGAGCGCCGGGTCGTCCGGCGCGGGTCGTCGCGCGGCGCGCAGGGCGTGCTCGGCGTAGTTGAGGGTCGCGCCGGGGAACCACTGCGCCCCGGGCATCGACGCGGTCGCCGAGCACGCGCGTGTAGGGGGTGCGCGAAGCGGACGTCGAACCACTCCGCGACGGCCTTCCAGAAGGTGTCCAGCTCGTCCACGGACCAGCGGTGCAGGGCCGCGTAGCCGCCCGTCGGCCGGGGCTCCGTGGTGCTCGGCCGCCCAGGCCTGGAAGCGGGTGACCTGTGCCCGGCGATCGACCGTCGGCGGTCGGGCTGCCAGAGCGGGTGCGGGGTTCGCGGTGGTCATGGGGCGGCTCCCGGACTGTGCGCGTCGTGTGCGTCGGTCCGCGCACGGGCGGGGTGTGCGCGTGACGCGGCTGACAGGGACGATGCCATGTGATCGACTTCCGCACCAGGGTGGCGCCCACGTGGGCCGCGGTCATGAAGATGTGGCCGCACGCCTCGGGTGAACGGCAGTTGAACGACACCCTCGGCGTGGCGCGGTGAATGGCAGGGTGAGCGGCATGGACGGTCGTGACCTGGTGCGTTCGGTGAAGGCGGTCGGCTCGCGGGGCGCTGCGCGCGGGCTGCGGACGGTGCGGGCCGCGTGGCGCAGGCAGCGGGCGGACGCGCGGGGTCTGCCGCGGCGGGGGGCCGAGCGGGCGCGGGTGCCGGGCCCGTGCCGGCGCGGAGCCGGGGCCGGGCGGCGGCGTCGTCCGCTTCGCGCGCTCCGCGCTGCGGGTCGCGGTCGCGGTGAGCGGCGCGGTGTTCTGGGGCTGGGACGGGGCCGGACCCGAGCCGTCGTACGCGCTCGCGGGCCGGCTGCCCGAGCCGGACCCGCGGGCCGTGCTGGAGCCGGACAAGGACGGCGGCTGGCGGGTGGTGTCCGAGCGGGTGACGGTCGTCGTGTCGCGGCACGGCGCGGTGGAGGTGCGCACGCCGGGCGGGGTGCTGCTGCGGCGGGAGCTGCCGCCGCGCTGGTGGGAGCCGGTCGGACGGGCGGCGCGGCGCGGTGGGTGCAGCGCTCCGAGGTGGCCGGCCGACGCGCGGTTCTTCGGGCTGGGCGGCCGGGCGTCGGGGCCGCGGCTGCGGGACGGCACGTACCGGCTGTGGAACACCGATCCCGGGCGGCCTTCGGGCCGGGGGACGATCCGCTGTACCTCACGATGCCGGTGCAGCTGGTGGTGGCCGACGCGGGCACCCATCTGGTGTTCCACGACACCACCTGGGACGGCACGGTGACGCTGCGCGAGGGCGAGGAGGGCGCGGGTTCCGGGCACGACCGGCGGGGACGTCGCGAGCTGCGGATGGACGGCGGTCCGCTGCGCTGCTGGGTGATGGCGGGCACCCCGGCGCGCGTGCTGCGCGCCTGGGCGGCGCTGACCGGTGCGCCCGCGCTGCCGCCGGCCTGGGCGCTGGGCCACCAGCACGCCGCGGTGGGGCTTCGGCGGCGAGCAGGAGGTGCGGCGGATCGTCGCCGGGCTACCGGGAGCGGGGCTTGCCGCTGGCCGCGGTGCACCTGGACATCGACCACTTCGACGGCGCACCGGGTGTTCACGGTCGACCGGGAGCGCTTCCCGAATCTGCCCCGGCTCGCCGAGGACCTGCGCGCGGGACGGGGTGCGGCTGGTGTCGATCGTCGACCCGGCGGTGCAAGGCGGAGCCGGGCGACGCCGTGTTCGACAGCGGGACGCGCGACGGACGCGTTCGTCCGGGACGCGCGCGGGGCGGCTCGTGCGCGGCGAGGTCGTCGGCCGGGTGAGTCGGTCTATCCCGGACTTCACCGACCCGCGTGTGCGGCAGTGGTGGGGCGGGCTGTACGAGGAGCGGCTCGCGCAGGGCTTCGCCGGGGTTCTGGCACGACATGAACGAGCCGGTGTCGTTCGCCGCGTTCGGGGAGCCGACGCTGCCGCGCTCGGCCCGGCACGCCCTGGAGGGCCGGGGCGGCGACCACCGCGAGGCGCACAACGTGTACGGGCTGGGCATGGCCCGGGCCGGCTACGAGGGGCTGCGCGAACTGCGCCCCCAGGAGCGGCCGTTCCTCTTCTCCCGCTCGGGCTGGGCGGGGATGCAGCGCTACGGCGGGACCTGGTCCGGGCGATGTCGGCGACGGGCTGGCCGGGGCTGCGGGCGTCGCTGTCGCTGGTGCTGGGGCTCGGGCTGTGCGGGGTGCCGTACTCGGGGCCGGACGTGGGCGGGTTCGACGGGAGCGCCGTCGCCGGAGCTGTATCTGCGGTGGTTCCAGCTCGGGCGCCTATCTGCCGCTGTTCCGTACGCACGCGAGTCCGCGGCGCGGGGCGCCGGGAGCCGTGGGAGTTCGGGGACGAGGTGCTGGAGCACGCGCGCGTGGCGCTCGTCGAACGGCGGCGGCTGCTGCCGTACTTCGTGACCCTGGCGCATCTGGCGCGGCGTACGGGCGCGCCGTACGTGCGGCCGCTGTGGTGGGCGCGCCCGGAGGACCGGGCGCTGCGCGACTGCGAGGACGCGTTCCTGCTGGGTGACTGCGCTGCTGGTGGCGCCGGTGCTGGAGCCGGGGCGGACCGGCGGGCGGTGCGGCTGCCGCGCGGGCGCTGGTACGACACGGCGACCGAGCGAGGCGTACGAGGGGCCCGGCCAGGTGCTGGTGGACGCGCCGCTGTCGCGGGTTCCGGTGCTGGCGCGGGCGGGCGCCGTGGTGCCGGTGCGCGGGCGAGGACGGCGGGCTGGAGCTGGAGGTGTGGGCGCCCGGCGCGCGGGCGGACCGGGGGCGGGCTGGTCGTGCCGGACGTGGGTGACGGCTGGGACGAGCCGGAGATCGAGCGTTACGTCACCGCGGTGGGAGGGCCGGCGGGTGGTGGTGGAGCGGGAGGGCGCGGGACGGCGAGGACGCGTACCCGGTGCGGACCGCGGCTCAGCCGGTCCGGGTACGAGGGCTCGGGACGAGCTGAGCGTCAGACGTAGCGGCCCTCGAACCAGGCGCCGGACGGCCAGGGTGTGCAGCGGGAAGGCGAGCTCCGGCCGGCCTGCGCAGCAGGTGCCAGCCGTCCGTCTCGTCCGTCGGCGGCGGAGGGCGGGCAGGTCGGCGGCCGGGCGCTCCGGCAGGAGGCCGAACAGCAGCAGGTGGCCGTCGGGTGAGCTCATCGCGTCGGCGAGGCGGACGTCGCGGCTCGCCGCTTCGATGCCCGTCTCCTCCTTGAGCTCGCGGACCACGGCGTGCCGCCAGTCCTCGCCGTGGTCGACGAAGCCGCCGGGCAGGGCGACGCCTCCGCGCGCGGGGGCGATGGTGCGGGTGATGACGACGAGGGCGGTGCCCGCGGGTCGTAGACGGGCTGCAGGGCGACGGCGACCGGCAGAGGGTTGCGGTAGGCGACTGCGCCGCAGGCCGGGCAGGTGCGGGGCCAGCCGGAGACGTCCGCTCCGTAGGGCGCTCCGCAGCTCGAACAGTGGGAGTCCGGCGCGGGGTTGACGTTTGGATGCTGAGTTGCGGACACGCCGCGGACTGTATCCGATCATCGGCACGACGTCTTCCGCGGTACCCGTGGCTACTGGTAGATGAGGGGCATGACAAGATCCGTGCCCTTCCTGGCATCCCTGCCGACCGCCCTGAGGCGCCGCCCGGCCACCGCTCCAGGGCGCCCTGTGCCCGTCCGCCACCGCCCCCCGCTGTCCAGGCTCACCGTGGCCCTGACGGCGCTGCTCGCCCTCGCAGGCGCCGTGTCACCCGCCCAGGCCCGGCCGGAGCCCAAGGCTCCCAAGGAGTTCGTGGCGCTGCAGCGACATCGACCCGACGATCATCCAGGAGATCCGCTACATCACCCCCCACAACTTCACCGGCGTGCCGGTGAACGGCTACCGCCAGCCGATGTGCATCCTGACCCGGGCCGCCGCGACCGCACTGCACACGGCACAGCAGGCGCTGCTCCAGAAGGGCTACTCCCTGAAGGTGTACGACTGCTACCGGCCGCAGCGGGCCGTCGACTGGTTCGTAGCCTGGGCGAAGGATCTCGACGACCAGCGCATGAAGGCGGAGTTCTATCCGCAGGTCGACAAGACGCGGCTGTTCGAGGACGGTTACATCGCGGCGAAGTCCGGGCACAGCCGCGGCTCCACGGTCGACCTGACGCTCGTGCGGCTGCCCGCCGTTCCCACCCGCCCCTACGTGCCCGGCGAGCCGCTGGCGCCCTGCTACGGCCCCAAGGAGCAGCGTTTCCCGGACAACTCCGTCGACATGGGCACCGGGTTCGACTGCTTCGACACCCTGGCGCACACCGACGACCCGCGGATCGACGGTGTGCAGCGGACCAACCGCGATCTGCTGCGCGACGCCCTCAGTCCGGAAGGGTTCGTGAACCTGCCGGAGGAGTGGTGGCACTACACCTACCAGCCGGAGGTGTTCCCCGACACCTACTTCGACTTCCCCATCGCACGGCGGTCGCTGACCCCGGGCAGGTGACGCGCAGCAAACTGGAGTCGGACGGAGGCGCCCGCGTAGCGCGGCGCGCCTTCGCCGGCCGGCGGTGGCCCGTCCGGACGCCGGGGCGCCGTGCGCCGGACCGTCCGCCTCTGGTGCGGGCGGTTCGGCGCATACCCAGGGCTGTGCCTTCGCCTCGCACGCACTACGGTGCGCTTCATGGAGCGTACTTTCGATTCGTATGAAGAATTCTGGCCCTACTACGTCGCGATGCACTCCAAGGCCGCCACCCGGTGGGTGCACCTCACGGGCACGCTGACGGGGCTCGCCGTGAGCGCATACGGTCTGGCACGCGGCCGCAAGCGCTACATCGCCGCTCTTCCGCTGATCGGCTACGGCACCGCGTGGCCCGCGCACTTCCTCATCGAGAAGAACAACCCGGCGACCTTCGGCCACCCCGCCTGGTCACTGCGCGGCGACCTGGAGATGATCCGGATGATGCTGGCGGGCCGCGACGGGGAGCTCGGCGAGATCGCGGCGAAGTGGCTCGCCGAGAACCGCTGACGCGGCTGCGGCAGGCCCGTGGCCGAGCGGCCGCGTCCCGTGGCCGGCCGTCCGGACCGAAGTCCGGGCGCGGTCGGCACCGGCACGGCCGAGGACCGTACGCACGCCCGGCAACGTGCGTACGGGCCGCGAGTGGGGCGCGGCGGATCCTCCCCGGATACCGAAGGCCGCAAAGGCGTCCCCGGGCTGCCAGTCCGGTCAGTGCGGTTCTGGTCAGTGCGGTGTCGTGGCCGGCTCCCGCGAGGTCGCGTTGACCAGCATGGCGTGCTCGACGACCCGATGAGGACTTCCTTGACGGACTGCCTGTCACGCGCGTCGCAGAGCACCACCGGGACGCTCGGGTCGAGGTCGAGGGCCTGCCGCACGGCGTCGGCCGGGTAACGGGCCGGCGCCGTCGAAGCAGTTGACGCCGACGACGAACGGTATGGAGCGCCGCTCGAAGTAGTCGACGGCGGCGAAGCAGTCCTCCAGGCGGCGGGTGTCGGCCAGGACGACGGCGCCCAGCGCGCCCGTGGCCAGCTCGTCCCACAGGAACCAGAAACGGTCCTGGCCCGGGGTGCCGAAGAGGTAGAGCACCAGGTCCTCGCGGAGCGTGATGCGGCCGAAGTCCATCGCGACCGTGGTGGTGTGCTTGCCCTCGACGCCGCTGGTGTCGTCGACCGGGCGGCCCGCCTCGCGTGAGCAGCTCCTCGGTGCGCAGCGGCTTGATCTCGCTGACCGCGCCGACGAGCGTCGTCTTGCCCACGCCGAAGCCGCCGGCCACGAGGATCTTGAGCGTGACGGGCTCGACCGGGGGCTTGCCGCGCTCAGAACGCCCGAAGATCATCCGTCTCTTCTCCTGCTTCGCTGTGGTCATCGGACGGCGGCGGACCGTATCCGCCGCCGCCGGGGGTTTCGATGACGAGTACGTCGCCGGGGACGCACGTCCGCCGAATCGCTGCCGGCGAGCTCGGTCGACCGTGCCGTCGGCGCGCTCCACGCGGTTGGCGCCGAGGGCCCCCGGGCCCGCCGCCCGCCATGCCGTACGGCGGGACCCTGCGGTGCTGCGAGAGGGTGGACACAGTCATGGGTTCGCGGAAGCGGATGCGGCGTACGGCGCCGTCGCCGCCGCGCCACCGTCCCGGGCCCGCCGCTGCCGCGCCGCACGGCGAACTCCTCGAGCAGGACGGGCAGCCGCCACTCCAGGACCTCGGGGTCGGTGAGCCGCGAGTTGGTCATGTGGGTCTGCACGACGGGCGCGCCGTGGAAGCCGTCGCCGGCGCCGGAGCCCGAGGCCACGGTCTCGTAGTACTGGTGGCGCTCGTTGCCGAAGGTGACGTTGTTCATCGTGCCCGGAGCCCTCGGCCTGGACGCCCAGGGCCGCGTAGAGGGCGCCGGTGATGGCCTGGGAGGTCTCCACGTTGCCCGCGACGACGGCGGCCGGGGGCTCGGGGGCGAGCATCGAGCCGGGCGGGACGACGATGCGCAGCGGGCGCAGGCAGCCGTCGTTGAGCGGGATGTCGTCGTCGACGAGGGTGCGGAAGACGTACAGGACGGCGGCGTTGACCACGGCGAACGGGGCGTTGAAGTTGGTGGCGAGCTGTGGCGACGTGCCGGTGAAGTCGACGGTGGCGCGAGCGCTCCGCGCGGTCCACGGTGACCCGGACGCGGATGACGGCGCCCGAGTCGGTCTCGTAGGCGAACTCGCCGTCCTGCAAGGCGTCGATGACGCGGCGCACGGCTTCCTCGGCGTTGTCCTGGACGTGCTTCATGTACGCCTGGACGACGTCGAGCCCGAAGTTGTCGATCATGCGGGCGACTTCGTCGACGCCCTTCTGGTTGGCGGCGATCTGGGCGCGCAGGTCGGCGAGGTTGGTGTCCGGGTTGCGCGACGGGTACGGGGCCGTCGGTGAGCAGGCGCCGGGTCTCCGTCTCGCGGAAACGGCCGTCCTCGACGAGCAGCCAGTTGTCGAAGAGGACGCCCTCCTCGTCGATGGTGCGGCTGCCCGCGGGCATGGAGCCGGGGGCGATGCCGCCGATCTCGGCGTGGTGGCCGCGCGAGGCGACGTAGAACAGGATCCGCTCACCCTCCGTGTCGAAGACCGGGGTGATGACGGTGACGTCGGGGAGATGGGTGCCGCCGTGGTACGGGTCGTTGACGGCGTACGTGTCACCCGGCCGCATGCCGGCGCCGCGCCGGCGGATGACCTCCTTGACGCTGGTGCCCATCGATCCCAGGTGGACGGGGATGTGCGGGGCGTTGGCGACGAGGTTGCCGTCCGGGTCGAAGAGCGCGCAGGAGAAGTCGAGGCGTTCCTTGATGTTGACGGACTGGGCGGTGGACTCCAGTCGGGCGCCCATCTGTTCGGCGATCGACATGAAGAGGTTGTTGAAGACTTCGAGGAGTACGGGGTCGGCCGCCGTGCCGGCGTCGGAACTCTCCGTGACCGCCGCACGTTCCATGATCAGGTGTCCGTCGTCCGGTCACGGCCGCTGCCAGCCGTCGTCCACGACCGTCGTGGACCCGGCCTCGGCGATGATCGCGGGTCCGGTGACGGGCTCGCCGGGCGGGCAGTCGGTCGCGCCGGTGCAGGGGCACCTCGCGCCAGGTGCCGCCGGTGTGGAGGCTGACGGTCGTCCGGGGCGGTCCGGCGGGGCTGCGGAGGTCGGTGGTGGCGAGGGCGGAGCAGATCGGGGGGTTCGGTGAGGCCGGTGGCTTCCACGGAGAGCGCTTCGACGACGAGCGGGCGGTCGAGGGTGAAGGAGTAGGTGGCGCGGTGGCGTTCCTCGAAGGCGGCGGTCATCGCGTCGGGCTCGGTGAGCTCGACGGTGAGTGCGGTGTCGGTGCCGTCGTAGCGCAGCTGGGCGCGGCGGGTGACCCGGATGCGGTCCTCGGGCACGTCCTCGGCGAGGAGTTCGGCGCGGGCCGCGCCCTCCAGGTCGTCGGCGGTCTTGTGGACGCCGCGGCATGGCGGACGCGTCCGAGCGGTGCCTCGACGGACTGCTCGCGCATGGCGGTGGTGTCGGCGAGGCCGATGCCGAGGGCGGAGAGCACACCGGCCATGCGGCGGGACGAGGACGGTGCGGATGCCGAGCGAGTCGGCGACCCTGCAGGCGTGCTGGCCGCCCGCGCCGCCGAAGGTGGTCAGCGCGTAACGGGTGACGTCGTGGCCCTTCTGCACGGAGATCCGCTTCACGGCGTTGGCGATGTTGGCGACGGCGATCCGCAGGAAGCCCTCGGCGACCTGCTCCGGAGTGCGGTCGTCGCCGGTCGCGCTCGCGGATGTCGCGGGCGAGGGCGGCGAAGCGGTCGCGGACGAGGGCGTCGTCCAGGGGCTGGTCCCCGTCGGGGCCGAACACCGCGGGGAAGTGGCGCGGGCTGGATGCGGCCGAGGGCGACGTTGGCGTCGGTGACGGTGAGCGGGCCGCCGCCGCGGTAGCAGGCGGGGCCCGGGTCGGCGCCCGCGGAGTCGGGGCCCACGCGGTAGCGGCTGCCGTCGAAGTGGAGGACGGAGCCGCCGCCGGCGGCGACGGTGTGGATGTCGAGCATCGGCGCGCGCAGCCGTACCCCGGCGATCCTGGGTGGTGAAGACCCGTTCGTACTCGCCCGCGAAGTGCGAGACGTCGGTGGACGTGCCGCCCATGTCGAAGCCGATGACACGGTCGAAGCCGGCGAGCTGCGACATCCGCGCCATGCCGACGATGCCGCCGGCGGGCCCGGACAGGATGGCGTCCTTGCCGCGGAACTGTCCGGCCTCGGTGAGCCCGCCGTTGGACTGCATGAACATCAGCCGTACGCCCGCGCAGTTCGTCGGCGACTTGTCGGACGTAGCGACGCAGTACCGGCGAGAGGTAGGCGTCGACGACCGGCGGTGTCGCCGCGCGGGCACGAGCTTCATCAGCGGGCTGACCTCGCTGGAGAGCGAGATCTGCGGGAAGCCGATCCGGGCGGCGAGCGCGCCGATCGCGCCGCTCGTGGTCGGGGTGCAGATGGCTGTGCATGCAGACGACGGCGACGGCGCGGATCCCGTCGTCGTACGCCTGCTGCAGGGGCCCGTCGAGCGCGTCCAGGTCGGGGGCGCGCAGGACGGTCGCCGTCGGCGGCGATCCGCTCGTCGGCCTCGATGACCCGTTCGTAGAGCAGTTCGGGGAGGTCGATGCGCGCGGGCGAAGATGCGGGGGCGGTTCTGGTAGGCGATGCGCAGGGCGTCGCCGAAGCCGCGGGTGATGACGAGGAGCCGTGCGTTCGCCCTTGCGTTCCAGCAGGGCGTTGGTGGCGACCGTGGTGCCCATGCGGACGGCGTCGACGCAGGTGCTGCCGCGGCTCGCCCGGCGTCGCCGAGGAGTTCGCGGATCGCCGGCGACGGCGGCGTCGGCGTAGCGCGCCGGGTTGTCGGAGAGGAGCTTGTGGGTGAGCAGGCGGCCGTCCGGGCGCCGCGCGACGATGTCGGTGAAAGTGCCGCCTCGGTCGACCCAGAACTGCCAGCCTGTCACGTCCCGTTCCCCGCTTCCGCGCGGCTCAGAGCGCCCGGAGGCCGTTGATCACGTCGCGCAGAATACTCTCGTCCGGCAGCTCGGCAGGGGGTACGGGCCGTGTCACATGGACCATTTCCTCGTCGACGAGGTCGCCGATGAGGACCCGTACCACGCCGATCGGCAGGTCGAGTTCCGGCGGCGAGTTCGGCGACCGACTGCGGGCGTGTCGCGGCACAGCCCGACGATGTCCACGTGCTCCGGGGACAGCGTCTGGTCCGCCTCGGGGTCGTCCGCGTGCGGGCTCGGTGACGACCACCGCGATCAGGTCGAGGCGGTGCTGGGCCGCACTGGTGGTGCGGCCGCGTGTCATGGCGTACGGACGGACCACCGGTCCGGCCTCGTCGTCGAACCAGTGGCGTTGCGTCCCCTGACCGTCTGCGCTCATACCATCCCACTACCCGCCCGCGGGCAGATCGGTGCGCGGAGCGGCGGCCAGATGCGCGCCGACCCGCTTGACCAGCGAGCGTCATCTCGTACGCGACCTGACCGACGTCGGAGTCCGCGTCCGACAGCACGGCGAGGCAGCTGCCGTCGCCGGCGGCCGTGACGAAGAGGAAGGCGTCGTCCAGCTCCACGACGGTCTGCCGGACGCTGCCCGCCTCGAAGTGCCGGCCGACGCCCTTGGCCAGGCTGTGGAACCCGGAGGCGACGGCGGCCAGGTGCTCGCTGTCCTCCCGGGTCAGGTCCTTGGAGACCCCGGTGGGAAGGCCGTCGCCGGAGAGCACGAGCGCCTTGCGGATGCTGGCGACGCGCTCCACCAGGTCGTCCAGGAGCCAGTTCAGCTCGCCGGACTGGTCCGGTGCGCCGTGTGCCCGGCGGCCTTCGGTGCGGTCATCGACCGTCCCCCTGATGTCGTTCTCTGTGCTGTGCCGTCCTGGGCCTCGTCGCCCGCGGCGTTCTCCTCGCGGCCGCGCTGCCAGCCGCGCTGGAGCGAGGCCATCCGGTTGCGGACCTCGTCGGCGTCGCGCTCGGCGGGGCCGTCCGGTAGTCGCCCGGGTCGGTGTCGCGCTCGGTCGGCGCCGTTCCGGTCCGTCCTTGAGCTGCGGGGCGAGGCTGGCCTGCCGGACCCGGCGGGGCAGCGGCGTAGCCGCTCGGCGCGGCGCGTCGCCGGCTGGTCGGGCGCGGGGTCGCGCCGGCGCCGGGCGGCGACGAGCGCGTCCGCCGGCGCTCGGGCAGCGGGCGCGCCTGGCGGCAGGTCCGGCGCGGCGCCGCGGGAGTCGGCGCTCGCGGCCGTCGGCGTCCGGACGGTCGGCCCCGGGGCTGCCGGGGTCGGCGCCGTGGCTCGCGGCGCGACCTGCCCGCGGTCCGGCGCGGCGCCGTGCATCGGCCGTCCGCTCCGAGCTCACCGAGGCCTCGTTCGGGTGCCGGCGCCTGCGCGTCGCGGCTGACGAGCTTGGGCGCCCTCGGCGCGGCAGCGGCCGGGCGCGCTCGGCGTCGGCGCCGCGGGCCACCGCGCCGGCGGCTCGGTCGGGCCGGTTCTCGCTCGTCGGCGCCTGCTGGTGCTGCTCACCGGGAGCACCGGCGGTAGCGGGCGGCGCGGCGCGGAAGAGCCCGCCGCGTTCGCTGTCCTCGTCGTCGAGCGCGCCGGGGAAGTCCGCTCCAGCGGCGTCCAGGCCCGACCGGGGCCTCCAGTTCCACGGGACCGTCGAGGAGGTCGGCGGGCAGACCCGGCGAGCGAGGCCGGCACCCGGGTCGAGCGCGGCCGGCCGCGGCCCTCCGGGGAGCTGCGCCCTGCCGTCGGCCGGCTGCGCCGCGGTCGAGGCGGAACGCCGATGCCGTTGGTGTCGGACGTCGTCGGTGAGCAGGGCGTCCGGGATGAAGACGACGGCGGTGGTGCCGCCGTACGGGGACGGCTGCAGCGAGACGCGGACGTTCTGCCGCTGGGCGAGCCGGCTGACCACGAACAGGCCGAGCCGGTCGGTGTCGGAGAGCTCGAACTCGGGCGTCTCGGCGAGCCGCAGGTTGGCGTCGAGCAGCGCTTCGGCGGCCATGCCGAGCCCCCGGTCGTGGATCTCCAGGGTGAAGCCGTTGGCGACCCGCTCGCCGAGCGACCTGCACGGCGGTGTGCGGCGGGGAGAACACCGTGGCGTTCTCCAGGAGTTCGGCCACCAGGTGGGTGAGGTCGGCGACGGCCGGCCCGGTGACGGCGACCCGGGGCAGGCGGCGGACCTCGATGCGCTCGTAGTCCTCGACCTCGGCGACGGCGGCGCGGACGACGTCCATGAGCTGGACGGGCTTGCGCCACTGCCGCGAAGGGGCGGCGCCGGAGAGGATGACCAGGCCCTCGGCGTGGCGACGCATGCGCGTGGTCAGGTGGTCGAGGCGGAACAGGTCGGCGAGTTCGTCGGTGTCCTCGGTCCTGCGCTCCATGCTGTCCAGCAGGGTGAGCTGCTTGTGCAGCAGCACCTGGCTGCGGCGGGCGAGGTTGACGAAGACCTCGGAGACGCCGCGCGCGCAGTCTCGGCCTGCTTGACGGCCGCTTCGACGGCGGCGCGCTGCAGGGTGTTGAGGGCCTGGCCGACCTCGCCGATCTCGTTCTTGTCGTACTCCAGGCGCGGGCGCCTCGGTCTCCACGTCGACCTGTTCGCCGGCGGCGAGGCGGCGCATCACGCTGGGCAGCCGCACACCGGACGCCTCATGGGCCTCCAGGCGCAGTCCGCCGCAGGTCGCGGATGAGGCTGCGGCCGATGCGCACCGACAGGAACAGCGAGAACAGCAGGGCGACCAGGCCGAGCACACCGGCGACGACCGCCTCGACGATGACGCCCATGGCGACCGGCCGGACCCGGTCCTGGTAGCGGTCGTCCGCGCCGGTGTCGCGGTTGGCGAGGTCGTCAGCACCTGGCCGACATGCGCGTCCCAGCTCGTCGCCGGTGACGGCGCGGGGCATGCCGGGGCTGGCGTCGACGAACGCCGCTTCGGCCACGCAGCAGGGGCCGAGTGCCGTTGCCTTCCAGTAGCGCTCGAAGCGTTCGCGCTCGTCGTCGGGCAGCAGCGGGAGGCTGATGTCGTAGAGCAGGGTGCGCTGGGCGACGAGGTCGGAGATGTGCCGGATCTCGTCGACTGGTTGAGGTTGTTGGCCACCAGCGCGGAGCCGAGCAACGCGTCCTCGCGGGACAGCAGTTCGCGGGCGCGCGCCATGGTGACCACGGCCCGGCCCTGCTTGTCGAGCCCCACGTCGTCGACGCCCTGCAGCCGTCAGGAGGAGCGTAGCAGGGGTCGACGAGCCGGTTGTACACGTCGAGGGCCTGTGGAGCCGGTACATGCTGCCCTATTCGACGCTGCGGCGCAGCGAGTCGATGCCGTCGAATGCGTCGAGGACGGCGGTGAGGCGCTCGTGGACTCAGCGTTCATGCCGTCGCGGACGTCCTCGTCCTTCGCGTTCTTGCGGACCTTGCCGAGGGCGGCGTCGGTGGCGATGTCGGCTGGTGCGCAGGCCTGCAAGCGCGTCGGCAGACGCGGGGATCGGCGAGATAGACGAGCGTCTGACGGCGTTCCTGCTGCAGGACGCGGACGGCGTCCTCGATGGGGTAGCCGATCTTGTCGACGACCTTGGCGACGCCGAGCAGTTGGGCCGCTTCCCGGCCGGTGAGCACCGTGGCGAAACCCCAGATCGCGGTCAGGGACAAGCGGCACGAGCAGCAGCGCCACGATCTTCCGGCGGATCGATTTCCCGCGAAAGCGCATGGCCTCCCCCAGCTCGACCCCCTGCAGCCGGGGGTGTACGTGAACAGCGTATGCGTAGTACGTCAACAAACGGCGTGAGCCTACTACTGACGCAAGAACAACTCGAAGGCCGACCAGGGGCATGCCGTCCGCCCTGAGCAGGAGAGACGTCCCCAGTTGTCCGCCCATTACGGGAGATTGCATCCCGTGGATCTACGCGCACCGTCTCCCGTCTTCACCCGTGATCCGGCTTTCAGTTGGCTGGAACTCTTCGGTCTACAGGGAATCTTCGAATGCCGCCATTCGTCTTTTTGTCAGGAGAACCGGGCAAGGAAAGAGCCATGGGGGAGGCACCGCGTTCTCAGGTCGCGTAAAGGGGCCCAAGCCGGGCAGGCGCTGCCGGGTCGGAGCGGGTCAGCGGTCGCACCATTCGCGTCAGTCGGAGCCCGGTCCGTATGAACCAGCCGTGGTGTGACGCCGTGCGGGGATCCGCCGAAAGACATGTGGATCTGGTGGAAGATACGGGGGTTCGCTGGAAAGGTGGGGAGTGACGGATTGATGAGCAACGCAAGGCTGGGCGAGGCTTGGGGGCAGGGCGGCGCGGGGGGCGACCCTGGTCGCGCGGGCGGTGTTCCGGGGCCGGCAGGTCATGATCCCGGCAGCTCCCAGGCGTCGGGTCCGCTGTTATGGATGGATGATCCGGCACCGCGCCGTCGGCTGCCGGACCCTGTGCGCCGCGCCGCGGTGCGTGCGGTCGTCATCATCGCCATCACGCTGGTCCAGGCGATGATGGCCTTCCTGTGCACGCTCGCGAGCTCCTGGCTGGCGTTCCCCATGGTGCTGAGCAGCGTCGCAAGCACGGTGGTCGCGACCTGGGGGGTGCTCGACGTCTGGGTCACCCGCCAGGTGTGGAACCAGCGCCATGGTGTGGTGTCCATCCCCAGCAGCTCGGCGCGGCAGCTGCGGCGGGAGCGGCGCAAGGCCCGGCGCGAGGCCCGGGCGGGCACCGCATACCCGGCGCGGATACGCAGGCCGCGAGGCGGCCACCGTCAGCTGTCCCACTCGTAAGGCCCGGACACCGGGCCGCCGCCGGGTCTGCGAGGCTTGAGCGGCGGGCTCCGGCGGACCTCGGGGCCTGTGACCTGTGGCCGACAGGCCGCCCGCCGCGGCTCGGACGGCGAGCCGAACGGTAGAAGCCCAGGTCAGCCGGACCGCCGAGAGGTTCAGGACGGGCGAGTACTCGCTGGACGCCGGAACATCCGGGTCGCGGTGATCTCGCCGTGGATCGCTTCCTCGCCGGGATCCTGCTGCGGCAGTCCGGGCTTCAGATGCTCCTCGACGCTGATGTATTTGAGGCCCGCCCGCAGATCGGCGTCATTGCGCAGCCGGATCACCAGCGGGAACTCGGCGAGGGCGGTCGTGTCGAAGAGTCCCGTGGTGTAGAGCAGCTGCACGCCCATGGCGTCGGCCACGGCACGCTGGAGCTCCAGCAGATAGGTGGCGTTCGCACGGCCGATCGGATTGTCCAGGAACAGCGTGCCCGCGTGGCGGTGCCTGTCGCGGCCCCGGTCATTGGAGCGCAGTGCGGCCATCGTGCAGTAGAGCGCGATCGCCGCGGTCAGCAGCTGCCCGCCGGAGAACACATCGCCCATCTGGCCGACCGGGACCCGCTCGGCGCGCAGGACCGCGTCCGGCTTCAGGATCTCGACGACGATCCCGTGCGGCTGGAGCGCCGCCCGTACGCCCCGCAGCAGCAAGGACATGCCATCGCGACGCAGGTCGGAGTTCTTCTTGACCGCGGCGCGGGTGGCCTCGTCGATGACGTCGCCCAGGCGTTCGGTGAGCGTCGCCTGGTCGGGCTCCTCGAAGCGGATCCGCAGGAACTCCTGGCCGGACCACTCGCCCAGCCCCTGAGGCAGCCGCGAGAGCCGCTGCGCGGAGCGGAGCGTGGCGAGCGCCGACTCGACCAGGCCGCGCAGCCGGTCGACGATGCTGCCGCGATTGCGTTCCAGCTGCGCCAGTTCGTCGGTGAGGACCCGCAATCGCGGCGCGAAGGCCTCGGCCCACTTCGCGGCGTGCTCCGGGAGCACCGCAGCGGGCAGCTCCCTGATCTGCTGGCGGGCCGGAGTGCGCACCTGCTCGAAGCGGGTGGCGTTCGCGTGGCGTACGAGGACGTCGCTTGCCTCCCGTACGGCCGCTTCCGCGGCGGACAGGTCGGCGGCGCAGCCACGCAGTGAGCGGCGTGCCTGACCTGCCGCGTGCCGGGCCTCCTCCGGGCCGCCCGGATACGGCTCGGGCTCCTCGGCGCCTTGCTCGTCGGGGTCCTGGTGGTCGCGGAGCAGATCGCGCAGGAGGGCGGCGGTCTCGTCGAAGCCCGAGGCGGCGTCCTCGGCCGCGCGGTGTGCCGCGAGCAGTTCGGCGTGTGCGTCGCGGGCCTGGCTCAGAGCCGCGGTGCGCGCGGCGAGTTCCCCGGTGGCGGTGCGCAGCAGGGTCTGGGCGTGCTCGGCGTCGCGAGGGCTCCAGGTCGCCGGTGAGTTCGGTGTGCGCTCCGCCGTCCGGCGGAGCCAGCCGCTCGGCCTCGCCGCGCAGCCGGCCCAGTTGCTCGCTCGCACTGGAGGCGCGGCTCTCCAGGAGCTGGACGAGTTCTTCCGCGCGGGCCGCGGCGGCCTGCCGGGAGGGACCGTCGGCGCCGTCGGGGACTGCAGAAGCTGCGCGGCGCGGGTGCGGACCTTGTTGCTGAGCCGGTCGAGTTCGGTGCGGGCCGTGCTCTCGTCGCTCTCGGCGCGGGCCTGTTCGGCACGGAGATCGGCTCCGACGCCGACCTTCTCGTACACCTGGGACGCGGCGCGGTAGGCCTCGCGCAGGGCGGGCAGCGCGGCGGGCGGGTCGGCACGCCGCGGGTCGTCGCCGTCGGGCGCGTCGTCGGGCGCACCGGCGATCTCGGCGCGTTCGGCGCGCAGCGCCCGGGCGGTGCGGTGGGCGTCGTCGGCGGCGCGCTGGGCGGCGCGGCGGTCCTCGTCCGCGGCGCGGGCGCGCTCCAGGCATACCCGGGCTCGGGCCTCGGACTCGGTGGCGTCATCGGCGAGTTCCCGCAGCTTGGCCTGCCAGCGGGAGCGCTCGCGCAGCCGGAAGGCGAGCCCGGCGAGCGCGTCGGCGGCGCGCCGGGCCCGCTGTGCGGCGTCCTGCCGTACCTCTCGTGCCGAGGCCGCCTCGGTGGCGGCTTCCTCCGCCTCGGCGCGGGCCGTGCGCGCCGAGACGAGCTCGGTCTTGGCCTCGGCCGCGAAGGCATCGGCCGCGTCCGCCGCCGCCGCGAGTTCGGCGAGGCTGCCCGCGGGGCAGGCGGCGCGCCAGGAGGCGAGGCGGGCGGCGAGCTCGCGGTCCTTGGCCAGTCGCGCGGCGAGCGCCCGGATCTCCTCGTCACGGCCTGCCGTCCGGGCGCGCAGCGCCTGGCGCTCCTCGTCCGCGGCGTACTCGTCGTGCATGGCCGGGTTGGGCGGAACGAGGAAGACCGCCGGCGGCGGGCAGCTGTCGCCGGTGCCGTCCGCCCGGCCTGTGCCGGAAGCTGCGGGGTCCGCCGGGAGGGGACCGGGTACGGGGGCGAGGAGTGCGGCGGCGGTGCCGACGGCGACGGTGGAGCGGGGCAGCAGGGCCGCGTCCTTCAGCACCTCGTGGGCGCGCGCGTGGGTGCCGGGATCGGTGATGATCACGCCGTCGACGAGTTCGGGGCGGGCGGCCAGCACGCGCGCGTGGTCGACGGGATCGACGGCCTGGGCCAGATACCGCCAGCCGGGCAGCGCCGGGATGCCGTGCTCACCGAGGTACTCGACGGTCGCCAGCACATCGGGGCCCGGTGGCAGCAGCCCGCCGTCGCCGAGCGCGGCGAGGATGCGGGCGTCGTCCGCGGCGGCCGTGCGCAGCTCGAAGAGCTGCCGTTCGGCAGCGCCGACGCCTTCGTCGAGCAGCTGCCGCACGTCGTCGGCACCGCGGTCGAGATCGGCGGGGGTGAGGGCGGCTGCGGGGCGAGGGACGTCGTCCGGCTCGGCGGTGCCTGGTGGCCGGGCCCGGGTCGGGCGCGTCGGATCGGAGCCCGTGCCGCCCGGCACGCCGTCGGCGGAACGCGGCTGCGGAATCGCAGAGTTGGCCGTGGCCGCGAAGTCAGCGCTGCCCGCAGCGACGTTCCCGATGCTGGACGCGTCCGTGCTGGCCGTCGCCCCGGGAGCTTCGGGTACGCGGCGCGGATCTGTCCCGGGGGCGACGGTGCCCGGCAGGCCGAGGAGTTCGACGATGCGGTCGTCGACGGCCAGGGACTCGGCGGTGCGCAGTTCGTTCTCGTATGCCCGCTGGGCGGCGGCCCGGGCGTCGGCGGCGCGAGCCGCGGTCAGTTCGGCGCGTCCTTCGGCCGCCACCGCCGCTCTGGCCTGGTCCGCGGTGCGGCGGGCCGTCTCCCGGGCGGTGTCCCAGGCGGCGACGGCGGTCTTCTCTGCGTCGCTCGCGGCGAGCGCGGCGCGGGCGGGGTCGGCGTCGGGGGCGCTGTCGTCGAGCCATCCGGCGCGCACCGCCTCGGCGGTCTCCTGCTCGACCTCGGCGAGGCGCTGACGCAGATGGTCCGCCTCGCTGCGGGCGCGCTGGGCCTCGGTGGCCGCTGCGGTCGCGTCACGGTGCGCCGCCTCGCCGGTCTCCTGCAAGGCAGTGGACCGCTCCTCGCCCTCGGCGGCGAGCCGCTCGGCGTCGTGGGCCGCCGTGTACAGGGCGCGCACCAGGTCGGTGGCGGCCTCGGCCCGGGCGGCGAGAGCGGGCGCGGCGTCCCGCTCCGCCTCGCGGATGGCGACGGCGACGCGGGCCGAGCGGTCGGACGCCGCCCGGTGGCGCAGCACGGCCTCGGCCGCCTGCCACGCCGCGTGCAGGGTACGGGCGTCGGCGAGTTCACGCTTGAGGGCCGTGGCTGCCTTCTCGGCGCCGGCGAGGGCGAGGGAGGCGTGCCGGTAGGCGAGTTCGGCGGCGATGAGGGCGCTGCGCTCACGGGTCTGCTCGGTCTCGGTGACCGTATGGGCGGCGGAGGTGACCTGCCGGGCGAGGCCGGTGGCGCGCTCGCGTTCCTGTGTGCCGCGGGCGCCGAGCCTGCGGGCGAGTGCCCTGGTACGGCGCTCCGCTCCGGCATGGATGTCACGGGCGTGTGCCCGGGCTCCCGCAGCCTCGACGATGCGGCCGAGCACATCGACGGAGCCCGCGGTGAAGTCGCGCTCGGCGATCAGCTCCGCGCGGCGCCCGAGTTTGTTGCCGAAGCCGCTGACCAGGTCGGCGAGGCCGTCGGTGTCGCGGGTGTCGGTGACGGCGCGCAGCAGGAGATCGGTGAAGTCGGAGTCCTTCTTGACCGCGAAGAGTCCGGCCGCTTCGCCCTCGTCGGCGTTCATCTCGCGCTGGTAGCGGAAGAGTTCGGGGTCGAGTCCGAGGTCGCCGAGGTGCTCGGTCCAGCGTTCGTGGATCTCTTCCCAGTGCACATCGAGGTGCGGGTAGGCCTTGTCGGCCTCGGTGAGCGCGTCACGGAACCCCTTCATCGTGCGCCGCCTGCCGCGGGCCGTGGAGGCCCCTTCGGCGGACGGGCGCACCGTGGTGGATTCGGCGACGGGCAGATTGTCCAGGCTCAGTCCTGGCCCGGGCCGAAAGGAGTACCAGACCTCGGCGAACTTCCGCGGATCGCTGGAGACCTGCCGCCCGCGCCACTCGCTCACCTTGCCCACGACCACGGACGCACCGGTGCGCGTGTGCTGCCACTCCAGGGCGACATGGCCGCAGTCGTCGGCGAGCAGGAACTTGCGCAGCACTCCGGAGCTGGCGCCGCCGAGAGTGTTGCGGTGCCCGGGCAGCATGACCGAGAAGATCAGCTTGAGGAGGACGGACTTGCCGCCGCCGTTCTCCAGGAAGAGCACTCCGGCCGGGGCGGGCCTGCGCGGTGGTTCGGTGGGCTCCTCCTCGAAGAACTCCGCCTGGGTGGGTGCGGGGTCGGGCACGGGCTCACCGACGCCCCGCAGGTCCAGCACGGTGTCGGCGTAGCGCGCACCGGCGGGCCCGATGGAGTAGAGGCGGACGCGGGACAGCTCGTACATGGCGGCGGAACTCTCGTCGTGGTCGTGGGTCGGTAACGGCGGGGTGCGTGGCGGGCGGCCCGGGGCGGGGCGTGCCGTGCGGGTGCGGGTCAGGAGTAGAAGGGCAGGCCCGCGTCGGGGACGAGTTCCAGGTCGTCCGGGTCGGCGGGCGGCAGCAGGGTGGCGGAACCGTCGGTGACGGGCACGATGCCGAGCTCCAGCAGCTCGCCGAGGGCGGCACTGCCCGCCATGTCGCGAACCTGGAGCTGGTAGCGGGCGGTGGTGCGGTAGGTGCCTCCGGAGTCGTCGCCGGTGCGCTGCAGGAAGCCGGAGTCGGTGAGGAAGGCGACGGCCTTGGCGATGATGCCGGTGGTCGATCCGGCGAGGCGGCGGGCGTCCTTGGTGGCGCCGGTGGAGCTGCGCCGCGCCCAGACGCGCCAGGCGGCCTCCAGACCGGGGGCGTCGGTGGCGGGGTCGGTGTTCTCCCCCTGGGCGTCGGCGCGCTCTTCCAGACGACGGCAGGCCTGCCGGACGAAGGCGTCGACCCCGTTGACGGTGAGGCGTCCGATGTAGCCGTCGTCGGCGAGGTCTTCGGGCCGCGGAAAGGCGAGGGCCGCCACCGCGAGATGGGCGAGGCCGTGCAGGAAGCGGTCGGTGGCGTCGGTGGCGGCACGGCGTGCGTAGTCGCCCATGCGGACGGCGAACACGGAGTCCTCGGCGGCGGTCACCGCCATCCCCGCGCGCGTCGACACCTCCAGCACGATCAGGCCGAGTCCGGCGGCCACGGCATCCGCGAGGCGTGCGAACGGCGGGTCGTCGCGGTAGCGGCGCAGCAGCTCGGTGTACTCCTGGTCACGTGCGGGCTGGAGCTTGGGCTGGAGTCCGAAGGCCACCAGCCGGGCGGCGTCCGCGGCGTCGGCCGGGGTGACAGGCGCGGCGGGCACCGCGGTCGGCCCGTCGCCGGGCTCGCGCCGGGCGCCGCCGTCTGCGGGATGGTCAGTCACGTCCTGTGCTCCTTGCGGGGTGGTGACGACTGTCGTACCTGGACCTGGACCTGGGCCGCTGCCATGCCGGTGCCCCAAGGTGCCCCGGGGGCCGCCCATCGGATGGCCCCGCGGCTACGGAGGTGCCCGGGACGGCCGTCCGCGGCGGCACGCACCTGTGCGTGTGGTCTGCGTGGTCTTTCAGATGTCACGCCGCCTCCTTCCGGTCGGCGGCCATGCCCGCGGCGTCCAAGCGTGCGGTGCCGACGATGAGGTCGGCGCCGCCGAACTCCGGGTCGTCGAGCTGCGTGCCGTCGTCGACGGCGAAGAGCAGCTGCTGCTCGCCCTGGCGGTAGGCGGTGCCCACCGCGGGGCTGGCCGCGTGCACCGCCAGCAGGGCGAGCAGATAGGGGAGGTCGGGGTCGCGGCTGCGGGCCTCGGCGAGCAGGCCTGACAGGCGGCGGGGCGCGTCGGCGGGGAGGTCGAGCAGCTCCATGGCGGCGGCCAGCTGCTCCTCGCTGAAGCGGCTGTCGTCGGGGGTGGCGATCAGGTCGGGCTCGGGCATTTCGACGCCCAGGTGTTCGCGCTCCAGGGGTGGCGTCAGCAGCAGGCCGACCAGGTCCGTGAGCCGTACCGAGGCGGGGGTGCGCAGTCCGGTGCCACGGGCGAACCAGGCATCCGTGACACGGCCGGCCTGCTCGACGGGGAGCGGCAGCACGGGGGCGACGAGCTGACCGTACAGGTCGAGCCCGGCGTGCGCGGAGGGCGTGGCGAAGGCCTGGCGATCCTGCTCGGCGCGGAACAGCGGGCCCGCCTCCAGCAACCGCGACTGCAGCTGGGTGTGGCGGCGGATGCAGTCCTTGACGATGTCGACGAGCTCGGCGGCACGGCGCTTGTGTCCGGCGTCCTCGGACTCGTCACGGGATTTGCGGATATTGGTGAGGATCGCGTTCTCGTGGCGGTAGCGGTCGGCCACGTGGTCGAGGGCTTCGGCGATCATGTCGGGGACGGTCTGCAGCCAGTCCACCGCGCGGACGTTGCGCCGGGTGGCGTCCAGGGCCCGGCGCAGCGTCTCCGCGTACTGCACCGTGCGGTAGCGGGCCTGTTCGGCGGCGAGCTGGGCGTCGGCGAGACGGCCGCGGCTGATGAGGACCTCCAGTTTCACCTCGGCCGCGATCTGGGCACTGGTGACGTCGGTGTCGAGGGCACCCACCAGGACGTTGACGGCCTCGTCGGTGGTGCGCAGCCGGACGGCGCCGCCGTGGCCAGGAACCTCCTCGACGAGTTTGAAGTCGTAGTCGCGGCGGACGTACCTGCCGTCGGGCGTGAACGTGCCGTACACGGCGCGAAAGCCCCGGTCGACACTGCCCACGTTGATCAGGTTCTCCAGGACCCAGCGGGCGACGCGCTCGTGCTCCTCGGCGGGGCGCTGCGGGGCCTGCGCCGCTATCCGCGGCAGCAGCCGGGACACCACCTGGTCGTGATCGGCGCCGGTGTCGAAGTCCATGTGCAGGGTGACCAAGTCGATGGCGGCGAGCGCGATCTCCGCCATGCCGTACACCGAGTACGCGCCAGCCAGGTTCGCCTTGCGGGCGTCGAGGTCATGCAGGGGCGCCGTGCAGGCGAGGGCGCGCAGCCGCCGGGCCAGGCCCTCGTCGGCGGCCGGCCCCGGCGCGGGCCGCGGGCCCGTGCTGAGCTGCGGCGCGGCGGCACCCCCGGGCTGCGCTGCGGCAGCACCCATGGGCTGCGGTGCAGCGGTATCCGTGAGCTGCTGCGCAACTGTATCCATGAGCTGCTGCGCAGCGGCGTTCATGCGGCCAGACGAAGTCACGGTCACAGATTAGGTCCTGGGTCCGACAACCGCCCAAACGCCACAGAAGCGGCCCGCACCGGGCCCCTCAGGGCCCGGCTCCGGCTCAAGGAACACCGTTCGAGCCCTCGGCGCTCAGTCCGCCGACCGTTCGTTCCCGGACACCATGCGCCCGTAGACGTCGACCAGCTGCCGCCGTGAGTCGTCGAGGTAGCCGACGAGCAGCGCCTCGGCCTCGGTGTACTGCCCGGCCTGCAGGGTCTTGAGGAGCAGCTGGTTGCGGACGAGGTACGGTTCGTGGAGGTGGCGCGGATCGTCGACGACGTGAAAGGCGAGGCGCAGTTCAGCGAAGACGCTGCGCATCAGCTCGTCGGTGCGTTCGCTTCCGGCCAGGGCGACCAGTTCGCGGTGGAAGTGGATGTTGGCCGTGGAGACGCTCCGCCACTCCTTGGCCTGCGCCGCCTTCTGCCCGGCCGTGACCGCGTCGGCCACCCGGTCGAACGCGTACACCCGGGAGTCGAGCCCGCGCACCACGGCGCACTGGACGAGGCGGCGGATGCGGTAGATGTCCACGACGTCCTCGACCGTGAGAACCCGTACGAAGACGCCCCTGTTGAGCTGGTGGACCAGCAGTCGTTCGTGCGTGAGCAGCCGGAAGGCCTCACGCAGCGTGTTGCGCGACACACCGAGCGCGCCGCCGATGTTGTCTTCCGACAACCGGGTGCCGGGCGGGAAGTAGCCCTCGGCAATGCGGTTCCTGAGGATGTCCGCCACACGTTCTGCGGTACTGGTGCGCCCCAGTAGCGCGCGGTCGTCGGCAAGTCCGGGCAGTTCGGCCATGCCCGGAATTCAATCGCAGTCGCAAGAACGAGACAACATAGGTATTGAGGGATCGTTCAACAATCCTCTATCTTGGCACAACGGAGACGCCTCACGATCCGCGTCCCCCCAACGGCCCCGGCACGCCCGCGCCACCCGGCACGCCCGGCCCCACCGGACCCGACCTGCCACCACACCATCCACCGACCGGCACCGTGGCCTGAGCACCGCACCCTCCTCACCCACCGCGAGGTGCACATGCACACGACTCCCTTATCCGCGTCACCGCCGGGCAGCGCCCGCACCGGACCGGGCGAACTCCCGGACGACGTCGGCGCGTTAGCCTGGCTGCGCGCGCTCAAGCCGGCTGGACGACGCGCCTTCGCAGGCGCCTTCGGCGGCTATGCCCTGGACGCGTACGACTACTTCACGCTGCCGCTGAGCACCGTCGCGATCGCCGCGTCCTTCGGCCTCAGCAGCGGCCAGACCGGGCTGATCACGACCGTCACACTGGTCGTCTCCGCGGTCGGCGGCGCTGTCGCGGGGGTACTGGCCGACCGGTTCGGCCGGGTCGCCACCCTGCTGGTCACCATGGCTGCCTATGCCGTCTTCACGGTGGCCTGCGGCTTCGCACCCGACTACGCCTCGCTGCTTGCCTTCCGCGCCCTGCAGGGCCTGGGCTTCGGCGGTGAGTGGGCCGTCGGCGCGGCCCTGGTCGCCGAGTACACGACGGCCCGGCACCGGGGCCGTACGCTCGGCGTCGGTCCAGAGCTCCTGGGCGGTCGGCTGGGGGCTCGCGGCGATCGTCTACACGCTGGACTTCCGGTTCCTCGACGAGGGCACCGCCTGGCGCGTGATGTTCTGGACGGGTGCGCTGCCCGCACTGCTGGTGCTCTGGGTGCGCCGCCGGGTGCACGACGCTCCCGAAACGGCCGAACAGCGCCGGCGGAGCGACCGTAGAGGCTCCTTCGCGGCGATCTTCGCCCCGGCCACGACGGACGGGCGGCCCGGCATGCTGCGCACCACGTTCTTCGCGGTACTGCTGTCCACCGGCGTCCAGGGCGGCTACTACACGCTGGCCACCTGGGTACCGACCTATCTCAAGAGCGAGCGCGGGCTCTCGGTCGTGAACACGGGCGGATATCTCGCGTTCCTCATCTCCGGGGCGTTCATCGGCTACCTGACCGGCGGCTACCTCACCGACCTGCTGGGCCGCAAACGGAAATCATGCTCTTCGCCTTCCTGTCCGCGGTTGCCATCGTGGCGTACACGCACATCCCCCGCTGACGCGGACACCGCCCTGCTGGTGCTCGGTTTCCCGCTCGGCTTTTGCATGTCGGCGATCTTCAGCGGCTTCGGCTCGTACCTCAGTGAGCTCTATCCCACCGCGATACGGGGCACCGGGCAGGGCTTCGCGTACAACACGGGCCGCGCGGTGGGCGCCGCCTTCCCCACGCTCGTCGGATTCCTGGCGGACAGCTGGGGAGTGGGAGGTGCGCTGGTCTTCGGTGCACTAGCGTCTTCCCACATCCGACGCGGCCGGCTCGTCCGGCGCGTCCGGCTCGTCCGGCTCGTCCGGCGCGGCACCGGCCCGTGTACCGGGGGCCGTCGACGACCATGCGCGCACCTGTGACGCCGCCGAGGCACGCGCCCGCTTCCGGGCGGGCGAGACGGCGCCCACGGCGGGCTGGGCCCCCGGGTACGCCCAGGCGAACATGATCTGCGTCCCGGCCGACTGGGCAGACGAACTGCGGCTGTTCTGCGCACGCAACCCCCAGCCGTGCCCGGTGCTCGACGTCACGGAACGCGGCTCCTGGACCACCCGGCTCGCCCCGCAGGCCGATCTGCGCACCGACCTGCCCCGCTACCAGGTGTGGCGGGACGGCGAACTCGTCGCGGAGCCCCTGGAGGTGTCGCGGTACTGGCGCGAGGACCTCGTGGCGTTCCTGATCGGGTGCAGCTTCACCTTCGAGTGGGCACTCGCGGCGGCCGGGGTGCCGCTGCGCCATATCGAGCAGAGCCGCAACGTGCCCATGTACGTCACCAACCGCTGGTGCCGTCCCGCAGGACGGCTCGCCGGGCCCATGGTGGTGTCGATGCGGCCGATGCCTCCGGGGCGGCTGACCACCGCGATCAGGGAGAGCTCACGGATGCCCGCGGTGCACGGCGGCCCCGTGCACATGGGGGAATCCCGCCGCGCTCGGCATCGCGGATCTGGCACGTCCCGACTTCGGCGACGCAGTGGCCCTGGAGCCGGGCGACATCCCGGTCTTCTGGGCCTGCGGTGTCACCCCGCAGGCGGTGCTTGCGGCGTCCCGGCCGCCGTTCGCGATCACACACGCGCCGGGCCGGATGCTGATCACCGATGTCCGCGATGCGGAGTACCGGAAGGCCTGAACGAGCGTCGCCGCCCGCGGGGATGCCGAGGCGGCCGGCCGCCGCCATGCCCCGTACGCCCAAGACGAAGGGGCTCGCCAGGTGGACGATGTCGGCGCGGTGCGCGGTCAGGGTCGCGGCCACCCGGCGGCTCGGCAGCGCCACCCTGACCTGTGCGTAGCCGGGGAGAGGAAGGGACGGTACCCGCACCACGGGACAGGGCGCCGCGGCGTCCGCGGCCGGCCCCGCCGCGGTCGCGGGCGCGACCACGAGCGGCTCGTGTCCGCGGACGGTGAGGTGGCGGGCGGTCTGCAGGGCGCAGTGGGCCACGCCGTTGACGTCGGGGGAAAGGATTCGCTGACGATGACGACACGCATACCCGTGTTGTCGTCGTGGCGGACGTGGTCACGTCAAAGTGGATCTTTCCTGACGAGGAACGTCCCGTGAGCGTTGGCCGGTGCCGACCTGACGCATGTGCGTGATTCTCAGACAGAGGGGGCGTCGGGGCCGATCCTGCTGCGCACCGCGGTCTGCACGCCGTCCTCCTCTGCGGGATCCGTGGCCAGCCTCCTGAGCCGTTCGACCACTCGCGCGTCACCGGTCTCCGCGTACCGCGCGGCGACCTCGCGGGTGGACTCCTCGCAGTCCCACAGGCACTCGACGGCGAACCCGGCGGCGAAGGACGGATCGGTGGCGGCCAGCGCGCGGGCGATACGGCCGCGCAGCTGGGACGAGGCGGTCTCCCGGTACACATGGCGCAGTACGGGCGCGGCGCAGCCGATGCCGAGCCGTCCGGCGCCGTCGACCAGCGGCGCGAGGGCGAGCGCGTCGGGGCCTTCGTCACGGACCGCCTCGCGCAGCGCGCCCAGCACCAGGTTCCGGTCGCGGACCGCGCCACGGCAGGCGAGCACGCGCCCGGCCGCCGCCCCCAGGAGGTCGGACCGAGTGGCCCAGCGGCGGGCCCGGTCGATCGCGGCGGTGCTGCGCATCCGCTCGAAGGCGGACACGGCGGCGTCGACGACGGTGGGTGAGGAGGCTGCCGTGGCGGCCTCGATGAGGTCGAGGACCTGCGAGTCGTGAGCGTCGGCGAGATAGCGCAGGGCCGTGCAGCGCGCGCCGTCGGGGCCGCTGCGGGCGGCCTCCAGGATCTGCGGACGGTCCTCGGTCCTGGCGACCGCGATCAGACACCGCGCGGCCGGAACGTGCAGGTGGGCGCCGCGCCGCAAGCCCTGCTCCGCCCAGTCGAACACCGCCTGGACGCCCCACTCCGGGCGTGGGCCGTTCGAGCGCAGCTGCCGCTGCCAGCGGTCGAAGGAGCCCTGTTCCTGTGCGGCGCGCACACGGGCGGCGACCTCGGGGCGCGGATCGTCGGCCCACAGCCGCCAGGGCCGTGGCTCGAAGGCGTCCCGTACGGCGGCGGCGAGCTCCGCCTCGCCCTCGGCGTCGGCCGGGAAGCGGGCCAGTACGGGCGCGGCGAGGGCCCGCAGTCCTTCGTCGTCGTCGCGCAGGGCGAGTTCGTCGAGCGCCCAGGCCCAGTTGCTGCCCGCGGCGGCATAGCGGCGCAGCAGCTGCAGCGCGTCGCGCCTGCCGTAGGAGGCGAGGTGGCCGAGGACGGACAGGGCGAGCCCGGTGCGTGACTCCTCGGTGTCGAGCAGGTCCTCGGTGTCGAACAGGTGCTGCTCGATCTCATCCAGACCGCCGTGCAGGTCCAGATGGAGGCGCGCGTAGTACAAGGAGCGGTTCTCCACCTGCCAGTCGCGGCGGGGGTCGCTCAGCACGCACTGGTTCAGGGCGGCGAGTGCTTCGGAGCGCGGTGCGGTGAGCGCGTGCAGCGTGCCGTCGCCGCGGCCTCGCTGCAGCAGGCCGAGCAGCGTACCGCTGGGCGCTATGACCGGTTCGAACATGGGAAACAGCCTCACATCAAGCGTCGACGCAACCGGGACCGTGCACTACCTGGCAACGCGACAACACGTCGGAGCGCCCGTCGTCCGTGGCTTGCGGTAGACCATGTCCTCTACGTCCTCTGCCTTTGTAGGTCGGCCCACAGCGGGCCGCTCACGGGCCACGTGGTGCGGCAACACCTGCCCAGCCGTCGCGTCCGTGAATCACGACGTCATGATGGACCAGGGTTTCTGTCCACCGCGACCACATTTCTCCCGGCCTACTGCCACCGTCTCTCGCGGGGCGTGCGCCAGGGGCGCTCGGCGCAGGCCACAGGCGGGCGTCGACTCAGCCCTCGCCGAACCGGGCGAGCAGGTCCGCCTTGCCGAACATCCGGGCGGTGTCCCGCGCCGAGGGAGTGCCCGCGCCGGGGTTCGCGCCGGCATCGAGGAGCGCCTGGATCACCGCGTCCGCGCCCTTGAAGACGGCGCCGGCGAGCGGCGTTTGGCCACGGTCGTTGGCCCGGTCCGGCTCGGCGCCGCGGTCCAGCAGGGCACGGACGGTGCCGGCGTGGCCGTGGTAGGCGGCGAGCATCACCAGGGAGTCGCCGCGGTCATTGGTGAGGTTCGCCGGGACGCCCGCGTCGAGGTAGGCGGCGAGTGCTTCGGTCTCACCCTGCCGGGCCAGATCGAACATCTTGGTGGCGAGCTCCACAACCTCCGGGTCCGGGGCATCACTCATGGGCAAAAGCCTTTCCACGCTGGTTACGGGGGGACTGCGAGGTCGGTGCCGTGCGTACGCGTACGGCCGCACGCCATACGAGTGAATCGCCAGCGTACTGCCCGTGGGAGCAGGGCGCCGACCCTCGCGCGGGCGAAGATCGCCAAGGGTCCTTCCGCTCCCGCACCGCAGGCCGGGCGGCGATGTCTCACCCGTCCAAGACCTCCGTGACCACGGGGAAGTGATCAATTTTCACTCAGTTGCACCTTTTGTCGTATGGATACATGCTGCGAGCAAGATAGAACTCACGGTGACTGTCCTTCGACAGGAGACGCTCATGATCTTCACCATCTCCGGCGTGATGCTGCTCGGCGTCCTCGTCTTCCTCTTCTTCCGCAAGGACGGATTGAAGGCATCACACGCGATGGTCTGCTCCCTCTTCGGCTTTCTGCTGGCAGGCACCTCCATCGCACCGAGCATCCACGCCGGAGGCGCGAGCCTGGCGGGCCTGATCAGCGGCATCAAGTTCTGAACACTCCCCGCCACGGCCGCTCCACTCCTCCACTCCCGCGCCCTCTGACACCCGCTGCTCCCCTCCTCGACCCTCCCGACCCTCCCGATCTCCCTCTACGAATCCTCCGTTTCGACGACGTCCCGGGGCGTCTCCTCCCGGCGTCCCCTCCAGGAGACAGACGTGGCCCGGCGCCCCCTCCCCCGTGTCCTGCGCACCAAGCCCACCCGGACCATCCGGCCCGCCCGGTGCCGGGGACCGATGCGCACGGCGGCCGACGGCGCCGGTGACGCACTGCGCCCGCTGCTCGTCCTCGGCCGCGGACTGCACCGGCTCGCCCGGGCCGCCCACCGCCGGTGGACCGGCACCCCCAAGGAGCACCGCGGGCCGCTGCTGTTCCTGACGGGTTCCGTGGTGCTGATCGTCGCGCTCGTCCCGTATGGCGTGCCGCTCGCTTTTGGCTCCTTGCTGAGCGCCGCTCTCTGGCAGGGCCGCCGTCATGGCCGCCCCGCGCCGGATCACGAAGAGTCCCGTGCACGGCGGCTGGGTGCGCTCTACGAGGCCCTGGTGCCGTACTTCTCCGCTCCCGCACCGGCCGCTCCGGCGGCTTCCCAGGCGCCGCCGCCCGCTGATCCGAACCCGCTGTTCGCAACGGGCGGCACCTGGGAAGAGGCCTTCCCGTCCTACGGGTTCGACGCCGACGGGCGCCTGTCCGAGCTGGTCATCCGCTACCCGGCGCACTTCACGGACGGCGAGCCGGCGGCGCGCGCCCAGATCGAGCGGGTGGTGCGCACCAAGTCGGGCCGCAGCCGCGAGTACCGGTTCACCTGGGACGAGGAGGACAACGAGCTCACGGTCACGGTGCTGGCCCCGCTGTCCACCGCCATCTGTGCCCAGCGTTTCGGCACCGCGCCGGGCGAGACGGTGCTCGGCTTCACCGATCCGGCCGACGACCAGTGGACGCTGCCGGTGATGGACAGCGACGGGCCGTGCGAGCTGCCCGCCGTGGTGTGGGGCACCGGACCGCACTGCGCCGAACCGCACCTGCTCGCCGCGGGCCGCCCCGGCAGCGGCACCTCGACCCTGCTGCGGTCCGTCGCCCTGCAGGCCCTGGTCCACGGTGACGTGCTCGTCGTCGACGGCGGCGGCACCGGAGAGTACGCGTGCCTGAAGGGGCGTCCCGGAGTGCTCGCCGTCGAGAGCGGACTCACCGGGGCGCTCGCGGGCCTGGAGTGGGCGGCGCACGAGACGCAGCGGCGGCTGATCGCGGCGGGCCGCGCACGCCAGGCGGGCCATCCGCCGCCCGAGGACACCCGCCGCCCGCTCTGGGTGCTGCTGGACCGGCCGGGCGTCCTGGCCGACCTGGCCGCCGCCGACGGGCGCCCCGATCCGCAGACGCTGCTCCAGGTGCCGCTGCGGCAGGGGCGCGGCGCCCGGGTGACGGTCGTCGTCGCCGAGCAGTGCGAAGCGCTGGACGGGCTCACCGAGACGGTGCGGCAGTGCACCCGGGCGCGCGTGGTGCTCGGCCCGGCGGCGCCCGACCGGATCGAGGCCGTACTCGGCGCCCCGCCGCACACCACACCGACGGCCCCGATGCCGGCCGGGCGCGGTTACGCACGGCTCGGCAGCGGTCCCGTGCTGCGCCTACAAGTGCCGGCGACGCCCGATCCGTACGACGACACGGCGAGCACGGCACAGCGGCAGGCCGTGCTCGCCCTGCTCCCGGAGCATCCGGCGGCGGCCGGCCAGGACGCCGTACCGGCCCCCGCCGCCCCGCCGCCGTCCGCCACGTCCTCGGCCACCCCTCCCCCGGTCCTGGCCCCCCTACGGACGGCCGCCGACGAGGGCTGAGCCGCGGCCGCCCGGCCCGCTCAGGCCACGAACGTCCGCGGCGTCTGCGCCGGCCCGTTCGCGCCGTCGGCCACCAGCCGCGCAGCCAGGGCCAGCCGGAGGGCCGCCTCCTCGGCCACCGCACCCGCGACGGTGAACGGCAGCCGCACGAACCCCTCGAAGGCGCCGTCCACCCCGAAGCGCGGCCCGGACGGCACACGGACCCCGACCCGCTCCCCCACCTCGGCGATCCGTGAGCCGGACAGACCTCCGGTGCGCACCCACAGGGTGAGGCCGCCGGAGGGCACCTCGAACTCCCAGTCGGGCAGTTCGCGGCGGAGTGCGGCGACGAGGGTGTCGCGGTTCTCCCGGGCCTGGACGCGCCGCGCGACGATGGCCTGCTGCCAGCCGTCGGTGCTCAGCAGCCAGTTCACCGCGAGTTGTTCCAGGACGGGGGTGCCCAGGTCGGCGTAGGCGCGTGCGGAGACCAGGCTGCGGATGACATCGGGGGCGGCGCGCACCCAGCCGATGCGCAGTCCGGCCCAGAACGCCTTGCTCGCCGAGCCGACGGTGATCACCGTCGAGCCCGCCGGATCGAATGCGCAGACCGGCCGGGGCATGGTGATCTCCGGGTCGAAACAGAGCTCGCTCATGGTCTCGTCGACGACGAGGACGGTGCCCGCGGAGCGCGCCGCGTCGACCAGGCAGCGGCGCTGGTGGTCGTCGGCGAGGGCACCTGTGGGGTTGTGGAAGTCGGCGACCACATAGCCGAGCCGGGGCGCCGCGTCCCGCAGCACCTGCCGCCACCGCTCCAGGTCCCACCCCGACAGCCCCTCGGCCATCGCGACGGGCACAAGGCGGGCGCCCGCCTCGCGCATCAACTGCAGGATGTTGGCGTAGCTCGGCGACTCGACCGCGATGCGCTCGCCGCGGCCCGCGAACAGATGACAGATGGCGTCGATCGCGCCCATGGCGCCGGTGGTCACCATGATCTGCTCCGGCATGGTGGGCACGCCGCGCGCGGTGTAGCGCTCGGCCAGCACCTCACGCAGCACGGGCAGGCCCGCCGGATAGTCGCCGTGCGTGTGCGCGTACGGCGCCAGCTCCGCCAGGGCGCCTTGGACGGCACGGGTGAGCCAGGGCTCGGGGGCGGGCAGGGAGGCGCAGCCCAGGTCGATCATCGAGCCGAGCGCTTCGGGCGGCAGCGGTTCCAGGCCGCGGGCGGGCAGCGGATTGCCTGCCGGGACCGCGGTCCAACTGCCCGCGCCCCTGCGCGATTCCAAGAAGCCTTCGGTGCGCAGCTCCTCGTAGGCGGCGGCGACCGTGGTGCGGCTAACGGCGAGCGCGAGGGCGAGCTCGCGCTCGGCGGGCAGCCGCGCGGCGACCGGAACCCGGCCTTCGAGGACCAGCACCCGGATACCGTCGGCGAGTGCCCGGTAGGCGGGCGGCTTGCGGGCGCCAGGCCCGGCGGGACGCGGCCGCTGGGAGCCGATGAGCCGCGCGAGCTGCGGCGCTCCTACAGCCGAGGTCCACTGTGCCATGGTGATCAGTCCACCTTCCTCGAATTGGCCATGGATGTCCTGCTTTCCCAAGCCACAGAGTGACACACACCGATCCACCACCACGACAGGGAACAGACCCTTGCCCCCATCATCTGAATCGCCCGGTTCATCCGACCTATCCGACATATCCGAACTATCTGAGCCGCCTGAACCATCTGAACCGTCCGCATCATCCGAGCCGTCCGCGCCGCCTGGACCGTCCGAGGAATCCAGCGCATCCGGGCCGCCCGACGCACCGGGGCCGCCGGGGCCGCCGGTCCCGGCGGCGAGTCCGACCATGGCAGGCGCCCGGCGGGCCGCCCGCCTGCCATGGCGGCTCGTCCAGCTGTACACGGGCCTCGCGCTGTACGGCATCAGCTCCGCCCTGCTCGTGGCGGCGGGGCTGGGCCTGGAGCCGTGGGGTGTGCTGCACCAGGGGCTTGCCCATCTGACGGGGCTTTCGATCGGGGTGGTGTCGATCCTGGTGGGGGCGCTGGTGCTGCTGCTGTGGATCCCGCTGCGGCAGCGCCCGGGCCTCGGCACGGTGTCCAACGTCTTCGTGGTCGGCCTGGTGATGGACGCCACCCTCGCGGTGGTGCCCGCGCCGCAGCCGCTGGCCGCCCGTTCGGTCCTGATGGCGGCGGCGATCCTGCTCAACGCGATCGCAACCGGGCTCTACATCAGCGCCGGCCTCGGCCCAGGGCCGCGCGACGGCCTGATGACGGGACTGCACCGGCGCACCGGCCGCTCGATCCGCGTGGTCCGTACGGTCATCGAGGTGTCGGTGGTCGCGACCGGCTTCGCGCTCGGCGGCACCGTCGGCTGCGGCACCCTCCTGTACGCCCTGGTCATAGGCCCGCTCGCCCAGGTGTTCCTGCGCGTCTTCGCCGCACGTCCGGCACCCGGCGACAACACGGTCGTGGCCGCGGGGTCACACAAGGCCGCCATACTGCGGCGGTGACCACGCACATACGCCACCCCTACCTTGACCACCCCGGGCCGATCGCCTTCGCCCACCGCGGCGGTGCGGCGGACGGCCTGGAGAACACCATGGCCGCCTTCCGGCGCGCGGTCGGCGCGGGCTACCGCTACATCGAGACGGACGTGCACGCGACCGCCGACGGCACCCTCGTCGCGTTCCACGACAGCACGCTCGACCGGGTCACGGACGGCGTCGGACGCATCGCCGACCTGCCCTGGCGCGAGGTGCGCCAGGCCCGCGTGGCGGGCAGCGAACCGGTGCCGCTCTTCGAGGAGCTGCTGGAGACGTTCCCCGAAGTGCGCTGGAACGTCGACGTGAAGGCCGAGCCCGCGCTGGTGCCGCTGATCGACCTGGTGCACCGCACCGGAGCCTTCGACCGGATCTGCGTGGGCTCGTTCTCGGAGGCGCGGGTGGCCCGCGCCCGGCGACTGGCGGGGCAAAAGCTCGCCACTTCGCTGGGCACCCGGGGCGTCCTCGGATTGCGGCTGCACTCGTACGGGCTGCCCACCGCGCCGCGCGCCTCTGCGATCTGCGCCCAGGTGCCGGTCGAGCAGTCCGGGGTACGGGTGACCGACCGCCGCTTCGTGCGCGCCGCCCACGCCCGCGGCCTCCAGGTCCATGTGTGGACCGTCGACGCCCCCGGGGAGATGCACCGGCTTTTGGACCTCGGTGTGGATGGCATCATGACCGACCACATAGAGGCGTTGCGTACGGTTCTCGAAGAGCGGGGCAGCTGGGTCTGACGCCGCGGCCGGGACACGGACGGCCGCCGCGAGGGGGCAGCACGCGCAGGCTTGGCACGCGCTGGTCCGGGACATGCTCCGGGCCCGCACGGGCGCGCCACGCGGGCGAGGAAAAGCGAGGGGGACGCGGGTGACGAGCGAGGCCGAGAGAGCCGCTGCGGACACCGACGGGGCCGAGGCGCGGGAGACCGACGCCACGGCCCGGCGGCGGGAGCAGCACGGCTGGTACTTCTACGACTGGGCGTGCTCCGTCTACTCGACGAGCGTGCTGACCGTGTTCCTGGGGCCGTACCTGACGGACATCGCCAAGGCCGCGGCCGACGGGCACGGCTATGTGCATCCCTTGGGCATCTCCGTGCGCGCGGGCTCCTTCTTCGCGTACTGCGTCTCCGCGTCCGTCCTTCTCGCGATCATCGTCATGCCGCTCGCCGGCTCGGCGGCGGACCGCACCGGACGCAAGAAGCCGCTGCTGGGGGCCGCCGCCTACCTGGGGGCGGCGGCGACCATGGGCATGTTCTTCCTCGACGGGGACCGCTATCTGCTCGGCGGGGCCCTGCTTCTCGTCGCCAACGCCTCGCTCGCCGTGTCGATGGCCCTGTACAACTCCTATCTGCCGCAGATCGCGCCGCCCGAAGAGCGGGACGCGGTCTCCTCGCGCGGCTGGGCGTTCGGTTACGCGTCGGGCTCGCTCGTTTTGCTCATCGACCTCGCGCTGTTCACGGCGCACGACAGCTTCGGCGTTCCCAAGGCCACGGCGGTGCGGATCTGCCTGGCCACGGCGGGGCTCTGGTGGGGCGCGTTCACTCTGGTGCCACTGCGGCGGCTGCGCGATCGGCGCATACCTGTACCGGGCGCCGATGGGACGCAGGCCGGCGAAGCATCGGCGTCCACGGCGGGCGGGGGTGCGGCCCGGGGCTGGCAGCAGCTGGCCGCGACCCTGCGTGACATGCGCTGCCGCCCGCTGACCTTCGCCTTCCTGCTGGCGTACCTGATCTACAGCGACGGCATCCAGACCGTGATCTCCCAGGCGTCCATCTACGGCGACGAGGAGCTGGGGCTCGGCCAGTCGACACTGATCACGGCGGTGCTGCTGGTGCAGGTGCTCGCGGTGGGCGGGGCGCTGGCGATGGGCCGGCTGGCACGGACGTACGGGGCGCAGCGCACCATCCTGGGATCGCTGATCGCCTGGACGGCGACGCTGGCGGCCGGATACTTCCTACCCGCGGGCGCCCCCGGCTGGTTCTTCGTGCTGGCCGCGGCCATCGGCCTGGTGCTCGGCGGCACCCAGGCCCTGTCCCGCTCGCTCTTCTCCCACCTGGTGCCCCGGGGGAAGGAGGCCGAGTACTTCTCCGCCTACGAGATGAGCGACCGCGGTCTGGCCTGGGTGGGGCCGCTGCTGTTCGGCCTGACCTACCAGCTGACCGGAAGCTATCGCACGGCGATCCTGTCGCTGATCGCCTTCTTCGCGCTGGGTTTCGTCCTGCTCGCCAGGGTCCCCGTACGGCGGGCGGTGCAGGAGGCGGGCAATCCAGTCCCCGAGCGGATTTAGCACCGGAGGGCAAAGGCCGGTAGTGTACGCGTTTGGCCTGGCAGGCGGACCGTTACTGCGCGTCAGAGAACCGTGATCGCTGGGTGACATCTCCTGTCAGATGTGACAAACCGGGCGGTGACGGGTACGGATTAGTTTGACAAGGCTGCGGCTACGACGGCGATGCATGACCCCGAACGGGAATCTTTACCGCCGACCGGACGTTGACCGGATGACGACGACAGCGACACCTGTCCTGTGGGCATCAAGCCCGGGAGGCACGATTCATGAGTGAGCGAGCTCTTCGCGGCACGCGCCTCGTGGTGACCAGCTACGAGACCGACCGCGGTATCGACCTGGCTCCGCGCCAGGCCGTGGAGTACGCATGCGAGAAGGGGCATCGTTTTGAGATGCCCTTCTCTGTGGAAGCGGAGATTCCGCCGGAGTGGGAATGCAAGGTCTGCGGGAGCCAGGCTCTCCTGGTGGACGGCGAAGGACCCGAGGAGAAGAAGGCCAAGCCCGCGCGTACGCACTGGGACATGCTGATGGAGCGGCGCACCCGGGAGGAGCTCGAAGAGGTCCTCGAAGAGCGTCTCGCCGTACTGCGTTCCGGCGCCATGAACATTGCCGTTCATCCGCGCGACAGCCGCAAGTCCGCCTGATCCCAGCGGACGCAGAGCACCCGCGAAGCCGCGGGCTGCGACATTTCGATGTCGCAGCCCGCGGCTTCGCGCATTCCGGGCTCCACTATGTCCTCGGGCCTGTCCTCGCATCTGGCCCGGCCGTATCGGGGCCGCGACGGCGGCGCTGCCGCTGACCGGCCGCCTGCTGGTCAGCGCGGGAAGACCGGAATCATGGCGTCAGAGGCGGGCGCGGGCCCTCGTCGGGACCCTTCGCGGGCGGTTCGTCGTCTGGGACGACCTCGCCCTGGACCACCCTGCCGTCCGGGCGACGCATCCGCGCCTGCTGGAAGGCGTCGGTCAAGGTCCCCGGGACGGCCGCGCGGATACGCCGCTGAACCGCGCGCTCCGTGGCGCGGCTGACCACCTGGCGCACCGGTGGCAGCAGGAGCAGCAGCCCCAGGACGTCGGAGACCGGTCCGGGGATGATCAGCAGCAGCCCGGCGAGTATCAGCAGCCCGCTGCCGCCGCCGCGCAGGTCGTCCGCGTCCCGCTCACCGCCTTGCAGGGTCCGGCTCAGGTTCCGAAAGGCACGCCGCCCGGTCCGCCTGATCACCGCGCCGCCGCACACCACCCCCGCGAGCAGCAGCAGGAAGACCGTGAAGCCGCCCGCCGCGCCCGCGATCACGGTCAGCAGCCAGATCTCGAGCACCAGCCAGAGACCCACACCGAGCGGGGCAAGGGTGCGGACCCGTGAACGCCGGGAGCGTGCGGAGTGCGTCGGGGGCTGGGCGCCAGTCGTCATGTCTCCAGTGTGCCTGGGGCCACACGGTTGCCGTGTCACGCCCCCGGGATCACCGACCGCGGCGCCCCAGCAGTCGCTGCACGCGCTGTTTCACACCCCAAGCGGTGACCCGCCAGAGGGCCTCGACAAGGATGTCACGGCTCATCTTGGAGTCGCCGAGCGTTCGCTCGACGAAGGTGATGGGCACCTCGACCACCTGGTAGCCGGCCATCACCGCACGGCGGGCCAGGTCGACCTGAAAGCAGTAGCCCTGGGAGGCGACGTCGGTCAGGCCGAGCCCTTCCAGGGTCGCGCGCCGGAAGGCGCGGTAGCCGCCGGTGATGTCCCGCAAGGGCATGTCGAGCAGGATCCGGGAGTAGGTGCTGCCGCCGCGGGAGATCAGCTCGCGGTATTTGGGCCAGTTGACGACGCGTCCGCCCGGCACCCAGCGCGATCCCAGCACGAGATCGGCGCCGCTCAGCGCGGTCAGCAGGCGGGGCAGCTCTTCGGGCTGGTGGGAGCCGTCGGCGTCCATCTCGATCAGCACGCCGTAGTCGTGTTCCAGGCCCCAGTCGAAGCCCGCCAGGTAGGCGGCGCCGAGGCCTTCCTTGCCCGCGCGGTGCAGGACATGCACATGGTCGTCCTTGGCCACGATCTCGTCGGCCAGCTTGCCGGTGCCGTCGGGGCTGTTGTCGTCGGCGACGAGGACGTGCGCCTCGGGCACGCTGGCCCGCACCCGCTCCACGATCGACTTGATGTTCTCGGCCTCGTTATAGGTCGGAATGATCACCAAGGCCGTGCCGAGCGGGTCGAACCGGCTGCCACTATCGGGTGCCGTGAGAGTCCCATCGCCGTCGTTCACTACTCCCCCTATCGTTCGAACGCAGAGGTCCACCATAGTGGCCGTGCCCGTGGGCGCCGCGGCGGCACGGCGCCATGGGGCGGCAGCCGGGGCCCGACCGGGCACGAGCGCATGCGGCGGATCGGGCCCGGCGCCCTTCGGGCCGGCCTGGGACCCGCTGGCTGCGGATCGTCCGATAGCCGTTGTCTACTGAGCGCCTGGGCCCCATCCGGGTCACACCCTCCCTGGGACTCCGCCAGGAGCAGGGGGACATCTGACCGGACAGAACGATCCCTCGCCCCGTGACGCGGGCGCTGGGACTGGCTCCCAGTGGTGGCCCGCCGGTGCGGCACACCACCCATGACCCAGCGGCGTCGGACGACTGCGCGGGTTCCCCGGTCAAACGTCCAGCGGGGGACCCGGCAGAACCTACCGGCCGACGGCGGCTCGCTGTCAACAGCCGTGCGAGCTGCGGAGATTTCCGGATTCGGGGCTACTCCGCGGAGGATGCGCAGGTGGCGCGACGGTGCGGCGGAGCGCCTGGCTGAGATCGGGGCCCCGGGCCGCACCGGGACATCACTCGGGTGGCCGCACGAAGATCGTCCGCCCGGAGACCACGGTGCGCAGGCAGACCGGCAGCTCGTCGTCCGGTCCGAGGGCGGGCAGTGCCCCGGTCGCCGAACGCGGATCGGTGGACCACCGCGCCACCCGGTCGTCGGGCACCTGCACCACCAGGTCACCGGTGCGCCACACCGCGTAGTCGGCCGGGGCTCCGGGCACCAGGACGCCCGCGTCATCACGGCCCGCGGCCCGCCAGCCGCCGCGGGTGTGCGCGGTGAAGGCGGCGCGCACCGACACCCGGTGCTCCGGCGTGCGGTGGAACGCCGCGGCGCGGACGGTCTCCCACGGTCCCAGCGGTGTGACGGGGCTGTCGGAGCCGAACGCGAGCGGCACACCGGCGCGCAGCAGTGCGGCGAACGGATTGAGGCCGCGGGCCCGTGCGGCGCCGAGCCGCTGGGCGTACATTCCGTCCGTGCCGCCCCACAGCGCGTCGAAGACGGGCTGTACGGAAGCGGTCAGGCCGAACTCGGCGAAGGCGGCGATGGCCTGAGGGGTGAGCATCTCGGCGTGCTCGACGCGGTGCCGCCCCGCGCGCACCCGGGCGGCGCCGACCCGCTCGGCGGCGGCTCGCACACCCTCGGCCACCGCGGTCACGGCCGCGTCGCCGATGGCGTGGAACCCCGCCTGGAGTCCGGCCTCGGTGCAGGCGGCGACATGGGCGGCGACCTCGTCGGCGGCCAGATAGGCGGTGCCGGTGTGGTCGGCGTCGGCGTAGGGCTCGTGCAGGCAGGCGGTGTGCGAGCCGAAGGCGCCGTCCACGAAGAGGTCGCCTGCCGCGCCCAGCACACCGAGGTCGCGCACCCGTCTGGCGTCCTTCTCGCCGGTCACGGGCTCGGCCCAGTAGCCGAGCACCCGGGGGCCCGGCTCGTCGCGCGCCAGATCCAGCAGTGCCACGAGGTCGTCCTCGCTGGAGATGTCGGGCCCCGCGCACTCGTGTACGCATCCGATCCCCAGCGACGCGGCGTGCCGCAGCGCGGCACGCTGGGCTTCGGCGCGCTGCCGCGGGGTGATCGCGGCGAGCGCCGTGGCCCGCACCGCGTGGTGCGCGTCGCGGGTGAGCGGTCCGTCGGGAAGGTAACCCGCCAGATCGGTGACGCCCGGCTCCAGGTCGAGCAGGGCGGTGCTCACCACGGCCGAGTGGACGTCGATCCGTGAGAGGTACAGCGGCCGGCCGCCGGTGGCCTCGTCGAGCTCCGTGCGGCTCGGCGGCCGGCCGCCGGGCCAGCGCGCGGCGTCCCAGCCGTGGCCGAGCAGCACCAGGTCACCGGGCCGCGCGGCGGCGTAAGCACGCACCCGGGCGAGGCAGTCGTCAAGCGTGCGGGTCCCGGTGAGGTCGAGGCCGGTGAGGGCGAGGCCCGTGGCGGTGGTGTGCACATGGGCGTCGGTGAACGCAGGGGTGACGAGGGCCCCTCGAAGGTCGACGACCTCGTCCACGCTGTCGGCGAAGGAGTCGGCGGCGCCGTCCGAGCCGACCCAGGCCACCTGAGCGCCGTCGACGAGCAGCGCGGTGGCGAAGGGGTCGGCGGGAGTGTGGACGATGCCGCCGCGCAGCAGGCTGGTGCGGTGAGTCATGGGCCCAGTCTCCTCGCCCGCCCGGCGCGACCCGCCGCCGGGCGCGCCAGGCGAGGGCCCGCGACACGGCGTGCTGCGCCGTCACACAGCCGACCGCACCGCTTCGGGTGCCGGCCCGTCCGCTCTCCGCACCTCCCGCAACTCCCGCGCGTCCGGGGCCGGCACCGGGCGCCGCCGCGGTTCGCCGGTGCCGCGGCAGGTGATGACTGCCCGTCGACACGAGGTGTCCGCGTGCTCTCGGCAGGCCGGACACGGGTCTTCGTACTCGACGCGCGTGGGCTCTTGTTCGGTGCGGCGAGCGTGTGTGCCGGGCGCCGCTGCGCGGCGAACGTGGTCCGTCGAGGCATCAGATCTTCGGCGAGCGGCCCTCGTACGGGGTCGACAGGACCACCGTCGTACGGGTCGAGACACCGGCGAGGGAGCGGACCCGGGCCAATATGTCCTCCAGCTCGTACGGAGTGGCGACGCGTACCTTCAGGATGTAGTTCTCGTCTCCCGCGACGCTGTGGCACGCCTCGATCTCCGGGACCACGGCCAGGCGCTCCGCGATGTCGTCGGGGGCGCTGGGATCGAAGGGTTTCACCGAGATGAAGGCGGTCATGGGCAGGCCGACGGCTTCGGCGTCCACCACCGCCGTGTAGCCGCGGATGACACCGCGCTGCTCAAGACGGCGCACCCGCTGGTGCACCGCCGAGGTGGACAGTCCCGTGGCTTTGCCAAGGTCCGTATAACTCATCCGCCCGTCATCGACGAGCAGCTGCACGATGCGTCGATCCAGCTCCTCCATGGCGCAAGAACCTACAGGGCACCCGAACCCCGGGGATACGCCCACGGTGCAGGTGGTGATAGTGATGGCGCTGAAGAAACCGCCAGGTCCGGGATGCCGCACGATCGTGTGATGAAAACCACAGCATTCGGGCCGTGTGCGTGGGCATAGCGCGATTTTCTGGTGGCTCGGTGGGAAATGCTTGGTGTGGTCGAGGCCACAGCGGCTTATCGGCCCACCCGGAGGGGATACATATTCATGCAGAGTCTGAAGCGCCCCGGCCGCGTTGCCCGTAGTAGGCAGCAGCCGGTCGTCGAGCCAGCACCGGAAGGTGCAGAACCGCTCGACACTAGATATGACTTGAGGGATTCTTCCGACTCCTTCGACTTCGACGACGCTTTCGACACGTACCGGGTCATCTGCCCGGACTGCACCCAGTCGATCGCGCTGCTTGCGGACGAGGACGTGCTGCCCGAGCACGCGCTGTGCCCTTCGCCCTGGGACCCGTTCGGGCTCCAGGTCTGTGTGGGCACCGGCCGCGCGTCGGGTGACGCGACTCTCCAGGGGGACTCGGCCGGGGAGCCCGAGCCGGAAGCCGCGCTGCTGCTGACACTGCCGCAGAGCCTCGACTGGCGGACCCAGCCGTTCTCGCACGTCGGCGGCCCTGGCTCGCGCCCCACGCGGACCCCGCAGCTGCGGCGGCCGGCCGCCTGAGTTCCGGCAGGGCGGGCCGCCGCCGGGCGGCCGGAAAGACGTGAACTGACACACGAATTGCCCGGGCGGTGACCTCACCGCCCCGCCCGCGTTGGCGGTATATGACTGTATCGACCGTCTCGGCTCGACATGCGGCCGGCCGCCGTCTCCTGGTTCCCGTGGCCGCAAAATCGGTTCCTCAGCTGGCTCGCCTACCGCAGCCCGATCCGCCGATCTACCACGCCCTGCTGCGCACCTGGGCGGAGCGCGGCAAGACGCTGCCGGGGCGCCACGACCCGGAGTGGGTACAGCTCGCAGCGCCCCCTGTCGCCTTCCGCGTCACGATTCAGGACCGACCAGGTGACGCGCGATGACCACCCGTTGGATCTGATTGGTGCCCTCGACGATCTGCAGCATCTTGGCCTCGCGCATATAGCGCTCCACGGGGAAGTCGGCGGTGTAGCCGTAGCCGCCGAGCACCTGGACAGCGTCGGTGGTGACCCGCATCGCGGTGTCCGTGCACAGCAGTTTGGCCATCGCCGCCTGCCGCGCGAAGGGGCGGCCCGCGTCGCGCAACCGGGCCGCGGAAAGGTACAGCGCACGGCCCGCCTCGATGGCGGTGGCCATGTCGGCGAGCAGGAAGCGCAGTCCCTGGAAGTCGGCGATCGGCCGCCCGAACTGCCGCCGCTCGACGGCGTAGGCCATGGCCCCGTCCAGGGCCGCCTGGGCGAGACCGATCGCACAAGCGGCGATGCCGAGTCGGCCGGAGTCCAGCGCGGATAGCGCGATCGCGAAGCCCTGCCCCTCGTCCCCCAGCCGGCGGGCATCGGGCACCCGCACGCCGTCGAAGTGGACCTGGGCGGTGGGTGAGCCCTTCATGCCCATCTTCCGCTCCGGCGCCGCGGCGCTCAGGCCCGGTGCGTCACCCGGCACCAGGAACGCCGTGATGCCGCGGGAGCCGTCGTCCGAGGTCCTGGCGAGGACGGTGTAGAAGTCGGCGATGCCGCCGTGCGTGATCCAGGCCTTGGTGCCGGTCAGCACCCAGTCCCCGCCGTCCGGTCCGTCGGTGCGCACGGCCCTGGTCTTGAGTGAGGCGGCGTCGGAACCCGAGCCCGGCTCGGAGAGGCAGTAGGCGCCCAGCAGTCCGCCGCCGAGCATGGCCGGAAGATGCTCGGCGCGCTGCTCCTTGGTGCCGAAGGAGGCGAGCGCGTGACAGGACAGGGAGTGCACGCTGACGCCGAGTCCGACGGTCAGACGCGCGGCGGCGAGCTCTTCGAGCATGTGGAGATAGACCTCGTACGGCTGGTCACCGCCGCCGCACTCGGAGTCGTAGGGCAGGCCGAGCAGGCCCGATGCGGAGAGCAGGGCGAAGACGTCACGGGGGAAGTGCCCGGCGTCCTCCTCCTCGGCCGCGCGCGGGGCGATCTCGCGCCGTACAAGGTCCCGTACGAGCGAGAGCAGGTCCCTGGCCTCGTCCGTGGGAAGTTGACGCTCCACCAACGGAACGGCGCCGCCCTCCGGGCTTCTGCCACCGCCCTCAACCGACCCGCTGCGCGTGGCCCATCTTCGATCCGGCATTCGGCACTCTCCTCCCTGTCGGGCACTGGGCGAACGCACGCGCTGGGTGTGGCGGCGTCGCCAGGGGCCGGGGCGGGCCCCGGTGGTGCTGCACTACCGCCGATGCTGCCGTCCCGGATCGCGGGCGCGGCCGAACAACGGCTGCGGCGCGTTGAGTATGCCCGATCGGAGGCAGCCAATCACAGGATGACAGGGACGAAAAAACGCCGGTCACGGCCTTTGGTGCGGGTTCACTCCGGAACATTGGTACACACCATTGACCCAATGGTCTAGTCCTTCTACTGTTCCGGTGGGCGCCCCCCACTCGTTCACACCGGCGCTCACCGATCAGCACTCCACGTTCCGCAACGTTTTCTCCCCTCCCCACACGAGGAGACCTCGATGTTCAGACCCCCCGCCCTCCCACGCTCCGGCCTCAGGGCCCTGCTGGCCGCTCTGTGTTGCGCCGTGTTCGGCGCAGGACTGCTCGCCGGCGCGGGCAGCGCCACCGCCGCGGCACCCGCCCAGGCGAGTGCCACGACGGCCGCAGCCGGCTCGAAGGTCGTCGCCTACTACACGGACTGGAGCGTCTACGAGCGCAACTACCGCGTCAAGAACATAGAGACGTCCGGCTCCGCCGCCAGGCTCACGCACATCAACTACGCCTTCGGCAACGTCACGGGCGGCAAGTGCGTCATCGGTGACTCCTGGGCCGACTCGGACCAGACCTACACGGCGGACCAGGCCGTGGACGGTGTCGCCGACACCTGGGACCAGCCGCTGGCCGGTGCCTTCAACCAGCTGCTCAAGCTCAAGAAGATGCATCCTGGCCTGAAGGTCCTGTGGTCCTTCGGCGGCTGGACCTGGTCCGGCGGCTTCGCGCAGGCCGCGCAGGACCCGGCCGGATTCGCCCAGTCCTGCTACGACCTGGTGGAGAACTCCCGCTGGGCGGGTCTCTTCGACGGGATCGACATCGACTGGGAGTACCCGAACGCCTGCGGTCTGTCCTGTGACACCAGCGGCTCCGCCGCGTTCAAGAACGTGATGGCCGCACTGCGCGCCAAGTTCGGCAGCGACAAGCTGGTCACCGCGGCGATCACCGCGGACGCCTCGGACGGCGGCAAGATGGACGCGGCCGACTACACGGGGGCCGCGCAGTACGTCGACTGGTACAACCCGATGACGTACGACTACTTCGGCGCCTGGGACGCGCAGGGCCCCACTGCCCCGCACTCGCCGCTGAACTCCTACAGCGGCATCCCGATCGCGGCGTACAACACCGATGCGACCATCACGAAGCTCAAGAGCCTCGGCATCCCCGCCGCCAAGCTGCTGCTCGGCATCGGTTTCTACGGGCGCGGCTGGACCGGGGTCACCCAGGACGCACCGGGCGGCACCGCCACCGGACCGGCACCGGGCACCTACGAACAGGGCATCGAGGACTACAAGGTGCTCAAGACCAGGTGCCCCGCCACCGGCACCATCGCTGGCACCGCGTACGCGCACTGCGGCAGCGAGTGGTGGAGCTACGACACCCCGCAGACCATCGCGGGCAAGGTGAGCTACAAGGACCAGCAGGGCCTGGGGGGCACGTTCCTCTGGGAGCTGAGCGGTGACACATCGAACGGCGAGCTGATCCAGGCGATCGGCTGAGCGACCGGACGGTGCGGCGGGGGCGGGGCCTACGGGCTTGCGTCCCCGCCGGCATGTCGCGGAGACCCGGCGCACGGGTGCGGTGCACCGCCGTCACGGAGCGACCCTGGCGAGGAGCCCGGCGCAGACGAAACGACTCCGGACCGCTCTCACGACAAAACGCCATAAGCCAAGGCGCAGCGGCGATCGGTTCTGAATGTTTGCGTCGCATTGAGTTCACATCATGGCGGCCAACTGGCCAGATGCAATAAAGATATTACATCGGCGAAACCGGATCGCTGTGCGCGACCGGTACGGCTACCGGACCGTTGGCTCGCTGACAGGCAGTGCCTGTGCAACCCGCCAAGAGCACCGGAGCCTCGTACGTCGCCTCGGCCGTCTCAAGGAAGGCGCGCACCCCATGATGCAACGATCACCTTGGCCGAAGGCCGTACTCGCCGTCGCGGTTATCCGAACGCAAAGGAGAGTTGGCATGAAACGGATCCTTGCCATCCTCGGGGTGATCCTCGGTTTCCTCGCGGTGACTCAGCCGGCCCAGGCCACCACCGTGACCCGATACCCCGGCACGGTGGAGTACGACACGTCAGGGAACGTCATCCAGGCCCACGGCGGGGGCCTCATCAAGGTCGGCAGCACCTACTACTGGCTGGGCGAGGACAAGACCAATGGGTCGCCCTTCCAGAACATCAAGTGCTACTCGTCGACCGACCTCAAGAACTGGACGTTCGTCCGCAATGTTCTGACGCAGCAGTCCAGTGGTGACCTCGGGCCGAGCCGGGTCGTGGAACGGCCGCACGTTATCTACAACAGCTCGACGCAGCAATATGTCATGTATATGCACATCGACAACAGCAGCTACTCCGAGCGGAAGGCCGGCGTCGCCACCAGCAGCAGCGTGTGCGGCGCCTACAGCTACCGCGGCAGCTCCAAGCCTCTCGGCCACGACAGCCTGGACGACAACCTGTTCCTCGACGGCGGCACCGCCTACTTCATGAGCGAGGACCGCACCAACGCCAAGCTGCAGATCTACCAGCTCTCCTCGGACTTCCTCAGCGTGTCCTCCCTGGTCAAGACCCTGCCTCAGTACGAGGCGCCGACCATTGCCAAGATCGGTGGCACCTACTACATCTTCGGTTCGCACCTGACCGGTTGGTCGACCAACGACAACCAGTACGCGACCGCTAGCTCGATCACGGGCACCTGGTCGTCCTGGCGCAGCTTCGCGCCGTCCGGCACCAACACGTGCAACTCGCAGACGACGTCGATCCAGCCGATCGCCGGCTCCAGCACGACCAGCTACATCTTCATGGGCGACCGGTGGAATTCCGGCAACCTCACCGACTCGCGGTACGTCTGGGAACCCCTCAGCGTCAGCGGCACCACCGCCTCGATCACCTGCCGCGATTCGTGGACCGTCGACACGGCCACGGGCGTCATCGGGTAACCGTGGACACGGGCGCCACAGCGGCGCTGCACGACGGGATGTAGTGACCCGGTGACCGGGATCGGCGGCGCTCCGTGATCCATTGACGGGCACGGTCAGGCAGCACCTCGATGAGGCGCTGTGGGCCATGGCGCCGCCGCTCTCGCCGACGCGGCCACCGGGGCCGAACGCCACACTTTCGTGCGCCCTGGCCATCGGTACTACCGCATGGCGTTCTCCGCCAATGGCTCGACGTTGGTCTGCCAGCGCCAGCGGGAGGAGACCTACGGCTGTGAGTGGTCAGTCACGCTCGTCGCATTCGACCTGGCCTCCGGCGAAGTGAGCGATCTCCTGCCCGCTGCGCAGCGCGATCGACAGCCCGCCACGAGTGGTTCAGCTGGACACCGTCACGGCCGATCAACAACCCGCCTTCCTGAAGGCCCCCGGCGACCTCCGCTCGCTGCCCGGCGCTCTGACCGAGGTGCACGCCGAAGCGGATGACGGATTCCTGTTGCGCGGCTGGCTTGTTCTCCCGGAAGGCGCCTCGGCCGAGCATCCGGCGCCGCTGATCGTCGCCCCGCATGGTGGACCGCAGGCATCCTGGAGCGGCTGGACGTGGTTGTGGAGCCCTTGGCCGTTCGCGGCTCGCGGCTACGCGGTGCTGCTACCGGACCCGGCGCTGTCCACCGGCTACGGGCAACGCATGCAGGAGCGCGGCCGGGGCCAGTACGGCGGTCAGCCCTACCGTGACGTCATCGCGCTGACGGACGCCGCGCTGGCCCGTGACGACCTCGACGGGACCCGAATGGGCCTGGCCGGTTGGTCCTTCGGAGGCTACCTGGCCAACCGAGCCGCCACTCTTACCGGCCGCTTCAAGGCGATCGTCTCGCACGCGGGGATGTGGAACCTGGAGGCGTTCCAGATGGACACGGACCTGCACGCCTACTTCCGGAAGATCTTCGGTGCCCCGGGGACGGGGCGTGAACGGTACGAGAGCAACTCGCCGCACCTCGATGCGGCGAAGATGACGACGCCGATGCTGATCGTGCACGGCGGCAAGGACTACCGGGTGCCGGTGGGCCAGGCGATGGGCCTACATGACGACGTGCTGCGGCTCGGTGTGCCCGTCAGATTCCTGTCCTTCCCGGACGAGGGCCACACCATCGAGGCGCCGAACCATCGTCGGATCATGTACGAGACGGTGCTGAACTTCCTCGACCACCATGTCCGCGGACACGAGTGGCGGCGCCCCGCGATGCTGTGAGGCCACTCACCGAACCGTCCTCGACCCGGTGCCCGAAAAAAGCGGGCCATCCGGCCGCCACCCGAGGTCAGGTAGCTTCCCCGTCCCCGGTCAGGTAGTCGGCCCGGCCGTCGTCGTCGAGCTCGAACGAGCCGTTGGGGATGATGCAGAACTCGTTCCCTTCGGGATCGGCCATGACGAGGAAGCCTCCGGGGTCGTACGCGGTCAGCCGCCGTCCGCCCAGCGCCTCCACCCTGGCCTGTTCGGCTCCCGGGTCCTGCGACTCCAGATCCAGGTGCAGCCGGTTCTTCCCGGCCTTGGATCCGTCGGTGCGCTGGAAACCCACACCCAGCCCGTTCCGGCGTTCGAGCCAGATATACGGTCCGACACGTCCGACCACCGGCCGGTCGAGCAACTCGCTCCAGAAGGCCGCCAGTCGATCCGGATCAGCGGAGTCGACGATCACGCAGTTGATGTCCATGGCCACCACCTTGCCGGTAAAAGGTCCAAACAGCTCGGGAGATACCGACCGTGAGTGTCGCGGAACGCCGCTTCGGACGGACTCACGGGGGCCGTGTGCAAACCGTGTGCGAGCTGTGCCCGCCGCCGCGCGAGCGGGCGGTGTGGCGGGATCGACACGGTAGGGTCCAGCCTGACTTGACCAGGTGCGGTGACGGGACGGGGAGAGAATGGGCTCGGGGGTGGGCTACCAGGTTCTGCATAGCGGAATGTCTGGGCAGGCCAAGGAACTCGACGGGTGCGGCGACGACGCGGGCAAGATCCGCAAGGCCGTCAACCCCACCATGTGCTACGCGCCGGACGCCCTCGGCGGCTCCGACTCCGGACCGGCGTTCGACAAGTTCGCCGCCGCCTGGGAGGCCGAGGCCAGCACGCTGGAAGAGGCGTTGCACGAACTCGCCAACAAGGTCAGCCTCGCCAAGAGTTCCTACCACGGCAGCGACCGGCAGGTGCAGACGCAGGCCAGAGGCGTGTCCGTCACGAACGGGCAGTCCGCTACCACGTCGGCCCCGGCCCAGCGCTCCTCGGCGCTGTCCACGTACTGAGGGGCCGTCGATGTCGGGCACCGAATCCACCACCGATCGCCGCCACCAGCTCGCCGGGTTGTGCGAGCGGATCTCCTCGGCGGGCAGCAAGAACGACCTGATCGACGCGATCGACGACGCTCTCGGCGTCAGTGCGCCGGTCGGTGACGTCGCGACCTTGGAGTCGCTCCACAAGCGGTACGGCGATCAGGTGGACGACGTCGGGCGGCTCAGCAAGCGGATCCGCAAGGTGGCCAAGCAGGGCCTGCCCCAGGCGTGGGTCGGCGACACCAGTGTGCTCGCTTCCGATGTGGTCCTGGCCGCCCAGCGGGCCGCCGATCAGATGGCGGAGGCGTTCCAGGGCGGCGCCAAGGCGCTGCTGCGGCTGTCCGACGCACTCGGCGACGCCAAGAAACAGGACGGCGACGGCCGGGCCAAGCTGCGCGAGGCGCTCGGCATACTCGGCGGCCGGGACGGCTGGTTCGACGACCTGTGGGAGAAGGACGACGAGGAGAAGACCCGGCTGCGCGCCCGTTCCACCGCCTCCACCGGCGCCGACATGGTGCACCAGGCCGCCATCACCGCCGACGACGCCGCCCGCGCGGCCGCCCGGGATCTGAACAAGTGGGCCGCCGAAGCCCGCGCGGGCAAGATGGCGACCGACGAGATCACGGCCGTCGACCGGCTCGCGCTCGCTGACACCAGCACCGGCGAGGGCGACCCGGAGATGAACGAGATCCTCATCGCGAACGACCTGGAACGGGCCGGCCGCCGCATGGAGCAGCTCAGCGACCAGGACGAGGCCGCCATGGAGCGGATGCTGGCCCAGGCCGCCACCCCGCAGGAACGCGCCTATCTGATGAAGACGCTCGCCGCGGGCCACAGCATCCACGACATCCACACCTTCCAGGAGAAGATCAACGGCAAGAGCCCCCAGTGGCTGCGCGAGCATCTGTCGCCGGTGGTCACCGCGGCGGACAGCATGGTCGACGAGGGCCGCAACACCGACGGCTCCAACGTCAACAAGGACAACGTCGACTTCCACGGGCAGTTGTGGATCCAGGGCGGCGACGGCAGCGAGGGCACCTGTGTGGCCTCCTCCACCGTCACCGCCCGTGCGATGGCCGATCCTCTCTACGCCCTGAACCTGACCGGCGGTCCCTCTGGACAGGAGGACGACCCGGCGGCCTTCCGGCAGCGGCTGGTCGACGAGCAGCACCGGCTGCACGAACAGGGCGACGGCGGCGACAACTGGAACGGCATGGGGCCCGAGGGCCAGGAGCGCATCGATGACTCCACCCTCGGCCAGGCCACCGGCGCCGACTACGCACCGCAGGACGTGGACAACGCCGACGCCCGCCGTGACGTCCTCCCCGACGTCGAGCAGGCGGTGGCCGAGGGCCGCCCGGTGCCGGTGGACGTCAAGGGCGACGACGGCGCCCACGCCATGATGATCATTGGCCAGGAAGGCGACAAGCTGCAGATATACAACCCCTGGGGCACCACCACCTGGGTCAGCGAGGACGACTTCATCAACGGCCGAATGGGCGGAGCTTCCGACAGTGACCTCAGCGATGCGTACAGCGTCTACGTCCCGCGGTAGGGCGAGGGCGTCCCGCGGCAGGGCGGCGGCACGCACCGGACGGGGCAGCCTCGTCTTTCTGGCCGCCGCCGCGCTACTCGCACTGGCCACCGGCTGTGGTTCGCAGAGCGGCGGTTCGCCGCACAGCTACCCGACCTCCCAGACCAAGGTCAGCGCGGACGTGGGCGAGAAGTTCACGCTCACCGTCGACGAGAACACCTCCACCGGCGAGCACTGGTATCTGGCCGCCCCGAAACCCGCCGCCTCGGTGGTGCGCAGCAAGGGCGACGACTACAACGCCGACAAAGGCACCGAGGACCAGGCCGGCGCCGGCGGCAAGCGTGTCTTCACCTTTGAGGCGACCGGCGCGGGCAGCACCGAGATCGTCCTGCTGCACTGCCCTGTCTACACCTGCACCGGCGGCAAGGAGTCCCCCGCCACGGCGTCGCCGACCGCCTCCGCCGCCTCCCGCCCCGCCCCCAAGCGGATCACCTACACCGTCACCGTCAGCTGACCCGAGGCATCGCATGAACCCCAAGCCCTCCGCCCGCACCGACGCCGAACTGGCCGAGCAGGACTTCCCGATGCTGCTGCGCTACGGCCTCGCCGCCGGGCAGCCCGGCCCGCTGCGCACCGGTCTCTACGGCGACGGGGCCGTGGGCGCGGCCGTGGTCCTCGACCGGCTCGGCACCCAGCCCCGCTCAGTCGCCTTCCTCGCCGAGACGGTGCGCGCCGCCGGTCTCGCCGCCACCGTCGAACTCCCCGCGCCCCTGCCACGTCCCGAGGCGGCGGCCGCGGTCCGCGAGTGGCTTGAGGCCGCGGCCTCCCTCGCGGGCGGCATCGACACGGACGAGGCGATGGCCCGCTGGCTGAAGGCGGTCGCCGCGATCATCGAACTGAAGCAGCTGGAGCGGGCGCGGGCCTGAAGGAGCGTTCTGTCCTGGCAGAGGCGCTTGGTTCTGAGCAGGTATCGCGCCAGTTCTCGGAGCAGGTATCGCGACAATTCAGGATCGACGCTCGCGGGTAGGTCGTCGGCTTGTGAGGTCGATCATCGCGGGGCGACTTGCCGGCTGCGGCCTGGGAGCTGATCCGGCCGGTCATCGCCGTGTGGAAGGCGAGGCATCCCTCGGCTCGCGGCCGTCAGAGCAGTGACAGCCGACCAGCCGGTGGAAGAAGGGCACCGCGACACCAAAGGCGGCGGCCCCTGCGAGGAAGGCCTGTGCCACCACTGCTCCGGCGAGGGCGGTGAGTATCCCCGCACCCATACCGACGAGCAGTCCCATCAGCAGGATCAATGCCGCGCGCATCGACAACAACGGACCGTTCATTTTCACTCCTTGAGCATCAACAGCGGCTGCTGCTCGCCGCTCTTCCACCTTCACTTTCGAGGTGCCGCCGGGTGTTGCGGAACGGAAACGGTGACTGTTTCCACAGGTGGCAACACTTGTGATGGCTGGTTTGTGGCCGAGGTCCGGGGCCGGCCGTCACAGTGGGAGCGTAAGAGGAGACTCCTGGCGCGAGGAGGGCATGTGCACGGAGACGAACGCTCATCTGGTGGTGACGGTGGTCAGGAGACACCGTTCGAAGACGTGGAGGACGTTGCCGGGCTCGGCCCTCTGCCCGATGATCTCCAGCCGGAGGTCCATGACTTCGTGCGCGCGTTGCGCGGCTTGTTCAAGGCGACTCAGAAGTCGCTGCGGCAGTTCGCGGCCTACCACCACATCAGCGCACCCTCCGTATCCCGGTATCTGAGCGGCAAGCGTCTGCCGGACAAGAACTTCGTCGACGCCCTGTTGAAGTCCGCCTGCAAGGCCCACGGTGTCGATCTCACCGCCGATGTACAGGCCTACGCCTACCGCCTGCACCGTGAGGCGCTCCTCGCCCAGCAACCCGGCCGCTACCGGTTGCAGATGGCAAGCGACAAACTTGAGGAGGCGATTCTCGAAAGGGAGCAGGCCGAGCTCCAGATCCAGGATCTGCGGTTCAGTGTTTCCGACCAGAAACACGAGCTGAACCGGCTTGAGCGGCAGAAACGCCAGATCGAGCGCAGTGCAGCCGAGGAGCGGGGACAGACGGCTGCGGAGATCGAGATCTACCGCGGCCGGCAACGGGACCTTGAGGAGCAGTGCGATCAGCTGCGCGAGGAGATCGACCGGCTGGAAGCAGAACTCGCGCAGGCCGAGCGCGACCGTGACGACGCACGGGCCCGCTGCGTGGATCTGGAGCGCGAGATCGCGCATGTCGAGGAGGACGCGGAGCGCGAGGCACTTGAGATACAGGTCAAGGAGGCGCGGCAGGAGATGGCAGACGCCTCCGAGCTCGCCGAGAAGCGCTTCATGGAACTCCGGCACGCGGCGGAGCAGGCAGAGAGTCTCCGTGACGAGGCGGTCCGTGACGCGCAGGCCAAGCGTGAGGCGGCCGACGCCCTGTTCGAGGAGACCCGCGCCAAGGCCGCGCAGGCCGCCGCCGACTTCGAGACGAGCCTGGCCAAGCGCCGCGAGCAGACCGAGCGCGACCTGGCCTCGCGTCAGGCCCAGGCCGAGATGCGCCTCGCGGAGATCGAGCACCGCGCGGAGCAGATCCGCCTGGAGGCCGAGAAGCTGCGTATCGATGCCGAGCGCCACACCCGCCAGACCGTGGAGAACGCCCGTCGTCAGGCTGATGACATTGCTGCCGGAGTGGTGACCTCCACCAGCCCGGTGCCGAAACCGCAGGACATACCGGAGCCCCAAACCGAAGAGGCCATCGAGCCCTTCTGGTTCGCAGTACCGGAAACCAGGCCGCTCCGGCCGCTCAACGGCGGCTCAGCCGACGAACAGAACATGCAACTGGCCCCAGGTTCTTGGTACTTGGCGGTCGGACGCCGCGGCACCGCACTCATCGCGGAGAACAGGACAACGGGCCTGCGCGGCATCCTGAGCAACACCACCGGACTCCAGCGCACGGCATACTGAGAAAGCGCGCTGTGAGCTGCCGTCGACTCTCAGCCTGGGCCACCGGTAGCCGCGATTGACCTGGCGTCTTTCCGCGATGAAATCGGCAGCTCACCGGCAGAGTCGACGCACGCACGCACACTCACACGCACACAGTGCGCGGGTATGGATGGGCCGGGGTCTGGTCAGAGGCCGATGTCGTCGATGATCTCGCTCACTTGTCGGTTCGCCTTGACCACCCACCCCGTACGAAGCGGCGCCAGCCGCACATCAGCAAAATCGCCGTCAGCGGGTACCACCGCCCGCGCCGTGATCGCGGATCCGGAACCGTCCCGAGGTGAACGCGCAGGTCAGCGAATCGGCCCTCGTCCAACGGACCCAGGTTCTCCAGCACGGCAGGGATAGGGGAAGCTGCAACAGCAGGCACGGGACGCTCTCATGATCATCGGGCTTGGACGCCGGCCCAATATCCTGCGCGACGTATGGACTGGAGGTTCCGGTCGGCGGCGGAGGCCCAACACTAATGATCACCGGAGTCACCAGGGAGCCCGCAGCATGACCGGCACCACGGAGGCCCTTAGCGGGTCGGCTGCAGTCGACGATGCAGCACGAAGTGTCACGCGCCCGTTCTACGTATACGCCGTGCTCACCAACACGCTGTTCCAGCGCGGCGTATTCGTCCTCTTCCTTCAGCAGCGAGGCTTCTCCGCCGGGCAAGTGGCCCTACTGCAGACACTTCTCTACCTGGTCAGCGGACTTGCGGAGTTGCCGACGGGAATCGTCGCCGACCGAATCGGCAGGCGTGCCAGCATCGTGATCGGCCAGATGCTGATAGCTGGATGTCTGCTCGGTCAGGTGGCGTTCTCCAACTACTGGGTGTTCCTGGCGCTGTTCATCGGGCAGGGCGTGGGCATGGCATGTGTGTCCGGTTCGGACACCGCCCTGCTGTACGACCTGCTCGTGCGTCGTGGTGCAACGGCCAGCTACGTCAAGATCAAGTCCCGGTTCACCATGCTCGGGACGGTCACCTCGGGAGCCGCCATCGTCCTCGGCGGCCAACTGCAACAGATTTCCTGGGGAGTCGTCTACGTCGGTTCGGCGGCGTGCCTCGCCCTGGCCGTGGTGGTGCTGATGTCACGGGTGCCCGAGATCCGCGGCGCGGACGCGGTGGACGAGCAGGACAGAGCCGAGGAGGAGCACGGCGACGCCACAGCGTGGCGGGCGATGCTTCGGGTCGCCACGCCGGCGCTCGTGACGCTTGTCGTGGTGTCCGGATTGATGCATGCGACTTTGACGCCGTACATCATTTTTACGCAGAAGACCCTCTCCGATCAGGGAGCGGGCACCGCATTGGTCAGCGTGGTCATATCGGCGGGATTCTTCGCTGGCGGGCTCATTCCGCTGCTGTCGGACCGCGCGGACCGGCGCATCGGGTATCGGGTCATAGTCCCGGTGTCTCTCCTGACGCTCGCCGCGGCACTTGGCCTGAGCGGCCTGGGCCTTGTCTGGGCCACCATCGCCGCGTTCCTGGCCCTGGTCGGGATTCCCGAGATCACCGCCGTGATCGTGGACAACGTGTTCAACGAGGCCGTGCCGTCGCGCCACCGGGCGAGCCTGCTGTCGATGATCGCATTCGTGGAGTCGGCGCTTATCGGCATCGGCTATCTCGTCCTCGGCGCGCTCATGGACGGGCTGGGCTCCAGTGTGGGCATGGCCACCTACGCCGCGGTCCCCCTGTTTGCATGTCTCCTGTGGCTCCCGGTGCTCTTCCGAGGGGCACGGGTGACCACCGGGATCGAGAAGCCACAGGCCCCTCAGACACCACAATGATCACGAACCCCGTGCCTGCACTGCTCCCCACCCCCACCACCACGAACCGTCAACCAGTCCCCCCAACCACGGAACTTGAAACTGCTCTGCTCCGCCCCCGAGCTCAACGCCTTCGCCATTGCTGTGGCCGCGTGCCCTCTGTTGGCGCTGCTGTTGTCAGTCGGACTGCTCAACCGTGCTGTGAAACGGCGTCGCCTCCAAGCTGCCACATTTCATAGTTCCCACATTCTGCCGTGATCTCGGCCGTCGCCTGAGCCGCGGTGAAGAAGTCATCGACCACTGGCGAGGTGCGCGATGCCGCCATCGCGAGGCACACCTGGTCGGGCGCCAGATCCGGGATGGGCACATAGATGACGTCCGGATGTGAGTAGAACACGGTCGCCGAACGGGCCAGGAACGAGATGCCCCGGCCGGCCGCGACATGCTCAAGCGTCTCGTCCACCCCGCGCACCAGGTACCCGGCGTTAGGGTGCGGGCGCCTGGTGGGCTGCGTGCTCGGGTCGGCATGCCAGACCAGCGGTTCGCCGGCCAGGTCGGCCTCGGTGACCTCCTCCTTGCCGGCCAACCGGTGGCCGGCGGGCAGCACCGCCACCCGCGGCTCGGTGTACAGCGGGGTGACACGCAGGCCGGCCTCGTCGATGGGCAGCCGCACATAGCCGACGTCAATGCGGCCGTCGAGCAGCATCGGGGCCTGGTCGTCCCATTCGATCCGCTGCACGTCCACGACCACGTCCGGATGCCGGGCCTCGAACGCCCGCGCCGCCGGGATGACCGGAATGCCGGCCCGGAAACCGACCGTCAACCGCCGGCTGCCACGGGCGGCCACGGACACCCGGCGGCGGACCGCGTGCGCGGAGGCGAGCAGCGGACCTGCGTCGGCCAGCAGCTGCCGGCCCGCGTCGGTCAGCGCTACGCCGTGGCGATCCCTGGTGAACAGTGAGGCGCCGAGATCCTGCTCAAGCGCGCGGATCTGCCGGCTGAGCACCGGCTGCGCGATATGTAGCTCATCGGCGGCCCGGCCGAAGTGCAACTGGTCGGCCACGGCGACGAAGTAACGCAGTTTGCGCAGGTCCAGATCCATGACACCTCCCGGCCCGGTGATACCTCCAGAGTATCACCACGACATAAAGAGGTCTTGGACACCAACTCAGGAAAATGGCAGCCTAAATAGGAACCTGACGGGACCGAAACGAATTCGATATAAGAATTCGACATCGGAATTTAATAGCAGGGCCCGGGCCCAGACCCAGAACGACCACATCAGGAATTGAGCGCCGTCCATCGCGTCGTTCGACGGCGTCGACGACACGACCGTTAACAACGACGGGTGTGGCATGGCGTTTTATCCGGCTCCAGAAAGCAGGCACACCAATGAGCAGCATCAGCATTATCGGCCTGGGGAACATGGCCAGCACCTTGGCCGACCGGGCGCTCGCCGGCGGCAACGCCGTCGAGATCATCGGCCGCGACCCGGCCAAGGCCAAGGAATTGGCCGCCACGCTCGACGGTGCCACTGCCGGCACGGCCGGCGCCGCCCCGGCCGGGGACATCGTTATCCTCGCCGTTCCGTACGCCAGCGCGGCGTCGGTGGTGAACGAGTACGGGGACGCACTACAGGGCAAGGTCATCATCGACATCACCAACCCCGTCTCCCCCGATTTCCAGGGCTTTGTCACCCCCGACGGCAGTTCCGGCGCGCAGGAGATCGCCAAGGCCGCCCCCGCCGGCGCGCATGTCGTCAAGGCGTTCAACACCCTAATTCTCCCATGTCCTGGCGGCCGGCCCAGCCGAGGGTCGCCTAGTGGACGTGTTCATCGCCGGCGACGACGCAAGGGCAAAGACACGCGTGTCGGCGTTCATCGAGAGCCTGGGACTGCGCCCGATGGACGCCAGGCAACTGGCAATGGCGCGGGCATTGGAGAACGTCGCCCTGTTGCAGCTGAGCCTCGTCGCCCACTCCGTCAAGCACACCAACTTCTTTCTCGGCGTCAGCATTCTCACCTGAGCGCACTCGCACCACCGCTTCTCGCGCCACATCACGCCAGTCGATCTACGGCACGAGGAGAACAACCCTTCCACCTATTCTCACAAGGAGAAATAGCATGCGCGTTTTCGTCACTGGCGGGACCGGCCATTCCGGTTCGTACATCATCCCCGAGCTCATCGCCGCCGGACATGAGGTCACCGGCCTGGCCCGGTCGGACACGGCCGCGGCGGCGGTGTCCGCGCTCGGCGCGAAGGTGCGTCGCGGCGACCTTGAGGATCTCGACGGGCTCAAGGAGGCGGCCGCGGACTCCGACGGCGTCATCCACGTCGCGCACAGGCAAGACCTGCTTTTCTCCGGCGGGATCGACGCCGTGGCCGCCGCAGAGCTCCCGATCATGCTCGCGTACGGCGAGGCACTGGCGGGAACCGGAAAGCCGCTGGTCGCGGCGGGGAGCATAGGCTCGCCAGGGAACCTGGGCCGGCCGGCCACCGAGGAGGACCCGGCCCTTCCCGGCGGCGATGAATACAAGGGCACCCTGCGGGTTCGTAACGTCGTGGAAACCGCCGTAGTCGGCCTCGCTGAGCGGGGAGTGCGGTCTTCGGTCGTGCGGATTGCCAACATCGCGCACAGCACGACCGATCGTGCCGGCTTCCTCGTGCAGCTGATCGCGCTCGCGAAGGAGAAGGGTTTCGTCGGCTACCCCGGAGACGGCGCGAACCTGTGGAACGCCGTGCACGTCCGCGATGTCGCCTCCTTGTTCCGCTTGGCGCTGGAGAAGGGGCCGGCTGGCAAGTACTGGCACGCGGTCGGGGACGGGGCCATCCCGCTCCGCGAGATCGCCGAGGCCATCGGCAGCCGTCTGGGCCTGCCCACCGTGAGCGTTCCCGCGGACGTACTGATGGTGCCGGGATACTTCGGGTTCCTCGCGAACATCGTCACGCAGAACTACCCGGCGTCCAACCTCATCTCCCGCCGGACCCTCGGCTGGGAACCCGCTCAGCCCAGCCTGCTCGCCGATTTGGACAACGGCCATTACTTCTCCGCCAGCTGACGGCGAGGACCCGAATCGCAATGAGTCCGGCAAATGACCAAATGAAAAGGGTTCGGCTCTTCTGGAGGGACGCTGAGAATATGACGACTGTGGGATTCATCGGAAGCGGATACATCGGCAGTACCATCGCGCGGCTCGCCATCGAGGCCGGGCACCAGGTCGTGCTCAGCAACTCGCGCGGTCCCGAAACGCTCGCGGACACGGCCGCGGAACTGGGGCCGCGGGCGTCCGCGGCGACGAGCGGGGAGGCCGCGGCGACCGGTGACATCGTCGTGGTCACGGTGCCGGTCAAGGCCTTCCCCAACGTGCCCGCCGCGCCACTGGCCGGAAAGACGGTCATCGACACGTGCAACTACGGCCCCGAGCGTGACGGGCACATCCCCGAGCTCGACAGCAAGTCGCTCACCTCAAGCGAGCTGCTGCTGCGTTACGTCCCGCACGCCATGCTCGTGAAAGCGTTCAACAACATCTTCTTCAAGCACCTGCTGTCACTCGCCCGCCCGGCGGGGGCGGCCGACCGTTCCTACCTGCCGATCGCCGGGGACTTGGCACCGGCGAAGGCGGCGGTGGCCGAATTCATCGAATCCATCGGGTACAGCGTGGTGGACGCGGGACCGCTGGCCGCCAGCTGGCGGCAGGCGACGGACACGCCGGTATGGGGGACCCCGTACGGGCCGACCTCGGACGAGAAGGGCCAGTCGGTCGGCGAGGACGCCATCCGCGCGGCGCTGGCCACCGCAACGCGGTAACCGCAAGTTGGCGCGGGCCGCGGCATAGTCCGGCCGTGTTATGGCCCCGTCCGGTAGGCGTCGGGCGGCGCCATAACGCAGAACTCGTTGCCGTGCGGATCCGCCGGCTCGTTCATTCGCGAAGTGCGAACGACGCTCGCTCTTGCCACCGCGCGCCATCGTGCACTATGAGGTCGACTGACGAGACCCGGGCCGTGAAGGGAAGTTCACTGAGAAGGTCGGCCTCAATCCCTTCCAGGACGGCAGCACCCTGACCGTCGGCGACGGTCAGGTGGGGCACGATCTCGGTGAACTTGCCGCCATAGGGAGCAGCCTCAGGCCACCTCTCAGCGATCGCCTCAGTCAGCCGCCGCAACTGCGTGTCTGGATCAGGAACGAGATACAGCACCTCCGGAAACCGTCCACAGCTCTCAAACCGCACATCAAAGGCACGATGCCTACCGAACACGTCAGCGAGAGCCGAGCAGACATGCGAATCTATTCGCCGCTCATCGAGGAACGGGAAAAGCACGGTGACATGTGCTGGAACCCCCGCCAGAGCTGACGGATCGAACCGTTCACGCCATGCACGGACGGCCGGCTCGGCGTCCGAAACCCTGACGATGAGTCCCGTCTGACCCGCCTGAAACCTACTCGCGCTGTCGTCTGCCATGACGAGGCATGCTGCCACCTCCGCGGCTGGCGACACTATTCATTATGCGCCGATGATCATGACCGATGCGTACCAGGCAACCTTCACAACCGAAGCGAATGCTACTGACGCTGAGTCGACGCACCCTTCTCACCGTACGTCGAGGCGTTGCCCAACTCGTCATATTTTCGCCTTCCGGCGATGACTACTCAGGGCGATCCTTTAAGCACGCCGATGAGAAGGAGTGCCACCGACATGAGCGGCGACGAGGGGACCAGTCCACAAGGGGAAGCCGGCCCCGAACCCGACAGCGGCCTCAACGGCGCCAGCAGCTCTTGGAGCAAGAGAGTCATCGGTATCTGCACCGTGGTCACGGCCGTCGTAGGCGTGTTGGGCCTGATCCTGGGCCTCTGGCAAGAACTCTCCCGCCACGACGAGGGCGACTCGGCCTCGCCGACAACAGTCGTGCACAGTTCGTCTCCCGCAAGCACGCCTCGTCAGACAGGGTCCGCGCCTCAATGCGATACATCGGGCAGTCACCCCGTCACCGTCAGGCTGAAGGAGAAACCCACCCGGTCCGAGGCGCATGTAATGGCCACGGTGACGTGTGAGGCCGGGCCGGGAGACCACCTCTCATGGGTGGTGCGCAAGGAAACCGGCGATCCGGCCCAACCTCACGTCCACTACACCCTGAGATTCGACCTGGGGCAGGGTCCCGGGCAGTACACCTACGACGCCGTTCTCAACACCACGGCACCGGGATCCGTACGGTCCGTGTTTGTCGTCCTGATGGACGAGGCCACCTACCGTGCGGTGAAGGCAGGCGAAGAGCCCGAAACCGACTACGTGGAACTGCCCTCACCGACTCCCATCGTGTCCAACTCACTGCTCGTCACCACACCGGAATAAAGCCGACGGCAGGACCGCGGTACGACCCGCCGAAGCCTGACGGCCAGGTACGACCTCCGGCGGCAAAAGCCAGCAAGTGTCGGACTCACACCCCTGGGCTCACGCCTGCACCGTCTGCTGTGTCGGCCGGGTCGGCGTCAGTCCGATCTGTCCTTTGCGCATCCGGCCACCGTCGCCAGTGAGACGGAGACCGTAGTCGGAGGAACAAGGCGTGCCGTCCTCATCCAGGACCCCGCGCAGAGGTGTCGCCGGGCAGGAAATGAACGTACGTCGTGACTCGCCCATGTGACGGCTCCGATGCCCAGTGCTTGAACTCAGACACCGTTGCAGAGCACACCGTACACTGCAGAGGATGACTGGGCGTGCCCACTGCTGCACGCCGAGAAACAGCAGTTCGCCGTGTAGTTGCCGGCATTCCCCGTGGAGATTCTCGCGGGCCGGACGCAGTACCGGGGCTCGGGCGGAGCGGTCGGTGGGCAAGGGAAGGTTCCCGGGTCTACCGCTTCCCCTCCCCCGCAACGCGCTGAGGAGGGGCTGGTGCCGCGCGACGAGTAGGGGCGAACGCCACACGGCGTTCCCTCTGTCTCAGTGCGGTCCGAGGTGCGGCATCCTGTTACTTCGGCGCCACGCAACACCCGTTGCACGGTCCGCACTTGATGTAAGCGCTGGCCGTACCGGCCACTCCGACCACACTGACGCCCGCGAGCAGGGCGATGGCGACGAGACGGCTTACCTTGCGCATGAGAGGCCTCCGTTTCACTTACCGAAATTGACGTAGGCAGAGTCGCCGTCAATCGGCCGGTCCGTCAATAGTTCGGTCATCAAAGGCTGGCGTATCCGGCGCAACGGCACTGATGCCGTTGGCGATCCGCAGCCGGTCAGGTGGAGATCATCAACAGACATCCGAAGCCTGCGTCAAACCCACGCGAGGTGCTGGCCGCAGTGCGGTGAACGATCTCGGGGCGGGTGAAGTCGAACCCTTGCCAAAGGTTCACTGCGCGCTCGCTCGGGCCAGTCCGTTGAGGTCGAGGAGTTCATGGAGGCGTTCGGGGGACACGCTCGGGTTGGCTGCCGCCCCTTCTGCGGTTTCGGGGTCTTGCAGAAGCGTCGAGATCAGGTCGGGAGGCAGGAGTGGGCTGGCGGCGGCGGCTCGGCGGACGCGGGCCTGCGGGTCGGTGAGCAGATGGATGAGCGGCCGGTCCAGCGTGGTGTCGCCGGCGGCCAACGCGCGCAGGTCGGGATCCTCGTGGTGGAGGAAGGGCTGCAGAACGGTGCGGGGCAGACGGGGCAGCGTCAGTAGATGCCGGCGTTGGCGAGGAGTGGCGATGAAGGCGGGAGCGACCGCGTATTCGCTCAGCAGGAGTGAACGGTGATGGCAGTCGGGTTCAGGCAGGTCGGCCGCCATGGCTGCGGGGTCCAGGACCCGGCTGTTATCCCGCGCGGACTCGCGTACCGCGGAGTTGGGGTCGGTCAGGAGCGCGTTGCGCTGCCCGGGTGTGAGCCAGAGCCACAACCTGGCTGCCCGAGCCCGTAGTTCAGGGCTCTTGTGATCGGGCATCGTGCGGCGGAAGGAGGGCGATATCTGCCCGGATAGCTCCAGTTCCTCTTTGATCTCGTCTGCCGTGAGGAGCTGGCTCTGACCGGCATCGTCGTGCGCGGTCAGCAGGGTTTCCAGGACATCGTCGGGAAGCGCTTCGATCCTGGCCGGCCGCGGATGAGGGCCCGCGGCGAGCGTCGCGCGTACGAGAACGTCCGGGTCATTCACCAGGCGAGAACGCTGCGTGGCAGCGACGCGCTGATTGCCGGCGAACTCCTTGCGGACCGCCCGCTCCGGATGTGCGATCACCGCGTCGACAACCTCTGGGGGAAGATCACGGTCCCGGCAAAGGATCTTCCATGCTGCGCGTGCGCCTGGGTCCAGAAGCCGTAGCAGGACTGCGGCCGGCGCGGCTGGGTTGGCCGCGCAGCCCCGCAACCACAGTTCGGGAAGAGCAGAAGAGGGCATGGGGGACATCTTGTCAGCGATCACGGCCCCATGCCGACGCTCCTGTGGCCGCTGCAAGCCCGGGCGGTCCACACCGGATCGGGTCGGATCGGATCGGATCGGCCGATATCATTCACGAAACTGCGGTCGGAGTCCTCTTCCGGCTCCACCGAGCATCTTCAGCGGGCCTCAGTTCGTGAAGCCCGGATCGTGGCGACCTCGATCGGCCCCACCACAAACCCCGCGCCTTCACACCGTGCGCCGCGCCAGCGCGGTCAGCGGTGCGATGCCGTCCAGGATCTGCTGGGCGGGCAGGCCGAAGTCGACCAGGCACGCGACCTCGTCGACGTCCGCCCGGGCCAGTCGCTCCACCAACGGGACGCAACTCTCCGGCGAGCCGATCAGTGACCCGTGGTTCAGGTAGCGCTCATAGGTGAGGTCGAGCAGCTCCTCCATCAGGTCGGCCGGGATCTCCTCCTTTGGAAGGTGCAGGCCGCCGCTGATGGTGCCGCCGCTGATCGCCGACTTGCGCTCCAGGACGACGGCCGAGCGCAGATACTCACGGAATGGCGCGTGGCTGCGCCGTTCGGCCTCGGCTGCGTCCTGATGCAGATGGGTGTGGAGCATCAGTGAGACCACGCCGTCCTCGGGCGGGTGCCCGTTCTGCGCGCGGGCCTCGCGGTACAGGGCGATCTTCTCCGCCAGCTGGTCGATGTCCTGGCCGATGAGATGGGTGAGCAGGTTCGCGCCGGCCGCACCTGCGTGGACGAAGGTGCGCGGGTTGCCCGAGGAGGTGAGCCACACCGGCAACTGCGCCTGCACAGGCCGGGGGTGGAGCCGCACCTCGGTGGTGCGACCGCTGCCGTTCACCAGTTTGACCGGCTCCCCGCTCCATAGCCGCTGTACGGTCTCGACCTGTTCCCGCATCACTTCGTGCCGGTTGTCGTAGCGGTCCGGGTGGAAGACGAAGTCGTTGGTGTTCCACCCCGAGCCGAAGGACACCGCCGCACGTCCACCGGAGAGGTTGTCGACGACCGACCACTCTTCCGCGATCCGCACGGTGTGGTGCAGCGGTGAGATGAGGCTGCCGGCGCGCAGCTGGATCCGCCGGGTTACCGCGGCAATCGCGGCACTGGTGAGGGCCGGATTGGGAAAGACGCCGCCGAACTCGTCGAAATGGCGTTCCGGAGTCCAGACGGCGGTAAGCCCACCGTCGTCCGCCTGTTTCGCGGCCTCCAGCATGGTGCGGTAGGTCTCCTGGGCGCTGCCGCTGGGGGAGGCGGCGAAGAACATGATGCCGAAGCGCATGTACGTGGCTCCCTCAATAACGTGACGTTCTCTTCTGGTGGCCGTCGGCTTACGGATACAGGGCCCAGTGAGCGGACGTGGCGGTGTCAGAGTAATGGTCGGAGAGTGCGACTGGAAGTGCCACTCCCTCTTCTTTTTTCACACTAATGCACACCTGTGATTGTGACGGATGAGGAAGGTGGTGCTACTGGGGCGATGGGTGGCTATGGAGTGGAGGGCGGGAATTGCTTTTTCAGTCAGGTCCGATCGGCGCGGTCGTGGAGCTGGCCGGATGACACGACGGGTCAGTTCAGAGCCGCGTCGCCGCTGGTCGGAAGCCTCTGTCGGAGCCGTCCTGGCGCCGACACGACGCATGGTCGGATGCCTGGTCAGCCGCGGTACGCAAGGGAAAGGAACGGTTCAGCAGCCCTGCCTGGAAAAGTGGCTGGTTCGTGCTGTGGCTGTGTCCATCGTGGGGAGTGATTATGGAGCTCTTGTTCACCGAGCGCGTTCGACGTGACCGCGAACCGCCCGGTATTGCCCCGCTGGAGATTCCGTGCTGCAATCTTCGGCGAATACCCCGGGTGATACCTGTATGCCGGGCACAGATTCCGTTCATTAGTCTGGAGGCCTGCCGGCATGCGGTCGCTATTCGCCCGGCTTCGAACGGTTACTTCCGCCGAAAATCGTGTGCCCATTTCTGGGTTCGCCAGTCACCGGAGCTTCGAATTGGATCATCCTCGTGTTGAGACAAACGCGTTGGAAAAACATAGTTCCGGCTCGCCGCATTCCTCTCAGGGGAGCGCCGCGAAGTATGCGGGCCTCCGGGTGGACGGCCCCCGGCTGCTGTCGACGCTCTACGGGTTGGACGAATGCGGAGCCGACCCGGCCGGAGGCCTCTGTCGGCTCGGCTTCAGCCCGGAGGAGGACGCGGCCCGCGACTACCTGCGGGCCATCGCTGCCGACGCGCAGCTGGTCTCCGAGGTCGACGCGGCCGGCAACCTCATCGTCCGCCGCGCCGAGGCCTCGGGTGGCCGGTCCGCCCTGGTCATCGGCTCGCACCTGGACACCGTCCCGCGCGGCGGGACCCTCGACGGCACTTACGGGGTGATAGCCGCCCTGGAGGTACTGCGGGTGCTCACCGAGCACCAGGTGCCCCTCGCGTACGAACCGGTGGTCGTCGCCTTCGCCAACGAGGAGGGGGCGCTCTTTCCTGTTCCCTTCTGGGGGTCGTCCGCGGTGAGCGGTCAACTGCGGGACCCGGCGGGCACCGTCGACCGCAACGGCCGATCGCTGCGTGAGGCGCTGGCCAGGGCCGGCGGCGACTTAGACGCCGTCGACCAGGCTGTCTGGCCGCCCGGTTCCGTCGGCGCCTACCTGGAGATCCACATAGAGCAGGGCCCCGTACTGGAGGCCAGCGGAGTGCCCATCGGAGTGGTGGACGGCATCGTGGGCCGCACCATCATCGAGTTCGAGGTGCACGGACGGCAGATGCATGCGGGCACGACACCGATGCAGCAGCGCTGCGACGCGCTCGCGGTGGCCGCCCGCCTGGTGCTCGCGATCGAGGCTGTCGCCAAGGACGACAAGCTGTGCACCGCCAGCACGGTCGGCATCCTCAATGTCGCTCCCGGCCAGACCAACGTGATTCCCGGCCTCGTCACCCTGTCCGCGGAGATCCGGGACGGCGACATGGACCGGCTACGCAAGGCCGAGGCGGCGGTGCATGCCGCGGGACAGCAACTCGCCCACGCCCACGGTGCCCGCGTCGAGGCCCGGACGACCATGCGCTCCGAGGCGGTCAGCACCGCCGAACCGCTGCGCGAGGCGATACGCAGTGCGGCCCAGGATCTCGACCTGCCGTATCTGCCGATGTACAGCGGCGCCGGACACGACGCCCAGATCGTCGCCACCGTCGCACCGATCGGCATGATCTTCGTGCCGAGTGTCGGCGGCATCAGCCACGCCCCGCAGGAGTACACCACCCCCGAGGATCTGGTCACCGGGGCCAACGTGCTGCTCCAGACGGCTCTGCGTATCTGACCTGCCCGCGGTCCGGCCGGGCGGCGCCGGCCACTCGCCGGGCGGCGGGAGCCGCCCGGACCGCTGTCTTCCCACTCCATGAATCAGGGGCTCCGCCATGACCGAAAACAGCGAATTCGTGCACCAGGTCGTCATCAATGAGGAAGAGCAGTACTCCATCTGGCGCGTCGGCAAGCCGCTTCCGGAGGGGTGGCGCGCGGAGGGCAGGCGCGGCACCAAGGAGGAGTGCCTGGCGCATATCGAGCAGGTGTGGACCGATATGCGTCCGCTGAGCCTGCGTCGGCACATGGACGCGGCAGGACAGGCTTGATGGGGACCTCCCCGGCTCAGCCGCAGCGGGCGGACCGGGAGCGGACATGACCATGGAGACGACCACCGCGGCCACCGCGAGCGCCTCGGCCACGGCGACCACTCCGGCCATCGCGTCCACTCCGGCCGCGGCACCGACGGCGAGCGACGGCACCGCCCCCGCGGATAACCGCGAGGCGGCGCCCGTGGCCCCCACGGTTTCCGCCGAGTTCGCCGCCGTCTGCCGCGCGGCGCGCCGACGCGTCGCCACGACGGCCCGTACCACCCCGATCTCCGTCGACGCCCGCACCGGCATCCGGCTCAAATGCGAGAACCTGCAGCTGACCGGCTCCTTCAAGCTCCGGGGCGCCTACAGTGCGCTGTCCGCGCTCGGCGCGGCGGAGGTGGTGGTGGGCTCCTCGGGCAACCACGGCATCGCCATCGCCTGGGCCGCCCGGCGCCTTGGCGTGCGGGCGACCGTGGTGATGACCCGCACCTCCAGTCGCCACAAGCAGGAGATCATCCAGGGATTCGACGCCCGTGTCGTGCTCTGCGCCGGCGGCAACGAGGCCCGGGGGGCACGCGTCCGGCAGATCGCCGAGGAGAGCGGCGCCGTGCCGATCTCCTCCTACGACCATCCGCTCGTGGTGGCCGGCCAGGCGTCGGTCGGTTTCGAGATCCTGGAACAGGTCCCCGATGCCGCGACCCTGGTGGTCCCGGTCGGCGGGGGCGGCCTGCTCGCCGGGGTCGCGGCGGCCGTCGCGATCAGTCGCCGCCCGGTCCGGGTCATCGGAGTCGAACCCGCAGGCGCGGACGACACCGCCCGCTCACTGGCGCTGGGCCGCCGCATCGCCATAGACCCACCGACGACCGTCTGCGACGGCGTGCACGCCCAGACCCCGGGCGAGTTCACCTTCCCTCTGGTGCAACGCCTGGTGCACGACATCCTCGTGGTCGACGACGACGCCGTGCTGCATGCCATGCGCGACCTCGCCGGGCAGGGGATGACGGTCGAGCCGACCGGCGCGCTCGCCCTGGCCGGAGCCCGCACCCTGCGTTCCGCCGAGAACGTGGTCGCCATCGTGAGCGGCGGCAACATCAGCCCCGAAGAGTTCTGTCGTCTGCACGGGTCCCGCCCGGCAGAGCACGTCCGCACCCCGTGAGTTTCCGCACGCCTACACCCCATGAATTCCACTCGACGGGAGGAAGCATGCCCGGTCAGCAGCGGATCGCCGCTCTGTCTTTCGCGCAGCAACGGCTCTGGTTCCTGGACCGCCTGGAGCCCGGCAGCCCGGAATACACGGTCGCGCTCGCCTGGCGGCTGACCGGCGACCTGCGGGCCGGTGCGCTGCACAATGCTCTGGCGACCGTGGTAGCCCGCCATGAGGTGCTGCGCACCGGTTTCACCGTCATCGACGACACCCCGCACCAGGTCGTCCTGGACGAGGTGCCGGTCCTGCTGCCCCTCAGCACGGCAGACCCGGACGGCCCGGACGGAGTGGACGCCGTGCTGCGCGACCTGGTCACGCGGCCGTTCGATCTTGCCGACGCGCCGCTGTGGCGTGCCCTGCTGATCCGCACCGGCACTCACCAGCATGTCTTCGCCCTCGTCCTGCACCACTGCGTGGTCGACGCCGCGTCCGTGCAGAACCTCGTCGCCGAGCTCAGCGCGTGCTACGACGCCCAACTCGCCGGCACCTCACCGGCGCTGCCGGCGCTGGTGCGGCAGTACGCCGACTACGCCGAGGCGCAGCGGGCGGCGCTGCGCGGGCCCACGCTGGAGGCGGACCTCGCGTACTGGCGGGCGGCGCTGGCCGATGTGCCGGCGCTGGACCTGCCCACCGACCGCCCGCGAAAGGCCACCACCACCTCCGAAGGGACAGCGGTCTCCTTCACGGTGCCCGCCGGGGTGACCGCGGCTCTGCGTGCGATGGCCCATGCGCGCCGCGCGACGCTGTTCATGGTCCTCGCCGGATGCGTGCAACTGCTGCTGGCCCGGCACGCAGGCCAGCACGATGTGGCGATCGGCACCCCGATCGCCAACCGCGACGACCCGGACCTCGAACCGCTCATCGGCTTTTTCGTCAACACTCTCGTGCTGCGCACCGACCTGTCCGGTGACCCCACCTTCGAGGAACTGCTGGGCCGGGTCCGCACCGCCGCGCTGGACGCCTGGGATCACGCGGAACTCCCCTTCGAACGCCTCGTCGAGGAACTCCATCCCGACCGGGACCTCGACCGCAGCCCGCTGTTCCAGGTCATGCTCGTGCTCAACACCGCCCTCGGCGACCCGGTCATGGCGGGCCTGGACGTCGAGGAACTCCCGGTCGACATCACGCACTCCAAGTTCGACCTGACCGTCGCCGTCGTCGACGAGGGCCCGACGCTGCTGGGCGAGCTGCGCTACAACACCGCACTGTTCGACGCCGATCGCATGGAGCGGATGGCCGGCCATCTGCTGACCCTGCTGACGGCGGTGACGGCACAGCCCGGGGCCCGGCTGTCGGAGCTGCCGCTGCTGACCGCCGCCGAGTACCGGCGCACCGTCGAGGAGTGGAACGACACCGCCGTCGCCCTGCCCGCCGCACCCGCACTGCATCGGCTCGTCGAGGAGCAGGCGCACGCCGCTCCTGACCGCATCGCCCTGTCGGCCGCCGACGGCACCGCGCTGACCTACGGCGAGCTGAACGCGCAGGCCAACCGGCTCGCCCACCACCTGATCGGTCTCGGCACCGGACCGGAGGACCTGGTCGGGATCTGTCTAGCGCGCTCGGCGCAGTCCATCATCGCCTCGCTCGCCGTGCTCAAGGCAGGCGCCGCCTACCTGCCGCTCGACCCCGGCCTGCCTGCCGAGCGGCTGCGCTTCATGCTGGCCGACGCCGAAGCGACGCTCGTGCTCGCCCGCCGCGACACCGCCGGTGCGCTGCCCGAGGACGCCGGCGCACGCGTGCTGCTCCTGGACGACGTCAACTCGGACCGGCTGCCGTCCGACGACCCGGCCGTGGCGGTGCACCCGGACGGCGCGGCCTACGTGATGTACACGTCCGGCTCCACCGGACGGCCCAAGGGCGTACTCGCCACCCACCGCGCCGTCGTCTCCCACCTGCGCTTTTTGCGCGCGGAGTACGCTCTCGGACCCGGTGACGCCGCGCTCGCCATGGCCGGTGCGGGCTTCGACGCCTCGGTGCGCGAGGTCTTCGGAGCACTGGGCGCCGGAGCCCGCCTCGTGGTCACCGAGCCCGACGCCGGTCGTCACCCGGCCGCGGTGGTGGCCACCGCGATCGCCGAGGGTGTGACCGTCGTCCTCAGCGTCGTGCCGTCCCTGCTGTACGAACTCGCCCGCGTGCCGGTGCCGTCCGGCTCTGTGGACCGGCTACGGCTCGTGCTGTGCAGCGGCGAGCGGCTGCGCGCGGACCGGCTCGCGGACTGCGGCTGGCTGCGCGGCAGGGTCGTCAACCAGTTCGGGCCCACCGAGACCACGATGACCACCACCCGCGTCCGGGCCCCGGAGCGCGACGGCTGGACCTACCCGGTCGGCCGGCCGGTCGCCAACAGCGTTCTGTACGTGCTCGACCCGGACATGCAGCCGTGCCCGATCGGCGTGCCCGGCGAGCTGTACGTCGGTGGCGCCGGCGTCGCCCGCGGCTACCTGGGCCGCCCGGCGCTGACCGCCGAACGCTTCCTGCCGAACCCGTTCGGCCCCGGCCGGCTGTACCGCACCGGCGATGTGTGCCGCTGGTCGGCCGCCGGCGAGCTGGAGCATCTCGGCCGTGCGGATCACCAGGTCAAGATCCGCGGGCTGCGCGTCGAACCCGGCGAGATCGAGGCGCAGCTGCGCATGGCCGAGGAGGTGACTGATGCCGTCGTGGTGGCCCGCCAGGACACCGGCGGCGACCCGCGCCTGATCGCCTACGCCGTGGCCGATCGGTCTTCGCTCCCCGCGCTGCGCGCCCGCTTGCAGCGCACCCTGCCCGCCCACATGGTCCCCGGTTCCTTCGTCGCCCTTGATGCGCTGCCGCTGACCGCCAACGGCAAGGTGGACCGCCGCGCGCTGCCCGAACCGGACGCGGCCCGCCCGGATCTTGAGCCCGCCTTCGTGGCACCGCGTGATGAGACCGAACAGGCCGTCGCCCATGTGTGGTGCGAGGTGCTGGGCCTGGACCGGGTCGGCGTCCACGACGACTTCTTCGACCTCGGCGGCCATTCGCTGCTGGCGACCCGAGTGGTGTCCCGGATGGGGCGCGAGGCCGGTATCGAGGTCCCGCTGCGGGCATTCTTCGAGACGCCCACCGTCGCAGGGCTCGCCGCACGGATGGCGGCCGGTGAAGGACGCAGCACGGTGCGGGTGGACCGTGCCGACCGCACCCGTCCCCTGCCCTTGTCGTTCGGCCAGCAGCGGCTGTGGTTCCTCGACCGTCTTGAGCCCGGTGGCACCGAGTACGTCATCCCCGTTGCCTGGCGGCTGACCGGCGCCCTGGACGTGCCTGCCCTGCGCTTGGCCCTGGCGTGCGTCGTCGATCGCCACGAGGTGCTGCGTACCGCCTTTCACGGCGTCGACCAGCCGGTCCAGGTGATCTCGCCTGCCGTGCCCGTGGAGCTGCCGGTCCTGCCGTACGACCCGCGGGTGCTCCAGGCGATGGCAGACGAGCCCTTCGCCCTCGACCGGGCGCCGCTGTGGCGGGCCGCCTTGTTCACCGAGGCGCCGAACCAGCACGTTCTCCTGCTCGTGCTGCACCACAGCGTCGCCGACGCCTGGTCCGCCGGCGTGCTGGTCCGCGAACTCAACCGCGGCTATCGGGCCGCCCTCGCCGAAACCGAGCCCGACCTGCCCGCACTGTCCGTGCAGTACGCGGACTTCGCCGTCTGGCAGCGCAGCTGGCTGCGCGGCCCCGAACTGGAACGGCAACTCGCCTACTGGCGGAGCGCCCTGGCCGGGGTGCAGACACTGGAACTGCCCACGGACCGGCCGCGCGGTGCCGTGCCGGGCACGGCGGGCGGCACGGTGTCCTGCCATGTCCCACGGCAGGACGTGGCACGTCTGCGGGCGCTGGCCCGTCAGCACGGCGTGACCTTGTTCATGGCCGTGCTCGCCTGCGTACAGACCGTTCTGGCCCGGCACACCGGACAGTGGGACGTCGCGGTGGGCACGCCGATCGCGGGCCGTAACCGTCCGGAGACGGAACCGCTGATGGGGTTCTTCGTCAATACGCTGGTGCTGCGCACCGATCTGTCCGGGGACCCGACGTTCGCCGAACTCCTCGATCGGGCGCGCGAGGTGACGCTCGGGGCCTACGAGCATCAGGACGTGCCGTTCGAGCGTCTTGTGGAGGAGCTGAGCCCGGAGCGCGACCTCACCCGCACACCGTTGTTCCAGGTGATGCTGTCGGTCGACACCACCGAGGCCGTCGAGTGGAACCTGCCCGGCGTGGACGCGCAGGACTACGAACTGGCCGTGCAGAGCTCCAAGTTCGCTGTGACGGTTGCCTTCACCGAGACCGCGGACGGCCTGCTCGGTACCCTGCGCTACCGCACCGCGCTGTTCGACGCCGACCGCATCGAACGGCTCGGCGCCCACCTGCGCACCCTGTTCGCCACCGTCACCGACGACGCCCGCCTGTCGGATCTGCGCCTGCTACCCGACACCGAGCACGACCTGCTCACCCGCGCCTGGAACGACACCGCTACGCCCGCTGACGACCGTCCGGTCCACCAGCTCATCGCCGAGCGGGCCGCGGCCTGCCCAGACGCCGTCGCCGTCACCGACGGCGCACGTGAGCTGACGTACCGCCAGCTTGAGGAGCGCGCCGAGCGGCTGGCCCGCGCACTGCGCGCCTGGGGCACCGGTCCTGACGACGTCGTCGGGATCTGCATGCCGCGCCGCGCGGACACCGTCGTCGCAATGCTCGCCGTACTCAAGGCGGGCGGCGCCTACCTGCCGCTCGACCCCGCCCATCCCGCCGACCGCCTGGCGTTCATGCTGGCGCAGACCGCGGCCCGCGTGGTCCTCACCGTCAGCACCGCGGCCACCGCGCTCCCCGACGGATACCAGGGCCGGGTCGTCGACCTCGACCGCCTCGGCCACCTCGACCAAGAGCAGCCGGCGGCCGGCCCGGCGCACCCTGGCCATCCCGCCGGCCTCGCCTACGTCATCTACACCTCGGGCTCAACCGGCCGGCCCAAGGGCGTCCAGGTCACCCACGGCGGCCTCGCCAACTATCTGCGGTGGGCCGGCGACACCTACCGCCTCGACGCCGCCGGCGGCGCACTGCTGCACTCCCCGCTCGTCTTCGACATGTCCGTCACCAGCGTCTTCGTACCGCTGCTTAATGGGCAGCCGGTGCACGTCGTCCCGGACGGCACCGGCCCCGTGGACCTGCTCGGCGCCTGCGAGCGCACCTCCGCCGCTCTGCTCAAGCTGACCCCGGCCCACCTCTCCCTGCTCACCGACACGGCCGACGACCGCCGCCCGCCCCGCCCCGCCCTGCTCGTCCTGGGTGGAGAGGACCTGCCGGCCTCGCTCGCCAACCGCGCCTTCGCCGGCCTCGGATCGCTTACCGGCCTCGTCAACGAGTACGGCCCGACCGAGACGGTCGTGGGCTGTGCGGCGCACATCCTGCGCGGCCCGCTACCGGACGCGGCCGGCAGTGTGCCGATCGGTCGGCCCATCGCCAACACCCGCCTGTACGTCCTGGGCGCTGACATGGCGCTCTGCCCGGTCAAAGTGCCCGGCGAGCTGTACGTCGGCGGCGACGGTGTGGCCCGCGGCTACGCCGGAGCGCCCTCGCTGACCGCCGAGCGGTTCGTACCCGACCCCTTCGGCCGGGGCCGGCTATACCGCACGGGCGACCTGTGCTGCTGGTCCGCCGACGGCGAACTGCAGTACCTGGGCCGTGTCGACGACCAGGTGAAGGTGCGGGGGTTCAGGGTCGAGCCGGGCGAGATCGAGGCCCGGCTGCTCGCCCTGGACGAGGTGACCGAGACCGTCGTAATCGCCCGCGAGGACACCCCCGGCGACCGGCGACTCGTCGCCTACGTCGTCACCCACGGCCGGCACCCCGAGCCGACCGACCTGCGCGACTGGCTCGCCGGCGCCCTGCCCGCGTACATGATCCCCGCCGCCTTCGTCTTCCTGCCCGCGCTTCCCCTGGCCGCGAGCGGCAAGGTGGACCGGCGGGCGCTGCCGGCGCCGGATTCCGCACGGCCCGAACTCGGCTCGCGATTCGTCGGCCCGCGCACCGAGACCGAGCGAGGAATCGCAGCGGTGTGGTGCAACGTGCTCGCAGTAGACGAAGTCGGCGTCCACGACGACTTCTTCGCACTCGGCGGACACTCCCTACTGGCAACCCGAGTGGTCTCCCGACTGGCCAAAGACTGCGGCTTCGACGTACCCCTGCGCGCCCTGTTCGAAGCACCGACCGTAGCCGCCCTCGCCGAACGAGTCTCAACCCCGACGCAAGGCAGCACACAGACACCCGTCATCCACCCCGCCGACCGCTCACACCCCCTCCCACTCTCCTTCGGCCAGCAACGCCTGTGGTTCCTCGACCAGCTCCAGCCCGGCACCGCCGAGTACGTGGCACCGCTGGCGTGGTGGTTGCGGGGCGCGGTGAACGTGGCGGCACTGCAGCAGGCCCTCGCGAGGGTGGTGGCGCGGCACGAGGTGCTGCGATCCGCGGTGTCGGTGGTGGACGGGCAGGCCTGGCTGACGGTCGAGGAGTCCGTACCGGTGGAGTTACCGGTGATCGAAACGGCCGGGGACCGGCTCGCGGACCTGGTGGCACAAGCAGCCGGAAAACCCTTCGACATGGCACACGCCCCGCTGTGGCGGGCCCACCTGATGCGCACGTCACCGCAGGAGCACGTGTTCGTCCTGGCCCTGCACCACAGCGTGGCCGACGCCTGGTCCACCGGTGTCCTCGTACACGAACTGAGCATCTGCTACCAGGCCCTGCTGGCAGGAGACCAACCACAGCTGCCCGCCCTGCCCGTGCAGTACGCCGACTTCGCCGTCTGGCAACGGAACTGGCTGACAGGCGCCGTACTGGACCGACAACTGGGCTACTGGCGCCGCACACTGCAGGGACTCGAACCGCTGGAGCTGCCGACGGACCGCCCACGCGGTGCGGTGCGCGACACCACCGGCGCCGCCATCGACTTCACCGTCCCCGCCCACGTCGCCGCCGCCCTGCGAGCCCTCGGCCGACAGCGCAGGACGACCCTGTTCATGGTGCTCCTCGCCGCGTTCCAGGAACTCCTGGCCCGGCACACGGGTCGACGGGACATCGCGGTGGGCACACCCGTCGCGGGCCGAGGCCGTCCGGAGACCGAGCCGCTGGTCGGATTCTTCGTCAACACCCTCGTCCTGCGCACCGACCTCTCCGGCGATCCCACCTTCACCGAACTCCTCGACCGCGTACGAGAGACAACACTCGGCGCCTACGAGCACCAGGACGTGCCCTTCGAGCGGCTCGTCGACGAACTCAGCCCCGAACGCGACCTCTCCCGCACTCCCCTATTCCAGGCGATGCTCTCCGTCGACACCACCGAGACCGCCACCTGGCAACTGCCCGGCGTCCACACCGACCCGTACGAACTCACCACGCACAGCGTCAAGTTCGATCTGACCGCGGCCTTCGCCGACACCGGCACGGAACTCCTCGGCACCCTCCGGTACAGCACCGCGCTCTTCGACGCCGACCGCGTCCGCCGGATGGCCACCCACCTGGTCACCCTGCTGACCGCTGCCGTCGCCTCCCCCGGATCCCGACTGTCCGAGCTGCCCATGCTGCCGCCGGCGGAGTACCGCCTGGTCACCGGCGCGCCCGCGGCGGCGCCGACGGCCGGCGCCACCGCGGCCGGCACGCTGCACGCCCTCGTCGAGCGGCAGGCTGCCCGCCGCCCGGCGCACCCGGCCGTCAGCGACACCGACGGCACGACCTTGAGCTACGCCCAGCTCAACGCCCGCGCCAATCGGCTCGCCCATGCCCTGCGCGGCCTCGGTGTCGGCCCCGACACGCTGGTCGGCATCAGCCTGCCGCGCCGCGCGCAGACCGTCGTCGCGCTGCTCGCCGTACTGAAGGCGGGCGGCGCCTACCTGCCGCTCGATCCCGACTATCCCGCCGATCGCACCGCGTTCATGGTCCGTGACGCCGGCGCCCGGGTGATCCTCACCGCCGGCGACGGCGCCGCCGGCCTGCCCGGGCACCTGATCGACCTCGACCGCGAGCAGTTCGACGACCTGCCCGACCACGACCCGCAGCCGCTCTCCGTACCCGGCAACCTGGCCTACGTCATCTACACGTCAGGGTCCACCGGCCGCCCCAAGGGCGTCCTGACCAGCCACCACAACGCCGTGCGCCTCTTCGGCGCCACCGAGACACCTTTCGGATTCGGCGCCGACGACGTGTGGCTGTCCACCCACAGTTACGCGTTCGACTTCTCCGTCTGGGAGATGTGGGGCGCGCTCACCCGCGGCGCGCATGTCGTCGTCGCCTCGCAGGCCGTGGCCCGTGATCCCGAACGGATCGCCGAGGTCGCCGCCGGGCACGGCGTGACCATGATCAGCCAGACCCCGAGCGCCTTCCACCCGCTGACCGGCCCCCTGCTGGACTCCGGAGCGGGTGCGCTGCGGTACATCGTCTTCGGCGGCGAGGCGCTGGACCTGGCCGCGCTGCGGTCCTGGTACGCCGACCCGCGATCCGCCGGCATCACCCTCGTCAACATGTACGGCATCACCGAGACCACCGTGCACACCACGATGCTCGCGCTGGACGCCGACACCCTCGGCGACGCGGCCGTCAGCCCCATCGGGATGCCGCTGACGGACCTGCGCGCCTATGTGCTCGACCCCGACCTGCAAGTGTGCCCCCTCGGGGTGCCCGGCGAACTGTTCGTCGGCGGCGCCGGACTCGCCCGCGGCTACCTGGGCCGTCCGGCGCTCACCGCCGAGCGGTTCGTGCCCGACCCGTTCGGCGGCGGACGGCTCTACCGCAGTGGCGACGTGTGCCGCCGGTCCGTCGACGGTCGCCTTGAGTACCTGGGCCGCGCCGACGACCAGGTGAAGGTGCGGGGATTTCGGGTCGAGCCGGGCGAGATCGAGTCCCGGCTGCTCGCCCTGGAGGAGGTGCGCGAGGCCGTCGTACTGGCCCGTGCGGACACTCCCGGTGAGCGGCGGCTGGTCGCCTACCTGGTCGTCGAAGGCGAAGGCCCTGCGGTGCCGCGGCTGCGGTCCTGGCTTGCGGAGACCCTGCCCCCGTACATGGTCCCCGCCGCCTTCGTCACGCTTCCCGCGCTGCCGCTCACCACCAGCGGCAAGGTCGACCGGGGCGCGCTGCCCGCCCCCGACACCGTGCGGCCCGACCTGGGCAACCGGTACGTCGCCCCGCGCACCCCGCATGAGCAGGCGATCGCCGACGTGTGGTGCCAGGTCCTCGGAATCGATCGCGCGGGCCTGCACGATAACTTCTTCGATCTCGGCGGCGATTCGATCCTCAGCATCCAGATCGTCGCCCGAGCCGCGCAGCGCGGGGTACGCCTCACTCCGCGGATGGTCTTCGACCACCAGACCATCGCGGAACTCGCCGGGGCCGCCAGAGCCGCCGAGGCCGTGCCGGTCCTGCGGGCCGAACAGGGCACGGTGACCGGGCAGGCGCCCCTCACACCGGTCCAGCACTGGTTCTTCGGCCGCGACCTGCCCGAGTGGCACCACTACAACCAGTCCGTCATCGTCACTGTGCCGCCCGACCTCGGCAAGGAGGCGATCGGCACCCTGCTGCGTCATCTCGTCGCCCACCACGACGCCCTGCGGCTGCGCTTTCGCCGACGGGACGGTGTCCTCGTGCAGGACAACGCCCCCGAGGAGAGCGCGTCCCTGCTGTGGACGGCCGACCTCACGGCCGATCCTGGCCGACTGGCCGACGAGGCCGACCGGGTGCAGGCGAGCCTGGACCCGGAGAACGGGCCGATGTTCCGGGCGCTCCTCGTCGACCTCGGCGAAGGCGGTCGGCGCCTGCTCCTCGTCGCCCACCATCTCGTCGTCGACGGGGTGTCCTGGCGGATTCTCCTGGACGACCTGGAGACGGGCCACCGGCAGCTGACCGCCGGGCAGGCCGTGCGGTTGCCCGACAAGACCACCTCGTTCATGCGCTGGGCGCAGCTCCTGGACGCCTACGCCGACTCAGCCGAGGCGCACGAAGAACTGCTCTACTGGCGCAAGGCCGAGGCCGTCTCGCCCGGCCTACCGCTCGACATGGCCGGTGGCGCGAACACCGTTGCCTCCATGGCCACCGAGAGCCGGGAGCTGACACCCGCGCGCACCCGCACCCTGCTCACCGACGTGCCCGCCGCCTACCGCACCCGGATCAACGACGTGCTGCTCACCGCGCTGGCGCTCACTCTCGCGGATCGTGTCGAGGGCCGCCGCATGGCCGTGGACGTCGAGGGCCATGGACGCGAGGAGGTGCTGCCCGGCGCCGATGTCTCCCGCACCGTCGGCTGGTTCACCTCCCTGTATCCCGTCTTCCTCAACGTGGCCCGCGGACAGGATCCGGGCGCGGCGCTCAAGGAGACCAAACAGACGCTGCGCTCCATTCCCTGTAACGGCATCGGGCACGCAATTCTGAAGCACTGCGGCAGCCGTCCGGGCGCCGACCTTCCCGACTCCGGCGATGGAGTGCTGTTCAACTACCTCGGCCAGTTCGACAACGTCCTGACCACCGCGGACCGGGCCTTTACATTCGCGCCCGAGGCCAAGGGCCGCAGCCAGGCAGGCTCAGGAACCCGCTCCCATGTGCTGGAGCTCAACTCCGAGATCAGCGGCGATGTGTTCCGGATCCGCCTCGGCTACTCGCGTGACCTGCACAGCCGCGACTTCGCCCGCCGCTTCGCCGACGACTACCTCGCCCACCTGGAAACCCTGATCGACCACTGCGTGACGCCTGGCAACACCGGTGCCGTACCTGCGGACTTCCCGCTGGCCGGCCTCGACCAGGAAACCCTCGACGCGATCCTCAACGAGTACCGAAAGGGCGAATGATGGCCAGGCCGGCACTTGACGACATCCTTCCGCTGTGCCCGATGCAGGAGGGAATGCTCTTCCACTCGCTGCTCGACCCGGACAGCGGGGTGGACTTCGAGCAGCTGCTCTACCGGCTCGACGGAGACCTGGACGTGCCCGCCTTCACAGCGGCCTGGCAGACGGTGACGGACCGGCACAGCGCCTTGCGTGTGCGGCTGATGTGGCATGGCGTCGAGCGCCCGCTTCAGCTCGTGGAGCGCGGCGTGCGAGTCCCGGTGACCGTCCTCGACTGGTCCGCGGAGAGTGCCGAGGAGCAGGCGGCCAAGCTGGAGAGCTGGCTGACCGAGGACCGCGCGGCCGGCTTCACCCTGTCGAAGGCACCGCTGCTGCGGATCGCCCTCATCCGTACGGCTCCCCGCGCCCACCGGATGGTGTTCAGCTTCCACCACGTCCTGCTCGACGGCTGGAGCGTACGGCTCGTCCTGCGCGAGGTGATGGCGTGCTATCGCGCCGCGCTGCACGGCGAGCCGGCCGCCCTGGACCCGGCACCGGACTACGGCGCGTTCATCCGCTGGCTGGGCACCCAGGACGCCGAGCAGGCCCGCAGCCACTGGCAGGCCGAACTCGGCACGCTCACCAGCCCGACGCAGGTGGTGGGCGAGCGGCGGACCGGTGAAAGCGGCTTCTTAAGCGACGGCTTCACCCTCGACGCGGAGGCGACCCGCCAACTGCGCGAGGTCGCCCGCGGCCAGCGCATCACCCTGAACACGCTGGTCCTGGGCGCCTGGGGGCTGCTGCTCGCCCGCTACAGCGGCGACGCCGACGTGGTGTTCGGCGCCACGGCGAGCACCCGGCCCGCCGACGTGGACCGTGTCGAGGACATGGTCGGTCTGCTGATCAACACCCTGCCGATGACGGTCCGCGTCCGGCCGGGCGAACGGGTCGGTGACTGGCTGCGCGCCGTGCAGGACACCCAGCTGCGGTCACGGCAGTTCGACTACACCCCGCTCGTCGAGGCGCAGGCGTGCAGCGGCGTCCCGCAGGGCACGTCGCTCTTCGACAGTCTGCTGGTCTTCGAGAACTACCCGGCCGCCCAGCCCGGTGACCAGCTCGCCGACGGCCTGGAGATGACTCCCGAAGGAGCCGTCGAACGCAACGGCTACCCGCTCAGCGTCGTCGTCGCCGCCCGCGATCTGCTGCACGTCGAGATCACCTACGACAGGGCGTGCTTCGACCGGGAGCGGATCGAGCGGATGGCCGGGCATCTGCGCACCCTCGTCACGGGCCTGGCCGCCGACCCCGGCGCCCTCGTCAGCGAAGTCCCGATCCTGCCCCCGCACGAGTGGCACAGCATCGTCCACGGCCGCAACGACACCGCCGCCCCGTACCCTCACGATGCCTGCATCCACCAGCTGTTCGAGAAGTGGGCCGCCGACCAGCCCGACGCACCCGCCCTGCACGACCTCGACGGCACGACCGTGACCTACGGCGAGCTGAACGCCCGCGCCAACCGGCTCGCCCATCACCTGCGCGCGCTGGGCGCAGGACCCGAACGCTGCGTGGGCGTGTGCGCGACCGCATCGGCCGAGGCGATCACCGGCATCCTCGGCATCCTCAAGTCCGGTGCCGCCTACGTGCCGCTCGACCCGACGCACCCGGCACAGCGGCTCGGCGTACATGCTTGCCGACACGGGCGCCGACCTGGTGGTCGCCGAGACGAAGGCGAGTTCCGCGCTGCCCGGCGAGTACTTCGACCGCACCGTGGTGGTGGACGCCGACATCTCGGTGGCCACCGGATTGCCCGAGACCAACCCCGAGCCCGTCACCCGGTCCGACAACCTGGCGTACGTCATGTACACCTCCGGGTCGACCGGCCAGCCCAAGGGCGTGCTCGATCCCGCACCGGGGCCTGGTGAACTACCTGTGGTGGGGCATCGACGGCTACGGCCTCGGCGGCGCCTCGGGCGCACCCATGCTGGGTTCCATCGCCGCCGACCTCGGCATGCCCAACTATCTTCTCCCGCTGATCGGCGGCAAGGACGTCACCCTGCTGCCGGCCGAGCGCAGTCTGGACTCGTTGCGCGAACGGCTCCTGCAACCAGGTGACTTCAGCCTGCTGAAGATCACGCCCGGCCACCTCGACGTGCTGCGCGCCACTATGCGGGACGAACGTGTGACGTCGGTGCGCACCCTCGTCGTCGGCGCCGACGAGGTCAAGCCCGAAACGCTCGCCGCCTGGCGCCGTATCGCTCCCGGGGCCCGCGTCATCAACGAGTACGGCCCGACCGAGACGGTGGTCGGCTGCTCGACCTACCTCGCCGGCGACGACTTCGATCCCGCGCTGCCGGTGCCGATCGGCCGGCCCATCGCCAACATCCGCATGTACGTGCTCGACGACGACCTTGCGCCGGTGCCCGACGGCACCGTCGGCGAACTGTTCATCGGCGGCGACGGTGTGGCCCGCGGCTACCTGGGCCGCCCCGCCGTCACCGCCGAGAAGTTCGTCCCCGATCCCTTCGGCCGCGGAGCGGCTCTACCGCACCGGCGACCTGGCGCGGTTCCGACCGGACGGCAGACCTGGAGTTCCTCGGCCGGATCGACCACCAGGTGAAGATCCGCGGCTACCGCATCGAGCTGGGCGAGATCGAGGCCCGGCTGCTGTCCTTCGAGGAGATCACCGAGGCGGTGGTCACCGCCCGCGAGGACGTGCCGGGCGATCGCCGCCTGGTGGCGTATCTGGTCGCCGCCGGCCGCCCGCTGCAGGTCGCGGCGGTGCGCGACTGGCTGTCGGAGATGCTGCCCGCACACATGATCCCCAGCGCCTTCGTCTTCCTGCCCGCGCTGCCGCTGTCGGCCATCGGCAAGGTGGACCGGCGGGCGCTGCCGGCGCCGGATTCCGCACGGCCCGAACTCGGCTCGCGATTCGTCGGCCCGCGCACCGAGACCGAGCGAGGAATCGCAGCGGTGTGGTGCAACGTGCTCGCAGTAGACGAAGTCGGCGTCCACGACGACTTCTTCGCACTCGGCGGACACTCCCTACTGGCAACCCGAGTGGTCTCCCGACTGGCCAAAGACTGCGGCTTCGACGTACCCCTGCGCGCCCTGTTCGAAGCACCGACCGTAGCCGCCCTCGCCGAACGAGTCTCAACCCCGACGCAAGACACCACACAAACACCCGTCATCCACCCCGCCGACCGCTCACACCCCCTCCCACTCTCCTTCGGCCAACAACGCCTGTGGTTCATGGACCGACTCGACCCGGACAGTGTCGAGTTCGTCGTCCCCATGACGTGGTGGTTGCGGGGAGTGGTGGATGCGGCGGTGCTGCGGGAGGCGTGGGAGTTGGTGGTGGCGCGGCACGAGGTGCTGCGATCCGCGGTGTCGGTGGTGGACGGGCAGGCCTGGCTGGCGGTGGAGGAGTCGGTGCCGGTGGTGCTGCCGGTGGTGGAGGTCGGTGCGGGCCGCCTGGAGGATGTGGTGGGGCGGCTGGCCCGTCAGCCGTTCGATCTGGAGTGTGCTCCGCTGTGGCGTGCCGCGCTGGTGCGGGTATCCGCTCAGGAGCATGTGTTCGTGCTGGCGCTGCATCACAGTGTGGCCGATGCCTGGTCGGCGGGTGTGCTGGTGCGGGAGTTGAGTGCCTGTTACCGGGCGGTGCTGTCGGGGGCCCGGCCGGTGTTGCCGGCGTTGCCGGTGCAGTACGCGGATTACGCGGTGTGGCAGCGGCAGTGGTTGTCGGGTGCTGTGCTGCGCGAGCAGCTGGGGTACTGGCGTGGTGCGCTGGCGGGCCTTGAGCCGTTGGAGCTGCCGGCGGACCGTCCGCGGGGTGCGGTGCGTGACGCTGCGGGAGCGGGTGTCGATTTCACTGTTCCGGCGCGGGTTGCCGCTGGTCTGCGTGCGTTGGGCCGGGAGCAGCAGGTGACGTTCTTCATGGTGCTGCTTGCCGTGTTCCAGGTGGTGCTGGCGCGGCACGCGGGGCGTGAGGATGTGGCGGTGGGGTCGCCGGTCGCGGGGCGGACCCGTCCGGAGACGGAGCCGTTGGTGGGTTTCTTCGTCAATACGCTGGTGCTGCGTACGGATCTGTCGGGGGATCCGACGTTCGTCGAACTGCTCGATCGGGTGCGCGAGGTGACGTTGGGTGCTTACGAGCATCAGGACGTGCCGTTCGAGCGGTTGGTGGAGGAGCTGAGCCCCGAGCGCGATCTGACGCGTACGCCGTTGTTCCAGGTCATGCTGTCGGTCGACACCACCGAAGCCGCCGTGTGGGACCTGCCCGGCATTCACACCGAGGACTACCCGGTCACCTCGGGACAGGTGAAGGTCGATCTGACGGCGGCCTTCGCCGACACCGGCACGGAACTCCTCGGCACCCTCCGGTACAGCACCGCGCTCTTCGACGCCGACCGGGTGGAACGGATGGTCGCCCATCTGCAACGCCTACTCACCGCCGTCGCCGACGACCCGAATGTGCGCCTCTCGAAGCTCCCGATGCTGCCGGACGCCGAGTACCGGCAGGTCGTGCACGCCCCGAACGCCACCGCCCGGCCCCGCACCGCCCGCACCCTGCACGGACTCGTCGCCGAACAGGTCGGCTTGCGCCCGCACGCCATCGCGCTGACCACCCCGGACGGCACCGACCTCAGCTACGCCGAACTCGACACCCGTGCCAACCGGCTCGCACACGGCCTGCGCGCGCTCGGCGTCGGCCCCGAGTCCGTGGTGGGCATCTGCCTGCCCCGCGGCGTCGACTCCGTCGTGGCCGCCTACGCCGTGCTGAAGTCCGGCGGCGCCTTCCTGCCGCTCGACCCCGCCCACCCCGCCGAGCGGCTCGCGCTCATGGCCGACGACACCACCGCCGACGTACTGCTCACCTCCCGGACCGCCGCCGTCGCACTGCCCGACCGGCACCGGCGAAGGGCCCTGTGCCTGGAGGACGTCGACTGGTCCGCGCTGCCCGCGCACGCCCCGCAGGAGGTGGCCGACGGAGCCAACGCGGCCTACGTCATGTACACCTCCGGCTCCACCGGCCGGCCCAAGGGCGTCGTCACCACGCATGCCAACGCGGTCTGCCACCTGGAGTTCCTGCGCGAGGAGTACTGCATCGGGCCGTCCGACACCGCCGCCGCACTGGCCGGCGTCGGCTTCGACGGCTCGGTCCGCGAGGTTTTCGGCTCCCTCGGCTCCGGCGCCCGCCTGCTGCTGACCCCGCCCGGCGCCGCGCAGGACCCGCAGGGCGTGGTCGACCTGCTCGTCAAGCACCGGATCACTCTCCTGCCGAGCGTGGTGCCCTCCCTCCTGTACGACCTGGCCGCCGCGCACGGCTCCCCCGGCGCGCTCCGGCTGGTGCTGTGCAGCGGCGAGCGTCTGCGCGTCGACCGGCTCGCCGGCTGCGACTGGCTGCCCGGCAAGGTCGTCAACCAGTTCGGCCCCACCGAGGCCACCATGACCACCACCCGCATCCGGCCCGGTGACCGGGACACCTGGCGCTACGCGGTCGGCCGTCCCATCGCGAACACTCGGGTGTACGTCCTCGACGAGCACCTGTCCGCCTGCCCGGTCGGTGTGCCCGGCGAGCTCTTCATCGGCGGCGCCGGTGTGGGGCGCGGCTATCTGGGCCGGCCGGGCTTGACCGCCGAGCGTTTCGTGCCCGACCCGTTCGGCCGGCGGTCGGCTCTACCGCACCGGGGACGTGTGCCGCTGGTCGGCCGACGGCGACCTTGAGTACCTGGGCCGGGCCGACCACCAGGTCAAACTGCGCGGCTTCCGGGTCGAGCCCGGCGAAATCGAGGCCCGGATGCTGGCCCACGACGCCCTCACCGAGGCCGTCGTCATCGCCCGGGAGGACACCCGCGGCGAGCTGCGCCTCGTCGGCTATCTCGTGGCCCCCGACGGCGAGGTGTCCGTGACGGCGCTGCGCACCTGGCTGGAGCAGACGCTGCCGGAGTACATGGTGCCCGCCGCCTTCGTCACCCTCCCCGCGCTGCCGCGAACGCCCAACGGCAAGGTTGACCGGGCGGCACTGCCCGAACCCGGCACCGAACGGCCCGACCTGGATGCCACGTTCGCCGCGCCCCACACCCCCTGGGAGCAGATCGTCGCCGCCGTGTGGGCCGACGTCCTGGATGTGGACGGCATCGGCGTGCACGACGACTTCTTCGAACTCGGCGGTCATTCCCTGCTGGCCGCCCATGTCATCGCCCGGCTGCGCGCCAGGCACGGCGTCTCGTTGCCGCTGCGCTCCCTGTTCGAAGCCTCCACCGTCGCGCAGTTCGCTCGGCTCATCACCAGCCCGGCCGTCGGCCGCAAGACGGCGCACGGCCTGCTCGACCTCGTCACCAGCAGTGCGCCACGACAGCTGTTCTGCGTCCACGAGGGCACCGGCGGCATCACGGGCTACTACGCACTGGCTCGCACACTCCGCGACGAACTGTCTCTCGTCGGCATCGAATTCGACGACTCCCTGATCGACACGTCCGCCCCCGACACGCTCGCCGCGATGGCGTCCCGTTATGTCGACCTCGTCACCGCACGCCAGCCCGAGGGCCCCTACCTCCTGTGCGGCTGGTCCATGGGCGGTGTCATCGCCTACGAGATGGCCGCCCAACTGCGCAGTTCGGGTCGGCAGGTGGCCTGGGTCGGACTGATCGACTCCGTGGTCGCCGCACCCGTGACGGCCAACAGCAACCGGGTGGACCGGCTGCTGGAGGAGCTGTTGACACTGGCCGGACAGATCCCCGAACAGGACTGGACCGACCGGGCGGCGGAGCAGCTGACCGGTCATATGCGCCAACTCGACCTGCGCGAGGAGCAGATCGGACTGGGCAAGGAGGCCCTTGGGACCCTGCTGCGCCGCAGCCACTTCTTCCGCGCGGCCAAACGCGACTACCGCCCGCAACCCGCCGACCTACCGCTGCACGTGCTGAAGGCCACCGAAGGCAACTGGCAGTGGCCATGGTTTGAGACCTGGCGGCAGTACGCGCCGCAGACCACCTTCGCCGAAGTGCCGGGCACTCACCTGTCCGTGATGGAACGCCCACAGCTCGACCAGGTCGTTTCCTGGCTGCGCAAGGGATTGGGGCTGGGCCGTGACGACGTCTGACGAGTCCCCGACGCAGGCACCGCAGGCACCGGCACCGGTGCCGCTCAGCCGAAACCGCGACTTCATCCTGCTGTGGATCAGCCAGTTGGCGTCCGTCCTCGGCAGCCGGATGTCCTACGTCGCCTATCCCCTGCTCGTCCTGTCTCTGACCGGCTCTCCGGTGCTGGCCGGCCTGATCGGCACGGTTCGGGCCGCACCGCAGTGGATCCTCGGGCTGCCGGCGGGACTCATCGCCGACCGCTTCGACCGCCGCCGCCTCATGCTCACCTGCGACCTGGTGCGCTTCGTGGCCCTCGCCAGTATCGTCGTCGGCCTGTCGACCGGCCTGCTGGGCTATCCGCAGGTCCTGATCGTCGCCCTCGTCGAGGGATCAGCCACCGTGCTGTTCTCACCCGCCGAGGTCACCGCACTGCGGCACGTCGTGCCGACCGCCCAGCTGCGATCGGCCACCGCGCGCAACGAGAGCCGCGAGTACGGCGCCATGCTCGCCGGTCCTTCCATCGGCGGTGCGCTGTTCGCGGTGTCCCGCCTGCTGCCGTTCGCCGGTGACGCACTGTCGTACCTCGTCTCCTTCTGCACCGTTGCCGCCATCAGGACCCGGTTTCGGACCGCACCCGTCCAGCAGGGCGCCCTGTCCTTGGTCCGCGGCATCAAAGAGGGCCTTGCGTGGCTGGTGCGCCAGCGGTTCCTGCGCGCCAGCGTGCTGATGGTCGCGGCCAGCAACATGGTCGGCAACGCCATGCCCACCCTGCTCGTCGTCATCGCCCACCAGCGCCACAGCTCACCCGCCCTCGTCGGCGTCGTGCTCACCATCTCCGGCGCCGGCGGCCTCATCGGTTCTTTCGTCGCCTCCTGGGCCGCGGACCGAGTGTCCGCCACCGTGGTCGTCGTCGGCTTCCCCTGGGTGTGGGCGGCTCTGCTGCCGCTGCTGTTCCTGCCCGGCAGCATCATCGTGATGGGCGTGGTCTTCGGCCTGATGCTGGCCGCCGCCCCGCTGTGGAACTCGGTGATCTCCACCTACCGCATCGTCCTTGTCCCCGACGAACTACAGGGCCGGGTCGACAGTGCGTGCCGCTTCTTCACCCAGTCGGTGAGCCCGCTCAGTCCGCTGCTGGCCGGCGTCCTCCTGGAATACGCCGGCAGCACCACCACCGTCCTGTCGATGCTGACCTGGATGGTGCTGCTCGGACTCGCCGGCTTCCTGGTGCCCGTGCTGCGCCACCCGCCGCAACTGCCCGGCGAAGACGCCCCGGCGACCGCGTCGGCCACACCCGCCAACCCACCGGCGCCGCGCTCCGCGGGCCCGCGGCCAAAGGAGGAATCCCCGTGAGCGACCAACCGGCAACCACCGGCGAGGACATCGACGTCACCGTGCTGCGCATCTGGACCGAGGTCCTGAAGGCAGCCCCGGACGGACCGGAAACCCACTTCTTCGACTTCGGCGGGCACTCGCTGGCAGCCATGCGGGCTATCACCCGCCTCCGCCGCGAACTGTCGGTCCCGGTCCCCACCCGGCTCATCTTCGACCACCCGGTCCTGTCCGATTTCACCGCGCGGGTCCGGGTCCTGGTCTCGTCGGCAGCCGCCGACGCCCAGTAGCCGCCGTCCCTCTGTCACCTGGCGCCGACTGTCTCCGGACGGCGCCGACCACACCGGCGAAGGAGCCGACATGACCACGATCGCGGTGGCCTACGACTACGGATCCGTCAACGCGGCCGAACTCGTCATGGGCCTCGGACACCTCGGCGACCTGGTGTTCGTCGGCGGCGACTCCGAGCACACCGGGCCGCTCATGCCGCTGCTGACGGAGCTCGGCGAGGTCGTCCGCATCGACCAGGGATTCGATGCCGCCGTCGACCGGCTCAAGGCCCTCAGCGTTGACGCCATCGTCACCTACAGCGACGAGATGATGCCGGTCGCCGCCCAGCTCGCCGAACGGCTCGGCCTGCTCTTCCACAGTGTGCAGACCACCCGTCTGCTCACCGACAAGTCCCTCCAGCGCCGTCGGCTGCGCGCGGCCGGGGTGGAGAACCTGCGCACCGCCGTGCTCACCGGCCCTGACGACTATCCGGTCGCCATCGCCGCCGTCGGCCTGCCCGCCGTGCTCAAGCCGGTGTCCGGCCAGGGCAGTCGGGACACCTACCTGGTCACCGACGTCGAGGCCGGCCGCACCCTGGTCGCCGGACTCCTCGACCCCAAGCGTCCGGGCGGCGCTGCCGTCTTCGTCCTGGAGGAGTACCTGGTCGGCCGGCCCAGCGCACCGTTCGCCGACTACGTCTCCGTGGAGACCGTCTGCACGGCCGCCGGCCGGGCCCATCTCGCCGTCGCCGGGAAGCTCCCCATGCTGCCGCCGTTCCGCGAGACGGGACAGGTGTGGCCCTCACCGCTGCCGAAGGACGAGATCCAGCAGATCGAGGAGCTCGTCTCCGCCGCTCTCGACGCACTCGGGGTGCGGTCCGGCATGACCCACACCGAGGTCAAGCTCACCCCCGAAGGACCCAGGCTCATCGAGGTCAACGGCCGGCTCGGCGGCCGTGTCAACGAGATGTGCCGCCGCGCCGTCGGCCTCGACTGCGTCGAACTGACCGGTCAGCTCGCCCTCGGCCGCACCGAATGGACCCCACCGCCGCCTGTGCGGCGGTGCCACTTCCAGTACATTCCGCCGGCCCCCGTCGCAGAATTCACTCTGGAGGCGGTGCACGGAAGCGACCGGGTCCGCGAGCTGCCCGGCGTGGCTGCCTACCGGCCCAGCATCGAACCCGGGGACCATCTCCCTGCCATCGTCATGACCAGGCCGCTCGACACCGTCATCGGAAGCGCCGACAGCTTCGAGGAGATCTTCGCGACGCTGGACCGCGTGCGCGCCCTGCTGTCCTACACCTTCACCCTCGCCGACGGCACCCACACCCTCACCGCCGGTGAGCTGGAGAGCCTGCCCCTGCCCGCGCACGCCGGACAGCACCTGTGACCGGCGTCGGCCTCATCCACCAGGCCGTGACCGAGCAGGCCACGCTGCGCCCCGATGCCACCGCGGTGGTGCACGGCACGACACGGCTCAGCTACGCCCGGCTCGACGCCGCCGCCCGCTGGCACGCCGCGCGGCTCACCGAACTCGGTGTCCGACCTGGCCACTTCGTGCCCGTCGTCCTACCGCGCGGCCCCCTGCTGCCGACCATGCTGCTCGCGGTGCTTCACACCGGCGCGGCCTACTGCGCGCTCGATCACCGCTGGCCGCGCCCGCACCTGGAGTCCCTGGTGCGCAGGCTCGACGCGCCTCTTGTCATCACCGCTGATCCGGACGGCTGGCCGGTGCCGGCCTGGACGCCCGGCGACGTCCCCGACCCACTGCCCCCGGCTGCCCTAACGACGCCCGCCGTGTGCCCCGTCGGCCCGGACGCACCGGCCATGGTGTTCTTCACCTCGGGCACCACCGGGCGGCCCAAGGCGGTCATCTCCCCGCACCGCGCCACCCTGCGGCTGTTCGGCGGCCGGAGCTTCGCGGAGTTCGGCCCCGGCCGGGTGATGCCGCAGGCCGCCCCCGTCCCGTGGGACGCGTTCGCCCTGGAGGTGTGGGGGATGCTCGCCACGGGCGGCACCTGTGTGGTCCCCGAGGACGACCGCCTGCTGCCCGACGAACTGCGGAACCTGGTCGAACGGCACGGCGTGGACCAAGTGTGGCTGACTTCCTCACTGTTCAACCTGTTCGTCGACGAGGATCTCGACGCCTTCGACGGGCTGCGCCGTGTCCTGACCGGCGGTGAACGGCTCTCCTGCGACCATGTGCGGCGCTTTCTCGTCCACCATCCGGGCATCGAGGTGGTCAACGGCTACGGCCCCGTGGAGAGCTGCGTGTTCGCCACCACCCATGCGATCAGCCGCGCCGACTGCGACCTGCCCGGCGGGATCCCGCTCGGCCGTCCGGTCCCCGGCACCGGCGTGCTCGTCCTGGAGGGTGAGGCGCCGCTGCCTCGCGGCCGGACCGGCGAGATCTGCCTGACCGGCACCGGGCTCGCCCTCGGCTACCTCGGCGCGGACCCCGCCGCCGCCAGCTTCGCCACCTGGACGGAGAACGGACAGGCCATCCCGCTCTACCGCACCGGCGACCTGGGCCTGTTCGACGCGGACGGTGTCCTGCACTACCGCGGCCGCGCCGACCGGCAGGTCAAGGTCGCCGGCCACCGCATCGAGCCCGCCGAGATCGAGACCGCCGCACGCCGGCTCCCCGGTGTGCGGGACTGTGCCGTCCTGCCGCTGGCCGGCGACGACGGCGCCTTCGACCGCCTCGCCCTCTTCTACACCGCCGCCCCCGGCACAGCGCCGCCGCCCACCGTCCGTCGACAGCTCACCGACCGCCTCCCGCGCCATCTCGTCCCCGCACAGATCGAGCTTCTGCCCGCCCTGCCCCGCACCTCCCACGGCAAGCTCGACCGCCGGGCTCTGCTGAGCGGGGCGATGGACGCCTCTGAACAAGTTCCTGAGCTGCATGGATGACGTTCTCGGCTGGCGCAACGCCGGTGGCGGCCATGTCGGAGTCAGCGGAGTGTCCGGATCCGTCGGCCGGGTTCGTGCACGGCGAGATCCGCAGACCCCGCGCCTTGGCCACCACGCCGCAGCGTGACCTGGCGGATCGCTCCGATTAGGGTCACCAGCATGATTATTTGGCTGAACGGGACCTTCGGCGCCGGCAAGACGACCGCCTCGAAGAAACTCGTCGAGCTCCTCCCTGAGGGGAGACTCTTCGACTCCGAGACGGTCGGCTACATGTTGCGACACGTGCTCAACACCGTGCGCGTCAAGGACTTCCAGGACTGGCCGCCATGGCGCGGCCTGGTTGTGGAGGCCGCCTCGCAGATCCTCGAATTCGTTGGCGGGGTGCTCGTCATTCCGCAGACGGTCCTGGTGCAGCAGTACTGGGACGAGATCCATGCCGGTCTGACGAAGGCCGGCATCCCCGTCCATCACTTCGTGCTGCATACCGACCCGGACACGCTCGTCCAACGCATCGAGCACGACACCATCGAGACAGTCGCACGGCAGTGGCGCCTCGACCATGTCCCTCTCTACCAGGACGCCCTTCCCTGGCTGCGACGAGAAGCCGAGGTCATCGACACCACGCACCTCTCGCCGGAGCAGATCGCGCAAAGGATCGCCGACAGCGTTTCGAGCTGAGTGTGAGAGACACATTCCACGGCTCCACATAGACATGTCCACTTCGCGGATGCCTGGCGATCTCACCGACGTGTGCTCGTTCAGCCATCCGACCCGCTCAGCTTGACGGCCGCACGCCGCAGCGGGACAGGACCCAAGCAGCACGTCACGTCACCACAGAGCGAACGTTGCCTGATGCCGCACTAGGATCCGGGGCATGGAGAAGCAGACGGTCAGCCGAGAGGCTGTGGTAGCGGTTCTGCGACAGGGCAACCGGGTTCTGGTGATCCGGCGAGGCCCGCAAGCCCGGCTTCCTGGCTACTGGGCACCGTTGAGCGGGACGATTGAGCCCGGCGAGCAGCAGGAAGAAGCGCTGGTGCGGGAGGTGCGCGAGGAGGTTGGCCTCCAGATCGTCCCCCTGAGGAAGGTGTGGGAGAGCACGACCGAGGACGCTAGCTTCGTGCTCCGCTGGTGGACTGCCACGGTCGAGAGCGGCGAACTCACGCTCGATCCCGGCGAGGTCAGCGAAGCCCGCTGGGTCACCGCTGAGGAATTCGGGCAACTGCAACCCACGTTCGCGGGTGATGAGTCCTTCTTTCAGGAGATCCTTCCCACGCTGTAGTCCTCGCATCACTCGATCGAGGCAAAGCCGCAGGCAGCGGCAGACGAGTCGGGCTGTCCGCCGGGTTCTGTACCGGAGTGGGTGAGTCCGCCGGGCAGCGGGGCAGATCGCCGTCGGCCCTCTCCCGGGGGATTGACTGCAACGGCGGCCGGGACCGTCAGTTGCCAAAGCGGGATGCACCGCTCGCCGTGCGTACGACGAGTCGCCCCGACCGCACACGCGCTGCGGCCGGGGCGAGCGCGTCAGACGGCGGCCGGCTCGATCTCCACGCCGACCACGCGGCGTGGCGTCGGGTGGAAGCAGGCGTGGCTCTGCCCGGCTTCGCCGAACGGCGCGAGTGCCGGCCGTTCGGCGGTGCAGCGGTCGGTCGCGAAGGGGCAGCGGGGTGCGAACAGGCAGCCGTCGGCGGCCGCCCTCTCATCCAGCGGGCCGAGCGGCACGAGGCGGTCGGGACCCGGCTCCTCCAGGCCCCGCATGATCGGGATCGCCGACAGCAGACACTGGGTGTACGGGTGCACGGGCGCCTGGATGATCTCGTCGGTGGGGCCGCTCTCAACCACCTGGCCGCGATAGATGACGTGCACTTCACCGCCCTCGCCGACATACCGCGCAGTGGCGACGTCGTGGGTGATGAACACCACCGAGATGCCGAGCCGGGTGCGCAGGTCGTGCAGCAGGGCGAGAATGCCGAGCCGCATGGACACGTCGATCATCGACACGGCCTCGTCGGCGATCAGCACCTCGGGGTCGACGGTGAGCGCGCGGGCGATGACCACGCGCTGCCGCTGGCCGCCGGAGAGCTGGTGCGGGTACTTCGGCAGGACGCCGGCGGGTTCGAGGCCGACCAGTTCGAGGAGTTCGGCGGCCCGCTGCCCCATCTGGGAGACGGGCTTGCCGGTCTCCTTGGCGCGCATGCGCAGCGGGTCCCCGAGGATCTGCTCGATTGTCCGCGTCGGGTTGAGCGCGGAGTACGGGTCCTGGTGGATCATCTGGATGCGCCGGAAGTACGGGGCACGTCCCCGCGCCGACAGCTTCGACAACTCCACACCGTCGACGATGAGCTCACCGCCGTCGAAGGTCTCGATCCCGGTGAGGATCTTGCCCAGGGTGGTCTTGCCGCAGCCCGATTCGCCGATGAAGGAGACCGCGCCGCCCTTGGGAAGGGTGAAGTCCACTCCGCGCAGGGCGTGCACGGTGCGTTCGCCGGTGAAGGCGCCGCGGGTGCGGTAGGTGCGGGTGATGCCACGCGCCTCGATCACGACGCGTCTCCCTTCTCGGGCGGCCCGGCCTGGGCGGCCGGGGCCGCCGAGAAGGCGCGGGTCACGGTCGCGATGTCGGCGTGACAGGCTCGGCGGTGGCCGTCCGCGAAGTCGGTGAGCTGCGGCTCCTGCACGGCGCAGATGTCCATGGCGACGGCGCAGCGCTCTCGGAACACACAGCCGGTCTTGGGGATGGTGGTGAGGTCCGGCGGTCGTCCTGGCAGCGCGCGGGCGGCCGCCGTGTCGCCGACGATCCGGGCCGTGGCGCCGATCAGGGCACGGGTGTACGGATGGGTGGACCGGCTCAGCAGCTCCAGGGTGGGGCCGTGTTCGACGATCCGGCCGCCGTACATCACGGCGAGGTTGTCGGCGATCTCCGAGACCACACCCATGTCGTGCGTGACGATCAGGGTGCTGAGGTTGTTCTCGTCGTGCACCTGGCGAATGATCTTCAGGACGGCGGACTGCGACAGCATGTCGAGCGCAGTGGTCGGCTCGTCCAGGATCAGCACCTTGGCGTTGAGGACCAAGGCGAAGACGATGCCCATCCGCTGGCGCATGCCGCCGGACAGCTCGTGCTGGTACGAGTCGAGCACCCGGTCGCCGTCCATGCCCATCCGCACAGCGAGTTCCTTGGCCCGGCGCAGCAGCGCGGGCAGGTCCCCGACGTGGTGCGAGCGGCCGAGATCCAGGATCTGCCTGCCGATGGTCTTGAGCGGGTTCATCGAGTTCTGCGAAGCCTGGAAGACGTAGCCGAGCGCGGAGCCTCGTACGGCCCGCAGTCCCTTGCCCGTCAGCGCCGTGACCTCGCCGACGCCGTCCACATGCACGGTGCCGCTGCTGATGTGGCCCGGCTCCGGGATGGCGTTCATGAGTCCGAGGGCCAGCGTGGACTTGCCGGAACCCGACTCACCGACCAGGCCGGTGATCTCACCCCGGCGCAGGTCGAGGTCGGCACCGTACAGGGCCGGGTATGCGGTTCCCCCGATGCGGTAGTGGACGGACAGGTCGCGTACGCGGACCTCGGCGGGCCGCTCGGCGGCCTGGGCGCCGGCCTGGGTGTCGGTGTCGGTGTCGGTCATCACCGCTCCCTCAGTCGCGGGTTGAAGAGCTCGTCGATCGCGTCGAGGAAGAGCACCACGCCGGCGATGAGCAGCAGGATGCAGGTCAGCGGTGCGAGCAGGTAGAACAGCGCCTCGGGGCTCTGCAGGGCGCCGCCGGAGAACACGGCCTGGTTGATCATCACGCCCCAGTTGGTGCCGTCGAACGGCACGACGCCCAGGAAGAACAGGCCGACCTGAGCCTCGACGAAGCTGACGATCGCCAGCATCAGTGTCATGGCCACATACGGCGCGAGGTTCGGGAGGAGTTCCTTGACCAGGATGTGCCGACTGGGCAGGCCGAGGCCACGGGCGGCTTCCAGGAAGCCGCGCTCGCGCAGGCTGAGCGTCTGCGAACGCACCGCGCGGGCGATGCCGCCCCAGCCGGTGATGCCGAGGACCAGGCCCATCTCCAGCGGGCTGCCGAAGGCCCACACGCTGGACAGCACCACCAGGACCGGCAGTCCGGGGATGGTGAGGATGAAGTCGGTGGCGCGCATCAGCAGCGTGTCGGACACGCCCCGGTGGAAGCCGGCGAGCAGGCCCACGGTGGTGCCGAGGCCCACGGCGAACAGACCGGCGATGGCGCAGGTCAACAGAACGTAGCGGGAGCCGACGACGGTGGCCTGGAGCACGTCCGAGCCGGCGAAGTCGGTGCCGAGCCAGTGCGCGGCGCTCGGCGCCGCGTACACATGCTCGGGGTCGATGTCGAGCTGCCCGGGGTAGAGCATGGGCCCGAAGATGCCCATCAGGGTGAACAGCACCAGGATGGTCAGGCCGATGACGCGTCCGGGCTTGCGGGTCACGACGCGCCGCACGCCCGTCCAGTAGGCGCGCCGCCGTGACATCGGCTCTCTGGTCGGAGTGTTGAGGGTTGCGGTGGTCATCGTCTCAACGCCTCACTCGGGGGTCGATCACGGTGTACAGGACGTCCGCGATGATGTTGGCAACGACCACGGCACTGGTGATCAGCAGGAACGCCCCCGTCATCAGCGGGTAGTCGCGTGAGCCGATGCTCTCCAGCAACAGGTGTCCCAGACCTGGGTAATTGAAGGCGTTCTCGATCAGGACGGAGCCGCCGAGCATGAAGCCGCAGGCGATCGCCAGGGTGGTGAACAGCGGCAGGATCGCATTGCGGCCGATGTAGCGCATCCGGGTGGTGGGGGCGATGCCGCGCAGTTCGGAGGCGAGGATGAAGTCGTCGCCGAGCACGGAGACCACCGATGAACGCATGGCCAGCATCCAGCCGCCGTACGTGATCAACACGTAGGTGGAGACCGGGAGGATGGCGTAGTACGCCACCGAGCTGATGTATTCAAAGCTCCAGCCCGAGTCCACCCAGGGGTCGTTGGTCTCGCCGTAGGGCAGCAGGCCGAGCTGGGTGTGCAGCACGGTGGTCAGCAGGATCGCCATCACGAAGGAGGGGATGCCGGCGATCAGCGATGCCGACAGGCTCAGCGCGCCGCCGACGCGCGAGGAGCGCTTGACGGCGGCCACCACACCGGTGCTGACACCGATCAGGAAGCTGATCACCAGGCCGGACAGGATGGGGATGACCGTCCACGGCACGGCGTGCGAGAGCACGTCGGTGACGGGTACGCCGCTGTACGAGATCGACACTCCGAGATTGCCGTGCAGCAGGTCGTGGAGGTAGTCGGTGTACTGGGTGAACAGCGGGTCATGCGAGGTGTAGCCGTAGATGACGGCGACCTTGGCCTGGGCTTCCTGGGGGGACAGGCCCTGGGAGAGAAAGCCCTCGTAAGCGACGGCGCCAGGATTGCCGGGCAGCGCGTGGACCAGGAAGAACGTGAACGTGGCCACGACCCAGATCATGATCGCGCCGCCGGCCAGCTTGACCAGCAGGGTGCGGGCGAATCCCTTCATATCCCTCACCTCCTTTCGTAGGGCAGCTGTACGGGGCGGCGACTCCTGGAGAGGGAGCCCGCCGCCCCGTACGGATGTCGCTTGGGGTCGGTTACTTCTTCGGCTGGATGTAGCCCTGGGCCATCCACAGGCCGGGGAAGTTGCTCAGCAGCTCGTCCTGGCCGGTCTGCGGGAACTTGGTGAAGGACTTCTCGTTGTAGAACTTCACGTTGGTGTAGTCCCAGATCGGGATGATCGGAACCTCCTGGTCGGTGACCTGGGCGAGCTGCTCGATCACCGGCTTGGCGGCCTCGTTGTCCAGGGAGGGCAGCTGGGCGGTCAGCTCACCGGGGTTGACGGACTTGCCGTCCACGGTGACCGTGACCGGGCCGTGCATCCAGTTGCCGGAGCCCTTCTTGTCGGAGTGGACGACCTTGGCGCCGCTGGCGGAGAACCCGTCGGCAGAGCCGTACAGGCGCTGGAAGTTACCGCCCGCCGTGGAGCCGACGGCGGTCAGCCACCAGCCCACGTCGAACTTCTCATCGGCCATGTCGGTCTGGTACTTGCCGAAGTCGGCCGAGAGCTGGGGCTTGGTGTCGATGCCGGCCTTGGTGAGCTGGTTGGCGATGACCGTGGAGGAGGAGATCCAGTCGCTGAAGCCGTTGACGGTCTGCAGGGTCATCTTCCACTGCTTGCCGTTGGCCAGGTACCACTTGCCGCCCTTCTTGGTCAGGCCGGCCTTCCTGAACAGGGCCTCGGCCTTGGCGGTGTCGTGGGCGTAGGGTTCCAGAGCGGAGATCTGGTCCTTGGTCATCCAGGTGTTGGCCATGGCGCCGACCATGCCGGTGGGCGCGGCGGCGGCCTTGCCGCCGACCGGCTGGCCCACCTTGGTGGCGGCCTCACGGTCCAGCAGATACGCCAGGCCCTGGCGCACTTCCTTCTTGTCGTACGGGGCGCGGCTCTGGTTGAAGGCGAGCGACGCCTGCACGTAGCTGACGGACTCGGTGCGCTTGTAGCCCTTGGCCTCGATCTGCTTGAGGACGTTCTCCGGGATGGCGGTGAACGGCGCGGCGTCCAGCTCGCCGTTCTTCATGAAGCCCCAGATCTGCTCGTTGCCGGAGTAGTGGCGCACCACCACCTGCTTCGGGCTGATCTTGTCGGCGTCGTAGAAGTACTTGTTCTTGTCCAGGATCACGGAGCCCGGGTTGAGCTTGCGCACCACGAACGGGCCGGCCGAGATGTCCTTGGCCGGAGCGAAGGCGGCGACCTTCTTGCCGATCTCGGTGAGCGTGGCCACGGCGGCCTGGGCGGCCTTCGCCTTGCCCGGGTCCACCTGCTGGGTGGCGTGGATGGTGTCCCATATGTCAGCCGGCGCCAGGTGGCCGTAGACCTTGGCATTGACGATGACCTGGCTCAGGATCTGCTTGGTGAAGGTCAGGTTGGTGGTGCCGGGCGCCTGCTTGAACTCGAAGGCGTTGTCGCCGGTCTTCTCCACCGAGGACACGTTCAGGCCCTCGGTGAGGCCGCGGGCGCCGACGGCGGCGGTGCTCTTGGTGTAGCCCAGAGCCATCGACAGCTTGAGGTCCTCCAAGGACACCGGGGTGCCATCGGACCACTTGGCATCGTCCTGGAGGTGGACGATCAGCGAACCGTCCTTGGTCTGCCAGCTCTTGGCGAGGCCGGGGAAGGCGTCGTTGGGGTTGAGCGGGTTCTTCTTGTCGAAGCCCAGGTACATGGTGTTGTACGACACGAAGCTGTTGCCGTTGGCGTTGTACGGGTTCATCGGCGCGCCCGGCGTGATCGGGTTGTTGGCGTCGATCGTGGTGAAGACGCCGCCGTGGGCACCGTTGCCGGCACCGGAATTCGGCCCGCAGGCGGCGAGGGCGCCGAGCGTCGCCAGGGCGGCGGACGCTGCGACGAAATGCTTGAACCGAGCCATGACGCTTGGTCTCCGATCGACAGGCAACAGTGCTGAACGCGTGCGGTCTGGGGGGTGAGCAGACCGTAGGAGCGAGTTACGGCCGATGTCAATAAATTGCGTTTCTCGAATCAAGTTCGTAACTAACTGCCCAATCGAGCCGAGAGAGGGGCGGGATCGCCGAGGGGCGGCAAAAATTAACGACAACGTGGTGATCTATGTGGCAAAGTTACGCGCGCCGGTACCGGCTCCCACCCCTCGCTCCGAGAGGAATCCGCGATGTGCCCGCACCTTCCGGTACGAATCGACGCACCTACCGAACGCCGCAATCCTCGCACTCTGGAGATAGACGACGTATCCACCCTCGACGCGCTGCGCCTGCTCAACGCGGAGGACCGGATACCGGCCGAGGCGGTAGCCGCGGTGCTGCCCGAGCTGGCCCGCCTCGTGGACGAGACGGTGCGTCGACTCCGGGCGGGCGGGCGGCTGCACTACTTCGGCGCGGGCACCTCCGGCCGTCTCGCCGTGATGGACGCGGCCGAGCTGATCCCCACCTTCGGCCTTGCCTCCGACGTGGTGGTGGCCCACCATGCGGGCGGACCGCGCGCGCTGGTCGCACCGGTGGAGGGCCTGGAGGACCAGGAGTCCGCCGGCGCGGCCGATGCGGCCGAGGTGGGCCCGGGAGACGTCGCCGTCGGCATCGCCGCCAGCGGACGCACCCCGTACGTCGGCGGTGCACTGCGCGCGGCGCGGGCCGCGGGCGCCTTCACCGCGCTGGTCAGCGCCAATCCCGAGGCCGAACTGGCCGCTGGGGCGGATCTGCATCTGGGAGTGGACACCGGCCCGGAGGCCATCGCGGGCTCCACCCGCCTGAAGGCGGGCACCGCGCACAAGCTGCTGCTCAACAACCTGTCCACCGCGGTGATGGTGGCGCAGGGCCACACGTACTCGAACCTGATGGTCGACGTGAGCGCCACCAACGAGAAACTGCGCGGCCGGGTCCTCAACATCCTGATGGAGGCGACCGAGCTGGACGAGGAGCGCTGCGCGGCGGCCCTCGCCGAGTCGGACGGGCACCTCAAGACGGCTCTGGTCGGCCTGCTCGCCCCCTGCTCCACCGAGCAGGCGCGCAAAGCGCTGCAAGCCGGCGGGGGCAGCGTGCGCGCGGCCCTGCGCACCCTCGACTGACAGCGCCGACATTCGTGGTGACGCCGCTGGTGGGCCCGATCCGCCGGCTGACCGGCCAAGCCCCGCGACCAGCCGGCACGTGCCGAGCGGTCGCGGGGCTCTCGCGTCACCGAAGAACGCTCACTCCGCGCCGCTCCGACACCGGTGCACCGCCGTGTACGTGCGCTCCAAGGCCCGTGTCGTCCGGCTGTGGTTGCGCTGGGCCACACCGACGAACAGGCAGTCCACCAACGTCAGCGCGGCGATCCGGCTGGACATCGCACCGGACCGAAACGTCGTCTCGCGCGCCGCGGTGGTCAGCACGTGGTCGGCCACCTCGGTGATCGGCGAGTGCGGGAAGTTGGTGATGGCGACGGTGGTGGCGCCGTTGTCCCACGCCTCGCGCAGCGCGACCACGGTGTCGTCGGTGGCCCCGGTGTGCGAGATACCGATCGCCAGATCCCCGCGGCCGAGCAGCGCCGCGGAAGTGAGCGCTCCGTCCCGGTCCGGCCAAGCGGACGCCCGGCGCCCTATGCGGTTCAGCTTCTGCTGAAGGTCCAGGGCGATCAGCGCGCTGGCGCCGACCCCGTACAGATCGACCGCACCGGCCCCGACCACCTCGTCGATCGCCCGCTGCAGGACGTCGAGGTCGAGCTGGGCGATGGTGTCCTGGACGGCGTGCGCGTCCGCGAAGCCCAGTTTCCCGACCACGCTGGCCAGCGAATCGTCGGACCCGATATCACCGCCGCCGGCGCTGGACCAGGTCGGGTCGTTGTGCTCGCTGCCGACCGCCGAGGCCAGCTTGATCCGCAGGTCAGGGTAGCCTTTGAGGCCCGCGGCGCGGCAGAACCGGACGACCGTGGTCTCGGACGTGCTGCATTCCGCGGCGAGTTCGCTGATCGTCTTCCCGGCGACCCCGACCGGGTCGGCGATCGCCGCCTCGGCCACCCGCTGCTCGGACGGTGGCAGCGTGGGCATGAGAGCGCGGATCTGTACCAGTAGCGACTGTGGAGGTGCGGCGCGCTCCGGTGAGGGAGCTGCAGTGCGTCGGCGGGGACCGCCTCCGCTGAGCTTTCGATCACGTGCGGCAGCCATGTGGGAATCCTACGGGTTCGTCGTTACACCTATTGATCTGAATTCGATATGTGCGCGACCCGGGCCCGGTGCCCGCCACCGCGCGCTCACGCCCGAACGTGCTCGGCGCGGGACGCGACCGCGGCGTGCACCACGCGTCTCAACTCCTTGGCCCGCGCGCCACGTCCGTAGTGCACGGCGTTGGTCAGGAGCACCACCCAGATGCCACTGACCGGATCGAGCGCCAGGCTGGTGCCGGTGAAGCCGGTGTGCCCTGCGCCGGTCGCGGGCCACAGCGCGGACATGTGGTCCCAGGCATCGCCGGGCAGCGTCCAGCCGAGACCGCGGGCGCCGTCACGTCCCTCGCTCTGCAGGCTGAGCGCCTCGGAGCGTATCTGGGGCGACAGCAACGACTCCTCCGTCAGCCAGCAAGCCTGCAGGTAGCGGGCCAGGTCCGGGGCGGTGCCGAACAGTCCGGCGTGACCGGCCACACCGCCCAGGCTCTCGGCGTTGTCGTCGTGCACCACACCGCACTTGGGCGCGCCGCCGGGCGGTGCCTCGGTGGCGGCTATGCGCTCCCGCCAGGCAGCGGGCGGCAGATAGCGGGTGGCCGCAAGGTCCAGTGGATCGAGCACCAGCTCGCGCACGGCGGCATCGAGCGGCGCTCCGGTCACCGCGGCGATGATCTCGCCGAGCAGGATGAACCCCAGGTCGGAGTAGCGCACGACGGTGTCCGGGCGTTCCTCCAGCGGCTCCGCGAGCACGGCGGCGAGCCGGTCTCCGGGGCTGCCGGGCAGCTGCCAGAAGTCGCGGTGCGCAGGGAGTCCCGAGATGTGTGCGAGCAGATGGCGGATGGTCACTTGATGCTTGTCGCGGCTTTTCTCATAGGTCGCACCTACGCTCCTGTCGCCGTCGTGGGCCGCCGCGAAGTCCGGCAGATAGTGGTGCACCGGGTCGTCGAGCCTCAGCGCACCGGTGTCGGCGAGGCGCAGGATCGCGGGTGTGGTGGCCACGACCTTGGTGAGGGAGGCCAGGTCGAAGACCGTGTCCAGAGTGACGGGGCGCCCTGCCGGACCGTCGGCGGTGACGCCGACGGTGGCGGTACGGACAGGTCCGTCCGGCCCGCGCCCGGTGATCAGCACGGCGCCGGGAACGACACTCTCCCGCACCGCACTGCGCACGAGGTCTTCGGGGTCGGCCGCTTCAGGGAGATCTTTGCGGTCGGTCATGGCGGACTGCCTTCCGGGAAGTTGAGGTGCGAGGGAGTTCGGTTCTGTGATGTACGAGGGCTGGTAGCCCGATCATCCCGCTGGTAAATTTCCACCGCAAGGTACATCCTCAACGTCATTAAATTACGATCCAGTGTCTTCCCGAGTTACCCGAGGTGAGCACGCTTGACAGACCTTCCGGTGACGCGCACAGCGACCGAGCGAGATCGTCCGGTGCTGCGAACTCTCGCCCGAGCAGCTCTCGTTCACGACAGCGACGCCGACGACGTGCTCAATCTGCTGTGGGACCAGACAGCGGATCGGCCCCCGTTGCGGCTCCTCGCCGAGTCCGACGGGAAGCCGGTCGGTCTCGCCCTCGCCGCGCTCCGCCCGGCCACCGCAGGCACGTCGGCCACCGGCCACATCGACCTCATCGCCGTGGACCCCGCGGCGCAGAGTCGCGGCGTCGGCCGCGCGCTGATGACCCGTGCCGAGGAACTTCTCGCCGCCGCCGGGGCCGAGCGGCTGATGCTCCGCGGCAGGCCTCCGTACTACGCCTGGCCCGGCATCGACATCCGCTACACGCGCGCGATCTGCCTGGCCGAGTCCAGTGGCTACACCCGTGGCCCCGACGGTCTCAACATGAGCGTCGACCTGCGCACCGCACCGCTCGACACCACGCAAGACGAGGCCCGACTGACTGCCGCCGGAGTGCGGGTACGCCGGCTCGAACCCGCGGACGAGAAGGCGTTCCTCACCTGGATGCGCCAGTGGGGCGGCAGCTGGGACGGCGAGGCCGCACGTGCGCTCGCCCATGAACCGCCGCGCGGTCATGTCGCCGTACGCGAAGGCGCAGACGGGCCCCGGTATGTCGGTTTCGCATGCCATGGGGTCAATCGCCGCTCCTGGTTCGGCCCGATGGGCACAGAGTCCTCGGAGCGCGGCCTCGGCGTCGGCACCGTACTGCTGCGTCGCTGTCTCGCCGACCAGCGTGCGGCCGGACTCGACGAGGCGGAGATCGGCTGGACCGGCCCCATCCACTTCTACGCCCGAGGCGTGGACGCCAGGCTCGGCCGGGTCTTTTGGACGTACAGCAAGGACATCTGACCCCACCGGTGCGCAGCATCGCGGGTGGCCCAGCCGTCGCGGCTGCCCGGCCGCCACCACGTCCAGCGGCCAAGCCCGCAGCCGCACGCCAACCCGCCCGGCCTGATCCCGCGAATCGTCGAAACACCCACGCCGTGGCCGAGCCCAGGACCGTGCCCCAGCAGTCCTGGGACGGCAAAGCCGCAGCACGGCGCCAGCGCTCAGCCCGAGAGGACCCGCACCGCCATGTCCCGCACCGCCACCGAACCGCAGCACCGCCCCGACGCCGAACTGCTCGCTCTCGCCGACCAGGTGCTGCAACCGGGATTCGTGGGGACACAAGCCCCCGACTGGATCCGCCGCCGGCTGGCCGACGGTCTCGGCTCGGTCCTCCTCTTCGGCCGCAACATCCGCACCTCCGCCCAGACCGCCGCGCTCACCTCGGCACTGCGCGCCGAGAATCCCGACGTACTGATCGCCGTCGACGAGGAAGGCGGTGACATCACCCGCCTGGAAAGCGCCACCGGCTCCTCCTACCCGGGCAACCTCGCCCTCGGCGCCGTCGACGACCTGGCACTCACCACGGCCGTCGCTCGCTCCATCGGCGGCGAACTGCGCGCCGTAGGCATCGACCTCGACTACGCTCCCGACGCCGACGTCAACTCCAACCCCGATAACCCGGTCATCGGCGTCCGCTCCTTCGGGGCCGATCCCACCCTGGTCGCCCGGCACACCGCCGCATGGGTGCGCGGACTGCACGATGCGGGAGTAGCCGCCTGCGCCAAGCACTTCCCCGGCCACGGCGACACCGACACCGACTCCCATCTGGCCCTGCCCACGGTCACGATGGGAGCGGAGCAGATCGCGGAACTGGCCCTGCCACCGTTTCGCGCCGCGCTCGCCGCAGGGGCCCGCGCGGTGATGACCGCCCATCTGCTCATCCCGGCGTATGACGCGGACCGCCCCGCCACCGTCAGCCCGCGCGTCCTGATCGAGCTGCTCCGCGGCGAGCTGGGCTTCGACGGGTTGATCGTCAGCGACGCGGTCGAGATGCAGGCGGTCCGCGATCGGTACGGCCTGGCGGGCGCGACCGTCCGCGCGCTTGCCGCCGGGGTGGACCTCGTATGCCTCGGCGACCGATCCGAGGACACCGAGTTCATGCAGGTGCGCGCCGCCGTGGCCGACGCGGTACGCCGCGGGGAACTCGGCGCACAGCGCCTCGCCGAAGCCGCGGCCCGCACCGCACAGTTCACCGCCTGGCAGCGCTCCCTTGCCCAGGCAGTCTCCGCTCCGACGCCGGACCGGGCACTCGGCCTGACCGCCGCCCGCCGCGCGCTGCGCACCACCGCTGAGAACCCGGCCGCTCTGCCGCTCAGGTCTCCCGCGCTCCTGGTCGAGTTTGGCGTCCCGGGAACGCAGGTCCACAGTGGCGGCACGCCGTGGGGCCTCGGGCCCGCCTTGACCGCGCTCATGCCGGAAACCGTGCGCACCACGCTGCCTCCGCTCGCCCCGTTCGACCCCGACCACGCCGATCGGATCCTCGCCGAGGCCGTCGGCCGGCCCCTCGTCCTCGCCGTCCGCGACGCACACCGCCGTGCCACCGTGCAGGAGTGGCTGCGCGCACTGCTCGCCCGCCGCCCCGACGCCATCACCGTGGAACTCGGCGTCCCGCACACCGGCCAGGCCGGCGCCACGCACATCGACACCCACGGTGCGGCCCGCGTCTGCGGTCAGGCCGCTGCGGAGGTCCTCGCGGGGCGAGTACATTCCTGAAACCTCCGCCTCGCACACGCATCCGTGCCGGTTGCGGGGGCAGCCACCGAGCCACCACACACACCGGCCGGCCCAGGGAGGAAGGCACATGGAAGCGACCGATTCTAAAAAACCTTGCGCCCAAGCCCCCTCAGCACTGTCCCTACGCAGCCGACGTCTCCACACATGGACGGGGCCTTTGCCCGGGTCCGCGTGAGGAGACCCGGCCAGATCCACGGGAGAAAGTGAGAAGCACGTGCCCAGTCGACCCCACCGCACGGCGAAACGTCTGATCGCCGTCGGCGCAGCCGTCACCGCCCTGGCCACCGCGGCCGCATGTTCCGGTTCCGGCGCCTCCTCCAAGGGCTCGAACGGGCCCCTGGTGTTCGGGATCAGCGCGGACGCCACCCAACTGCTGCCCTGGACGGCCACCGCCGTCCAGTCCCAGCAAGTGCTCGGCCAGGTGTACAGCACACTGCTCGACCAGGATGCCGAGCTCGCCCCGGTCGCCGGCCTCGCGAAGCTGCCGGACGTCTCGAAGGACGGCCTGACGTACACCTTCACCTTGAGGTCCGGTGTCACCTTCACGGACGGTTCCGCACTGGATTCCACCGACGTCAAGTACAGCATCGACCGCATCCTCGACCCCGGGACCAAGGCCGTGGCGCGGAGTTCGCTGACCGCCGTGAAAAAGGTGGCAGCCCCCGACGCCGGCCATGTCGTGATCACGCTGAAAACGCCGGACGCCTCCCTGCTCACCGCGCTCACCAGCGTCAACACCTCGATCCTGCCGTCCGACAAGCCGCTGGACGCACTCAAGACCAAGCCCGTCGGCTCCGGGCCCTACGCGTATAAGAACCGCACCGCCAACCAGTCGGTCACCCTGGCGCGCAACGCCGACTACTTCCGTGGCCGGCCCGGGCTCGCCGCCCTGGAGTTCCGCGTCATCCCGGACAAGAGCTCCATGGCGTCGGCGCTGCGGTCAGGCACCATCGACATGGCCATATTCGACGACTCCGTCACCGCCAAGACCGCGAAGTCCGCCAGCGTCACACTGCACACGGTCGACCAACTCGACTACCACGTACTACAGTTGCGTGCCGACTCCCGCACGTTCCGCAAGCTCGATATGCGGCTCGCCATCCAGTGCGCCATCGACCGCAAGCAGGTCGTCAAGACCGCGGCGCTCGGGCAGGGCAAGGTCGTAGGGCCCTTCACCTCACCCGCTTTCGCCTCCGCCCCCGACGCCCGCCCCTGTCCGACGCGCGATGTGCAGGCCGCCAAAGAGCACCTTGCCGCGGCGGGCAAGCCCAAGGGATTCACGTTCACCGCGCTCGTCCCGCAGGGGCTCTACTCCAGCGCCACGGACGAGGCGCAGAACATCCAGGCACAACTCGCGGGTGTCGGCATCACGATGAAGATCGAGACGCTGGACTCCAGCGCCTACGTCGATCGCTGGCTGGCCGGCACGTTCGACGCCGCGATCGCCCTCAACGGCGCGGGCGCCGACCCGGCCACGACATACACCCGCTACTTCACCAGCGACGGGAACTTCAACAAGGTCGCCGGTTACCACTCCGCACGCCTGGACAAGCTGTTCGCCGAGGGCATCGCGACCAGCGACACACAAGCCCGCAAGGAGATCTACCGGAAGATCTCGCAGGATCTTGAGGACAACGCGGCGTGGATCTGGCTCTACACCGGACGCAGCTACATCGCCACCAGCGCCCGGGTGCACGGCTTCCAGGCGGTGACCGACGCGAGCCTGCTGAGCCTGTGGAAGACGAAGCTCGCATGACGCCGTCCGCACCGACGTCGCCACATCCGTCCCCGCGTCCGTCCCCACGAGCGACTGCCCTGCGATATCTCGGCCGGCTCGCCGGGCATCCGGCGACGCGCCGCCTCGGTGAGGCCGTGCTCACCCTGGTGGGCGTGTCCGTGCTGACCTTCCTGGTGCTGCGGGTCCTGCCGGGCGACCAGATCACCGCGTCGTACGGCATCGACGCCGGTGATCTCACCGTGTCCCAGCGCAGTCAACTCCAGGCGTACTACGGCCTGAACAAGCCGTTGACCTCGCAGTATCTCTCCTGGCTCGGCGCGGCCTGCACCGGCAACCTCGGCTACTCCTCCAACGCGGGCCAGAGCGTCGCGGCCCTGACCGCGCACGCCCTGCCCGTCACACTGGAACTCGCCGTGCTCGCGATCGCGCTCGCGCTGGCACTCGGCGTCTGCGGCGGCATGTTCGCCGCCTCCAGGCCCGGTGGGCTGCGGGACGGCGCGGCCCAGGCAGCGAGTCTGCTCGCGCTGTCCGCCCCCGTCTTCCTCACCGGTACCGTCCTGGCGCAGGTGCTGGCCGACTCCTTCGGTTTCAATCCCAACGGTGAGGCGTTCGCGCCGCTGACCGAGAATCTGCCGCTGAATCTCCAGCAGATGCTGTTGCCCGCGCTGGTACTCGGCGTGAGCATCGCCTCACCGATCGCGCAGACCACCCGGGCGGCGATCCTCGACATCCGCGGTGCGGACTTCATCACCACCGTGCGCGCCAAGGGCGTTCCCGAACGCGCGCTCCAGGTGCGGCACGTCTTGCGCAACGCGCTGATCCCCGTCGTCACCATGAGCGGCCTGCAGTTCGGGTTTCTGCTCGGCGGTGCCGTCGTGGTGGAGCAGATCTTCTCCTTGCCGGGGATCGGGCGGCAGGTGCTGCTCGGCATGGCACAGAAGGAGTACGCGGTGGTGCAGAGCACAGTCCTGGTCATCGCGGTGCTGTTCGTCGTGGTCAACCTGGTGACTGATCTTCTCTACCGCCTGGTCGACCCGAGGGTGTGGTCGCGGTGAGCGCTCTGCAGGAGGCGCCACTCGCGCCGGCCGCGCCGCCGCGTCGCACGTCGTCGGTGCGGGCACTCATCCGCAACCGTGCCGGGCTGATCGGCGCTGTGCTCACCCTCGTCGTGGTCGCCGCCGCCGTCGCGGGCCTCATGGGCGCCATGCCGTACGATCCGGCCGCCCAGGACGTCGCCGTCGCGCTCAAGGCGCCGAGCGGTGCGCACTGGCTGGGCACCGACCAGTTCGGCCGGGACGTCTTCTCACGGGTCGCCGCGGGCCTCGGCAGTTCGCTGTTCGTGGCGGGCGTGGCGGTCGCCGTCTCCGGGAGTGTGGGAGTCGTCCTCGGCGTCCTCGCCGGCTACTTCGGCGGAGTACTCGACCGGATGATCGGGGTGCTGACCAATGTGCTGTTCGCGTTCCCGTCGCTGCTGCTGGCTCTCGCCCTGGCCTCGACGCTGTCCCGCAACCGGCTCACGGTGGCCCTCGCCATCGCGGTGGTGTACACGCCGATCTTCGTACGTGTCGCGCGCGGCCCCGTACTGACCCTGCGCAGCGCGGACTACGTCACCGCCGCAACCGCCATCGGCCAACGGCGCCTGGCCACCCTCTTCACCCACGTGCTCCCCAACCTGCGCGGCATCGTCCTGGTCCAGGTCACACTCAGCCTCTCCTGGGCAGTCCTGACCGAGGCATCGCTCAGCTTTCTCGGCTTCGGCACCCCACCGCCCGCCGCGTCGCTCGGCGTGATGGTCTTCGACGCCCGCACGCTGTCCAGCATCGCGCCCTGGCTGCTCGCCGGTCCCGGCATCGCACTCGTCGTGTTGGTGTTCGGGCTCAATCTGCTCGGCAGCGGACTGCGTGACGTCCTCGACCCGCGCACGGCAGAGGGCCGATGACGCCCGCCACGACCGGACGGCCCGGACACCGCGCGCCGTGCACACCACTGACCCAGACGGGCCCAGCACCGTCCCGGAACCTGCAAGGACACTGATGCGCGTACTCGGCATGATCTCCGGGACCTCGCACGACGGCATCGACGTCGCCGTCGTCGACTTCACCCAGGACGGCACGACGTTGCACGGCCGGCTCGTCCATCACGGTTCGACGCCGTACCCGCCGGCGCTGCGGGCCGACCTCGTGGCCGCGCTGCCCCCGCGGCAGATCACCGCGGCGGACGTCTGCACGTTGGACACTCGCATCGGGCAGACCTTCGCCGAGGCCGCCGGCGCCGCGCTCGCCGAGGCACCGGCCGACGCGGTCTGCAGCCACGGCCAGACCCTGTACCACTGGGTCGAGGGCAACTCGGCCCGTGGCACGCTGCAGATCGGCCAGCCGGCCTGGATCGCCGAGGCCACCGGCCTGCCCGTGGTCAGCGACCTGCGCAGCGCCGACATCGCCGCCGGCGGCCAGGGCGCCCCGCTCGTCCCCCTGCTCGACCGGATGCTGCTCGATGCGACGGTGGAGCGCGGTCTGCGGGCCGGCGCGCTCAACCTCGGCGGCATCGCCAACCTCACCGTCGTGGCTCCCGCCACCGAGCCGGCCGCCTGGGACATCGGACCGGCCAACGCGCTGATCGACGCCGTGGTGGCCGCCGATCCGGACACGGCGGACGGATTCGATCGCGACGGCCGGCTCGCGGCGTCCGGCAGCGTCGACGACGCGCTGCTCACCGAGCTGCTCGCCGAGCCTTACTACACGCTCGCGCCGCCGAAGAGCTGCGGCAAGGAGCTCTTCGACGCCCTGTACGTCGAGAAGGCCCTGCGGCACACCGGCCGTCGGCTCGCCCTGAACGACGTGGTCGCCACCCTGACCGCGCTCACCGCGGAAACCGTCGCGCGGACCGTGCGCGAGGCACGTCTCGACGTGCTGTACGTCTCCGGCGGCGGCGTGCGCAACCCGACGCTCATGACCGCGATCACGGACCGGCTTGAGGGCCTTGCGGTGCGCCCGAGCGACGCGCTCGGTGTGCCGTCCGACGCCAAGGAGGCCATCGCCTTCGCGCTGCTGGGTTGGAGCACCCTGCACGGTCTGCCCGGCAACGTCATCGGCTGCACCGGCGCGGCGCAGGAGCGGGTGCTCGGCCAGCTCACACCCGGTGCCCAGGGGTTGGCGCTGGCCGGCGTACCGCGCGTGCGGCCCCGCCGGCTGGTGGTCACCGACGGAACAGCATGAGCCTCGACACCCCGGTCAGAGGCCACCCGTCCCCCTCTCCCAGGCACGCTCAGGAGTCACCTTGACCACACCAGTCCCGGCCGAGGCCGACCCGAGGGACGACGCCCTGCGCGACGGTGCCAAGCTGCGCATCCGTGGCCTATCGGTGGCCTATCGAACCGCCGGCCGCGATGTCACCGCCGTGGACCGCGTCGACCTCGACCTGGCAGCGGGTCAGACGGTGGCGGTGGTCGGCGCGTCGGGGTCCGGCAAGTCGACACTGGCCGCCTGCGTCAACCGGCTCCTCGCCGACAACGGCCGGATCACCCACGGCTCGGTCCACCTGGACGACCTGGACCTCACCGCCGCCACCGAGAAGGCCATGCGGCAGGTGCGCGGCGCGCGGATCGGCATGGTGCCGCAGGACCCCATGTCGAACCTCGACCCGGTCGCCACAATCGGCTCCCAGATCACCGAGGCGCTTGAGGTACACGGCCGGGCCCGGGGCGAGCAGGCCCGCCAGGAGGCGGTGGCGCTGCTGAGGCGCGCGGGCATCAGCGACGCCGCGTCCCGCTTCAGGCAGTACCCGCACGAGTTCTCCGGCGGCATGCGCCAGCGCGTCCTGATCGCCATGGCCCTGGCCTGCCGTCCTGACGTCCTGGTCGCCGACGAGCCCACTTCCGCGCTCGATGTCACCGTGCAGCGCCTGGTGCTCGACCAGATGGCCGAACTCACCCGCACGATGGGCACGTCGGTGCTGCTCATCACCCACGACCTGGCCCTCGCCGCCGAACGGGCCGACCGCATCGTCGTGATGCACGAGGGCCGCGTCGTGGAAAGCGGTGCGTCCCACGCGATCATCGCCGACCCCCGGCACCCGTACACGCGACGCCTGCTGGCGGCCGTCCCCGGCATGGCACGACCCAAGCTCACACCGGCGGTGCGCTCCGCCCCGCAGAACGAACCCGCCCCGCTCCTGGAACTGTGCGACATCTCCAAGCACTACCAGCTGCGCGGCCGGCGCGAACCCCTGCGCGCCGTCGATGGCGTCAGCCTCAAGGTGCTGCCCGGCCGCACCGTCTCCCTCGTCGGCGAATCCGGCTCCGGCAAGTCCACCACGGCCCGGATCGCACTGCGTCTGGAGGACTGCGACGCGGGCGCGGCGTACTTCGGGGACACCGACATCACCAGGGTGCACGGCCGCCGGCTGCTGCCGTTCCGCCGCGCCGTCCAGCCCGTGTTCCAGAACCCTTACGCCTCCCTCGACCCGCGCCACACCATCGCCCGGATCGTCGCCGAGCCCCTGCGCGTGCACGGCATCGGCGACAGCCGCGCCGACCATCGCGCCACGGTCGGCAGGCTCCTCGATCAAGTCGCCCTGCCCGCTGCGTGCGCTGACCGGTACCCCCACGAACTGTCCGGCGGCCAGCGCCAGCGGGTGGCCATCGCCCGCGCCCTCGCGCTCGCACCACGCCTGATCATCATGGACGAAGCCGTGTCCGCACTGGACGTACTGGTGCAGGACCAGATCCTCGACCTCATGGTCGAGCTCCAGCGCGAGTTGGAGCTCGGCTACCTGTTCATCAGCCACGATCTGGACGTGGTCCGCCTCGTCTCGCACCATGTCCTGGTCATGCGCGAAGGACGCGTGGTCGAGGAGGGCACACCGGAAGCGATCTTCGACCGTCCGAGCCACCCGTACACCCGTGAGCTCATCGACGCGAGCCCGGGAAAGGGAGTGCGCTGAGCCTGCGCCCCTGCCGCCGACGTGCACATCCGATGACGGTGCGGTACCGGCCGGCGCCCGAAGGTGCAGGACAGCCTTCTCCTGGGTACCCCGCATCCATCACGGGCGTGGGAGGAGCTGACATGGCAGGACTGCTCAACGGCTTCGGGGACGGGCCCCGGCGGTTGCGGGATTTGCTGCACGGGCCGGGGCCGGTGATCGCACCCGGGGCATATGACGCAATGAGTGCGCTGCTGGTCGAGCAGGCAGGCTTTCCCGCGGTGTACATGACCGGCTTCGGTGCCACTGCCTCCCTGCTGGGCCGGCCCGACATCGGCCTGCTCACCATGACCGAGATGACCGACGCCGCACGGCGCATCGTGTCCGCGGTCGGGATTCCCGTGATCGCCGACGCCGACAACGGCTACGGCAACGCGATCAACGTCGTCCGCACGGTCCAGGAGTACGAGGCCGCAGGCGTCGCGGCGATCCACCTGGAGGACCAGTCCATACCCAAACGCTGCGGGCACATGGAGGGCAAGGAAGTCATCCCGGAGAGCACCATGGCCGGCAAGATCGAAGCCGCCGTGGCAGCCCGGCACAACCCTGACTTCCTCATCATCGCCCGCACCGATGCCCGGGCGGTCGAAGGCTTCGACGCAGCAATGGGGCGGGCCCGCCGCTACCGCGATGCCGGAGCCGACATGCTGTTCCTGGAGGCGTTGCGCAGTGATGCCGAGATCGAGGCGGCTGCGGCGGCCTTCCCCGACACCCCGCTGTTGTTCAACTGGGTCGAGGGCGGCAAGACACCTCCCACCGATCTGACCCGGCTCACCGCACTCGGCTACCGGCTCGTCATCCTGCCCCTGTCCACCCTCCTGGCCGCCACCGCCGCGGTACGCAACGTACTCGCGGACATCGCCAAGGCAGGCACCCCCGTCGACGTGGTGCAGCAACTGCCCGACATACAGGATTTCTTCGCGACGGTAGGCCTGTCCGACACACTCGATCTGGGCAAACGATTCGAACACGGCTGAGCACTACCGCATCACGGCCCACACCGGTCGGCACCATTGGCCACTGCCCCTGGGTCGCCTTGTACGGCAGGCGTAGGAACACTCAGTCATGGCCTCAGCCGACAACCCGTCACTGCTGCCACCTGTGCCGATGGACTTTCCGAGCGGCACAGGTTTTCATGCCGGCTGTCCTTGACAGCTCAGGTGGCTGATCCCCCTGCCTTCCGGACTGCTGATCAGACTCTGCGGACCATCGCTTGGCATTGCGCGGACAAGCAGGAGGAATCGCGCCGCACGTCGCACAGCGCGAGGAGCGCCACCGTGACAGCCCAGGATAGATTCGACATCGTCAAGGACTTCCACTCTCCCGCAGGCACTGACGACCGCGGGAGTCTGCTGTTCAGCCACCGGGTCGACAACACGCCCGATGTCATCCCCGAAGCCCTCACCGAACTGCTCGCCGTTCGTCCGTGTCGGATGTTCGTATGCAATCGTTTGTGAGCGATTCGGTTCGCGCCGTAGCGATGCGGTTTGCCGGTCCGCTATCCCTGTCCCAGACCACATCGGTTGAACCACCAAGGGCCACAGGAAGATCCGCTAATGAGATCGCCACATCACGCAATAAATCGCGGAACCCTATTCATGTTGTTCAAGTTTTTGGCCGTTCTCGCGCTGGCGGCGGGAACACTGACAACTATCGGGTCGAGTCAGGCGCACGCGTCCACCAACCAGTTCAAAGGCGTGAACTGGGCCGACCAGCGGGACAATTTCGTCAACGGCGTGCTGTACCCATCCGGACTCAGCTCATCGGACACGAACGCCTCGGCAGCAACCGTGGCGGACCGGGTGATCAGCCAGATGTACTCGATCACCGGCGCCAACACCGTTCGTATGCCGATCAATGAGCCCACCGTCTCCAGCTACTGGGCGACGTACACCGGGGCCATCGACAGCGCACTCAGCAAGGGCAAGGTGATCCTGGCCTACTGGGCGTACGCCAACGGCAAGCCGGCCAGCACGACCGGCTTCAACCAGATGTGGGACACCGTCGTCGCCAAGTACGGCGGCAACGCCAACGCCTATTTCGAGGTCATCAACGAGCCGTACGCCTACAGCACCACCGACCTCGACAACCTGTACAACGACTGGCTCACCAGGTACTCCAGCGTCCCGCGCGGCAGGGTGATACTTGACGGCGCCAGCTACGCCCAGAACGTCGCGGCCGTCGGCGGCGACAGCCGCCTCAACAACACGCTGCTCGCGGTGCACGACTACTCGTTCTTCGCCAGCTACGAGGACGAGACCGAGTGGGCGAACCACATCGCGGGCTACATCGGCGGATACGCCGACCGCACCATCGCCACCGAATGGGGCGGCCCGATGAGCCCCGGCAGCAAGAACGGCGTGCAGTACAGCACCATCGACTACAACATTCCGAGCGGATCGTACTTCGCCGACTATCTACGGGGCGTCAGCAGCGAATTGCACAACCTCGGCATAGGCAGCGTGTACTGGCCCGGTCTGCGTGACACCGACTGGTACAGCCTGACCACCAAGACCGGAACCGGTTCGGGCATCAGTTTGTCGCTGGTCAATTCCTCCGGTCTGACCCGGCTGCAGTACGCGTGGGGTATCGGCAACGGGGGCGGCACCTACGTCAGGATCAGCAATGCCGCCACCGGCCTGTACATGGACGGCGCGGGCAGCACCGCCGACGGATCCAATGCCGATCAGTGGAGCGACAGCGGCAGCCGCTACGAGGAGCAGTGGACCATCGAGAACGACGGCAACTACGTGCGCATCAAGAACCGCGCCACCGGGCTCTACCTGGACGGCCAGGGCCGCACCTCGAACGGCGACGCGGTGGGCCAGTACGCCGGGACCAGCAGCACCAACCAGCAGTGGTCTGTTCTGACCGACGCCGACAACGTGCGCATCCAAAACCGCGCCACCGGCCTGTACATCGACGGCATGGGCCGCACAGGCGCCGGCTCCGACCTGGCACAGTACAGCGACACCAACGGCATCAACCAACAGTGGAGGATTACCGCCGCCAGCTGACCGCGGCCTTCAGGACGTCCTCGCGCAGGCCGGAGCCGAGGCCGACACGGATTGGGGCGCGTCAGTGGATTCCACTATCGTGCGCCCTCACCAAAACGCGGTCGGCCCGCCTGTCCCCCGCCCGGGGGCCCGTCTGCGGAGCACAGTAGCCTTCGGGCTCCTTGCAGTGGTATCGGCACCTTGGGCGGGAAAGCAGGAGTGCTTTCCGAGCTGGGATGCCGGGGCTTGTCGAGAGCCCTGTCATCACAGCCGGAGAGCGGTTCGTATGCCTTTGAGGGTTTCTGCCGTCGCCTGACAGGGCTGCACCCAGCGTTCCGTGATCGATTTCATGCGGGACACGTGCGCTCGCACCGAGCGGTCAAGCGGCTCGGTATGCAGCCCTACACTCCCCCCGGCCTCCGCCTCAAGTAGGCCACCGTAGCCTTGACGAACGGCGTTTCCATTCACGAGGTGTCCCGGTGGCTGGGACACCGTTCGATCAAGGTCACGGTCGACCGGTACGTACACCTCACCCAGGACGGTCGCGAGCGCTGCCGCCAGATAGTGGGTGAGGTGTACGTGGACCGCATCCGCTAGCAGGTCAGCGAATCCCGACGGCCTGCAGAGCCTGGAGCTGAGCCGCAGTCGGATCAGCCGGGAAGTACACGTAGCACACCCCGCCCGTACCACTCTTGACCAGGCCGTTCGCGTCGTAGCGCTTGGTGCGCAGCCAGATGTTCTCCCACTGCGCCCCAAGCGCTTAGCACACACCCAAGCTGAACACAAAACCGCAGATCAGAGGGCACGGCTGCGGCGACGGCAAGCACGAATGGTTACACCCGTGCTGAGTCCGTGCTGACCTCCGTTGCCGCCCGTTCCGGTCCGCTTGTGACCGTCGTGCTGGATCCGTGCTGGCTCAGACGAGCTATGCCGCCTCTGCCCCTGACAGGGCACGGAACGACAGCCGTTACGTCATTTGGGCCAGCCGGAAACACACCCTACTGTGTCCCCGCCCCGACCAGTCAGCCCTTTGAGGTACACCATGCACGAGACCCTCTGGAACGTTGAAGATCTCTCCGAATTCCTCGGAAAGCCGGCCTCCTGGGTCTACGACAACCACGCACGGGAGCAAATTCCAAGCTTCCGGATCGGCCAGCAGCTCCGCTTTTATCCTCACGAGGTCCGCGCCTGGGTCGAAACAACCTGCCGGTTGCGAGCGTGAGGAGAGAACGATGTTGCCAAGCCAGCCCTGACCGGATCTCATCCCTAGATAATTTCCACGCGCAACTAAAGGCGACTACCACCAGGATCGCGAATCAACCGCTCACCAGCGAGAGCTGCCCTCGGACGGATAACCCACGTCAGCAAGCCACCCCGTGTCTACTCAGCGGAATCTTGGGCATCCTGCCGCATTCGGACTCCGGCAGAGCAGCCGTCGTCCAGTACATCAGGAGAACAGGAGGCCCGAGGACTGGTGAAGTACAGGATCGCCTACATTCGGAGGCTGGAGGGACCACACGCGTGAGCCCTCCTGCGGGCCGGAACCCGAGACCTACGCATTACGAGTACGGAAGCGATCGTTCCAGGTTGTGCTGCGCAAGGCTGATAGATCTCATTTTCCCTGATCAGAGCACATGCGCCAAACTCCCTCGTGATATCTCGTGCTGGCACATTCAAAGGCATCCGCGCTCCCCTTGCGCTCCCCTGCCGTCCTTGCCTCCCCTCGGCGCCACCGCACCAGAGTCAGTGGAAGTACGACGACGCTGGCTTGGCCTCCCTGCCCGCAGGATCTTGCCGCGTCCGGTTCCGGCGCCCTACTCCATTGACGTCGCCGCAGCCCTTCCTCCGCAGGCACTTGTAGGGGACCCACAACTACCCCAGTCCCGAGTCTCTCTCACCTCTTCGGAAGCGACATCATCGATGTCGCGCCGGTACCAGTCCCAGGTCAAGCCCGCGATCCACGGCTTTGTCCGCAGCCCAGCGACGGCAGCCAAATTCTCTCGTGAGCCTCACACTCACTCGGGACGGTGCACGTCCCGCGCCCGACGTACCGTCTGGAACGTGCCCTCAGCGCTCTCACAAGGACTGCGGTATTACAGCAACAGGGCAGCTGGCGTGATGCAGTACCCGGTGGGCAACCCTGCCGAGCTGCATGCCGAACTGTCTCTTCTGGTTCCGCCGTGCGCCGACCACCAGGAGGTCCGCCGCAGCCGTACGCATGAGGAGCACCTGGGAGGCGGGGCCCTCGATGACGGCCCGCCGTACCCGCACACCCGGGTAGGCGCGCATCGCTGGGTCGATGCTCTCGTCGAGGAGGGCCGTCGCCTGCTCTTCGTGCGTGTCACCGGATTCTTCGGCGCGTGACGCGTGGGTGTGGCTCCGGTGGTCGGGGCTGCGCCAGCCACGGACAACGTCGAGCGTGCAGTTCCGGTTCGCCGCTTCCCGGAAGGCGAAGTGCATGGCTGGTGAGTTTGCACCAGTGTCTCCCAGGCCAAGCAGTATGCGCCCGTGCCTGCCCTCGACTCCGGCCGCGTCCCCGCGGACGACGATGACGGGGCACTGCGCGCGAGCCGCCACGGCAAGGCTGACCGAGCCCAGCAGCAGGCCGGCAATCTCGCCACGGCCGCGCACGCCTGTCACCAGGGCAGTGGCGTTCCTGCCCTCCTGCAGCAATGCGGCCACAGTGTCCTGGGGAATGACGTCGGTGACCACCTTGGCATCCGGGGTGCGTGACGCTACGCGCTGCGCGGCCGTGCCCACGACGTTCTCCGCGAGCACTTGTCCGGCTGACCGATCAAGGGTGCTGGCCAGAGCTGCCCCGTCGTAACGCTCCCACATCGGTGCGTACACCAGACGAAGCGGCAGACCGAAGCGTGCAGCCTCGTCCGCTGCCCAATCCGTCGCACGGAAGCTCGGCTCGGATCCGTCAACGCCCACCACCAGGGGCAGCTCCATCACGCCCATCCCCCTTCGGAGAATGCCGAGGTTTTGCCACGGTCGCACCCCTTTCGGATCCGGAAGTAGGGCCGGTCGGTCCCGCTCGGCGGCCGACTCTCCTTTGCCTCTCCCCAGGTCTTCCTGGAACGATGTTCTGCGGACCGGCAGTCGGAGAATCTCGCTGCACAACTCGACAGCCGACGAGTCTCCCGCTTCCGACCATGCGAACACCGCCACGTGCTGCCCGAGTGCAAGGCCACGGCGGTATGCGGGGCCCGCGCCGTGAGGCGGCCTGCCAAGGTGTCTGGTCCAAGGAGGTACGGGGCGCCGGCACGGATGCCGGAGAGCGGGGCGGACGCTGCGCACCTGACGGCGCTGGGGAAGCTGCCAGGGGTGTTGATCAGAGCGGTGCGAGACTGCGTCCGTGGTCGGCGGCGTATGCGGAGAAGACTTCCGTCGGTGTTCCGCCGGTGTGGAGAAAACGCTGGTCAAGGATGGCAGCGAGGTCCTCAAGGGCGCCTGCGAGTATGCCGCCCGTCAGACGCACATCCGGCCGCTGGGCGGCCTGTCCGCGCTGAGCGAGGGCGTCGGCGTAGCCGACCGTGGCCGCCAGGGCTGTGTGGTTCTCCCCATCGTGGAAATAGTAGGCCTCGGCGTACTGGGTGAAGTCGATACGGACGCGGACCACCTCGGTGGCCAGGCTTTCCAGTATCAAGGCCCCCACGACGCAGTCGAGCTGCTGCGTCGTAGGGTCCGAGCGGCGCAGCAGCGCCAGCCGGATGGCCAGGACCCGTCTGCGGGTCAGTGCCGGATAGATTTCGAGTACCCAGGAGACGGTGGCCGTCAGAAGGGCGAACCCGACTAGGGCTTCCAGCGGTGCGACGACGCGGAGCCAGCCCGCGGTGGGCACGATGTCGCCGAGCCCGAGGGTGGCGACCGTGGCGAGCGACATGTAGAGGGAGTCGAGCAGCCCCGACTGCTGGCCCGGTTTCGAGCCGTCGGCGAAGCTGAACGCCTCCGGCATGTGAGGCCAGTAGACGAGGGCCCACCCCAGGATGATGGTTGCGGCCCACATACTGACCACCGTCACCATCGCGAGCGGCCCGACAATGCCGGCCACTCGTCTGCGGGCACGCAGACGATGGGACAGCCTCCACAGCGCGGTCATGACGAGCCGGCTCAGGCCGCCGTGGCGGGTGGGATGCCAGAGGGTATGGAAAAGGTCTCGCAGGGCAGCCATGACCAGTCCGGCTCCTGCCAGCGAGACCAACCACGCCATGCGCGTCTCCCGGCCCTGTTCCGTAAAGCGGCCGACGCAGCTCCCGGCAGCGAAGCCGCCGCTCCTGCAACCCGTTCCGACTCTGCCCTCGGCAGCCTAGGCCGAAGGTGACACCGCAGGGCGCAGACGCGCCGCGCTGCCGGGTGAGGGGGCGCTCCAGGCACGCGCCGCCACCAGCCAAAAGCCGCAGCTCATCAGTCTGCGTACTGAAGTCCCCATCGCGTGATCACGACGCGCGGGACAGGAGAAAATCAGTGCAGTCTGAAAGTGTCGTCAGGGCTGGGTAGTCGTCCTCGTCGATACGGCGGCCGGTGCGTTCGACGAGGGTCTCGACGAAACTCTGAAAGTCCAGGGAGTCCATTTCCAGGGCATCGCGGAAGGCCTCGTTCGGGGCGAGGTGGTCGAGGTCGGCGCCCGGCACGGTGCTCAGGATCGCGTCCTTGACGATCTGGCGTGCTTCGGTGCGGTTCACAGCTCCTCCGGTTGTTGCAGCAGGCGGTCCAGGGCAGTGAGGAAGCGTGCGCCGAGGGCGCCGTCGCTGGCCCGGTGGTCCGCAGAGAGAGTGGCGGTGACCTGGGGGCGTACACCGAGCAGGCCGTTCACCGCGGCCGGGCGGTCGGTGACCTGGCCGAAGCCGACCAGGGCGACCTGTGGGGGGTAGATGACACCGAAGACCGTCTCGGCTCCCTGGTCTCCGAGGCTGGTCACGGTGAGCGTCGGGTCGGTCGTCTCGGAGCCGCGCAACCGCCCGGCACGGGCTCGGGCGACCAAATCTTTGAGCCGGACCATCAGTTCGGGAAGCGGCAGGGTGTCGGTGTCGTGCAGCGCGGGGGCGACCAGTCCGCCGCCGCGCAGGGCCACCGCGACACCAAGGTGGACTCCTGGCCCGGGCTCAAAGCGGTCCTCCTGCCAGAAGCCGTTCAGATCACCGATCCGCCGAGCTGCCAGGGCGGTGGCCTTGAGGAGGAGAACCGCCGGCACCAGGCGTTCACCGACCGCACTGCGACGGTTGCGCGCACGCATCCAGTCCAGGGCCGCGGTCATGTCGATGATCGCCGACAGATAGTAATGGGGGATCTCCTGCTTGGAGCGGCTCATCAGGTCGCCGATCGATCGCCGCATCGCGGCAGCCTTGTCCGCGCCGCTGAGGGCGGCGACCACGGGCTTGGCGGCTTCTGGCGGTGCGGGTTCCCTGGTCAAGAGGGCGGCAGCGTGCCGGACGTCGTCGGCGCGGACGGTGCCGTCTTTGCCCGTGCCGGATACCCGTGCAAGATCGACGCTCAATTCCTGGGCGAGGCGGCGGGCCAGCGGGGAGGCACGCACATGGCGGGGCGCGGCAGCGGCCTGTTCGACGTCGGAGCGGGTGATGCGCCCACCTGGTCCTGATCCGTGGACGGCCGCGAGGTCCACGCGGTCTTCCTCGGCGAGTCGGCGCACCAAGGGCGTGGCTGTGGTAGTGGCCTTCTTCGGGCGCGGGGGTTTGTGGGCGGCGGCCGACTTGTGTTGCCGAGGCGGTTCGGGGGCCGGTGCGGGTGCAGACGGCGAGGGTGCGGCGGGCACTACCTTGCGCGCGGACTTCTCGGCTGCGATGACGGCCAGTGGGGTGCCTACGGGGACCGTGGTGCCGGGGTCCACGAGCAGTTGTTCAATGGTGCCGGAGGTGAAGCACTCGACTTCGATGGTGGATTTGGCCGTCTCCACCACTGCGACCACTTCTCCGCGGCGCACCGGGGCGCCGGGGCGTACCAGCCACTCCAACAGGGTGCCCTCGTCCATGTCAGCGCCCAGCGACGGCATCGTGAACTCCGGCATCTCACTCCACCGCCCGGTGTGCGGCTTCGACGATGTCGGCGACCTGCGGGAGCGCGGCCTCCTCCAGCTGGCGGGCGTAGGGGATGGGCACCTCGGCGCTGCACACCCGTTCCACGGGTGCATCGAGGTCGTAGAAGCACTGCTCGGCGATGCGCGCGGCGACCTCGGCGGCGAAACTGCCGGTGCGCCATGCCTCGTCCACCACGACGGCACGGTGGGTGCGGGCGACGGAGGCGGTGATCGTGGCGTCGTCCAGGGGGCGCAGGGTGCGCAGGTCGATGACCTCGGCGCTGATGTCGTCCGCGGCGAGCTGGTCCGCCGCGGCCAGCGTCTTGGACAGGCAGCCGCCGTAGGTGATCAGGGTGATGTCGGTGCCCGGCCGACGGATCGCCGCATGGTCCAGATTGACAGGGCCGGCCTTCGGGTCAAGGTCGCCGGCGGCGTTGTACAGAGTGCCGTGCTCGAAGATGAGTACCGGATCGGGGTCGGCCAAGGCCGGAGCGAGCATGTGGCGGGCGTCTTCCAGGGTGGCGGGGGCCAGGACCCGAATGCCGGGGATGTGGGCGTACCAGCCTTCCAGGCTGTGCGAGTGCTGGGCGGCGAGTTGCCGTCCGGCGCCCGTGGTCATGCGGATCACCAGGGGTACGGCCAGCTGGCCGCCAGACATGTGCAACAGGGTCGCCGCGTTGTTGAGGATCTGGTCCAGCGCCAGCAGGCTGAAGTTGACGGTCATGATTTCCACGATCGGCCTGAGCCCGCCCAGCGCGGCGCCGATGCCGACGCCGGTGAACGCCGACTCCGACAGCGGGGTGTCGCGGATCCGCTCGGGACCGAACTCCTCCAGCAGGTCGAGACTGACGCCGAAGCAGCCTCCGTACCGCCCGACGTCCTCGCCCATCAGGAAGACCCGCTCATCGTCACGCAACGCCTCGCGCAACGCCTCCCGCAGAGCCTCCCGGTAGGTGATCGTGCCCGTGGCCTGATCCGTTCCGGCAGTCGGCTTGGCGGTCACGGCTGCCCTCCCGCGGAGCGGCTGGTGACGAAGCGCAGCAGGTCCTCGGCTGGCTCCGCCTCGGCGTTCTCCGCGGCTGTCACGGCCTGGTTGATCTCTTCGGCGACCTGGTCCTCCAGGTCGCCGAGCATGCTCTCTTCGAGTTCGCTGTCCGCGCTCATCCGCTCCGCCAGGGCGGGGATGGGGTCGCGCTCCTTCCACTGCTGGATTTCTGCCTTGTCCCGGTAGCGGTCGGGGTCGTACATGGAATGAGCGCGGAAGCGGTAGGTGCGTGCCTCCAGGAAGTGCGGCCCGTTGCCGGAGCGGACGGACGCCACCGCCTTGCGGGCCGCGTCCTCGACGGCGCGCACGTCCATGCCATCCACCGCCCACGCCGGCATGCCGTAGGAGGCGGCGCGCATCGCCAGGTCGGTCTGGGCGTGCTCGCGGGTGAGTGCGGTGCCCATGGCGTACAGGTTGTTCTCGCATACCAGCAGCAGTGGCAGGCTCCACAGCGCCGCCAGGTTCGCCGTCTCGTGGAACACGCCCTCGGCAAACGCGCCATCGCCGAAGAAGCAGCAGGTCACGCGCTGCGCGCCGCGCATCCGATCGGCCAGGGCGAGGCCGGCGGCGAGCGGCAGGCCGCCACCGACGATGGCGCTGCCCCCGTAGAACCGGCGGCCTGCGTCGAACAGGTGCATGGAGCCGCCCCGGCCCCGGCTGCAGCCGGTAACCTTTCCGTACATCTCGGCCATGACGGCTTCGGCGGGCACGCCCCGGGCCAGCGCCTGCCCGTGCTCGCGGTAGGTGGCCACCACCGCATCCTGCGGTTGGAGGGCCTGGTGCACCCCCACCGCCACAGCCTCCTCCCCGATGTCGAGATGGACGAAGCCGCGGATCTTCGCCGCGCTGTACAGCTCGACGCAGCGCTCCTCGAACCGGCGGATCAGCAGCATCTGCCGCAGCAGATCACGACGGTGCGCCGCATCCGCCGATCTGGCGCCCCGGCCTGACTGCCCGGCCCGCGCACGAGAGGAGGACCGGGGAGAGGACCGGGGCTCATCGGGTGCTCTCCAGGGTGGAGATGTCGCCTTCCGGCAGGCCGAGCTCGCGGGCCCGCAACAGGCGGCGCATGACCTTGCCGCTCCGCGTCTTGGGCAGGTCCTGATCGAAAACGATCTCCCGGGGCGCCACCGCCGGCCCCAGCCGACGCCGGGCGAACGCCAGCAGCTCCCGTTCAAGACCCGCATCCGCCCGATGTCCGGGCCGCAGCGACACGAAGGCCTTCACCACCGCGCCCGCCACCTCGTCAGGCCGTCCGATGACCCCCGCCTCGGCCACCGCCGGGTGTTCCATCAGCGCGGACTCGACTTCGAAAGGACCGATGAGGTGACCCGCCGACTTGATCACGTCGTCCCCACGGCCGACGAACCAGAACCAGCCGTCCGCGTCCTGTCTGACCAGGTCTCCCGTCAGGTACCAGTCGTCAGCGAAGCACGCCTTGTAGCGCTTCTCGTCGTGCAGGTAGCCGCGGAACATCGACGGCCAGCCGGGCCGCAGCGCCAGCTCACCCTCGACACCAGGCTGCTCCACCATCTGCACATGGCCGCCGGTCAGCATCACCCGCCCGTCCTCACCGCGGGCGAGCACCGCCGCCTCCACGCCCGGCAGCGGCCGGCCCATCGAACCGGGCCGGATCTCCTGCCCCGCAAGGTTGGCGATCATGATGCAGCCGGTCTCCGTCTGCCACCAGTTGTCGTGAATCGGCAGCCCCAGCACGTCCTGGCCCCAGACCACGGCCTCCGGATTCAGCGGTTCCCCCACACTCGCGATGAACCGCAGCCCGGACAGGTCCGGATCGCCGGGCAGCCGCCCTTCCTCCCGGGAGTGCCGCGCATGAGCATGCGTATGGCGGTGGGCGCTGTGTACCAGACCGACACCCGATGCTCGGCCAGGACCCGATACCAGCGGCGCGTGTCGTACTCCCCCTCGTCAACCAGCGTCGTTACCCCGTGCGTGAGCGGGGCGATGATCCCGTACGAGGTGCCGGTGACCCAGCCGGGGTCGGCCGTGCACCAGTAGACGTCCTCCGGATGCAGATCCAGGGCGAACGCCGCAGTGGCATGGTGGGCGACCACCGCCTCGTGGACGTGCACCGCGCCCTTGGGCGAGCCGGTCGTACCGCTGGTGAAGTGCAACAGCGCCATCTGCTGCGGATCGGTCGCCGGGATGGCGAAGTCCTCGCCCGCCTGGTCCATCGCGGCGCGGAAGGAGACGGTGCCGGCACCGGTTTCGCCAACCGGCCCCAGGAGGATCACATGCTCAAGATCGGGCAGCAGATTCCGCTGCTCGGCAACCTTGCGCCGGTACAGCGCCTCGGTGGTGACCAGCACCCGCCCATTGCCCAGCCGCAACCGCTGCCCCACCGGCTCAGGGCCGAAGGCGGAGAACAGTGGACAGGCCACGCTGGTGTTCTTGAGTGTGCCCAGCATCGCGATGTACAGCTCCGGGCAGCGTCCGAGCAGCGTGAAGACCCGCTCCCCACGGCCCACCCCCAGCGATTGCAGCACGTTCGCAAACCGAGCGGTCAACCGGGCCAGCTCACCGTAGGCGATCGTGGTCACGGTCCCGTCGCGGGCCAGGCAACGCAGCGCCGCCTTGTCCCCCAGGCCCGCCGCGACATGCCGGTCGACCGCCTCGTAAGCCATGTTCAACCCGCCCCCGGGAAGCCCGCCCAGCTGCGCGCGGGCCTGCCGCCAGGTGAATTCCTGCCAGGCCCGCTCGTAGTCCGCCAGGTTCGGGGCAACCGGCGGGTGCGACGGTTTGCGGATGGTCGACCATGCCATGATCGGAAGTCCTCCCCAATCGCTCGCGGGGTGTGCATCCAGGATCCGTCATCACGGCAGGGACCGCGCGTCGTCCACGGGTGCGCAGGCCATGCGCCCCTCGCCTGGGCCAACGGCCTCGTCGTGCACGTCCCGGCGCCTTCGCGGGCTGCGGCGCGCGGATGACTCACCGTGGACGGCCGCATCTGCCATCAGCCGGCTCGACCCGGCGGGTCGCATGCCAGGAATAGGGACATAAATGAAGATAAGAATGAGGCGTGGACGAAAGGAGGCCGACCCCGATGCAAGCCGGCCTGGGGGATCTCCTGAACGTTGAAAACGTGACCACGGGCATGCTGAGCCGGGGAGGCAGGATCGTCGGACTGTCAGAACGCCCAGGCCGGCTTCCGGCAACGCGCCCCCGCCTTGGAATGAGGCTGCCATGAACCGATCGGCGCCACGTGAGGCTCCCGAGATCCAGTTGAGGACCCACGGTGAAGTGCCCTCGGACGCCCGCGCGTACGCGCGGGACAAGGTTCAAGCCCTCGTCCGACGGTCACCGAAGCCCGTCCTCTACGCCCGTATCAAGCTGACCCACACGGCGAACCCCGCCATGACACGGGCGGCACTGGCCCAAGCGACCCTGGACGTCAACGGACGCCCCGCCCGCGCCCATGTCGCCGCTGCAACCTTCACCGAGGCTGTCGACCTGCTTCAGAACCGCCTTGCCGAACGCCTGGTCCGGTTGACCGAGCACTGGGAGGCCCGCCGCGGCGGGATGCCACTACCGGATCCGGGCGAGTGGCGGCACGGCAGCGAGTCGGCCCACCGCCCCGACTACTTTCCCCGTCCACCGCAGGAACGGCAGATCGTACGGCACAAGTCCTACTCTCTCGCCCGGGAATCACCGGATGAAGCAGCCTTCGATCTGGAGATGATGGACTACCGCTTCCACCTGTTCACCGAGATCGGCACGGGAGATGACAGTGTGGTCTACCGGGCGGGGCCGACGGGCTACCGGCTCGCACAGGTGTCTCCCCATGCGGGTGTCTCCCCATGCCCACCCCGTTGCCGAGGCGACCGTCCCGCTGACCGTCAGCAAGCAGCCGGCCCCGCGCCTTGCTGTTGCCGACGCGAAGCAGCGGCTGGACATCACCGGCCTGCCGTTCGTGTTCTTCGCAGATGAGAGCACGGGGCGTGGCGGGGCCCTCTACCACCGCTACGACGGCCACTACGGCCTGATCACCCCAGCTGAGTAGGGCCGCCGTACGGCATTCGACCAAACACCTCTTCGAGGAGTCCCAAGATGAATCAGAACCGCTACCAGGAACCGGACGACGCGCCCCCCGGTGCCACCACCCCGCAGAGCCCAGCGGACCGGCTGCTCCGTCTGGAAACGCAGGTGGCCACCCTGGCCGAGGCGATCAGGGCGCTCGCCCATGGCCTGGAAAGCATCCCGTCGCAGGACATCACGCACGATGAGGAGGAAGCCGCCCGCGGAGCGCGACTGGCCCACGAGCTACTGCTCTCCCAAGGCTTGTAGACGCCGCTGCGCACGCTGATCGTTGGGGGATGCACGGCCAGCCGGCTGGTGCGGAACGTGAGCACGATGGCGTAGCTCGCTCCAGCCGGCGAAGCCGCTACAGCCGCTGCCGCCAACTCCTCCCGGCGGTCACGTCTGGATCTCGACATGGTGGGGCTTGGCAGGCTGCGCCTTGGGAACGGTCACAGTGAGGATCCCGTCGACCAGCGACGCACTGACGTCCTCGGACTTCACCTGGGTGGGCAGTGTCGCCCGGTACTCGAACCGGCCGGTGTTGCGGGTCGTGCGACGCAGTACGCCTTCGCGTTCGCGTTCCTTCATCTCCCCGCTGATGTGCAGTTCCCGTTCACTGATCTCGACATCGATCTCTTCGCGCCTGAGGCCGGGCAGCTCGCACTCGACGACATACGCATCGTCCGTTTCGTGAAGATCCGCCGAAGGTGCCCAGGCCGTCCTTGTGGACCAAGACGGCGTTGCGGTCTCCAGGAAATGGTGCATCCGCTCGAAGAAATCCTCGAACTCGGCGGCAAGCGGCTCCCGCCACGGGAAGCCACGCTCTTGCAGAGCGCCGTGCTGGTGCCGTGCAGGAAGGGACATCGCAAGTCACCTCCGGAAGGAGAGCGATCGGGGGGCGATTCCTCTCCAGAGTGCGTGATGGCCACGCCTCCGTCGAGCCGAGGCGCACGGCTCTCACGGTGTCACCCGGCCGGTCCACTCGAACTTGTTCCGATCAGTTCGGGCCGGGTCGGCCCGGTGCGGCATCTGCCAGATACAGGTGTGGCTACCGCGGTCCTGCCCGGCGGCCGGCTCGCCCCGTTCCCTGATGGCACCTTGCTGCACAGTCGCGGGGGCGCGCACCGCCCTCAGCGGACGTTCCCGTGACGTGCGGGACCACGATGTCGTGGTACTCGGCGGTGGGCCGGCCAGCGGCGCGGCAGGAAGGCAGCTGTATATGAGCGCCAGGAGGGCACGGCCGACAGCGGCGGGCGCATTCGCCGGACAGCGCTGTCGATGCCGGTGCAAGCGAAGGAGGCGGCCGTGGCAGAGTCACCGCACACCGTGAGCGACGTCATGACACTTGCGGCCGTCGCCGTGGGGCGCCGGGCGTCCTACAAGGAAATGGTCGAGCTGATGAGGGAGTGGAACATCAGCGCCATGCCCGTGCTGGAGGGCGACGGGCGGGTGATCGGCGTGGTCTCCGAAGCAGATCTGCTCCTCAAGGAGCAGTACCGCCTCGCCGATCCCCAGCGTCCCCCGGAATTCGCCGACGAGCTGGCAAAAGCATCCGCCTGCTACGCCGAGGACCTCATGTCCAGCCCCGCGGTCACCGTCCACGCCGACGTCACCATCGCCGAAGCCGCACGGATCATGGCTCGGCGGCGTATCAAAAGGCTGCCCGTCACCGACAACGCCGGACTCCTCCAGGGTGTGGTCGGCCGCGGTGACCTCTTGAAGGTCTTTCTGCGCACCGACGAGGAAGTCGCCGAGGAGATCCGGCACACCGTCCTTCCCTCGCTGCCGCGGGACGTGCGGATACGGATCTCGGTGGCGGAGGGCGTGGTCGTCCTCAGCGGGCAGATCCCCGACAGGTCGCTGGTGACGCTGGTGACGCGAGCGGTGCGGGCGGTGGAGGGAGTCGTGGACATCCGACTCGATCTCACCGGACGCCAGGCCGACAGGGAGGGCACGGGGCATACGTCCTGACATATGTCCCGTGCCCTGCCGCATCGGCCGAAGGGGCGACGATCAGAGCCGAAGCGCACGTCGTCAGGCCCGGCATGAGAACGCACCCTTTGCCGGATGGTAACGATGCCAAGAGCTGCGCGAAATGCCGGCTCGACATCACCGAAGCCGACGTGCCGCAACGCCGCCGACACGCAGCACCGCTGCATATGCCCAGGCCCGGGACGCAAGGCTGCGGCGGGCGAACGACGAAGGGAGACACGAAACCATGCGTCAGCGAACGGTCAGCGACCTGATGACCCACGGTGTCATCGACGTGGGTCCGAACGCCACCTTCAAGGACATCGTCAAGATCCTCGCGGAACACGACATCACGGCCGTGCCCGTCGTAGACGACAGCAACCACCCTCTGGGTGTGGTCTCCGAGGCCGACCTGATGCGGCGCGAGGCGCGCCAACCGGAGCCCTCAGGGCGTCTGCCCTACGTGCTGAAGCGCTACGCACCCCCAGGAGGAGAGGAAGCGGACCGCAGCGAGCCGACCGGTGAACCGCTGACCGCCAGGACCCTGATGACGTCCCCCACCGTCGTGGCTCACCCCGAGTGGTCCGTCGTGGAGGCCGCCCGGCTCATGGACGACCGCAAGGTCAAACGCCTGCCCGTGGTCGACCAGACCAACCGACTGATCGGCATGCTCAGCCGCGCCGACCTGCTGCGCGTCTTCCTGCGCCAGGACCGCGCCATCCGCGAGGAGATCACCGGCGACATCTTGACCGGCACCCTCCGCATTTCACCAACTGACGTGACTGTCCACGTGGTCGACGGATGCGTGACGCTCCAGGGCGACGTGGAACGCAAGAGCACCATTCCCGTGCTGACGCGGCTGTGCCGCAGCGTCGACGGCGTGGTCAGCGTCTCCGCAGAGCTGGACGCCCGAATCGACGACACGGGGGGAGACACCGACACCGCACACAACACGGCAGGAGAGGTATGAGCCGCATCATCCGATGCCACGCGCTCGATCATGCCGCTGGCTGCACAGACAAGCTGCGCGTACAGCAGCGACGCACAGGGTGCAGGCGAGCATCGGCGAGCACCGTGTTCAAGGCAGCAGCCGACAACCCGGTGCCGACGCCTTCCGCGGCCGGGGCGGGACAGCGATGCGCGAGCGGGTTCCCCCAATGATGGGATGCGAGGCATGGAGCGAGCGTGACAGTGCTGACACGTGGCCGTGACGGTGGCGGAACCGCCTCCGTCCCGCCTCCTCCCCCTGACCCGCGTTTCGCGACGCTTCGTGCGGAGGAGCTGTACGCGGCACTGAGCACATCGCCCAGGGGACTGCCACCAGCGGACGCGCGAGCGCGGCTGGCGCACTACGGCGCCAACGAGCTGCCGCGCGCCGCCCGGCCGGGATGGTGGAGACGGTTCGCGGCGCAGTTCACCGACCTGTTCGCGATCGTGCTGATCGTGGCGTCGGCGATCACTTTCCTCGCCTACGTCCTGCAACGGCCCCGCGATGTGGGCACCCTCGAACTTGCGATGGCGATCCTCGGCGTGGTGGTGCTGAACGCGGTCATCGGCTTCACTCAGGAGTACTCGGCCGAGCGGACCGCCGAGTCACTGCAGGCGATGGTGCCGCATGTGTGCCGGGTGCTGCGGGCTGGGGAGCGGCAGGAGCTTCCGGCGCTGGAACTGGTGCCGGGTGACGTGGTGGTGCTGGAGGCCGGGGACGCGGTGTCGGCGGACTGCCGCGTGGTCGAGGCGCACGAGGTGGCGGTGAACAACGCGCCGTTGACCGGGGAGAGCGATGCGGTGGGGCGCACCGACGAGCCGGTGGCGCACGGACCGCTGCTGCACGCCCGCAATTGCGTGTTCATGGGCACCGATGTGGTCGGCGGGCTCGGGAAGGCCGTGGTGTTCGCCACCGGCGCGGCCACGGAGTTCGGCCGGATCTTCCGGCTCGCCGCCGCGGCTCCGCGGCAGAAGACCCCGCTGCAGCTCCAGGTGGCTTCGATGGCCCGCCGGGTGGCCGGGGCGGCGCTGGCGATCGGCGCGGTGATGTTCGCGGTGCGCCTGCCGACCGGGACAGCCGTTCGTGCGCTCTTTCGTCTTCGCGCTCGGCGTGATGGTGGCGCTCGTGCCGGAGGGCCTGCCGGCGACCCTGTCGGTGTCGCTGGCGATCGGCGTGCGGCGGATGGCGCACCGGCACGCGCTGATCAAGCGGCTGCTGGCGGTGGAGGCGCTGGGGTCGACGACGGTGGTGTGCACCGACAAGACCGGCACGCTCACGCAGGCCGAGATGACCGTCACCCGGGTCTGGGCTGCGGAATCACTGCACGCGGTGACCGGAGTGGGGTACGCCCCGGCCGGCGAGGTCAGCGACGCCACGGCAGGTGCGGGAACTGCTCCGGGCGGCCGGCCTGTGCTGCAACGCCCGGCTGGTGCCGCCGGACGGCGCGGCAGGGCTGGCGGGTACTCGGCGACACCACGGAGGGCGCGCTGCTCGTCGCCGCGGCCAAGGCCGGGCTCGACCTGGACGAAGAGGAGGCCGCCGCGCCCCGGGTAACGGAGTTTCCCTTCGACTCCGACCGCAAGCTGATGAGCACCGTACACCGCGCCAGCACAGGCCATCACAGCTATGTCAAGGGCGCCGCACACGAACTGCTCGCCCGCTGCGCCAGCATCGACGTGCAGCGGTGAGAACCGAGCCGCTGACCCCTCAGTCACGCAACATGATCACCGCCGCCGGTGACGAGCTGGCGGCGACAGGGACTGCGGGTGCTGGCGGCGGCGTGGCGGCCTCTGCCGGGGCCGCATCCGGCGCAGGAGGAGGCGGAGTCGGGGCTGACTTTCCTGGGTCTGGTCGGGCATGCTCGATCCGCCGCGGCCGGAGGTCGCCGACGCGGTCAGCGCCTGCCGCAGGGCCGGCATCCGCATCGTCATGGTCACCGGCGACCATCCGCTGACCGCCGAGGCGGTCGCTCGCCGGGCAGGCATCGTCCGGCAGGACACTCCCGTCGATCGTCACCGGCGCACAGCTGGACGCCCTGGACGACGACGGCCTGGACGCCCTGCTCGCCGAGCCGGGCGAGTTGCTGCTGTGCCGGGTCAGCCCCGAGCACAAGATGCGGGTGGTCACCGCGCTTCAGCGACGCGGCGAGGTGGTGGCGGTCACCGGGGACGGCGCCAACGACGCCCCGGCGCTCAAACACGCCGACATCGGCGTGGCCATGGGTGCCTCCGGCACCGACGTCGCCCGTGAGGCGTCGGCCATGGTGCTGCTGGACGACTCGTTCGCCTCGATCGCCGCGGCGGTGAAACTCGGCCGCTCGGTCTACCAGAACATCCGCAAGTTCCTGATCTTCCTCTTCAGCCACAACATCGCCGAACTGGTCCCGATCCTTGCCGCGACGTTCGTCGGGTTCCCTCTGGTGCCCATCACCGCGGTGCAGATCCTCGCCATCGACCTCGGCTCCGATGTCCTGCCCGCGCTGGCGCTGGGCGCCGAACCGCCCGAGCCCGACGTCATGGACCGCCCGCCCCGCTCGCGCCGGGAGCGACTGTTCTCGGCCACCGTGGTGCGGCGGTTCCTCTTCCTCGGCGCGCGTTCAGTCCGTGGGGGTGTGCGCCGTGTTCTTCTGGCACATCCACACCTCCGGCATCCCGTTCTCCGAGTTCACCTCGGACAACCCCGTCTACCGGGAGGCGATCACCATGACCCAGGCCGGGATCGTGGTCAGCCAGTTCTTCAACGCCCTAGCCGTACGCACCGACCGGCGAGAGCATTCTGCGGATCGGACTGCTGTCCAATCCCCGGCTGCTGGCCGCCGGCCGCTTCGGCGTCGCCCTGATGGCGGCGATCAGCTACCTGCCACCGCTGCAGGCCCTGTTCCACACCGCCCCCCTGACGGCCGCCGACTGGGCGGTCCTGGCCGGATTCGGGGTCCTGCTCCTGATCGCCGAGGAGACCCGGAAATGGCGGCTGCGCCGCCGCGAGGTCAGGCACCAAGCGAAGAGGCCGAAATGAGGATCATCGTGGTGGGCTGCGGCCGGGTCGGCTCCGCACTGGCCATCCAACTCGCCGGCGAGGGGCATGACGTCCGGATGATCGACCGCCGCCCCGCGGCACGCCGAAAACTCCCCGAGAATTTCCCCGGCCAGTTCCACCAGGGCAACGGCTTCAGCCGAGCCACCCTGGAGGCAGCCGGCATCACACACGCCGACGCCTTCGTCGCCGTCACCTCCGGCGACAACAGCAACATCGTCAGCGCCCGGACGGCCAAGGAGACCTACCGGGTGCCGATCGTGCTCGCCCGCATCTACGACCCACGCAGAGCCGACATCTACCGCGACCTCGGCATCCCCACCATCGCCAGCGTCCGCTGGACGGTGCACCAGATCCATCAGATGCTGCTGCACCGCCACCTCACGCCAGAACTCAGCTTCGGCAACGGCGAGACCCTGCTCGTCCGCTCCGAACTGCCCACCTACCTTGCCGGGCGGCCGCTCAGCGAATTCGACGTCGACGGCGAAATCCGCGTCGTGGAGATCACCCGCCAAGGCCGCTCCATGGTCCCCGCACACAGCACCCGGACCGAACCCGGCGACCTCGTCACCTTCGCCGTAGCCGCCACCGCCCTCGGCAGACTGCGCGGCTTCCTGGACAAGGAGCTGGGGACATGAAAGTGCTTATCGCCGGTGCCGGCCGCCTGGGCACCCAGATCGCCCAGGTACTGGCCGCCGCCCACAACGAGGTCACCCTGATCGACATCGACGACGAGCGCATCGCCGAGCTCGACGGGCGCACACCCGTGCGCCTGGTGGCCGGGGACGCCTGCGAGCCTCCTGTGCTGGAACACGCCGGCGCGCTCACCGCCGACCTGGTCATCGCCACCACCGGCGACGACGAGGACAATCTCGTCATCAGTCTCCTCGCCAAACGGCAATTCTCCGTCCCCCGCGTCGCCGCCCGCGTCAACGACTCCGACAACGCCTGGCTCTTCGACCACCGCTGGGGCGTCGACATCGCCGTGCCAGCCGCCACCCCGCTCATCTCCCTCATCGAGGAAGCCACCGGGGCAGTCGACACCGTGGCACTGCTCCGGCTGAGCAAAGCCGGTGTCAACGTCATCGAAACCGCGATCAGTGCCCAGTCCTCCGCCGCAGGCCGCGCACTGGCCGACGTCAAGCTACCTGCTGGGACCGTTATCGCCACTGTCATCCGCGAAGGAGAACCCGCCGTGCCCACCCCTGAGCTTCGGCTCCAACCCGGTGACGAACTACTTGTTGTCTCCCATAACGCCACCGAACGGGAAATCCACGCGGCCTTCCAGTGAACGCATGATTCACCTCCAGGACAGCAACGCAAGATCACCCGCATAACGCGGGAGACGTCATCAGGGTTCTGGCGGTCAGCGGTTCACCGGTCGGCTCGCTGCGGTCCGCTTCCTCTCCACCGCCCGCGCCGCTCGCGTCACCAGCGACCTGTCGGGGATCTGCCCGCCGACGACGACCACGCCCTCCGCCACCGAAACCCGTATCCGTACGTCCCCCGGCAGCGAGGGAAGGACGGTGTGCCGGAACGCCGATCACCCGCCCGTCGCCCTCCAGTACGGGCATGGCGCTGATGTTCCATTCCCTCATCAGCTCGACCATTTCCTTGTAGGACGCCCGGCGCCCCACGGCGACGGCCGCAAGTGTCATGACGTCGCTCACGGTGTGCGGTGACTCTGCCACGGCCGCCTCCTTCGCTTGCACCGGCATCGACAGGGCCGTCCGGCGAATGCGCCCGCCGCTGTCGGCCGTGCCCTCCTGGCACTCATACACAGCTGCCTCCCTGCCGCGCAGCCGGCCGACCCACCGCCGAGTACCACGACACCGTGGTCCCGCACGTCACGGGAACGTCCGCTGACGGATGTGCACGCCCCGCCACTGTGCAGCAAAGCGCCACCCGAGACCGGGGCGAGTCGGCCACCGGGCAAGACCGGCCGGCCTCACTCGGGGTTCCGCGTCGGTGCGACGGTGACAGGCCCACCACCTCACCGCCGGTGAGGTGCTCCAGCCGGGCGGTCAGCTTCATGACGATGCCTGAAGAACATGATCCGACCTCCTCGTCCCGGCAAGCACGGTGGGCAGTGCGGTGCCCCCGAACCTGCCCCGAACTCCATCCTCGCCCCTGCAGGAGTAGGAATGCGCAGTGCACCGGTGACGCTCTCGCCTCGCTCGGATGCGGGGCGGAGCAACCCGCGTGAAGATGGACGTCTGGCTCAGAGCATCAGGAGGCGATCAGCGATGTCGGGCCACTCGGCTGTGCGTCCGCAAGCCGAGCCAAGCCGATTCTCTGTCTGAGGGAGGCTGCTATGACCAATGCGCGGGATGTCATGCACACGGGCGTGGAGTGTGTGGGCGAGCACGAGACGCTTGATGTCGCAGCGCGCCGCATGCGGGACCTGGATGTGGGTGCGCTGCCCATCTGCGGTGAGGATGACAAGCTGCACGGCGTCATCACCGACCGGGACGTAGTGGTGAAGTGCCTGGCTGCCGAGGGCGACCCAAAGCAGATGACCGCCGGCGAACTGGCGCAGGGAAAGCCGTACACGGCAAGGGACGACACGGACATCAAACAGGTGGTGAAGGCGATGGAAGACCACCAGATTCGCCGACTGCCGATCGTTGACGAGAACAAGCGGCTGGTCGGCATGATCAGCGAAGCCGATCTCGCGCGCAACCTCCCCGACAAGGAGGTCGGCCGGTTCGTCGAGGCCGTCGTGGCACGCAGCATCTGACCAGCGACGGTTGGAGGACCCTCAGGGCTGTTACGGGCAGCGGCGGATCCAAGCGCTGACTGATGGGCCAGGAGGAACAGTTCGACATGTGCGAAAACGCCACCGAGCCGAGGAACAGCAGTGGAACTGACTTTTCCCGAACCGGTGTACGTACGTCCGGGCCCCTGTGCCTGCGCCTACCTACCTGGACATCTCGCGTGACATCGACGCCCTGGAGACGGCGCTCGGACGCCGCGGTGACGATAGCGGTCGGCTCCCGGAGACTGAACGGAGTCTCCGCGCTGCTGCTGGACTGGGTCGAGTTGAAGCTGGCGTGGTGCGTGAGGGACCAGAGCGTGTGGGTGCTCACCGTGGCTTCCGCCTCCGCGGTGGTACGTGCCGCGTCGGCCACGGGTGCCACGCTCTCCGAGTGTGCGCCGCATGCCCGCACACCAGCCGGACGCGCAGGAGTAACCGCGTCACCGTGTGAGCGGGCCTGCTCACCGAACCGAACCTGACGACTGAAGCGCTAGGAGGCACGTGATGGACATGCCTGCCGTGAATGAATGTGGTGTGCAGGGGTGCGCCTACAACAGAGACGCCAACTGTCATGCCCTATCCATCACTGTCGGTGATCTCACGCACCCGCAGTGCGACACGTATTTCACCGCTCCACACAAGGGCGGCGACCCGTCCGTGGTCGGTCACGTCGGCGCCTGCAAGATGGCCGACTGCAGACACAATGAGGACTTCGAATGTCAGGCTCCGGGGATCTCGGTGGGCACCCGGGAGGACATGGCGGATTGCCTGACTTATGAGAGGCCGCGCACCGCGTAATCAGGACCCGCGAGAAGTGGGTGGCCCTTGTTGTATGTGCGGCTCTGTACGCGGCGGTTCTCGGGACGTGGTGACCCAACGCTTACGGATAGGAGGCGCTGTGCGGGCGACGCTCGTGCTGGGGCGGATTGCCGGGGTCAGGGTGGGTGTGCACTGGAGTGTTCTGCTCATCTTCGCCGTTATCGCGTTCGGACTCTCGGAGAGCCACCTTCCCAAGGCGCATCCAGGCTATCCCTGGCTGGCGTACTGGGCAGTCGGGCTGTCGACCGCCGTGGTCTTCTTCGCCTCTCTCCTCGCGCATGAGCTGGCACACTCCATCGTGGCCCGGCGCAATGGGATTGACGTGGACGACATCGTCTTGTGGCTGCTCGGTGGTGTGGCCAGACTCAACGCTGAGGCGCCGAACCCGGCGTCGGAGCTGCGAATCGCCGGTGTCGGGCCGCTGGTCAGCCTCGTCCTGGGGGCACTGTTCGCGCTGGTCGCGTGGCTTTTGAACGTGGCGTCCGCCCCAGCGCTGGGAGTCGAGGCAGTGGCGTGGCTGGCAGTGATCAACATCCTGCTGGCGGTCTTCAACGCGATTCCCGCCGCACCGCTCGACGGTGGTCGGCTGCTGCGAGCCTTCCTCTGGTGGCGTACGGGTGACCGGCTGCGCGCGACCGCGGGTGCGACCGCGGTGGGTCGCGCCTTCGGCTGGTTCCTGGTGGTGCTGGGCCTGGCGTTGTTCCTGCGCGGTGGCGCCTTCAACGGGTTGTGGCTGGTTCTGATCGGTTGGTTCCTCGTCACGGCCTCCACGGCAGAAGGACGGCAGGCGCACCTGCGTGGGGTTCTCGCCGGGGTTCCGGTGAGACAGGCGATGACTCCGGATCCCGTCACCGCCCCCGCCGACCTGACGGTCGAGGACTTCCTGACCAGTCCGCCGTACCGGTACCGGCATTCGGCGTTCCCGGTTACCGACGTGGCGGGGGCTCCGGTCGGTCTGGTGACCATGGACCAGGCCAAGCACGTGCCCGAGATGCGACGCGACACCGTGACCGTGCGGGAGATCATGCTGCCGCTGTCGCGGGTCACGGTAGCGGGTGCGGACGATCGGCTGGCTGACCTGCTGCCGCGCATGGAACCCGGCGCCGAGCACCGGGTTCTGGTGATCGACGAAGGCAGGCTGACCGGGATCATCTCGTCGTCGGACGCCAACCGTACGGTGACATGGCTGATGACGACCACGCCGGGCCCGCGCGGCCGAGGACGCCCGTAGCGAGTCCCAACACAGACAGCACCACGACGCGTGAACTCCCCGTCTACAGGGCTTCGCCGCGGGACTGGCGGTGTGCATGGCACTTCACGTCGCTCACGATGTGTGGGGTCTCAGGCACGTCAGGCCTCTTCCTCTCGCCTCGGCAGGCTGTCCTGGCCTGCGCCGTAGGGCGCGTACAGGTCGAGCAGTCGCACTCGGGCGGCCCTGAGCCGGTCGGCGATCACCCGGGCGACGTACATGCACAGCGCGTGATCAAGCGCAGGGTCCTTCCCGCACATATCCCGGACCGCCGCCGCATCGAACTCGTAGGCACGGACCGGGCTGCTGGCTTCGGCACCCAGATGCCAGCGTTGGGGAGGCATCAGCCAGGACCAACCGAGCAGGTCCCCGATACCCAGTGTCTCGATGACCGCTGCGCGTCGGCCGGGCACGTGAAGATCGAGAGCGACCGTGCCCGTATGGATGATCCAGAAACGGTCGGCCTTGCTGCCCTCGTTGAAGATGCGCTCGCCTGCCGCGAACGACACCTCACGGGCGAGCGGCATAAGCTGATCGCGATGCTCCTTGGTCAGGGCGCCGAAAACGCCGGTCCTCGCAACCACCATGGCCTTCCCTTCTCCGTGGCCTCGAAAGCGGAGCGCGGGCTTCGTATCCGGTCACGGTCCTCTCACCCAGCGGGCCGTGGTCTGCATCGGGCGGGAGACCCAGCAGCGTCCGTTCGGCCGGACGGTGGCCTGCGCCGATGCCAGGGCCACATCGGCGATACGGGTAGCGGCACGTGCTCCGACCTGCCCGGCCGTATGACTCCACCATCGCCGCAATCCAGCGCGGTGCAACCCAGGGGCGCAGCCTCACGCAGCCCCCGGGTGAACGCCCCCACCAGGCACTGCACCAGGCCAGTTGCCTCGTTGCGGTGGTGCCACAACCCCTGTGGGAGAACCTGCGGCAAAAGAGCGGCGTGCGCGGCTGCACTGGTCGTCGGAGACTGAACAGGTACCCGGACGGACTGGAGGCAGGCCCATGGTGAGCAGCCCATCGCGATACACCGTCGAGGACGTGATGACCTCCACCGTCGTCGCCGTGACACGCGACGCGCCGTTCAAGGAGATCGCCACAGCCATGAGGCAGCGGTACATCACCGGCGTGCCGGTCCTGGACAACAGGAAGCGTGTGCTCGGTGTGGTCTCCGAGGCAGATCTCCTCCGCAAGGAGGAACTGCGGGACAAGGAACCCATGCTGCTCGACGAGCAGCAGCGGCTCGGGGACTACGCGAAAGCAGGAGCCGTCAGTGCGGCGGACCTCATGACGAGCCCCGCCGTCACCATCACCTCAGCGGCCACGCTTCCGCAAGCGGCCCGCCTCATGGCGGTACACGGATACAAACGCCTGCCCGTGGTCGACGATGCGGGCGTACTCTGCGGCATCATCAGCCGTGCCGACCTGCTGAAGGTGTTCCTACGGCCGGACGACGACATCGCCTCCGAAATCCGGCGCGAGGTGGTCAACCGTCTCTTCCCCCTGTCCCGCCACAGCATCAGCGTGGACGTGAGCCAAGGACACGCCACACTCCAGGGAGTGGTCGATGACGTCACGCCGGTACCCCTCGCGGAACGTCTCGCACAGGCTGTAGAAGGCGTCGTAGAGGTGCACTGCCACCTCGTCACAACAAAACAAACCACAACCAGCTCATCCCCCTGACCCACACACCCCCGCCTGTACAACCCACACACCAGCAGACGTGGATGCACGGTCCGGCTCGGCAACGACAACCTCCGCCAAAGCAGCGCAGACGTCCATGACAAGGCAGGAACACCCGGCCAACACCAGGATCACCTCATGTTTCCCATCATCGTGGCAGGACTCGACGGCTCACCGGAGAGCATGACAGCTGCCGACTGGGCCGCAGACGAGGCCGTGACGCGCAGACTGAAGCTGCGGCTTGTACATGTGTGCGACATTGACGGCACCGCATCCGGACAGCTGGCCGATGCCGACACGGAGCGGCGGCGGGGGCAGTGGCTGCTCGACGACAGCGCGGGGCAATTCAGTCACACCCATCCGTCACTGTCCGTGGAGGCGGAACAGCTGGGCGGCGATGCTGTGGCGGCGCTGTGCGTCTCGGCCGAGGAAGCCGAACTGCTGGTCCTCGGTTCCCGGGGGCTCGGCAGACTGGCCGGCTTCGTCGCCGGATCGGTTTCGCTGGGCGTACTGGCCCACACAAGGCGTCCGGTCGTACTCGTCCGGGCCCGGCACCCGGGCCCGGCACCCGGCGCGGTAACGCCGCCCGCAGAGCGGGGCGGTGATGTCGTCGTCGGGCTGGACACGGCAGGCCCGTTCGACGAGGTACTCGACTTCGCCTTCCAGGCGGCGGAACGGTACGGCAGTACCCTGCGAGTGATCCACAGCTGGTTGCTTCCGAATCTCTACGGTCCCGATCCGGCTGGCCGCGCTTCACTGCTCCTGGCCGAGCGCACGGCCGACGAGAGCCGGTTGCTGGACCACGCGCTCGCCCCCTGGACGCAGAAGTACCCGGCGGTCACGGTAGACAGGCAATGTCACCAGGGTCGCGCAGCCCAGACCCTTGTCCCGGCATCGCGGAACGCTCGGCTGGTCGTCGTCGGCCGCAAGAACCGGCCTCCAGGCCCCGGAGGCCATATCGGTCCCGTCGTCCATGCAGTGCTGCACCACGCCATGGCCCCGGTAGCCGTCGTACCGCACGGCTGACAAGGCCTGGACCAGGACCCGGGCCTGTGACCGGCTGGTCCTCGGTCATGTGTCGCGGAGGACGGTGGGTGGGACCACGATCAGCGGGCAGGGGGCATGATGTACGAGGGTGCGGCTCGTCGAGCCCAGTACCAGACCACGGAAGCCACCGATACCACGAGAGCCGACGACGAGGCAGCGCGCACCGACAGCGTGTTGCGAAAGGGTCATCGCGGGATGTCCGCCGAGGACCTCATGCCGGACGTGTACACCGGGGAACGTCTTTCCCCACCCGGCCAGCGCCTCCGACAGGTCAAGGAGTGACTCCTGCACGACGCTGGACACATCGGCCCGGCGTGAACGACGCACCTGCACCGCGACCAGTTCGGTCGACCACAGGGCGGCTTCCTCGAAGGCACGAGCCACGGCCGCCTCCGAGGCAGCCGAGCCGTCCACTCCCACCACGACGGGCCCGTCTGCCTTACTTGTCCCTGCCGGAGTGAGGATCAGCGCCACCGCACACGGCGGATGCCCCACGAGGGACACGCCGATACCTCCAAATGCGAGGATCGCCTCGATCTCGGCGGTGCGGTGCGCCCCGAGCACCAGCAAGGAGGCCTCATCGGCGGCCTCACGGAGCACACGGACAGGACGACCCTCCGCCAGCTCGGTCCTCACCTCCAGATCCGGGTGCAGGTTCAGCGCCACGAGCCGAGCGGTCTCCAGCGTGCTCTGGCCGAGGGCGCGGAAGTGGATCTCCCAGAGTTTCGGCGGATGGCCCGGCTGGTCCTCCTCAGTGGTGCGCGCGGGCCATTCCTGGACATGGACCAGCCGCAAAGGCCGGTGGCGCCGGGCTGCTTCGTCGGCCGCCCACGCCACGGCCGTGTGGCTGGCCTCGGAACGGGTGGCACCCACCACCAGGGGATGTTGCACGTCGTGGGAGGTCACCGAGTCTCCTTCCGGTGGACATGAGCAGCGACGGCCGACACTCCGCAGCTGCGGCGGCACGCTCTCCGGCCAGCCCTGACCCCTCGCCCGGTATGCGGTCCGATGCGTATGCCCCAACGGTCGCGCGATCGGTATACGGAAGGGAGGGCCATGTGGCCTCGTACCAACGCCGGACGGCCGAAGCCACCGGTACCGTGAGGGGCGCTGGCAGCGTGGCTCCTATCGAGGCACCCGGGCCGACCCGCAAGCGAGTCGCAACCCGTCCGGCGACGTGGAAGGGTGTTCTCAGATGCCAGGGGTGCCCGCTCGGGGGTGCTTGGCGAGTATCTCCTGCAGCCTGGCCACGAACTGAAGCGATACATCATGCTCACGTTGCCAGACGTTGCGGCCGAAGATCAGCCCGGTGGCGCCTGCCTCCATCCCCAGGCGGGCTTTGTCCAGCATGGCCTCGTCTCCTGCCTTCTCCCCGCCGGAGACCAGCAAAAGGGTGCGGTTCGCGGACCGCACCACCGCGTCGATGGCCTGCGCGGGGGAGAACTCCTGCCGGTAGGGCTCCTTGACCCCGGACATCTTCTCCGGGTGGGGAAAGTTCACCTTGACCATGTCGGCGCCGAGCTCGCTGGCTGTGCGCGCAGCGTAGTCGACGGCGTAGAAGGAATCCTTGCCGCCCTTCGCCTCGACGGCGGCGCCGCGCGGGTAGGCCCACACGATCAGGGGCATGCCGAGCCGCTGCGCATCGTCACGAATCTGTCGGTACTGCCGGAAGTCCGCTTCCTGGGCCGGGGTGCCGACGTACAGCGTGTAGCCGACGGCATCGGCGCCCAGGCGGACCGCGTCGGCAACGGATGCGTTCAACGGGGACAGTGCCTCGGCGTCGGAGGGGATGTCCGTCTTCCCGTTCAGCTTCAGGACCAGTGGGACCTCGCCGGCGAAGTCCCAGTAGAATTTCTCGGCCAGTCCGATCTGGAGCACGATGCCGTTGAATCCGCCCTCCAGTGCGAGCCGGATGATGTATGCCGGGTCGCTCACGGCAGGGTTGTCGAAGAAGTCGCGCGGGCCATGTTCCAGACCGTGATCGTACGGCAGGAAGATCGCAGTGCCGTTCTGCATGCCGTGCTGGTACAGGATCCGGTTGAGCCGGGCCTTCTTCCCCGGGCCGAGTCCGGCGCCGTTGATGCCTGATGGTGTCTTCATACTGCGAGGCTCACATGCGCCTCCGGGGAGCGGTAAGAGCCGTTCGGCCCTGATCTGCAATAGCGAACAGCTCCCCGGGAACCAGGGCGGGACGCGGTTTCACCGTGCAGGGGAAGGTGTCGTCCGAGGACGTCATGTACCGAAGAAGACATCGAACTCCGCGTGCAGGTCCAGGGGAACTCGCTTGGTGCCCTCGGCGACCTGCGCCAGCGGGATGCGCACGATGTCCGTCCCGCGCAGGGCCATCATCGTGCCGAAGTCGCCGTCCTTGACCGCAGCGGCGGCGTGCAGGCCGTAGCGCGTGGCGAGCCATCGGTCGAAGGCGGTCGGCGTGCCGCCGCGCTGGATGTGACCGAGGACCGTCGTGCGGGCGTCCTTTCCGGTACGACTCTCCAGCTCCCCGGCGAGCCACTGACCGATGCCGGACAGGTGCACGTGTCCGAACTCGTCACGCGCCTCGTCCCTGACCACCATCTGCCCGGCCTTGGGAACGGCTCCCTCCGCCACCACCACGATCGGCGCGTAGTTGATCTCGAAACGACTTTCCACCCAGGTGCACACCCGATCGAGATCAAACCTTTGTTCAGGAATGAGGATGGCGTTCGCGCCTCCGGCGACGCCGGCGTGCAGAGCGATCCACCCGGAGTGGCGCCCCATCACCTCGACGACGAGGGTGCGCTTATGCGACTCCGCGGTGGTGTGCAGACGGTCGATGGCTTCGGTCGCGATATTGACCGCGGTATCGAAGCCGAAAGTGTAATCGGTGCCGCTGACGTCGTTGTCGATGGTCTTCGGAACGCCGACCAGCCGCACCCCCGCAATGGAGAGTGCATTCGCGACGCCGAGCGTGTCCTCGCCGCCGATCACGACCAGAGCGTCGATCCGGTGCGCACTGAGGGTGTTCTTGACGCGATCGATACCGTCCTCAAGCCGCAGGGGGTTGGTGCGGGAAGAACCGAGAATCGTGCCGCCCAGGGGCAGGATCCCGCGCACCGTCGCGACATCCAAAGGCATGGTCACCCCCTCCACCGCACCGCCCCAGCCGTCCGCGATCCCCACGAACTCCCAGGCGTACTCCTGTATGCCTTTGCGTACGACACTGCGGATCACCGCGTTGAGACCGGGGCAGTCGCCACCGCCGGTCAGTACTCCCACCCGCATGGCTTTTCTCCCTTGCCCCCGTCGCACAATGCCCCGCCCGCCTCGTGGCACGGTCTCCTGCGGCTTCGCTGGGCCGGGCTCCGGGGCGTGGCATCGACTCCCTGCAGATCCATATCCAGCTTGGATCCATTTGAGGGGGGACGCTACGCGGGCTCCAGCACCTCACTACCAGACCCGAATGAAAGGGCGGGACCGCCCCTGCTGGGTACCGCCCTTGGTGAACGCCGTCCCGGCCGCCACCGCCGAGGGACGGCAGGAACAGCTGCGTAGCGTGATTGCCGGTGTCCTCGCGCATGCGGCCATGGCAAGGGATGCACTCACGGTGCCGCGGACCTGACAGTCGCGGAGCTGCTGGCCAACCCGCTACCGGTACCGGCACTCGGCGTTCCTGATGAACGACGAGGACGTTGCGCCGGTCGGGCTGGTGACGTTGGGGAGCGCCAGGCGAGTGCCGCCAGAGAAGCCCGGGATGGTGACGGTGGGGGAGGTGATCGGCGCGGAGCGGACCCACTGCCCGTGGGACGGCCGGCTGCCGGGGACGGGGTCAGGAACGCGTGAAGGCGACCGGAAGGGTAAGCGGCACCGTGGACAACCGTCCATCGTCGAACGTCGGTTCGAGCATGTCACCCATCGCCTCGGTGAGGTCCTGGGAAAGCCGCAGCGACAGGCCGTCGGCACGCGGGGCGCCGATGGGGCCGCCGGTCAGTCGGATGCGAAGCCTGCCGTCGAAGGCTTCGGCGGTCACAGTCGGCGACCGCCCAGCCGGGCTGTGGATCAGGGCGTCGGCCGCGAGGGCGGTCAGCACCCGGGTGAGCAGGGCGCCGTCGGCCATCACGCCGGGCCCCAGGTCGTCCAGCACGGCGGTGAGTATCTCGTCGAGGCCGATGGGGCGCAGATAGAGGTCGAGGGCCCTGCCCTGCAGCCGGTCGCGATCGGCGAGGCCGGCGACGACCTGCGCGGCGCGTCGGACCGCCACCCGAGCCGCCTCTGTGTCCTGGCGGGCGAGAGCTTCATCCGCCGCGCGCAGCCGCTCCCGCAGGTCGCGGTCGGCGCCCGGATCAGGGAGGTGCGCGTGCGTTCGGCAGTGGCGAGGGTGTCCGTCTCGACGGCGTGCTGAGCGAGCCTGCCGTGTAGATGGGCCATGCCGAGTTGAGCCGCGCACACGCCCAGGACCCGCTGGTCGTCGGTGGCCGAGACACCACGGGCCGCCAGCGTGAGGTGCCGCTGGCCGGACTCTCGACATCGGCTTCGTACGGCTGCTCCGGCGGGTGTGGACGCGCGCTTGCGACCACGTACCAGCGTGGGCCCGGCGTCGCCTCGGGGTCGCGTTCGAGCAGGCTGACGCTGCTCAGCCCGAAACTCTCCCGCACCTGTTCGACCAGGCTCGGCAGGTCCTGGCCGTGCATCATGGCGGTCGACAGCCGGCTCAGTACCCGCGCCTCCTACGTCGCGCGTACGGCCTGCCGTGTGCGTCGGGCGGCAGCGTCGGCGGCCGTTCACACCGGTGACGACGTCGATCCCGGCCTCCAGCAACTCCTCCACGTCCTGCCACCGCTTGGCGTTGCGGGTGCCGCCACCGGGCGCGTTGGTGTGGGCGAGCTCGTCCACCAGCACAACTTGGGGGCGACGGGCCAGCACCGCGTCGAGGTCCATCTCGGAGAACTCGGCTCCCCGGTGGGTCACCGTACGCCGCGGCACCGTCTCCAGGCCCTCGGCCATGGCCGCGGCCGGTCGCCGCCCGTGCGGCTCGGCGAAACCCGCGACCACGTCGGCGCCAGCGGCACGCAGACGCCGGCCTTCTTCGAGCATGAAAGCGTACGTCTTCCCCACCGGGGGCTGCCCTCAGGTAGATCCGCAACCGTCCACGTGCCGTCCCCGGGCTCCCGCCGGCTCGTCGCACTGATCGCCGCGTGCCTCCCTCCATCGTTGTACCCGGACCAACGGGGTGCAGCGCGACGCAGCCCACCCCGGGTGACCGACGAAGCGACGTGGGCGTATCAGCGGCCCAGGCAGGACGACGCGGGGCCTTAATGCCGGTGACGGCGGAACAGCTCATATGGCGAGGCTTCGCCTGCCATGCGCATTCGTGGCACGTGTACGACGCACGCGACATGGCCGTGACGTGTGGCGAGGCTCCTGGAGGTCTTGGAGCATGGAAGCCGGGAGGTCCGCCGCGGGACGGTCCGCTGGTGGGCGGCCAACATCCGCGTCGGCTGATCTCGGTCGGCCCGTTCGGTACGGGAGGATCACGATGGGCGTTCGTGTCGTGGCGGGTACGGCTCACAGGGCACTGGCCGACGCCATCGCGACAGCCCTGGGCGTCGTGCCGGTGGAGTGTGAGTCGGTGCGCTTCCCCGACGGTGAGGTACGGCCCGTCGTCGGGCATGTGCGCGGCGGCGACGTGTACGTGGTCCAGCCGACCGGGCCTCACGTGAGCGAGCACTTGATCGAGCTGTTCCTGCTCCTCGACGCGTGCCGCAGGGGCGGTGCGGACCGGATCACCGCGGTGGTGCCCTACTTCGGCTACGCCCGGCAGGACCGCCGTACCCGGGAGGGGCAGCCCGTGGGGGCACGGGTGGTCGCCGAGGCACTGGCGACGTCCGGTGCGCACCGGCTGCTTGTCGTTGACCCGCACACCACCGCGCTGGAGGCGATGTGTGGGATCCCGGTGGACATGCTGACGGCGGTGCCGGTGATCGCCGAGGCACTCGCCCGGGAGATCTCCGATACGGCTGTGGTGGTGTCACCGGATCTGGGAGCGGTCAAACTGGCCGAGCACTATGCCGGACGCTTGCGGCGACCGGTCGTCGTGGTGCGCAAGACCCGCGTGTCAGGCACGAGCGTGCAAGCCGAGGAACTGGTCGGTGACGTCGTCGGACGGCCCGCGGTTGTCGTGGACGACATGATCAGCACGGGCGGAACGGTCGAGGCGGCTGTGCAGGTCCTGCTCGACCGCGGGGCCGCTCCCGACATCACCGTGGCTGCAACCCACGGCCTCCTGGTCGGACCTGTGCAGGACAGACTCGGGCACCCTGCCATCCGGCGCCTGCTCATCACCGACACCCTCGCTGTCGAACAGCCGCGAGAGCTTCCGCTCCAGGTGCGGTCGGTTGCCCCGCTGCTCGCCGACGCCATCAACCGCCTGCACAACAGCGAGCCCTTGGACGCTCTGCTGACGCGCGCTTGAGTGTGCTCGCGGGGCCGGTTCGGGTCGGTTCCAGCCCGTTCTAGCCTTTGAGGACGCCCAACGGCACCAGACGGGCGACAAGGCGGCCCAGGTCGTTGTGTTCGCTTACCCGGACCACGGCGTCGACGTCCTTGTACGCCTCGGGTGCCTCCTCGGTGACGCTGCGCCAGGAGGCAGGGCGCACCGCGACCCCCGCACCGGCCAGTTCCTGGCGCAGCTGCCGGGAGGACATTTCGCGGTGGGCTCGGTGCCGGCTCCAGACGCGACCCGCGCCGTGGCAGCAGGAGTCGAAGGCGCGGTTGCCGGTGGTGCCGGTCATGACATAGGAGGCGGTCCCCATCGTGCCGGGCACGAACACTGGCTGGCCGAAGGGGCGGAGCGTGTCCGGCAGGTCGGGGTGGCCCGGCGGCAGGGCCCGGGTGGCGCCCTTGCGGTGGACGCACAGCAGCGGCCGGGCCGCGCCGTCGTTGGTGTGGCGTTCCAGTTTGGCGAGGTTGTGCGAGACGTCGTAGAGCAGGTCCAGACCCGTGCCGGTGACCTCGCGGAAGACGCTGCGGGCGGCATCGGCCAGCAGCTGGCGGTTGGCGCGTGCGAAGTTCGCGGCGGCGGACATCGCGCCCAGGTAGGCGCGGCCCTCGGGCGAGTCGACAGGTGCGCAGGCGAGTTGTGGATCGGGTACATCGATGCCGTACCGTCGCATCACGGCGTCCATGGCCCGCACGTGGTCGGAGCAGGTCTGGTGGCCCAGCCCCCGCGAGCCACAGTGGATCATGACGCACACCAGGCCGGGGCGCAGGCCGAACGCCCGCGCGCAGGTCTCGTCGTAGATGGCATCCACTGCCTGGACCTCCAGGAAGTGGTTGGCCGACCCCAGGCTGCCGACCTGACCGGCGCCGCGCTCCAGCGCGCGTTCGCCGACCTGGGTGACATCGGCGTTGCCGACGGCTCCGCAGTCCTCGCACCGGTCCAAGTCTCGCGGCACCCCGTGGCCCTGCTCGACCGCGTAGCGGGCGCCGCCGCGCAGGATCTCGTGCAGCTGCGTCCGGTCCGCCAGGTACCACAGGCCGCCGCGACCGAGCCCGCGCGGTATCAGTGTGTCCAGACGGTCCATCAGTATGGGCAGCTTCGGCAGCAGGGCGGCGCGGTCCACGTGTGCGGTGAGCAGGCGCACCCCGCAGGAGATGTCGAAGCCCACCCCTCCGGGTGAGATGACCCCACCGTGGGCGACGTCGGTCGCGGCCACGCCGCCGATCGGGAAGCCGTAACCCCAGTGGATGTCGGGCATGGCGTACGAGGCGCGGACGATGCCCGGGAGCGTGGCCACGTTGGCCACCTGCTGAAGAGCCTGGTCACCCGGCTCGTCCGGCAGCAACTCCCGTGGGGTCAGGACGACTCCGGGTACGCGCATGGCGCCGGTCGGTTCGATACGGAACCGCCAGGGCCCTTCCGCTACCAGCCGGATGTCCATGTCGGATCGGCCTCCTCGCCCAGCCGTTCCGGCGCGGGACGCCGGGCAGGCATCACACATCCAGCGTCACCCGGCAGGCCCACCCGTGCGCATCCCGGGCCAGTCGCAGCCCGTGCAGCGCGACGGCCTTGGGCACGGCCCCGGTCTGCGTCGCCGTCGAGCTGTCGGCCATCCTGAAGCGCACGCGTACCCCGCCCGGCTCCGGCGCCACCGCGATGTCCATGGGCAACACGTCCGCGACGTCCATGCGATAGATGATTTCCTCGATGACGGCGGCCAGAAGCCGGCCGTCGTCGTCGCCTGACACCGCGCACTCCCGGGCAACCCAGGAGACATCCGGAGGCACATCGGCGAAGCTGCCGACCATGCCCCGTGCCGCCTCCACGATGCACTCCTCACGCGTCGGCGCCCACGCCTCGACACACAGATCACCGGTGTGCGGAACACTCCGATGACCGCGCGGCGACTGTCCGGGCCCGACGTCGGTCACGACGCCCGGACACCTTGTCCCGAGCGCGGCAGACGTCGCATCACCTCGTGCTACCTTCCCTCTGGTGACTTCACGTGGTCACCCGGGTGCGGAGCGAGGGCAGTCGTCCACACCCGTCGATCGTGCCCCTGTAGTAGGAATGGTGGTTCAGCTCTCGATCTCGATGTGGTGGGGCTTGGTTGCCTGAGCCTTGGGGACGGTGACGGTGAGGACGCCGTCGGCGAGAGTGGCGTGAACGTCCTCGGCCTTCGCCTCGGTGGGCAGCAGCGCCCGGTACTCGAATCGTCCGGTGCGGCGGGTGGCGCGGCGCAGGACGCCTTCGCGCTCGCGTTCCTTCAGCTCCCCAGTGACGTGCAGCTCGCGTCCACTGACCTCGACGTCGATGTCCTCGCGCTTGATGCCGGGCAGTTCGCACTCGACCTTGTACGCCTCGCCGGTCTCGCTCAGGTCGGCCAGCGGCGCCCAGGCCATGGGCTCGGTCCAGGACGGTGCAGCGGACTCCAGGAACCGATTCATCCGCTCGAAGAATTGATCGAACTCGGCAGCGATCGGCTCATTCCAGAGGTAGGCCCGCTCCAGCAGGCTACCGGGCCTGCGTCGTACGGGCAGAGTCATGCGGCTCACCTCCGCGGATGTGAAGTCCAAGAGCCATGCGGCTCCCTCCATCGTGAGCGCTGGCATCGTGAGCGCCGGCTACCCGGTCTGCAACTCGCACCGCCACGGTGGGAACGTGCGAGGAGAACGCGCGTCTCAACAGCCGAAGATGAGGGCGGCGCTTTCAGGACGAGATGACGGAGGCCATGGGCTCGTCACTGTCCTCGCAGTGTCAGCGGCCCGCCGGAACAGGGGCGTGTACCCATGCATGACGCTTCACCTCCGGGTCCACCGGCCGCGATCGTCCGGGAGGAAGTCCACCGCTCACCACGTCACGGGCACACCTGGACCAGTCACTTTCCGGAGGAGGATTGGGATGACAATCCGATTACCCCGATCACCGCCGAGATCGATCCGACGGCCTGTCCGGCCACACGTACCGGCTGCCTGAGTCGGCCGCGGCCCTCCGTCCGCGACTGGTACGGCGATCCGACCGCGGCAGGTCGGCCCCTGTTGGACCAGTGAGGCGTACACGCCTTCCTCAGGTTCCGTGGCCGGAGTCCCGGAACACAACGACGGGGCAGGGCGCGTGCTGCACGCAGTGCATGCTGACCGAGCCCAGCAACGCCTCGCGGAACTCGCCGTGCCCTCGGTTGCCCACGACCAGCAGCTGTGCTCCTGCGGCGGCATCGAGCAGAACGGCGGCCGGATGCCCATGGGCCGAGATGGCGCGGAGCGCGACCGGCCGTCCCGGTCCCGGGCCGAGGGCCTCGTCGATCGCATGGTCCAGGAGCTTTCGCATGTGCTCTTCGTAGTCGCTTGGATCCTTCTCCGTGGGCGGGACTAGGCCATGCCAGGGCGTCGGGTAGTCCCAGGCGAAGACCGCGTCGACCGCACTGCCGATCAGCTTCGCTTGGTCCACCGCCCACTGGAGAGCTGCTTTCGATGGTTCGGAGCCATCGACGCCCACCACGATTCGCGGAGGGGAGGTAGCCTCGTCGTTCATCACGTATCCCTGCCTGGTCGTATGTGTTCTCCTCCTCCACCATCTCCGTGCAGACGGGGGGTCGCCACTTCAGCCGCGGCGTACGCGTGTGTGGAACCTGGGATCAGCGGCCTCCGGTGAGGAATGGTGTCGGCCGTACCCGGCTGTCTGTCGGGTGCGTCGGCCTCCTCTCCGCCGGAGGCCAGCATCAGGGTGCGGTTCGCCGACCGGACCACCGCGTCGATGGCCTGCTGGGTGGAGAAGTCTCGCTGGTAAGCCTCCATGACCCCGGAGACACGTTTGTGCCGGGCCGCGGACCAGCCGACGACGGCCGGGCGCGCCGGGGAGAAGACGTCCACCATGAACGCGGCGCGGATGAATCCGGCCCAGGGCGCTTTCGACGTCCTGGTCTTCTCGGCGATCTGCTTCATCATCCCGACTCTTGGCTGCAGCCGGACCGGGCTTGCGCGCGGTGTCTGGGCGCTTGCCGGGAAAGCCTGCGCCCGCACTCCCTATATATCGGAAAAGTCGCCCAGATAGCATTGCATCAGGCTAGATGTTGTATATCATGCGAAGTAGGCTATAACACCGAAAGAGTTACAAAACCGGTGAGGACGTCTAGTCGGCGGAGTGACTCGGACAGGATGTGGTTCAGGCCCCCGGCAAGCCGGCGCGATACCGAGGCAACAGTGACGACTGACGCTTCAGGACACGTGCAGCACTACCGGGGACTGTTTTGCGTGGGAGCCTTCGCGCGGGTATGACCCAAGAGCGAAGGCATTGCCGTGCCTGTCCTCTGGAACCGAAGGGTGAGCTTGCGCACCAGCCGGTCCGTAGCAGCCGACCGGCCATGGGGCTTGCTGCTGTCATGCGCACCCAGTGGCCGCGTGGCACGTTGCCCGCCGGAATAAGCGGTGTCGGGTGGTGGTCGCTGATCCATACCTGGCACCGATTGACACGCCCGAGCACCCACTCGGCAGTGGTGCCAGGACGGCGAGAGCGGCGGAAACAGCCCTGAGGCCGAGTCGCGCTACCGATGGCTGGCCCTTCGAGCTCATTCCTGTTTGCCTTGGCGGACCTCCACGATGGGCAGCATGGTGACGGTGGCGGGGAGGCCGAGCTCTCGTGGTGTGGGGCCTGCGGGGTGGGGATGTCGGTGAGCCGGGCGAGGAGCGCGTCGATGGCGGTTTGACCGTCGTCCACCGCTGCGCGCTCGTCTTCAGTCAGCGGGATGGAGGCGAACCGTGCCCCGGCATGCCCGACCACCCCCGAACCATCGGCATGACACGGACCTTGGGACGCAACCCGATACCCTGCACATAGAAAGTGTCCTCCGCCTGGACCGACAGAACCCCTCAGCAAGGTTCATCGTCCCAAGTCAGGAAGGCACTTTCGCGTTTCCGCCCCCAAGCCAGCCGCCCCCAAGTGAAACGGCGAAGTTAGCGCTCCGGTGTCTCGCCCTCCGCGAGCATGCGGGCGGCCCACCGTCGCCGTACCGCGTCCTCGTGCTCACTCTGCTCCAGAGCGAGTTCCGATCGGAAGAGTTCTTCCTCCAGGCGCGGGATCCAGTGCCGTCGCAGCGCACGGACTCGCTGGCCCGTGCTTTGTGACCTCCGCGCCGATGACGCGGGCCGCAGCCTGGGCTGCCGCGTACTCGCCGGCGGCGAGCACAGCCTTGCGGTAGGCGGATTCGGCGTGCACCAGGGCTGCGTTGCCGGGCAGCGCCGCCCCGGCCGGGCGATCCGGGATGGTGCAGGAGGCACCCGAGGGGTGGCGGACACCCATGGTGGACTTCCCGCCCGCGGTGAACCGTGCCTTCCCCACCCCGGCCGCGGCAGCCTCCAGGGCTTGTTCTCCGCCCAGGACCAGCCCGCGAAGCAGCCAGGTTTCCGCGGTGCTCAGACGGTCCTCCCATGCCAGGGCGCCGGCTTCCTCCGCCCGCAGCAGGCGTTCGTGCTCCTCGCGCAGGATCCGCAGTTTCCGGTCGAGGAGCTCGGCGCCGCGTGTCGCGACGGCCAGACTGCGGCGCAGCCGCAGCCGACCGGCGCGTCCGGGCGGAATACGGCGCGCGCTGGTCATGAGGCGGTCCTCCGCCCGTTGCCGTCGTGGCCGCCCGACTGTTCCGCCGCGGTGTGCGCGTCCAGCGCTTCTGCCGGCAGCATGGAGAGCTGGCTGCGAGGCAGCGTGAGCAGCACGCGCCAGGCGTCCTCCAGTGTCCGGTCAAGATCGCGTAGTTCATCGCGGCGCTGGTCCACGAAGCGGCGCAGAAACGCGTCGTCAAAGTCGAGGTAGGAGCGGTCGGTCGGACTCAGTGCCGCCTGCCCGACCAGATCCGCGAGTTCACGTACCTGCCGTGCGTGGGCCAGCGCCGCCAGAAGCTGCGCCGCTACATCAAGGTGATCCGCCCTGGTGCGCTGCGGCCCCGCGCCCTTGCGCATGAGGCGGGACAGCGAAGACAAGCGCGTCCACCGGCGGATAGACACCCAGGGCATGGGTGTCCCGGGACAGCACGATCTGGCCTTCCGTGATGTACCCCGTCAGGTCCGGCACCGGATGCGTGATGTCGCCCGCGGGCATGGTGAGCACGGGCAGGACCGTGACGGAGCCCGGTCGTTCCCGGATCCGGCCACAGCGCTCGTAGAGGGAAGCGAGGTCGCTGTACAGGTAGCCGGGATACGCCCGACGGGCCGGCATCTCACCACGGGCGGCGGAGACTTCGCGCAGTGCTTCCGCATAGCTGGTCATGTCGGTCATCACCACGAGCACATGACGACCGCCGCCGAACGCAAGGTGCTCCGCCACCGTCAGCGCGACGCGCGGAGTGAGGATCCGCTCGATCACGGGGTCGTCGGCGGTGTTGAGCAGCAGCACCAGTTCACCTGCGGCGGAACGCTCCTCCAGGGTGTCCCGTACGAAGGCGGCGTCCGGGTGGGTGAGGCCCATGCCGGCGAAGACCACGCTGAACGCCTCGCCGCCGGCGGTGGACTGGGCGGCGATCTGGACGGCCAGTTCCAGATGCGGCAGCCCGGCCACGGAGAACACCGGAAGCTTCTGCCCGCGGACCAAGGTGGTCAGCGCGTCGATGGCTCCGACGCCCGTGAGCACCGGATCACAGGGCGGTTCGCGGCGCAGAGGGTTGATCGGATTCCCGCTGACCGCCGCGTCGGTGGACCCGAACACGGGCGGGCCGCCATCGATCGGTTCGCCGCGGCCGTTGCAGGTCCGGCCGAGCCAGCCGGTGCCGACCGGAATGCGCAGCGGTGCTCCCGCGAAGGCCACCCGCACGCCTGCCGGGTCCATCCCCGCGGTGTCCTCCAGGACCTGCACCACGGCAGTTCCGCGGTCGACTTCCAGCACGAGGCCGTGCCGTTCCTCTCCGGACTCCAAGGTGATCGTCACAAATTCATCCCAGCCCACCCCGGACACGCCGTCGACGACGGCCAGCGGGCCGTGCAGCTCGCGGATCTTCGTGTACTCGACGCTGCCCCACGTGGTCACGCCAGCTCACCGCCGCTCGCGAAGCCGCGCCAGCACGAGGTCCCGCCGCGACGCCACACCCGCCACGTCGTCGGGTCCGGCCTCGTCACGGGCGCGCAGCAGCGGGCCGAAGTCCATGTCCTCGACCGTGGCCGCGGGCACGTCGGCGTCGACCAGCTCCCGGCAGCAGTCGACGACCGTCGAGCACAGCGTCGCCCAGCGCCGCTGTCTTGGCCGCGCCGCAGTAGGTGTCGTGCTCCGACAGAGCGCTTTGCTGGAGCACCCCCTCACGGACCAGCCTGCCTGCCAGCACGCTGATCCGCTCCTGGTCGGGCAGGGCGGTGATGCCGATCAGATCCACCAGGTCGGCCAGCCGGTCTGCCTCCGTCAGGAGCGCGGCAAGCCGCGTCGCGCCTGCCCGTCCAGGCCGTGTCGCCCGTCGATGCGTGCCGGGCGCCGACGGCTTGTGCGTCCCGGGAGAACGACCCTGCCCAGGAGATGGCCGGGTAGTGTCTGGCATAGGCGAGATCGCGGTCCAGTGACCAGACGCAGCGTACGAAGCGTTCCGTGTGCGCCGTGACCGGTTCGGTCAGGTCGCCGCCGGGCGGGGAGACAGCGCCGATCACGGTGACGGATCCTCGGCGGCCGCCCAGCGTGGTCACGGCTCCGGCTCGCTCGTAGAACGCGGCGATGGCCGAGGCGAGTCCGGCCGGATAGCCCTCTTCCGCGGGAAGCGCACCGGTACGGGAGGCGAACTCGCGCAGCGCCTCGGCCCACCGTGACGTGGAGTCCGCGATGACGACGACGTCGTAGCCCATGTCACGGAAGTACTCGGCCACCGTGGCGCCCGTGTGGATGCTTGCTTCCCGGGCCATCATGGGCATGTTGGAGGTGTTGGCCACGGTCACCGTACGGTCCGCCAGACGCGCCGCCGGTTCTGGGGTCCTCAAGCGCTGAGAAGTCGGCGATGACGTCAGCCATCTCATTCCCGCGCTCCCCACAGCCCACGTAGACGATCACGTCCGCGTCGCACCACTTGGCGATCTGCTGCAACAGGATCGTCTTTCCGGTACCGAACCCTCCGGGGACGGCCACCGTGCTTCCGCGGGCCACGGGAAACAGCAGGTCGACTGCCCGTTGGCCGGTGCTGAGCGGATCCGGCTCGCCGACCCGCTCCCGTGCCGGCCGTGGCCGACGGACGGGCCACATACTCGTGACACGCACCTCGGTCCCGCTTACCACGGCCAGCACCGCATCCCGTGCGTACTCCCCTGCAGGCGCGATCCATTCCAGGACGCCGTTGCAGCGCGGCGGCACGAGAACGCGCACCCGCACGGGGCCCGTCCCGGCCAGGTCGCCGAGTAGGCCCCCCTCCGCCACGGTGGTGCCTGCCTCGGCCTGCGGCGTGAACGGCCAGGTGCGTTCCTGCCCTCCCGGCCCACCGACCCCGGGCAGCAGCCAGTCTCCGCTGTCGGCCAGAGGGCGCAGCAGCCCGTCGAAGATGCCTCCGAGCAGCTCCGGTCCCGAATCGCGCCGACAGCGGTGCGCCCTGCGGGTGGGCCGGATCCCCGGGCGTGAGCCCGCCGGTGTATTCGTAGGCCTGCACGGTCGACCACGCCGGCGCTGATCGCCACCACTTCGGCGGGCAGCCGGGCGGCACCGAGCAGGACCACGTCGTACATCGCCGTTCCGCCGGCATACTCCAACTCGACCAGCGGCCCGGCAACTCGCAGGACGCGGGACCGTTCCCGGGCTTTCTCCTTCACCGTCTCCACAGGGTCTCCGCCTCCGGGCCGATCCGGGCCAGGACCCGGGCTGCGAGTGCGTCAAGGGTGAAGTCCGCTCGTCTTCCCCCGCTACGGCCACCGCGCCGCCCCGGGGATGCTCGGTGACCCGGCAGTCAGGGCCCAGCACCCGCCGGGCACGCTGGTCGATGCGGTCAAGCAGAGCCGGGTAGTCGGGCGAGTGCCGCAGGGCGCGAACCTGCTCGACGACGCGGCGATGTAGACCTTCGTACGCTTCACGGTGTGCAGCCAGTTCCTTGTCCCTGGCCATGCGGCGGGCCTGCGCAAGGACGGCACGGGCAGCCCCCGTACCGTCCTCTTCGCCCTGACGGCGGGCCTCGTCCAAGAGTGCGTCGGCCTCGGCCCGGGCCCGGCGGACGACGTCGTCCGCCTCGCGGTCCGCATGGTCCAGCAGCGCCTGCGCCTGTACCTCGGCGGCGCGGACGAGTTCGCTGCGCACCGGTGCGAGCGCGGCCGTGGCCTCTTGGGAAGCGGGGCGGCTCATCGTGGCATCACCGCCACGAGCGGCCGGTCACCCTCCAGGACGGCCGGACCGAGAGCTTCGGCCGCGGCCGGGGTGACGATCACCAGACCGATGTCGTCCGGAAGGTTCCGCCACGCCTCCCATACGGTCCCCGGGTCCTCGGCGATCACCACGTCAGCTCCGCCGAGGGCGAACCCCGCTACCCGTACCTGCTCACCGATAGCTGCCACGTCTGCCATGGTCATGACTTTCCGATCAGGATGACGGCCACGACCAGTCCGTAGATGGCAATGCCCTCGGCGAGTCCGACGATGACCATGGCCCGGCCGAACAGTTCGGGCCGCTCGCTGACGGCCGCGATCGCGGCGGCACCGGTGTACGCCACGGCGATCGCCGCGCCGATGGACGCCCCGGCGACCGCGATGGCAGCGCCGATCAAGGCGGCAGAACCGGAGCCGGAGTCCGCCGCGGCCTGCGTGCCGGCAGCCTGCGCATCCCCGCCGCTGTGCGCCAGCAAGAGCAGCACGAGCACGCCGATGACCATAAGCGAGTTGGCAAGGACGACCCACCGCGCGCTCCCTGAGCGGCGCAGCAGCAGCCGGATGGCCGCATAACCCGCCACCACGACAGGAAGAGCGAGCAACCAGGTGATCACTACGCGACCTCCGTGCGATCTACGGGCAGGTGCCACGGGTGGAAAGGCCGGCCTTGGCCCTCGAAGACTCGGGAGAACAGTTCGTAGAACTCAAGCCGCAGTGCCTGCACGCCCGCGATGAGCGCCTCCAGCGCGAACGCCAGTGCGTTGCCGGTGACGAAGACGACCGCCGCGACGATCAGTGCTGCCCCACCCTTTCCTGCCAGGGCGGAGGTCCCTTCCCACACGATTCCGCCCAGCGCGGCATGGGTCAGGCCGAAGGCGGCCAGCCGAGTGAAGGAAACCGCGTTCGACCCGATCCGCACGACCATGTCGAAGAGCTGGACGCCGGTCACGGCCGCACCGCCCGGGCCACCGGCCGTGTCGGCGAAGAAGCCGGTACCGGCCAGAGCGAGACCGGTCACCGCCAGCACCGTGCCGGCAATCGCGAAGCCGCCGCCACCCAGGGAGAAGGCAGCGGTGAACAGGGCGAATGCGAGGAAGACGACCGCACCCGCGATACCGGAGGCGGAATAGAGGGCGTGCCCGAGGCCGCGCTCCCGCCGGCGGTTCACGATCCCCGCTCCGTAGGCCAGGGCGAGGAATGCGGCCCCGAGCCCTACGGCGACCGCGAGCAGTCTCAGCGGCTGGTCCAGTGGGTTCAGCCAGAGCGTCGGCAGCACACCGGTCGGACCGAAGAACTCACCGTAGGCGAGACCGGCCAGCATACTGGCGAGCCCCGCCCCTGCTACGAAGGGCCATAGTGCGCGCAGCGACGCCAGCCGCCGGGGTCGGCCGATGCGGAGCAGGAGCGCGGCAGCGAGCAGCAGCGCACCGTGGCCGGCGTCGCCGAACATCACCCCGAACATCACGATGTACGTGATTCCTGCGCCCACCGTGGGGTCGAGGTCCGCGTAGGGCACCGTCCCGTACGTCCGCACCAGCGGCTGGAACGACCGCCTCATCAAATCCGTGCCCCGCAGCAAGGTGGGCGGATCCGTTCCCCGCGGCGGGCGCAAGGGCACCAACGCGCCTCCGGCATCCGCGATCCGCTCGGCCGTGACCTGGAGGTCTCTCAGCGGACACCACCCGGCAAGGCCCGCGACGTCTCCCTTGACGATCGCGCTGCTCAGCCGTTCCTGAAGTTGGGCTTCTCCAGCCAGCAGGTCCGCCCGGCAGTCATGCTCCAGTGCGTCGAGGTCCGGCTCCCGCGCGCTCAGGGCAGGGGCGGACGGCTGCGTACTCAGCCGCTGTAGCCGGCGTCCGGCCTGGCTCGTCCGGTCGCCGACCGTATCGATCTCCACACAGCCGGCCTCGGCGATGCACACGAGGGTTTCCCGCAGTGCCGTGCGCGGGGCCACGATGGCCACTCGCTGCATACGAGCGGGTGCCATGGTTTCAGAACACCGCATCAAGCGCCTCCGACGACCCACCGCCACGGACGGCCAGTTCCAGCGCTGCCTGCACCCGCCACGCGTCTGCGGCCAGCACGGCGACTGACCCGACGACCTGCGCGGAACCATGCCTTGAGCTGCGCAGGAGTGCGGCACCATCCTGTTCCACCTCGTGCCACCATCGCGCCTCCGCCCGCCACAGGTCCGCGCCGTCCTCGGCCTCTTCGAGCGACCAGCGGGCCCTGGCAGGCAGATTCCGGCGGAACTCGGCGAACGACGTCGCCCCCACCGCCCTGGCGCCGAGCAGCCTGGCCGCCCGGCGCGCGGACGACGGCATCATCGGTCGCCCGGCGAGGAACACTTCCCTGGCAACGAGCAGTGCCGCCTGGCCCGCGGCCCAGCGCGCCGTCTCCGGCACGGCAACCGCCGTGCGCACGGCCGCAGAGAGCCGCATGCCCGTGGTCACTGCCGCGGGCGAGTCGGATCCGGGGTCGCCCCAGGCAGAGGTCGTCAGCGCGGCACGCAACTCGGCCGCAGAACGCGTCGCCACAAGCCTGGGCCACGCTGTTGCCAGTGCACCGAGACGATAGGGCGGATGCGGTACGTCGGTTTCAGTGCCCGCCAGCAGGCGCAGGTGCTCCTCGGTGTTGGCGATCTCGAACCCGGACGCGAGCAACCGGATTGCCTGCGTGCCCTTCCGAGGCTGCCAGCCCGCGAGCACCCTGAGATGCCACAGCAGTGTGATCCCGACGGACCGCTGCGTGTCGGCCAACGAGCCCTCGGTGTCGAGGTCGCGCCGGTAGGCGGTGCCCTCCAGAAAGCGGAGCGCGTCGCCGAGGGCGCCCGTCACCGCCATCGCGTGGGCTCCCTCGATACCCACACATCTGTTCACCATGGCCCTGGCCCTGGTGCCACCGGCCACCCATCCGGCACCCATCACGGACTCGTTTCACGGAATCCGGCGACACCCGCTTCCTCGGAAGCGAGGCCCTTCGCCCGTTCGACAAGGCCTGGCAGCCGGTCCGCCGCTCGCCGCCGGACCGCCGCCACCTCGTGCTCCGAGGCCGCCAGGACGTCCGCGAGTTCCGCCTCAGCCGTGCGACGGACACGGTCGGCGTTTTCTGCCCGCACATCGCGGGCATGCGCCCTGGCGCCTTCGACGATCCGTGCCGCCTCGTACTCAGCGGCCTCGCGCCGGCGAGCCGCTTCCTGTCCTGCTTGGACACGTATCTGCTGCGCCTGCGCCTCAGCCTCTTCCAGAAGTGACAGCGAGGGTTCCAGTTCGGCAGAGAGCTCGGCAGAACGGTCGGCGGGCACACCTCCCGGTGCGGCGGGACCGGGTGAAGCAACTGGACGGAAACGCATCAGGAAGTCTCGGAATCCCGCCACGACGGCTTCTCCTTACGTCGGCCCTTGATCAAAGTCTCCGTACGGTCGGCGACCGTGTCGCGCTGTGCTGGGCCACTTGCTCCCAAAAGCACCCTGTCCGCCATGTGGTCCGATTTCCGTTTCAAGACGTCACGGGGTGCCGTGAGAGCCGTCACCGCCTGTTGCACACGAGACCTGCACCGCCCTCTGGTCAGGACGAAAACCAACCCCGAACACCATGGGCATTCTTCCGACATTTACCCCGTAGATACGCTAGCGTCGCTTCTCCCCCTGTGCATGGCGGAGGGAAAAATGCCCACGCTGGGCCAACACGATGTTGGGCCTTGGGCAGACGAGGCGGGTCGGCCGTCTCCAACGGTGTCGAGCCGTCCACTGAACGCAAGTGGCGCTCGGCGTGCTGCGAAATGGCAACTCTGCCATCCTGTTGGCACGACCCCACCAAGGTCACGCGTGCCCGCGGGGAAGTTCGGCATGACGACGTCACCGCACACCGTGAGCGATGTCATGACACCCGCCGCGGTCGCCGTGGGAAACGCAGGGCGTCCATGACGGTCACAGCGGCCTGATCGTCCCCGACGAGTGTCGGAACACGGCCGTCACCGCCTGACAAGAACACGACATGGCGCAGGACCAGCCCCCTGCACCCGACACCACACCCGGTCCGGGAGCGCGACTGGAAGCACACTGACGCCCCAGGCCGAAGCCTTCCGGGCACTGGCCTGCGGCCCGACGAGCATCCCGTCGCATACCACTCCTTACGAGGAAGCAGCATGCGGCGCACCCCCTCGCTCACGCGATCCTGCTCTCCCACGGCCGGTATACGCACCGTCGTGGCGGAGGAACGAGAGGCGGACAGCCAAGGAAGGCACCACCGGTCGGAACCGGAGCGCCCGGCAGCCGGCCGAAGGGAAACCACGTGGGAGACAGCGATGACACGCGAAGACGGATGTACACCGATCGTGGTCGGCGTCGACCCCGATCCAAGCAAGCGCGTGGCGCTCGCCTGGGCCGCCGATGAGGCGGACCGGCGTCATCTGCCACTGCTGCTGACCCTCGCGCAGGGTGCGCCGGCCCTGGGACATCGGCCGGTCGGCGGACGGTCGTCCGAAGAGAAGGGGAACGAGGAGATGCACGCGACGGGAGACCGCGTGCTGAAGGAGGCGGTGGCCTTCGTCAGGTCCCGGCATGCGCGGGTGCGGGCCTCCGGGCTGCTGGCGGAGGGGCATCCGGCGTGGGTGTTGCGCGAGCAGGCGCAGAACGCCATGGAGGTCGTGCTCGGCTCCTGGCATCTGAGCGCCGTCCAGGAGTTGTTCACCTCCTCCGCCGTCACCCTGCCGCTCATCGCCCACGCCCCCTGCCCCGTGGTGGTCGTACCGGAGCCGGAGCACATCACCCAGCGGCAGCCGTACTTCGTGGTCGGGGTCGACGGCAGCCCTCAATCCGCCAGAGCCGTCGACTTCGCCTTCGAAGAGGCCGCCCTGCACGGCGCCGCCCTGCGGACCCTGCACGTGTGCCAGTCTCCGCAGATCGGTGTACTGGACGAAGCGGAGTTCCAGGAGTGCCGCAGGCTGCTGTCGGAGACGACCGCCGGACGTGCGGCGGCATATCCTGAGGTGGAACTGCACCATGAGGTCGTGCGGGGCCACCCGGTTCAGGTCCTCACCAAAGCATCCGAACACGCCCTCGGCCTGGTCGTGGGCAGACGCGGGCACGGCGGCTTCACCGGCATGCTGCTGGGCTCCGTGAGCCAGGGCGTACTGCACCACGCACGCTGCCCGGTCATCACCGTCCCGCACGCACACGGCCAGTAATTCCGGTTTCACCGGACGAAGGCTCCGCACACCGGAACGCGAACGGCAGCCACGTCCCGGCGAGGGCACGCCGAAGGCAGCGGGATACCAGCCGTGCAGCGCACGGAGCCGGCGTTTTACAAGGCGAGCGGGAGTCGTGGCGCAGGTTGCATGCTGCATTCGTATCGGGTGTCTCCCTGTTCACGGCCCGTCACGCCGCCGGGGACGGACCGTGACGTCGTCGGCCTTGTCTGTTGTAGTGAGCCTGACCCGCGCGTGGCCGTGCGTGTCGCGGTGCCCGGCATTCCACGTTCTACTTGTGGCAGGAGCGCTTGCCGAGGGATGGGAGCAGTCATGCCGCCGTCCGCTATTTCTCGCCCCGCGAAGCCGGAGACCCTGTTCGACCGCGACGCCGAGTGGGACGCGCTCGTCACCTTCGCCTGTGACACCCGCCCCGGAGCCGGCCTCGGCGTGGTGTCGGGACGGCTACGGCAGGGCAAGACGTACCTTCTGGAGGCACTGACCACAGCCCTGGGCGGCTTCTATTTCGGGGCGCAGCAGACGACTCAGGCCGAGTCCCTGCGCAGGCTCGGCGACGAGCTCGCCGGGTACACCGGCACATCGCCGCCGGGACCCTGGCGTGGTTGGGAGGATGCCGTCGATGCCCTGCTCGCGCTGGGCGACCAGCGGCCGGTCCCGATTGTCGTCGACGATTTCCCCGACCTGGTGCGGCAGAGCCCCGCACTGCCATCCATCATCCTCGGCGCCTATCGGCGCCTGCGTGAATCGGGGCGGGACAACCGTGCCCGCGTGCTGCTGAGCGGTAGCGCTCTGCCGGTGATGCACCGGCTGTTCAGCACGGCCTCACCGCTGCGCGAGCTGGCCGGTCTGGACATCACACTGGGCCCTCTGGACTTCCGCCAGTCCGCACGGTTCTGGGGTATCGACGAGCCTCGTCTCGCCCTGCTGGTTCACGCCATCGTGGGAGGGACCCCCGCCTACCGGCACTACCTCTCAGATCACGCCCCCAGCGGTCTCGATGACTTCGACGCCTGGGTGTGCAGAACCGTCCTCACCCCCCGGACTCCCCTTTTCCTGGAGGCCCATCACCTGCTGCAGGAGGAGACCGACCACTGGGACCGTGCACTGTGCCATTCCGCGCTCGCCGCCATCGCCTCGGGCTGCTCGACACAGGGCGAGATCGCAGCATGTCTCGGCACTCCGCTCACCGACACCTCACACTGTCTTGCACTCCTACAGGCGAACGGTCTCCTGTTCAGCGAGCCCGATGCCTTCCGCCCGCACCTGGTCCGGCTGCGTATCGCGGAGCCACTGCTGGCCTTCGAACACGCGGCGGTATGGCCTCACCGCTCGGCGCTGGAACAGCGGGACACCGTCGAGGTCTGGCAGCACACACGTCCCGTTTTCGACTCTGCGGTGGCAGGCCCTCATTTCGCCCAGGTCTGCCGGGACTGGGTCATGGACTTCGCCGACCCGGCCGTCTTCGGCACACGCCCCGCGACGGCGGCCTACGGTTCTCTTCCCGACCCATCGGGCCGCGGTCCGGATGCAGAAGCGGACGTGGTCGTACGCGGCCAGGCCGACACTCGTCCCGGAGCCCTGCTGTCGGTGGGGCTGGCTAGCTGGGACGAGGTCATGGACTTGCACCACCTGGAACACCTCCGCAACCTCCTCGCCCTGCTCGCCGCCCGCAGTGAAGACACCACCCGCACCCGGCCCGCCTGCTACAGCGGTGTCGGCTTCGCCCCCGGGCTCCGCGCGGCCGAAGCCGACGGAGATGTGGTGCTCGTGGGCCTGGACCGGCTGTACGGAGGGCGGTAGCTGGGAGGGCGGCGGCGCGGGGAGGCGCGGGGACAGTGCTGCAGAGGGCGGAAACCTCAGTGCTCGGCGTCCGCCTGTCGCAGACCACCGTCGCAGGTCCTCTGGACCCCGCTGGCGGACCTGCTCCGACGTCAGCCGTACGGTCACCTCACTGATGAACACTTCGCGCGGGAGCCGCAGCACGTGATCGTGCCCCCAAGGACGCTGAAGATGCCGCTTTCGGTGCCCATGACGGCGCCGTACGCCCTGCTCGGCCATGGGGCGTCAGTGTGCGAGGGAGAAGTAGTTCTCCTCTTCCTGAGTGAAGTGCAGTCTCAGGACGCTGTGCAGGCCGTAGAGGCAGGCGCGCAGGTCGTCGATTTGCTCGGGGCGCAGGCGTCCCTCGGTGTCGGCGAGTTGCACGTGGGTGGCGATCCGGTGGGCGAGGCGGTGGATCTCGGTGTGGGCGCGGCTCATGGTGGCGGTGGTCTCGGGGCCGCCCAGGGCGGCGGCGAGGGCGGGGTACAGCTGCTGCTCCTCGGCCACTTCGTGCGGCAGGAGGCGTTCGTTCAGCAGCCGGTCGACATGGCGGACGGTCTCCAGGGCGGTGCGGTCGGCGGTGTCGCTGAGTTGACCGGCGGCTTCACGGACGGCTTCGACGACCTCGCGCAGGTCGTCGTGCTCGGCGGCGAAACGCTGGATGAGCCGTTCGGTGGCCGGGTCGATGGTGGCCCGAGCGGTCCGGCCCAGGCGCAGGGCACGCAGGGCGTTGAGGATGACGGTGACGTCGATGGCCTCCTGGAGCAGCGCGCCGACGGCGGGCGGCAGCAGGCCGACCGCGGCGGCGACCATGGCCGCCAGGGACATCGCCATGCCGGCCAGGGCGCTTTGCGCGGCAATGTGCCGGGCGTGGACGGCGATAGCGGCCGCGTCGGCGAGGCGGTCGACGCGGTCGGCGGTCAGGACGATGTCGGCGGCCTCGGAGGAGGCGCTGGAGCCACGGGCGCCCATGGCCACGCCCACGTCGGCGGCGGCCAGGGCCGGGGCGTCGTTGACACCGTCGCCGACCATGACGGTGACCGCCTGTGCACGTTCGTCGCGCACCGCGGAGACCTTGTCGGCCGGGGTCTGACGGGCGCGGACGTCGTCCAGTCCGAGGACGGCGGCGATCTCCTGGGCCGGCTCGGTGCGGTCACCGGTGATCATGAGCAGTCGCTCGATGCCGGCCTGCCGCAGGCGTCGCAGGGTGCGCGGTGCGTCGTTGCGCAGCGGGTCGCGCAGCAGCAGGGCCCCGATGGGCCGGCCGTCGACGGTGAGCCAGGCGGTGGCGGCGCCGTCCAGGGTGGCCCGGTTGCCGGCGGTACGGGCCCAGCCGGGCAGGGAGGTGAGGTCGTGTTTGCCGACGCCCACCACCGAGGTGCCGATACTTCCGGTGGCCCCGCGCCCGGGTTCCTCGGCGACGTCGTGCACCGGCCGCAGTGCCAGGCGGCGGGTATGGGCCTCGTCGGTGATGGCCTGGGCCAGGACGTGGGGGGAGTACTGGTCGACGGAAGCGGCCAGGGTGAGGATCTCGTCGGGGGTGCGGCCGGGGGCGGCGGCGATGTCCAGGAGGCGGGGCCTGCCGGTGGTGAGGGTGCCGGTCTTGTCCAGGACGAGGGTGCGGGCGCGGCCGAGCATCTCCAGGGCGGCGCCGTCGCGGACCACCACGCCCTGGCGGGCGGCGCGGGACAGGCCCGAGACGATCGCGACGGGTGCGGCCAGCAGCAGCGGGCAGGGGGTGGCGACCACCAGAACCGCCACCGCCCGCACGACCGAGCCGCTGACCAGCCAGGCCGCACCTGCCACGGCCAGCGACAGGGGCAGGAACCATGCGGCGTAGCGGTCGGCCAGCCGGATCACCGGGGCACTCTCGGCGCCGGCCTGTCGGGCGAGGCGGACAATCTCCGCGTAGGTGCTGTCCTGCTCCGTCGCCACGGCCCGCAAATCGAACGCGCTCCCGGCGTTGACACCGCCGCTGCGCACGGTCTCTCCCGTACAGCGTTCCACCTGGAGGGACTCGCCGCTCAGCACCGACTCGTCCAGCACCGCGGTGCCGTCCTCGATGCGCCCGTCGACCGGCACGACCTCACCAGGGCCGACGACCAGGAGATCACCGATCCGGACGTCGGACAGCGGCACCGCACGGACCTGGTCACCGGTGCGGCGGCGGGCCGAACGCGGGGCGTGCTCCAGCAGGTGGCGCAGGTCGTGCGAGGCACGGCGCTCGGCCGCGGCGTCCAGCCAACGGCCCGTGGCGAGCATGAGCGCGATCAACGCACCGGCAAGATACTCGCCTGTCGCCAGGGTTCCGGCCAGAGCCAGGACGGCGATCAGATCCACCCCGGCCCGGCCACGCCGCAGCGCCCTTGTCACCCAGGCCACAGCTGGCACGATCGCCACAACCGTGCCCGCCGCCCAGCACACGTCCGCGACGGGCCGAGCCTCTGCCCACCACGCGATGCCGCCCGCCGCCAGAGCGGCGGCCGTGACCGCGAGCAGCACCGCTTCCAGCCACCGCCGAACTGCGGCAGCCACTCCCCGGGGCTCCCCGCGTTCACTGTCCGGTCGTTTCCCCACGCGTTCCTTCTGCACCCGGTTCCTCCAGAGCGGCACCGCATCCCGGTGCGTGTTGTCCCGGTGTGTCTTCGGGGCGGTACCCAGCGGCATCTTCCGCACCGGCCCGAAGCCGTACCTTCCAGTGCGTCCCCGGAGGGCAGAGAACCGCCAGGGCCCTTTGGGCCATTCCGTCCAGTCCGTCCGGGCAGGTGTGGGGACTCAGCGTCCTGCCAGACGGCCTTCGCGCCCGAATCGCCGATGCGGTACACCTGCACGACCGCCCCCCCCCACAGCCGGCGCCGGCAGCGGCACCAGGACGACCACGGCGTGCACCCACAGCGGATGCGCCGGGATCCCATTGCTCGTCGTCGTCCCCACACCGGCTCCAGGTTGGGCCATCAAGCACGACACGGTAGTTGAGCCCGGCACGCACCAGGGGCGCCGCTCACAGGGTGTACCCCGCCCCCACAGGCACACCGACCGTCGGTTCCGTCCCGGGTTCCCGGGAACCCGGGACGGAACCGACGGTCGGGTACTGCCGGGGACGGCCGTGCCGACGGGGCGGGTCCGGATGACCGGTCGGGTGAATTCCCGCTGTGGTGAACGACCCGATGGGCGAGTCCTGCTCGTCGTCCGTCACCCGTGGGTGATGGAGTCGGTCCCCAGGGCAGTTGACGACCTTCAGTCGAGGAAGACATGAGACGCTTCGCCACACGGGCCGCTCTTGCGTGCCTGTCCACCGCCGCTGTCGCCGCCGTGCTCGCCGGCCCCGCCGCATCCGCCACCGCACTGCCCGTGCCCGCCTCCGGCACGGCCCGCACCGCCACCACCAACACCCTCAACCCCCAGACGCTGGCCGACCTCGACACCTCCATGCGCGGTGAGGCCTACGCCCACGCCTCCTACACCTTCTACGCCGCCCAGGCCGACCGCGAAGGCCTTCCGGCCACCGCACAGCTGTACCGCAAGACGGCCTCGGTGGAACTCAACGAGCACTTCCGCGAGGAAGCCGATCTCGCCGGTGTGGTCGGCAGCGACGCGGACAACCTGCGTGCCGCCATCGCCGGCGAGATTTACGAGACGACCGTCATGTACCCCACCTTCGCCCGGCAGGCCGCGGCCGACGGAGATGACAACGCCGCTGACCTGTTCACCGAGATCGGCCAGGACGAAGCACATCACCTGGCAGCGTTCCAAGCGGCCCTGAAGGTCGTCGAGACCGGCCATGGCACCATCCCCGCCCCGCCGCCCGTCGACGCCGTCGAGGTCCCTGCCGGCGGCCCGCAGGTCCACTCCGCCCGCACCCTGGCCAACCTCGACACCGCCATGCACGGCGAAGCCCTCGCCCATGCCCGCTACACCCTGTACGCCGACCACGCCGCCCGCCACCGCCCCGCCCTGGCCCATCTGTTCCGGGGAACCGCCCAAGTAGAACTGCGCGAGCACTTCGCCGGCGAAGCCGTCCTGTACGGCCTGGTCGGCACCACCCGCACCAACCTGGCCAAGACCATCGCCGGTGAGCTCTACGAGGCCAAGGTCATGTACCCCACCTTCGCCCGCCGCGCCGACGCCGTAGGCGACCACGAAGCCGCCCGCCTCTTCCGCCACAACGCCACCGACGAGGCCGGACACGCCCGCGCCTTCCAGCAGATGCTCCGCCACCCCCACTGACCCCATCCGAGGCACGGCAGCGGCGCCGTCGACCCGGCCGGGTCGACGGCGCCGCTGCCGGCGAGGAGCCCCAAATAACGCAGAACCGCTCCCAGAACCGGACGAGCCACGCCTCCGTCGAGCCGAGGCGCAAGGCCCTCACGGTGTCACCTGGCCGGTTCACTTGAACTCATCCCGGTCCGACTGCCAGGCGACCCGATCAATCAGCGGCTCGCCAACGTGCGCGTGCTCTTTCCGACTCGTCCCCCGGTGCATCCTTCGTGGACGGGAAACATGCTGGACAACCGTGTGTGGGCCGTCACGAGCGAGGAGCACGAGAACGGGCCATAGGGGCGACGAGGCGACGTGGGGCATGGCGTGCTGCTCCCGCGTAGAGTTTGAAACGCCAGCTGGCGATACTCAAAGGCTTGTTCCGGTGCAGGTCTTTCATGGCCTTGTCAACGACTTGGTCGACGGAGAGCCAGACCCAGTCGGGCACAGTGTCGATGTGGGGTGCGCCCGTACGGGTGAATCCGGGGCAGACGGCCAGAACGCGGATGCCGTGGGGCGCGAGGTCGTACCGGAGTGATTCGCTGAACTGGATGAGCCAGGCCTTGGCGGCACCATAGGTTCCGATGGGCACCAGGCCGGCTGCGGAGGCGGTGTTGAGGATCGCGCCCCGGCCCCGGGCCGTCATGCCGGGGAGCGCGGCGTAGGATCAGACGCAGCGGCGCGCGTACGAGAATGTCGAGCATGTGCTCTTCGTCCGCGAGCGGGCTGCGGGGGTAGGGCTCGGGCAGGCCACCACCGGCGTTGTTGACGAGGACGTCAACGGGAGAGGTGCTGAGGTGTTTCTCCACTGTGGCGCATCCGGCGCTGGTGGAGAGGTCCACGGTGATGGTGTGCACCCGGGCCCCGTAGTGGCGGCGGAGATCGGCTGCGGTCTGGTCCAGTCGCTCTGCGCCACGGGCGACAAGAACGAGATCGTGACCGTCAGCAGCGAAACGCCGGGCGAATCCCAGGCCGATTCCAGAGGTGCCGCCGGTGATGAGAGCAGTAGTCATGAGACAGGCTTTCTGCCGCCGAGGTGGCCGCGAACGTGCCGGATGGAGAGGTTCAGGAAGATCATGGCGTTACCAGTGGTTATGACTGCACCCCAGCCCGGGTGGGCAGCGGACGGTCAGCCGGGCGCCAGCATGAGCGTGCAGGTGTCTCCCGGTGCGACGGTGACGGCCCGGTCAGTCAGGACCACGCGGATCGGTGACTCCTCCGAGTCGGGCACACTGATGCGGAGCTGTCCGCTCTGCACACGCACGCCCACACCCCAGTGACCGCGGTAGCGCAGCGAGAATCCGTACGCGGACAGCGCCGGAAGCGGTACCGGGTCCAGCCATAGGGCATCTTGCCGGGTCTGAAGGCCGGTCAGGCCGCGCTGCACCAGGTCGAGGGTGCCGGCCATGGCGCCGAGGTGGATGCCTTCGCCGGTCGTGCCGCCCTGGATATCAGCGATATCGGCCGCCAGGGCTTCCTTCACGTACGTCCATGCCTCAGCCTGCCTGACCCGTGCGAGGACCCAGCCGTGCACGAGACCGCTGAGGGTGGAGCCATGGCTGGTGCGCTTCAGGTAGTAGTCGACGGTCCTGCGCCATATCTCGTCATCCATGACGTACCCGAGGCGGTGGAACAGGTCCTGCAGCTCGGCGGGGGAGAAGAGGTAGCCGAGCATGAGGACATCCGCTTGCTTGGAGGCCTGGTAGCGGTTGACCGTGTCGCCCTCGGACTCAAGGATCCGGTCAAGGCGCCGGATGCTGTCGTAGCGTGCGCGGTAGGCGTCCCAGTCCAGCTCGGCGAGGTCGCCGTAACCGTCGAACTGGCTGATGACACCCTGGTGGAACGGCACCCGCAACCTCCGGGAGACATCCTCCCACTTCGAGAGTTCGCCACTGTCCAGCTCGATGCGCTCGAACAGTTCCTGCCGACGCCATGCGGGCAGTCGCCGCACGAGGTCCAGGGCGCGGCTGAGGACCCAGGCGGCGGTGACGTTGGTGTACGTGTTGTCGTCCAGGCCCGGCCCGTCGGCGTCCGGGTAGCTGTCGTGGTACTCGTCGGGGCCGAGCACGCCGCGGATGCGGTAGCGGCCGAGTTCAGGGGCGAAGGTTGCCGTGTCCGCCCAGAAGCGGGCGACCTGCAGCAGCATCTCCGCGCCTTTGGTGTGCAGGTACTCGGTGTCGCCGCTCGCTTCGCAGTACTGCCACACGTTGTAGGCGATCGCGGAGCCGACATGGTGCTGAAGGTGGGAGTTGTCCGGCAGCCAGCGGCCCGAACGGGGGTTCAGGTGCAGCTGCTGGGTCTCCTCGCGGCCGTCGCTGCCGCTCTGCCACGGGTACATCGCCCCGGCCCGGCCCGCCTCGCCGGCCGCCCGGCAGGCCTGCGGCAGTCGGCGGTAGCGGTAGTCCAGCAGCGCCCGTGAGACCTCCGGAAAATGCAGGTTCAGGTACGGCAGCACAAACAGCTCGTCCCAGAAGACATGACCCCTGTATGCCTCACCGTGCAGTCCGCGGGCGGGCACACCCACATCCAGCTCCGTGGTGTGCGGCGACAGCGTCTGCAGGACATGGAACAGATGCAGGCGCAGGATGCGGCCCGCCTCCCCGGGCACCTGGATGTCCGCGCGCCGCCACAACCGCGCCCACGCGGCGACGTGGGAGTCCAGGAGCACCGAGAAGTCCGCAGCCGCACTCGCCCGGTCGACTGCGGCCCCCAGCGGGTCACTGATCGCCCGGTCCCGTGCGGTGTGCAGGGCAACAGTTTTCTCCACGATGACGGGTCGGTCTGGGGCTATCGGTATCACCAGTCGGTGAACGGCACGGTGGCGGGACGGACGAAGCTCCGACGAAGTCGGCGGCTGCCCGGCGACGACGGTGCGGGCCGCCATACCGATGCCGATGTCGGAAGTGCTGGTGCGGCACCGCAACCATGTCGTGCCGGGTTCCTCGGCTCCGGTGTGCACATGGGCCAGGTGTTTACGGTTCAGGGCCCGGTAGCGGTGCACGTTGTCGTTGATCACGTCGCCGTCGAGGGCGGACTCGACTTCGAGCTCACCGGACCACTCCTCGGCCGTGACAACGGTCCGCAGCGCGGCCAGGTGAGGATCGGCCATGTGCACCAGGCGGATCTGCGTCACGGTCAGCATGCCTGCCACCTCGTCCCGATACCGAAACGAGCGCGTCAGCGTGCCACGGCGCAGATCCAGAGTCTGCCGGTAGTCGAACAGCTGCCGCGCGTCGGGAGTGAACCACGGACCCGCAGAGCCGTCGGCGGGACGCAGCCGGAACCGCAGGAGCAGCCAGTTCGGGAGGTTCACCAAGTCCTCGTTGACCACCCGTCGCCCCGCCACGGTCGACTCCAGGCGGTTGTAGCACCCGGCTGCGTAGGTGGCCGGGTAGTGCACCAGGCCCGCCCTACTCTCGGGCACCGCGCCACGGGTGGCGAAGTAACCGTTGCCGAGCGTGCACAGCGATTCACGCAACCGCTCGGCAGCGGGGTCATAGCCCTTGTACTCCCATATCCACTCCGACATCCGTCGTCCTTGCCCTCTCCCTTGCCGAGATGGACCAGACCACGTACCCGCGCACCGGTTCAGGCTCGCTGCGGGATGACTGCGACGGGGCATTCGGAGTGGTGCAGCAGGGCGTGTGCGGTCCTGCCGAGCTGCAGGCCGAAGTGGCCGTGCCGCCGCAGGGCGCCGACGACCATCAGGTCGGCGTCGGCCGATGCGTCCAGGAGGACCTTGTGCGCGGGCCCTTCCACGACTTGACGGTGTACATCGACCTCGGGGTGGCTGCGTACGGCCTCGCGCAGCGCGTCGGTGAGGAGAGCCGAGGTCCGTTCCTCGTGGGTAGGGCCGGCGTCGTCCGCGACCGGTGGGTGATCCGTGTGCTCCTGGGCGGGGTGGCGCCAGGCCCGCACGGCCTTGAGGGCGCAGCCGCGCGCCGTGGCCTCGCGGAAAGCGAACCGTACGGCGTTCGATCCCTGAGTGGAGTCACCGACGCCAACCACCACCCGGCCGAAGGAACCCTGCAGGTTCCGCTCCCTGCCGCGGATCACCACGACCGGGCACACGGCACGGGCGGCCACGGTGAGGCTGACAGAGCCCAGCAGCGTGCCGGCGATCTCACTGCGCCCACGGGAGCCGGTGACCAGGGCAAACGCCTCATGGCCCGCGTGCAGCAGCGCAGAGGTGGCGTCGTCGGGCAGCACCTCGCTCGACACCTTCACCGCTGGGTTGCGAAGCCGGGCACGCTGTGCGCAGGACGCAGCGATGTGCTCCGCCATGAGCACTTCGGCGGGACGATCGGAGCGGAAAGACGGGCGGCCTCCCTCGTAACGCTCCCACCGGGAGGCGTAGACGAGCCGCAGGGGCAGCCCGTGGCGCGCCGCCTCGTCCACCGCCCAGTCCACCGCCTCCAGGCTGGAATCCGATCCGTCGATACCCACGACCAGCGGGAGGTCCATCGTCACCATCGCCGTCCTTCCTGGCCACTGTGCTGCGAAAACCCCCACGACAGCGTCGCACCGCCCTGAGTTCGCCGCGACATGCGGATCGGTTCTCAGAGGAAGGCGGTCCGGGTTGCACCGCGCTGGATTGCGGCGATGGTGGAGTCATACGGCCGGGCGGGCCGGAGCACGCGCCGCTACGCGCAGCGCCGGCGTGGCCCTGGCATCGGCGCCAGGCCGCCGCCCGACCGAACAGACGCGGCCGAACAGACGCTGCTGGGTCTCCCGCCCGACGAAGACCGCGGCCTCGCTGGGTGAGAGGTCCGTGACCGGATACGAAAGCCGCGCTCCGCTTTCGAGGCCACGGAGAAGGGAAGGCCAAGGTGGTTGCGAAGACCGGCATATTCGGCGCCCTGACCGCGGAGCATCGCGCTCAGCTCATGCCGCTCGCCCGTGAGGTGTCGTTCGCGGCAGGCGAGCGCATCTTCAACGAGGGCAGCAAGGCCGATCGTTTCTGGATCATCCACACAGGCACGGTCGCTCTCGATCTTCACGTGCCCGGCCGGCGCGCAGCGGTCATCGAGACCCTCGGCGCCGGGGACCTGCTTGGCTGGTCCTGGCTGATGCCTCCCCAGCACTGGCATCTGGGCGCCGAGGCCGACAGCCCGGTGCATGCCTACGAGTTCGATGCGGCGGAGGTCCGGGAAGTGTGCGGGAAGGACCCCGCACTGGATCACGCGCTGTGCAGGTACGTCGCTCGGGTGATCGCAGACCGGCTCAGGGCCGCCCGAGTGCGACTGCTCGATCTGTACGCGCCCTACGGCGCAGGCCAGGACTGACGAGGCGAGAAAAGGAGGTCTGACGTGCCTGAGACCCCACACATCGTGAGCGACGTGATGACCCTGACGGTCGTAGCCGTCGGACGCGACGCGCCCTTCAAGGAGATCGTCCAGACCATAGAGCAGTGGAAGGTCAGTGCCCTGCCAGTCCTGGAGGGCGAGGGGCGCGTCATCGGTGTCGTCTCCGAAGCCGACCTGCTGTCCAAGGAGGAGTTCCGCGACAGCGACCCGAACCTCTACGAGCAACGACGGCGCATGTCCGACCTCGCCAAAGCGGGGGCAGTGACGGCGGAGGAGCTCATGTCCACCCCTGCCATCACTGTCCATCCTGGCGCCACCCTGGCCCAGGCGGCCAGGATCATGGCCGTCAGGCAGGTCAAACGGCTCCCCGTGGTCGATGACGAGGGCATGCTCCAGGGCGTCGTCAGCCGTGCCGATCTGCTGAAGGTCTTCCTACGGCCGGACGAGGACATCGAGGAAGAGGTCCGCCGCACGGTGGTGTCCTACCTCTTCCCGGCCTTCAGCCATGCCATCCACGTGAACGTGCACGAGGGAGTCGTCACCCTCCGCGGACACATCCACGACACCTCGCTCATCTCGGTCGCCGTTCGCCTCGTCCGCGCCGTGGAGGGCGTCGTCGACGTCGAGCCCCAGCTCACCCGCGAATCCGCCACCCCGGACGGACCGGAAAGCGCGTAGTGACTTGACGGACCCGTCAACGCGCAGACACAGGGACGGACCAGCGGCACCCCGGACGGGTCAGGGTTGGATGCCGAGGTGATGGCGGCCTGTGCGCTCACTCATCGGGCGGGCTGATGCGGCGCCCTGTGAGGCGGGTGGGCTGGATCGACACCCACATCTCGCGTGAGCCCCCCGCCCATGGCTTGGTGTGGGCGCGATCGGCCAGGTTTCGCACTTCGCCGGGCTCCGTGATCATCCGGGCGGGGCCGACGGCGAGCACGCTCCAACCCTGGCTCATGGCCTCGTCCACATGGTCGACCTCGAAGGCGACGTCCTTTCCCACGGCCGCCGCAGGGGCCGAGTCCGGCGCGGTCCTGAAGACGATCGCATCGTCGACGACCTCGTAGTTCACCGGGATCACTGCCGGTCCTTCGGGTGTCGACACCGCGACGCGCCCCACGCCGTGTGTGGAAAGCAGGGTGCGGCATGCGTCGGGGCCGAGGTCCCGCAACTGCGGATGGTAAAGCGCCTGGCCCCGGCCGGGAGGCAGATCGACGCCGCTCCCGCGCAGGGCCGCGACGGTGGTGCCCAGCGCGGCAGCCAGGCTGATGAGACTCGCCTGGCTCGGGTCGGCCGGCCGTTCTTCGAGATACTCCAGGTAGGTCGGCGCCATCCTGGCGCGGTGGGCTGTTTCTTCCCGGGTCAGTCCCTGCCGCTCGCGTTCGGCGGCCACCTTCCGACCGATGTAGCCGGGATCGGGTGCCCTGTCCTGCGGGGTCCTGGCGGACCTGGCTCCCGACTGCCGGCCTGCCCTGACGGGCCGGTGCTCGACGTGCTGGAGATGCGCGTCCGGCCCGGGGAACACGAGCGTCACCTCGTCCGTATCCGACCAGCGCACGTCATAGGGAGGCGTTCCGTCCTCGTGGTGGAGTCCGACAATCTCGCCATCGCGCCTGGCGGCGCTGGTGGCCGGACTTTCGACAACAAGCTGATCGCCGAGTTGAGCTCGCATGATCGCCACCGTCCCCTCAAAATGCTGCTGTACCCAACGTGCCACGCGCGGCGCACCGCCGCACGGCACGAGAAGCCCTGATACGGGCGGCCGGACGGGCCGGTCTCGGGCCCACCGACCCCAAACGGGACCCGGGCGGCCCATGCGGGAATGACCGGATCCCGGCAGCCTTGAGGCGAGACCACCACTGACTGTCACCACCCAGAACGGAAGAGGCGGCATGCAGCACCGTACGGTCGCAGAACTCATGACCCGAGACGTCGTCCGGGCCCGCCGCGACATGCCGTTCAAGGAGATCGTCAAACTGCTGGCGGATAGCGATGTCACCGCCGTACCCGTGGTCGACGACCTGGACCGCCCCATGGGTGTGGTGTCCGAGGCCGACCTGCTGCGCAAGTCCTCCGCCCAGGCCGACCCGTCCGGCCGGACACCGATTCCGCATCTGGAGGCCTGGGAGCGGGCCAAGGCCGAAGGCGCCAGGGCCGAGGAGCTGATGTCGGCTCCCGCCGTGTGCGCCCGTCCGGAATGGACCGTGGTCGAAACGGCCCGCCTCATGTCGGTCCAGAACATCAAGCGACTGCCCGTGGTGGACGAGACGGACCGGCTCCTGGGCATTGTCAGCCGCGGTGACCTGCTACGGATCTTCCTGCGGCGTGACGACGCCATCCACGACGAGATCACCCGGGATGTGCTGCAGCGGACACTGCGCCTTGCTCCCTCGCAAGTGACGGTCGAGGTCCACGAGGGGCAGGTCACCCTCGGTGGAACCGTCGAAGTCGAGAACCTGATCCCCGTCATCGACCGGCTGTGCCGGAGCGTCGATGGTGTGGTCTCGGTCTCTGCGCACATCACGCACCGGACCGACGCCACCCGGAGTTCCGGCACCGGCACGTGAGACATCGGCAGGTGGGTGGACAGGCAAGCCATTCGGCGGACCGGGGGACGGACTCAAGCTCGTCAGCCCAGCCCCGTGTGGTCGTCCGCAGCTGAGGCCGAGGCCTCCTCCTCGATACGGCGCCGGACCCGGTCGGTGAGCGCGGTCAGCCGCTCGGACGTCGCTGCCCGCGGCGCAACGGGGGCCCGGATCCGGCGGGCCGCCGGCGGCAGTCCGGCCAGATCAGCGGCGAACCGCTCCCCGCACTCGGCGAGCATGGGCCGCACGCGGGTGCGCCGCCCGCCTTCCATCACCGTCTCCAGCAAGGGCACGCCCCCGCCTGGCGGCTGCTCCTCGCGGAGCCCGATCACGTCGGCGTATCCGGGGCCACGGAACACCTGCTTCTGGCCGGGAGCGGTCACTTTGGCCGAGGAGAGCTTCATCACCGGCCGGCCGTCGTACTCGGCCATCTTGTAGGCGGAGTCCAGGAACGGGGCGTCGGCCGAGACCCCGACGCGGGTGCCGACGGCGTAGATGTCGATCGGTACTCCGGAGCGGACCAGTGCGTCCAGGGCGTACTCGTCGAGACCGCCGCTGGCGACGATCTGCACGTCAGGCAGCCCGGCGGCATCGAGGATGGCGCGCGCCCGCACGGCCAGGGCTCCGAGGTCTCCACTGTCGAGACGTACGGCCGAGCCCACCCCGAGGCCCAGGTCCCGCAGCACACGCGCGGCGATGTGCACGCCCGTCTCGGTGTCGTAGGTGTCCACCAGGAACGTCACCGGGCCCGGGTGACACCGGGCGAAGGCACGGAACGCGGCCTCTTCCGCCGGGAACGCCTCGATGTACGAGTGGGCCATCGTGCCGACGGCGGGCAGCCCTTCGGCCGTGGCCGCGGCGACGTTGCTCGTCCCGGCGAAGCCCGTCATCGCACTCAGCCGGGCAGCGTGGAAACCGGCCTGCGGGCCGTGCGTGCGCCGCAGGGAGAAGTCCACGACAGGGTGTCCCGCCGCAGCAAGGACGCACCGCGCGGCCTTCGAGGCGATCGCCGTCTGATGACTGAGCTGATTGAGTACATACGACTCGACCAGCTGCGCCTGCGGAAGCGGAGCGGTCACCTCCAGCAGCGGCTCTCCCGCAAGCACGATCCGCCCCTCGGGCACCGCCCGCACCTGGCCGGTGAACTCCATGCCGAGCAGCGCCTCCAGATCGCGCGGCGGCCGGTGCAGCGCCGAAGCGAAAGCGTCGACATCCTCGGGGCCGACCCGAAAGCCCGAAAGGAAGTCCAGCGACGACTCCAAACCCGCGGCCACCAAAAACCCACGGCCAGGCGGCATGCCGCGGACGAACAAGCTGAACGTCGCCGGGGCGGTCATCCCTTCCTCCAGGTACGACATCGCCATCGTGACCTCGTACAGATCAGTGGTCGTCGCCTCGGACATCAGCGTCACCTCTCCGACAGCGGTGCGGGCCCCGTCCCCCCACCTGCGGAATACGAAAAGCGTGCGGGCCACAGGAACTACTCCACACCTCCACCATGTGCCGGCCCGTGTCCCCCTGAGCGTGCGTCTTACCGTCATATCTGCGGAACAACAGCGATCGGACACGGCGCGTGATGCAGCAGCGCGTGGTTGACCAGGCCGAGCTGCAGACCGACGTACCCACGCCGTCGGCGGGCCCCGACGACAAGCAGATCAGCGCGTGAGGCGGCCTCCAAAAGCGCCTGACGTGCCGAGCCCTCGACCACCCGGCTGCTCACCGGAACCTGCCCGTAGTGCTCTGCGGAATCGGACAGTGCGTCGTCGAGCACCTGCGTCGGCGGGCGCTGGTGGGCTTCGAGAGCGTAGCCGGACAGGGGCGGCGGCTCGGGGTATCCGGCCAGGGCGTTCCAGGCGTGCACCGCCACCAGCCCACAGCGCCGCACATGGGCCTCACGGAACGCGAACCGTACTGCCGTGCCGCTGCCCTCCCCGTCCTCGACGCCGACGACGACGCTCTCGAACCGGGCGATGCGGTGCTCCGCCCCGCCGCGCACCACGACCACCGGGCAGTCCGCACGGGCGGCCACAGCCAGGCTGACCGAGCCCAGGAGCAGCCCGGCAAGATCTCCGAAGCCCCGGGACCCGACTACCAGCGCGAAGGCGTTGCGCCCTTTGCTGACCAGCGCGGACGCCGCGTCCTCATGCAGTACCTCGCTCGACAGCCGCACCGCGGGTGCGGCCTTCCTGGCCCGTTCCGAGGCCCAGGCGATCACGTCGGGGGCCTCGTGGTGCGGAGCAGCCGTATGCACGACGTGGAGCGGCACCTCGTGCCGGACTGCCTCACAGGCGGCCCAGTCCACTGCTTCAAGGCTCGCCTCGGACCCGTCGATACCGACCACCAGGGGAATCGCCACTGCTCCTGCCTCCTCCTTGTGTCGGTCTGTCGCGTCCGCCCCGGGCTTTGCGGCACCGGGGACCATATGCGCCGCGGGAGGATCTGGGGTAGTCCTCGAATGAGAGAGGCGCCGCCGTGCTCAGCGCATCGACGCCGAGGCTTGCGCGTCGAGTACCCCGCACGGCCGCCTGCACAGCCGCCGACATCAGAGACGACCGCAGCAGTCCGGACAGGGGACACGCTCAATGTCATTCCGGCTTCGCCAGCTTCGTACGAGACGGAGGCAGTCGCCATGGAGCCAGTCCTCACCGTCGGTCTCGACGGCTCACCCGAGAGCCTCGCCGCCGCCGACTGGGCTGCCGACGAAGCCGAGCGGCGCAAGCTCACGCTGCGCCTGCTGCATGCGTGGCCGCTGCTGGCCCCGGAACCGGCCCGCCTCCCCGCGGAGATCGATCAGAACTACTGGGCGAAGCGGATCGTGCACAACGCACGGGCGAAGCTCCAGGCGAGCCATCCCGGCCTCGCCAGTCTCGGTAACCTGGTCTCCGACGACGCTCAGGACGCGCTGCTCCAAGCAGCCTCGGAGTCCGAGATGCTCGTGCTCGGCTCGCGGGGTCTTGAGCCCGTCGAAAGCTATTTCCTCGGCGACATCAGCATGCCCGTCGTGGCACGGGCCGAGCGGCCCGTGGTCCTGGTGCGGGCGGGAACGCGCGAAGAAGGGCCGACGTCCGCTTCCGGTACGGCAGGGCGGTGTGGTGGTGGCACTGAAACTGCATGGCCCCTGCGACGACCTGCTCGCATTCGCCTTCACCACCGCCGCAGCGCGCGGCGTGCCCCTTCGGGCCGTCCACGGTCGAAGCATGCCACTCCACGCATACGCTCCCTGGGGCGTGGACCACGGCGTCACCGAAGAGATCACGCAGGACGCACACCAGCACCTGGGCCAGGCCCTTGACCCCTGGCGCGAAAAGTTTCCCGGCGTGGCAGTAGCCGACACCATCCGTCTCGAAAGCCCCGCCAAGGCAGTCGTACGGGTCGCCGAGGGCGCCGATCTGCTGGTCGTCGGACGCCGCAAGCACCATCGTTCCGTGGCACCGCGCCTGGGCCCCGTGGCCCAGGCGGCCATCCACCACGCACGCTGTCCCGTCGCCGTCGTCCCCCATGACTGAGCCGAGCCCCTATGACTGAGCCGATGACACCCGTACAGCGAGGCGACGCGCCCGTGCTCCGGCCCGGCGCCACGCCCGCGGCGGGGCCGCTCCCCCGCGCAGAGGTGTGCGAGACCCACACCGCGCTGGTGTTCTTCGTCGGGAACCGCGTCTACAAGCTCAAGAAGCCGGTCAACCTGGGCTTCCTCGACTACTCCACGGTGGCCGCCCGGCGTGCCGCGTGCGAGCGGGAAGTCGCCCTCAACCGTCGCTTCGCTCCCGATGTCTATCTCGGTCTGGGGGAATTCCGCAGTCCGGACGCGGATCTGCCGGAGCCCCTCGTGGTGATGCGCCGCATGCCCGCTGAGCGCCGTCTCTCCCAGCTCGTGAGGGAAGGCGTGGCCGTCGACGGTGCACTGCGGGCCGTTGCCCGACTGCTCGCGACCCGTCACGCTGACGCGCCTCGCAGCCCGGACGTGGACGCGGAGACTACCCGCGATGCGCTGTCATCGCGCTGGGAAGCGAGCTTCGCACAGGTCCGCGCACTGGCCGACGACGGCCTCGTGCCCGACGGTGTGGAGGAGATCGAGCGGCTGGTGCGCCGCTATCTCGCCGGCCGCAAGCCGCTGTTCGATTCCCGTATCAGGCAGGGGCGGGTGGTCGACGGCCACGGGGACCTGCTCGCCGACGACATCTTCTGCCTCGACGACGGCCCGCGCGTCCTGGACTGTCTGGAGTTCGACGACCGGCTGCGCTACGTCGACGGCCTCGACGACGCCGCCTTCCTGGCCATGGACCTGGAACAGCTCGGCGCCCCCGACGCCGCCGCGTTCTTCCTCGCCGCGTACAGCGAGTACTCCGGCGACCCGGCACCGCCCTCTCTGCGGCACCACTACGTCGCCTACCGCGCCTTCGTCCGCGCCAAGGTCTCGCTGATCCAGGCCCATCAGGGCGCCGGCGGCGCACAGGCGACAGCACGCCGACTGATCACGACCGCCCTGCGCCACCTGCGCGCCTGCGCTGTCGGCCTGACGCTCGTCGGCGGGCTCCCGGGCAGCGGGAAGTCCACGCTCTCGGGTGCGCTCGCCGATCGCCTGGGCGTCACGCTGCTGAGCAGCGACCGCCTCCGCAAGGAACTGGCGGGTATCCCGGCGGAGCAGTCCGCTGCCGCCGGCTACCGCGAAGGCCTCTACACACCCGAATGGACCAACAGGACCTACGCGGCTCTGCTCGATCGCGCATCCGCGCTGCTGTCCTCGGGCGAATCCGTGGTCCTGGACGCCACCTGGTCCGACGCGGGACAACGCGAAGCCGCCGTGCGCATGGCCCAACGCACCCATACCGATCTGGTGGCCCTGCACTGCCAGGTTCCGGATGAGATCTCGACGGCCCGCCTGACCACCCGCACACCCGGTGCATCCGACGCCGGCCTCGACGTGGCCACCGCCATGGCAGCAACGGAACCACCATGGCCGGAAGCCGTCGTGATCGACACCAGCGGTCCCCTGGAAGCCGCGGTCGCCCAGGCACTGACAGCCGTACGTCCATACGCAACCAGCCAGGCCCCGGTCTTCCGCCGCCCCTACATGAGGCCGGACTAGGAGAAAGCAGCCTGCGGCAGTGGCAGCCACCCAAGGGTGCGTGGTGAACCTGCCGGCCGGAACGGACGGCCCATCCCCGAAGATTCGGCTGAGTGAAAGCTGCCCTTGAGGAGCCCGACGGTCCCTGTGTTGCCCGGATGGCGTACGAGAGCGACGGTGGAGGGGACCAGCGAGGGAGTGAGTACCGTGCACGCACTCGTCTACCACGGTCCCGGCCAGACCTCCTGGGACAGGGTCGCGGATCCGGCGATCGCATACCCGACCGACGCGATCGTGCGCGTCGACACCACCACCATCTGCGGCACCGACCTGCACATCCTGCGCGGAGACCTGCCCGAGGTGGAACCAGGCACGGTCCTCGGCCACGAAGCGGTCGGCGAGGTACTGGAAGTCGGCCGCGAAGTGCACTCCATCTCCCCGGGGGAGCAGGTGATCGTGTCGGCCGTCTCGGCCTGCGGCCACTGCCAGTACTGCCGGGACAGCATGTACGGGCAGTGCCACGGCGGAGGCGGCTGGAGCCTCGGCAATCTGATCAACGGAACCCAGGCAGAGTTCGTGCTCGTACCCTTCGCCGACTACTCCACTCACCGATTGCCCGGCACCCTGGCGCCCCAGGACGCCGTCCTGCTCTCCGAAGTCCTCCCCACCGCCTACGAAGTCGGGGTACGCAACGGACAGGTGGGCCCTGGGGACACCGTCGCCGTGGTGGGCGCCGGCCCCGTAGGACTTGCCGCCGTCCTCACCGCGCGGATCTACTCTCCCCGCCGCATCATCGCGGTGGACCTGTCGCCTTTCCGGCTGGAAGCCGCCAACCGCCTGGGCGCCGACTCCGCCGAGGTGCCCGGGGAGTTGATCGCCGACCTGGCCGAGGGGCCCGGCGCCGACGTGGTCATCGAGGCCGCCGGTGGTCCGGACAGCTTCATCCTCTGCACACGGGTCGTGCGCTCAGGCGGGCACATCGCCAACATCGGCACTCCCGGCAAACCGGCCACGCTGCATCTTGAATCACTGTGGCGCAAGAACGTGACGATCAGCACCGGCCAGGTCGACACCTTCTCCACCCCTTGGCTGCTCGACCTGGTGACGTCCGGACGCCTGCACATCTCCCAGCTCGTCACCCACACCTTCAACCTCGACCAGATAAAGGACGCGTACGAGGTCTTCTCCCACGGCACCGACACCGGCGCCCTCAAGGTCGTGCTGCACCGCGGGTAACGCACGGGCGGACGCGGTCACGAACAAATGTCGAAACGGCATCCGCGGAAAGTGACACAGCCAACCTTCGAGACACTTCAGTTCCGCACAACGGTGAGGTCCAGGAAGTGTGTGGAGCAGGAGATGCACGGGTCGTGGTTGCGGATCGCCCTCTCGCACAGGGCGGTCAGTTCGGCGTCAGTGGGTGTGCCGCGGCCGAGGCGGTCCTGGACCTGGCGGCGCAGGTCCTCCTCGATCGCGGCCTGGTTCTGGGAGGTCGGGGGGATGAGGCAGGCGTCGGTGACGTGTTCCGTTTCCGTCCAGGGTGTAGCGGTGGTACAGCAGGCCGCGGGGGGCCTCGGTGGCGCCGTGGCCGGTGGCCGCACGCGGCGGCACCTCGACGTGGGGGCGCGGCGGTGGCTCGTAGCCGTCGATGAGGCGCAGGGCCTCATCGACGGCGTACAGGACCTCGACGGCCCGGACGATGATGCTGCGGTAGGGGTTGCGGCACACCGCGCCCTCGCCGGGGTCGCCGAGACCGGCCTCGCGGGCGGCCTGGCGGACCGCGGGAGGCAGCCAGCGTCCGCTGATCGCGAAGCGGGCGAGCGGGCCGGTGAGGTGGCGGCGTCCGTCGAGCGGTCGCGTGGAGCGCGGTGGAGTGCGGCTGCTGGGTCTCGGTGACGTGCTCGCCGAAGTCGCGCACGGGGAAGGTGCGGGTGGGCAGCGAGCGGTCGGAGCCGGCGGGCAGCCCTGCGGCGCCGGGGGCCGTCATGGCGGTCGGGGTGCCCGATTCGATGGCGTAGCGTGCCGGGCTCGGCCAGGGCGAGCAGTTCGTTGTCGCATCCGGCGTCGGGGAAGTCGAAGCCCGCCACCCAGCGCACCGTGTCGGCCGCGTCGTCGCGGGCGCGGCGCAGGCGTTCGGCGAGCGGACGCAGCTCGCGCGGCCGACGGGACGCGGTGGAATCCGCCGAGGCGGGCGTTGACCGGGTGGATCGCACGACCGCCGAGCAGTTCCACGATCGCGTTGCCGGCCTGTTTAAGGCGCAGGCCGCGTTCGACGTCGTCGCGCCGGGCGCGGGCCAGGTCGATCACGCTGTCGGTGCCGAGGAAGTCGGGCGCATGCAGCAGGTAGATGTGCATGGTCTGGCTCTCGATCCACTCCCCGCAGTACAGCAGCCGGCGCAGCGCGGCCAGTTGCCCGTCCACGCGTGACCTGGCAGGCGTCCTCCACGGCGCGGCAGGCGCTCATCTGGTAGGCGACCGGGCAGATGCCGCACACCCGTGAGGTGAGGTCGGGCGGCTCGGTGTGGGCACGGCCCCGCAGGAACGCCTCGAAGAAGCGCGGGGGTTCGTAGATGCTCAGCCGTGCCTCGGTCGACCTCGTTACCGCGCAGGCGCAGGTGCAGTGCTCCCTCGCCCTCGACACGGGCGAGGGAGCCGACACGCAGCACCTTCGATCCGCGGCGGGTCATCCGCGCAGTTCCTTTTGAGAGGCCGCGTCGAACTCGGGGGCGGCGGTGTTGAAGGTGCGCAGTACCCGGACGACGTCGAGGGTGTCCATGCCGTCGCGTCGCAGCAGCGGGACGAAGGCGCCGAAGTTCGTCGAGTTCGACGGGCCGAAGCAGCCGTAGCAGCCGCGCCCGTAGGCAGGGCACAGCGCGCCGCAGCCGGCGTGGGTGACCGGGCCGAGGCAGGGCGTGCCGTGGGCGACGGTCACGCACACGGTGCCGCGCGCTTGCACTCGAAGCACACGCTGTGCCGTGGCACGTCGGGGGTTCGTCCGGCCAGGTAGGCGGTGATGACCTCGATCAGCTGGCCGCGGTCGATCGGGCAGCCGCGCAGTTCGAGGTCGACGGGCACGTGCGCGCTGATGGGGGTGGAGGTGGCGAGGGTTTCGATGTAGTCGGGCCGGGCGTAGACCGCCGCCTGGAACTCCGCCACGTCGGCGTAGTTGCGCAGCGCCTGGACGCCGCCGGCGGTGGCGCAGGCGCCGATGGTCACCAGGCGGCGGGAGACGGCCCGGATGTGCTGGATGCGCTCTGCGTCCTGCGGGTGGTGACCGAGCCCTCGACCAGCGACAGGTCGTAGGGGCCCGGTCCGGGCGGCGCTGGAGGCCTCGAGGAAGTGGGCTGATCTCCACCTGCGCCGGCGATGTCGAGGAGTTCGTCCTCGCAGTCCAGCAGGGTGAGCTGGCAGCCGTCGCAGGAGGCGAACTTCCAGACCGCGAGCCTGGGGCGCCGGGTGCGCCGGTCGGTGTCGGCGGTCATGTCACAGCTCCCGTACGGAAAGGAGTGGCTCGGCGCGGGTCCAGTCGACGACCGGCCCGTCGCGGCACAGCAGCAGCGGTCCGAGCTGGCAGTGGCCGCAGTGCCCCGTGCCGCAGTGCATGGTGCGTTCCAGGGACACCCGGATCCGGTCCGGGCGAGGCCGCGGTGGACGAGTTCGCGGGCGGTGGCCCGGATCATCACCTCGGGCCCGCAGACGAACGCCGCCGCTTCGAGCGGATCGAATGCCGGCGCGGTCGAGCAGCGTGGTGACCACGCCGACATCGCCGGTCCACGCCGTCGTCGGGCCGGTCGACGGTGACGTGCGACCCGGGCACCGGCCGCCTGCCAGCTCGTCCGCCTCCCGGGTGTAGAGCAGGTCGCGGGGCGTACGGGCCCCGATGAGGACGTTGAGCCGGCCGTACCGTCCGGGTGCGGCCAGCGCTGCGTTCACCACCGGCCGCAGCGGCGCCAGGCCGATGCCGCCCGCCACGACCAGCAGATCCCGCCCGGCGGCAGCGGACAGGTCCCAGCCCGTGCCGAACGGCCCGCGCACGCCCAGCACGCCGCGCCGGGGCGCACGTCGTGCAGTGCGCGCGGAGACCGCACCCACAGCGCGGACCGTATGCGTCAGCCGGTCCCCCTCGATCGCGCTGGCCGACAGCGGGATGTCTCGCCGACCCGAAGGCGTACACCATGGCGAACTGGCCCGGGGGCGAACGGCGGCAGCGCGGCTGCTGCCGGCTCCAGCACGAGCGTCGCGGTGTCCGCGGTCCGTCGGCCGTGCGCGTCACCACGCGGTACGGCAGGGGAGGCAGGGACGGGCGGGGGCACTCCGGAGACGATCACTGTCGTCTCCGGGCGCCATCGCCGTCGACGCAGCGCCGGGGGGCGCGTACAGGTCCAGCAGCCTCATGCGGGAGGCCCGCAGCCGCCGTCCGATCGCCACCGACGCCACGCAGCGGGTGACGGCGAGCCCGAAGGCGGGGTCGTCCTCGATGGCGGCACGCACCTGCCGTGCGTCGAACTCGTGAGCGTCGCACCGGGTCGCGTGACCCGGCGCCCAGGTGCCACCGGTAGGGCTCGAACAGCCAGGACCAGCCCAGCAGTTCGCCCTCGCCCAGGGTCTCCACGACCTCCGGCCGCGTCCCGGGGCGTGGACGTCGAGGGCGACGCGCCCGGAGCGCAGGATCCAGAACCGGTCGGCCTCGCCGTCCTCCTCGAAGATCCGGGTGCCGGCGGGGAAGGACGCTCATGCGCGAAGTCCGAGCAGCCGCGTCGCGGTGGCCGGGGGCCAGGGCGCCGAGGAAGCCGGAGCCTGCGTCCGTCACGGTGCCGCTCCCGCCACCGCAGGCCTGCTCCGTCGGCCGTGCCGCGCTCGCTCGTCGTTCAGCGCGTGCGCCTCCTCGGTGATGTCGATGCCGACCGGGCACCACACGATGCACCGGCCGCAGCCGACGCAGCCGGAGCTGCCGAACTGGTCGTACCAGGTGCCGAGTTTGTGGGTGGCCCACTGGCGGTAGCGGCTGCGTGGCGGACGCACGGACCGGTCCGCCGTGCAGGTGGGTGAACTCCAGGTCGAAGCAGGACTCCCAGCGGCGCCACCGCTCGGCGTGGTCGCCGGTGAGGTCGGTGACGTCCTCGGTGGTGGTGCAGAAGCAGGTGGGGCAGACCATGGTGCAGTTGCCGCAGGTCAGGCAGCGTGCCGCGACGTCGTTCCAGCGGTCGGCGTCCAGCGTGCTCGCGCATCAGCATCCTGCAGGTCGACCGGCGGCATCGTGCGGCCCATGCGGTCGGCGGCGTCCGGCGACCGCTCCCGCGCCGCCGTCTCGCGTCGCCGCGTCGGCCGGCCGGCGCGGCAGCTCGGCCAGCACGGCGGCGCCCTCCTCGCTGCCCGCCCGCGCCAGGAAGCGGTGGCCCGCGTCGTCGACGACCTCGGTCAGCGCCAGGTCGTAGCCGTCGGTCCGCGGCCGGGCCCGGTGCCCATGGACACGCAGAAGCAGGTGGCGCCCGGCTCGGTGCACTCCACCGCCACCAGGAAGGCCCGCTCGCGGCGCGCCGCGGTAGGCCGTGTCGGCGTGCGGGCCGCCGGTCAGCACCCGGTCCTGCACCGCGATGGCCCGCAGGTCGCAGGGGCGCACCCCGAGGAACGCGTACGACGGCGCCGGCGTCGTCGTCGGCTCGGTGATCGTCAGCCCGCCGTCGGCGCCCGCGCTCGGCGGTCCACTGCCGCTCCCGCTGCGGATGCAGAAACGTCTTCCAGGACTGCGGGCCCGGCGCTGTGCGCGAAGGCCGCTCCGTCCTCGCGGGGTCGCAGCCGGTAGTGGCCGGCCTCCAGCTCGACGCCCCAGCCGTAGGGCAGTTCGTCGCCGCGGAGATCTCGGCCAGGACGATCGCGCCGTCGCGCACGGTCGGCCCGATGACGGTACGGCCGCGCGCGGCCAGCACGCTGACCAGCGCGTCCAGCCCGTCCTTGCCGATCACCACGGCGTCCCCGGTCTGCATCGTGAGTTACCTCCCGACCTGCCGTCCAGTACCCGCGGCCAGTATGTGCACCAGTCAGGGGTACAGACGCGTACACGGTTCGTGCGGTGGGCCGGGTGGCCCTGCCCGTCGCTCGTTCGGGTCAGCCCGGCGCAGGATGCGCCCGGCTCCCGCCCGGGTGCGGGGAAGAGCCGGACCGTGGACGCGCCCCGACAGCACCCGTGCATCGCCGTCATCGGTATCGGCAACGACTTCCGGCGCGACGATGCGGCAGGCAGGGCGGTGATTGCCGCGCTGGCGCGGCGCAGCGAGCAGCACCCGCTGCCGCAGGGCACCCGGCTGTTCGTGTGCGACGGCGAGCCGGCACGGCTGATGGCCCTGTGGCAGGACGCCGATCTCGCCGTCGTGGTCGACGCGGCACGCACCGCTTCCGGACGGCCCGGCCGCCTCCATCGCCTGGACGGGGACGGTGTGCTGCGGACAGCCCGGCGTGACGGTGCCGGCTCGCACGGACTCGGCCTGCGGGCGGCCATCGAACTGGCCGACGCTCTGGAGTGCCTCCCGGGGCACCTGGTCGTCTATGCGGTGGAAACAGCCGACACCGCCCCGGGCACCCGTATGTCCGCTGCAGTTCAAGCTGCGGTGTCCCCACTCGCACGGCGCATCGCCGACGAAGTCACCCACTACTCCCTGACCACGGCCCCGTAGGGCCCCCGTCTCCGGAACGGATCCCAGCCGCCCCCGGCGTGGCGCGCCCGCTCTCACACCGGCTGCGGCACGACCGCCACGGGAGACAACGAATGGTGCAGGACGCGGTGTCCGACCCTGCCGATCTGCATGCCGAACTGACTCTGCCGCCGGCGCGCGCCGACCACCAGAAGATCCGCCGCCGCCGTCCGGGCGAGGAGCACCCGCGAGGGCGGCCCCTCAATGACGGCGTGCCGGACCCGTACATCCGGATAGGCCCGAGTGGCCGCGCCGACGCTGTCCTCGAGGAGTGCCGACGCGAGCTCCTCGTGTGTGCGCTCGTCCTCGGCGCCGGCTTCGTGCCCATCGAACATGGGCGCGCGCCAGGCTCGCACCACATCGAGCATGCAGTCACGCGCCTGTGCTTCTTTGAAGGCGAAGTGGACGGCCGGGGAGTCGGCGTCCGCATCCCCGATGCCCAGCAGTATGCGCCCGTGCGTGCCCTCGATACCGGCTTCGTCGCCGCGCACCACGATCACGGGGGACCATGCGCGCGCCGCGACCGACAGGCTCACCGAGCCGAGCAGCAGGCCGGCGAACTCGCTGCGCCCTCGTGCTCCGGTGATCACCGCGGAGGCATTCCGGCTCTCGCTCAGCAACGCGACCACTGTGTCCTTGGGGACCACCTCCGTGATCACCTTGATATCCGGAGTGCGCGACTGCACCCGCTGCGCGGCGGCACCCAGGATGTTCTCCGCCAAGGCCCGCTCCGATGACCGTTCAAGGCTGAGCACCATCGCCTTGCCGTCGTAGTGCTGCCACATGGAGGCGTACACCAGCCGCAGGGAGCGCCCATGGCGCACGGCCTCGTCAGCGGCCCAGTCCGTCGCGCGAAAACTGGACTCGGACCCGTCGACGCCCACCACCAGTGGAAGCTCCATGCCACACCGCCTCCCTCACGATCACGATGCACCCGACGTACCTGATCCACCACTCACACCGTCGCCCCGTCGGCCTTGAGCCGGGTAGGGCCGACCGGCCCCGCTCCACACCCGGCTTGCCCGGCATGAGAGGCGCCGCAGGCGAACGCTCATGCACCCTCCCGCTCAGACGTCACGGGCTGGCCACGGTGCAGTGGCGCGGCAGGTGCGGCACGCCGCAGAGGGGTCAGGAGTGCGGTACGACGGCGACGGGACAGGGAGCGTGGCGGAGCACGGCACGGTTCACAGGGCCAATCCGGTGACCGGCACGGGCGTCGCGGCGCCGGGCTCCCACCACGAGCAGGGACGCCTCCTCGCATGCCGACAGCAGGACCTCGGACGCCGACCCTTCGCCCAGGACGCGGCGCACCCCGCTCGTCAGGATCGGGCCCCGAACGGCGGTCAGAGCCTCGTCCAAGCGGTGCTGGGCCTCACTCCGGCGCGAGTTCCTGGCGTCGTCGAACTGCCCCGAGTGCGCGGTGGCGCCCTCCACCCGAGGCACCCGCCACGCGTGCACGGCCCATAGAGGACACCGCTGTGCATCCGCCGCCTCCAACGCGAAGGCGGTCACCGGGGCGACCTCTCCGTGCTCACCGACGCCGAGCACGACCGGACCGTACGGCTCAGGCGGTACGGGCAGGTCGCGGACCACCACGACGGGACACGGCACCGCCGCCACCACCGGCAGGCTGACCGACCCCAGCAGCGCCCCGGCGAACCTCCCGAGCGCCCGGCTGCCCAGCACGAGCAGGGCAGCTCCGTCGCCCTCGGCCAGCAGCGCGGGCACCGGATCGCGCAACGCGACCTCCGCGGCCACGGCCACCGAGGGCCGACGGGCACGGGCGCGGCCTGAGGCGTCGCGCGTCACGGCATCGGCCAGCGATCCCGGCCTACTGGCATAGTGCGCCCAAACAGCGGCGTGCACGATGCGCAGCGGCACCCGGCGCCGTGCCGCCTCATCGACGGCCCAGTCCACGGCCGCGCTCCCGGCCGGGGTACCGTCCGTTCCGACCACCACAGGCCTGTCACTCATCGCACCGCAAGAACCCCTCATGTGGGTGCCCGGACGGCATGGGCCGTCCCTCACCAGCCGATCATCACCTGCCCGTCGGACTACGGCGAGTCGCGACACATCCCACCTTGCGGGCGAAGTGACACCGAACCCGTCGCACGGAAGCGCACGAACCCCTCACCAGTTCGCGTCGCAGGCGGCACGCTGGGCCGACAGACGGTGCGGTCGGCCCAGGCCAAACAGCAAGAACGGCGGGAGGCGCCAGGTAACTACGCAACGTAGCGCACGATGACCACAGGACACGGAGCATGCTGGGCACAGTTGTGCCCCACCGAACCGAGCAGTGCGCCAGCCGCAGCCCCGTGCCCGCGACTCCCGACGACCAGCAGATCCGCGTCCTTGGCCGCTTCCAGAAGTACCTCAGCCGGGCCACCATAGGTCACTGTGGGATGCACGACGGTGCCACGATGCCCCTCGACCGCTTCCGCGACCGCCTCTCGGAGTACCGCCTCGGCAGCCGTACTGATCATGTCGTCACCCCCTTGGGGGAAGGTCCACCCCATCGAACCATAGAACTGCGGGTACTCCCATGCCGTCACAGCCTCGACCTGCGCACCCGTCCTCTCGGCCTGGACGACGGCCCAGGCCAGCGCCTTCTTGGAAGAGGGGGACCCGTCCACCCCGACGACGATCCTGGCGGTCTTGGGACGGTGGCTCATGCAGCCTTCTCCAAGTCGTCGAGCCGGGTATCCAGTTCCTCGGAGACGCCGACGCCGCAGCACAGACGCATGAGCACGAGAACAGCGCTGCTGCGCTCGACGCGCACCTCCATCGTCACGCATCCGCCAAGGACATGGACGATGACATCGGTCGGCGCCACGCGAAAGGTGTCCGCCAGAATGCCGCAGGTGCTCTCCTCCCGGATGGCACGATCCTGGCGCAGGAGCACCCGCAGCAGGCCCGCCCGGCTGGTCAGGCTCACCAGCCGATCCGTCTGGTCAACCACCGGCAGTCGCTTCACCTTGCGGATGTCCATGATCCGCGCAGCCTCGACGACCGACCACTCCGAGCGGGCTACGACCGCAGGACTCGTCATGAGGACTGCCGCGATCGGAGACACAGCAGCGGTCGTCTGCCGTGGGCGGCCGGACGGCTCCGGCTGGCGGGCTTCGGGCCGTAGGAGATCCGCCTCGGACACGACACCCAGCACTCGGTTGCCGTCATCGGTGACAGGCACGGCAGTGATGTGGTTGTCGGCGAATACCTCAACGACGTCCTTGAACGTATCGCTCGGCGCCACGTTCACCACGCCGCACGTCATCAGACCGCCGACCGTTCGCTGGCGCATGCCCACGTATCTCCTTTCCTGACAGCACTGCGCCCAGACAGGTCAAGCCTCCTGTGTCACCGTCTTCACACGAAGACCGTCGCGGCCCTTCTTCCGGAGCCACCCGGCCTACGGCCGCTGCCCGCAGGTACTCGGGGCCGGATGGTTTGCCCATCCGCCTACGGAGGGGCGCAACAGCACTTACTGAGAGTTGGACCAGAGCAGTCCAGTCATCGCAGTGCGACAGCCTTGGCAAGGTCCGGGCAGCGGAGCTTCCGATGGAGGAGTCCTGGACAACGATGCACCACGGGCGGCGTCCAGAGACGGAGCATCGCCTGTTCACCGGCGCAGTCAGACGAACAGGCGATGCTTCATTACGCCATCTGCCCCTTAAACAGCCGACTGGTCACAACGGCGCCGCCTCACCAGGCCTTCAAAAAGATTGCCTTGCGAGTTCCAACGGGTCTGATCACTAATTCACTGTCATCGGGACCATAGGCGGCCAGATGATCTTTCCTGTGGCCGAAGCGTTCGGAGTGGTGGAATACTTCCCTGCCGTTTTCGATTCCTTCCTGTGCCTTGTAGAGATCGCGGGAGGGTGCTGGTGACCGACCTGAAACTGTTCCGACAGGGTTCCGACGGCCAGGATGTCGAGCTGACCGGCTCGGCCGTGGCGCTGGAGGTGGAGTTGCAGCGCCGGATCGAGGCGAACATGGAGGCGATGCTCGGCGTTCGCTTCCTGGCCTCGGAGTACCCGACCGGGCCGTGGCACCGGGGCCGGGTCGATTCGCTCGGGCTGGACGAGGAACGGGGCCCCGGTCATCGTGGAGTACAAGAAAGGCGCCGACAGCGGGGTTATTTCGCAGGCAGTGTCCTATCTTGCATGGCTGTGCTCGGCTCGCCATGAGTTCGAGGCACTGGTGAAGGAGAAGCTGGGTTCCGACGCGGCCGAGGGCTGTTGACTGGCGCAGCCCTCGGATGGTCTGCGTCGCCGCCGGCTTCTCTCACCACAACCGGGTTGCGGTACACCGTCTGCGCGAGCGGATCGATCTGGTGCGCTACCGCGTTTTCGACGGCGGGTTGCTGAGCCTGCTGCTCGTGGAGTCCGCCCCAGGCCGTCCCGGCGCCGCCCCGGCACGCCGACTGCCTCGTGAGCTGGACGCGGCGGAGGACACCAGCGAGGTCGGGTCGTCGGCGCGGGCACCCTTGGCTGTGGCTCCAGAGTGTCTGCGGGACCTACTCCTCGGGTCCGGCCAGGACGAAGTCGTCCTGCGTCAGCACGGCGCGGAGCCTGCGTTCGGCGACGTCGGCGTAGTGCGGCGGACAGCTCGACACCCACGAACCGCCGGCCCTCGCGCAGGGCGGCGACTCCCGTGGAGCCGCTGCCGGTGAACGGGTCGAGGACGGTGCCGCCGTCGGGGCAGATCCGGACGAGCTGCTGCATGACCTCGACCGGCTTCTGGGTGATGTGGACGCGGTCCTTGCGGGGCTGGGAGGCGATGAAGTGGCCGGGCAGGTACAGGTCCCGGTCATGGTCGAGGCTGCCCTTGACGCCCCAGATGATGAACTCGCTGTCCTGCTTGAAGCCGCCCTTGCGGGGCCTGCTGGCGGGCTTGATCCACGGGATCGTGCCGGACCAGGTCCAGCCCGCCATCTGCAGAGCGTCGGAGGTGGTCGGTGCCTGGCGCCAGTCGGAGAAGACCATGCACGACCGTGTGCTCGACCGCGGCCCGGTATGCCTCGGTGAGCAGTTCGGTCAGCCAGGCGCGGTAGCTGCGCTGGTCGCGGTTCTCGCCAGGGAAGTCGGCAAGGTCGCGGGCTGATCCGGCGGTGACGTACTTGGCACGGGCGGTGCGGCCGGTGCGCTGCGCGCTGGTGCGTCCGCCGGAGTTGTACGGCGGGTCGGTGATGACGGCGTGGATGCTCTCGTCGGGGAGGGTCTTGAGCACGGTGAGGGCGTCGCCTCGGTGCAGCGTGTAGCTCATGTTGAGCCTCTTTCGGGCGTGAAGGAGCCGGGCTTCGTCGCGGGTGGCGCCCAGGAGCGGCCGCTCGAAGCGCGGGAGTGCGCTGGAGATTAACCGCCTTTTCCGGCCGCGCCTGACAGAGCCGCTGCTGGGCTCCTGGTGCCGTCTCCGGGGTCGTTTGGTGCGGCCGGAAGTCCCGGTCTACTGTCTCGCCACGTCAGGACGACGGAAGCCCGTTCCACCTCGTCTGACCTGTGCTGTTCCGTGTTGCCGCGTCCAAACACGGGGTCCGTACAGCGCGTTCGCCACCTGTTGTCGAGGCATTGAGGAGACGCCATGCATGTACTGAGATTACGAGCGCGGCCGACTGCCGCGCCTGACCTGAACCCGGCGTCCGGGAGACACCAACTCCCTTTCATCCGGGCCCGCCCCTGAGAGGCGGTTGCACATCGGCGCGGTGCCGGCGGCTTGGCACGAGAAGCCGGCACCGCGCCTCCTGCGAATCACCAAGGAGCCGCTGCGATGCAGCATGCCCTGATACACCCCCTCCTTGATCCACACCGTCACGGATACCGAGGCACGTCCCGCGCCGTTGGCCGGTGGCGGCGGTGAAGAAGACCACCGAAGGCCGTCGTCGGTCTGGCCGTCGTCGGTCCGCTGCTGCTGGCCGTGCCGCTTCTCGGCATCGCTGCCGAAGCCGCGTCAGCGTCAGCGTCGGCCTGCCTGCTCTCCGACGGTGCACAGGCTGTGGACACCGCGGCGGTCGCCGCTCAGGTGAAGTCGATCCTGGGCGGAAGCGGCAAGGCCACGGTCACCGTCCCGGGTCTGAACAACCCGGTCGAGCAGTTGCCCAACGCCAAGACCATCCAGGCCACTGGCGTCGCGATGCAGATTCCTGACCGGGGCCAGATCGTGGCCCTGGCGACCGCCCTCCAGGAGAGCGGCCTGCGCAACCTCACCTACGGCGACCGCGACAGCCTGGGCCTGTTCCAGCAGCGGCCCTCCCAGGGCTGGGGAACCGCGGAGCGAGATCCTCGACCCGGTGCACGCCTCGACGAGGTTCTACGAGGCGCTGAAGAAGGTGCTCGGGCTGGCAGTCATTGACCGTGGCCCAGGCCGCTCAGGCGGTGCAGAAGTCGGGCTTTCCCGATGCCTACGCGAAGTGGGAGCCGCTGGCCGCGGCGCTGCAGAAGGCAATCGCCACCCTGCTGCCGACGCAACGATGCCTCCTCGCCCGCTCCCTCGTCATCAGAGACTGCTGCTCCCGGCGGCTCTCCGCCGAGTGCCGCGGGTGCCTGTGCGACCGGCGAGGACGGCACCGGCTTTGGAGCCATCCCGGCTGGCGCCCTGCCGAAGGGCTACAAGATCCCGACCGACGCTCCGAAGAAGGCGCGGACGGCGATCCGCTGGGCTCTGGGCCAACTCGGCACTCCGTATCAGTGGGGCGGTAGCTGCACCCGACCCGCACGGGCCGGATCCGATGGGCCGCTGCGACTGTTCCAGCCTGATGCAGCAGGCGTACAAGGCCGCCGGAATCCACATCACGCGGACGACTTACACGCAGGTCAAGGAGGGCAAGGCGGTCTCGGTCAGTGCGCTTCGGCCGGGTGACCTCGTCTTCACCGAAGGCACCGCCGCAGCCCCGGATCACGTCGGGATGTTCATCGGCCACGGGCTGATCATCAACGCCCCGCACACCGGCGACGTGGTCCGCATCGCGACCCTCGCCTCCTGGAAGCCGCAAATTCTCGCGGCCCGCCGCGTCATCTGACCCGGGCAATCTCCTCTCTCCTCTCCGCACACTCGCCTCGTTCTCAGGGCTTTGGCGCGCCCATAATCGAACTGGAGTTCGTTATGTATCTCGCCGACCATGTCATCCAGCTCGCCTACGACCCGGGCATCACGCCCAACGAGGGCGGCCTGCCCGGCCTTTCGGTCCTCAAGCAGGTGATGGGCTCCATCAACCTCTTCGCGCTCATCGCCGTGGTCGGGGCGCTCGCGGTCAGCGCGGGCGTGTGGGCCTGGGGCCACCACTCCGGCGGGCACCAGGCCGAGGCCAACGGGAAGAAGGGAGTGCTCGTCAGCGCGGGCGCCGCACTGCTGCTGGGTGGGGCCAACGGTTTCGTGGCCTTCTTCTCCACGCTGGGTTCGCAGGTGCACTGATGACTTCCCAGTCTTCGAAGCCTGGCGTGGCTTCTCGGGTCCGCGGGCGGGTACTGCTTGGCGCCTCCGTGCTGCTCACGCTCGTCGCCCTCGCAGGGCTCATCGCCTACATAACCCGCGACGGTCGCTCCGCCCCGTCGCATGAACCTCAGGCGAACTCGGCTTCACCTCCATCTCCGTCCCCAGCCGTTTCCTCGTCCCCGCCACACCGCAGCCAGCGCTCCCTGCCCGTTCCTCCGTCCACGCACGACCCGATCGCCTTCGGGAAGGCGGCGGCCGTTGCTCTGTGGTCGTACGACACCCGCGCCTCCTCCCGGCACGAGCTGCTGACCGCCCTGCACGGGTGGATGACCAGCGAGACCAGGTACGCCGACACCGCCTCGGTCGATGCACTCGTCCCCTCGCCTGTGCTGTGGAAGGACATGGCCGCCAACAGGCAGTACGCCACCGCCAAGGCGTCCGAAGCCCACTTCCCAGGCGCCTTCACCCAGGCACTGCAGACGGATCCGGGCGCGATCACCCAGGCGTACGTCTACGCCGTCACCGTCACCGGCCATCAGTCCATCAGCTGGAAGGGCTCTGCGCGCGGCGGTGGGGAAGCCCGCGCGGCCACGCTCGCGGTGCAGTGCCGCCCCTCCCGTTCCTGCTCGCTGGTCGGCGTCCTGCCGAACGTCGCGCCCTGATCCCGTCCGTCCCTGAAAGGGGGTACCGCTCATGGGAGCCAGCATGAGGTTCGCTGTACCGTCCGCGGCTCTGCGGCCCCGACCCACTGCGGCTCTGCTCGTCCCGGCGCCTACATGTCCGCCTCGGTGGACCGGTACCGGGACCTGAGCGCGGAGTTCAACAGCGACATGCTGAAGTACAGCCCGACCCGGCAGATCGCGGACCGCCACCAGGAACTGGCGATGCAGGCACTGCAGGACATCATCGAGGCGGGCGCGAAGGCGGGAGCGATCCGCGTCGCGCAGTCGAAGCTGCTCGCGGAGATCCTCGACGCCAGCCTGCAGCGGATCCGCGACCCCGAAGTGCTCGCCAAGTCCGGGGTGAGCCGCAGCGACGCCATGCGCGCGTTCATCGACCTGCTCGACCGCGGGCTGAGCTGACGGAAGCACGGCCCGGCACCGGTCACGTCGCTGGTGTCATCGGTGTGCCCCGGCCCTTTCCGCACCCGGCGGCGAGCAGGTCCGGAACGACACCGTCACCATCCTCGCCGCCCCTTCCGTCTCCCACCCCGCCCCCGCCCCTGCTCCCGTCCCGATCGGAGAGCGAAGTGACCACGCCGTCCGGCCTCGCCCGCCACCTCGAAGGCTGGCGCCCCACCCCCGTCACCGTCGACGACACCCTCACCGCCGCACCCGTCGCCGCCCTGTCCGCAGTGCTCGGCCTGCCGGCGCCCGCCGCCCTCGACGGCGAACCGCTGCCCCCGCTCTGGCACTGGCTGCACTTCCTCGACTGGCCCGCCCAGCAAGCCCTCGGACCGGACGGCCACCCACTGACCGGCCATTTCCTGCCACCCGTCCCCGACCGCCGCCGGATGTTCGCCGGCGGGCGGCTCTCGGTGCACGACACGCTGCCGGTGGGTGCAACGGCCAGCCGGCACAGCAGCGTCAGCAAGGTCGCGGTCAAGCAGGGCCGCAGCGGCGAACTGGCCTTCGTGACGGTCCGGCACGAGATCAGCTCCGCGGGCAGGCTCCGGCTCACCGAGGAGCAGGACCTCGTGTACCGCAGCGGCGAGGACCCCCGCCGCGGCGCCCCACCGGCGCTCGCCACCGGCGTCCCCGAGGCGGGGGCCGACACCTGGCAGGTTGCCGCCCGCCCCGGTCCCGTCACCCTCTTCCGCTTCAGCGCGCTGACCGCCAACGCCCACCGCATCCACTACGACACCCCTTACGCGACGGACGTGGAGGGATATCCCGCCCTCGTCGTGCACGGCCCGCTGCTGGCCCTGCTCATGCTGGAGGCAGTACGCCGCCATGCGCCCGAGCGCACGGTGCGCTCCCTGCGCTACCGCCTGCACCGGCCCGTCTTCACCGGCGAACCGCTGCTGGCCCTGGGTACAATGCAGGACGGCGGCCCGGGTGCCGTGCTGCGCGTGGCCAGTGCCCGTGAGCCACAGCACGCCGGCGCCGAGGTGGAGCTGGCATGAGTGATCCCACCGGCATCCTCGCCACCGCCCACAGCATGCTGTTCGTGCCCGGCCACCGCCCCGACCGCTTCGCCAAGGCCGCAGCCGCCGGGGCGCACGCGGTGATCGTGGACCTTGAAGACGCTGTTGCCGTCCCGACAAGGACACCGCCCGCGCGCTGGTGGCCGAGTGGCTGGCCGGCGGCACGGCACCCGCGGGCCGGACCGTCCTGCGGGTCAACGGCACCGGCACCCCCTGGCACGACGCCGACCTCGCCCTCGCCGCACGGCACCGCATCCCCGTCATGCTCCCCAAGAGCGAGGACCCTGCCCGGCTCGCCGCCGTCGTCGCGGCCACCGACGGCCGCTGCCCGCTGATCCCGCTGGTGGAGACCGCCGCAGGCATCGTGGCCGCCGCCGGCCTGTGCGCCGCCCCGGACGTCGTCAGGGCCGCATTCGGCAGCGTCGACCTCGCCACCCAGCTCGGCGTGGCGCACGACGACACCCTCGCCCTGCAGCACGCCCGCTCCCAGCTGGTCATCGCCTCCGCCGCGGCCGGCATCGCGCCGCCCCTGGACGGGGTGACCACCGCGCTGAACGACGCACAGGCCCTGGCCGACGACGTCCAGCACGCCCGGCGCCTCGGATTCGGCGGCAAACTGTGCATCCACCCCCGGCAGATCGCCGCCGTGCACACCGGATTCCTGCCGACGCCCGACGAACTGGCCTGGGCCCGCAGCGTCCTGTCGACCGAGGGGTCGCGGAGTACGGTCGACGGCCATATGGTCGACAAACCCGTCCTGGACCGGGCCCGCGCCCTGCTGGCGGCGGCAGGCCGTGACACGGACGGCCGACGGGACGAAGGGGCCGCCGGCAGCCCGCCGGCAGGCCTGTGAAGAGACCCGCGTAAAACCGGTCGACTCACGGTGGGTCCATCCGCACCGCCCATGGGACGGTCCTTTCGGCTCCGGCACCCCGGCCTGCCGTCCCGGTGTCCATTTCCGCTCCCTTGGGCGTGGTCGGCCCGCGGCGGTACGATCACCGCCGGATCCATGCCGTCGGCGCACTCCGAGCACTGCACCCCGTCCCCGGCCCCGTCGCAGCAACCGCAGGCCGTTTCCCACTGACCGAAATGACGCCACCGGGCGGAGCCCAGCTCACCGGCCGGGTTCCAACTCGGTTCCAAAGAAGGGGAATGACCGAAAACCCGCCTGACGGCACGTAACTCTTGATACGTATGCTCCAGACAACCGTATCGACCGGTGGCGAGTCCGGTCAGGGTCACCGATGCCGGGCTGTGCGTCCCAAGGCAGCGGTGATTCTCCTTTCTTGGAGGAAAATCCGAAATGTTCCAGCGCATGGGAAGCGCTGTCGTCCGGCACCCCATCTGGACGATCGTGGCCTGGCTGATCGCGGCTTTCGCGATCGCCGCCACCGCCCCGACCCTGCCGTCCAGTGCCGATCAGAGCAGCTTCCTGCCCAGAAGTTACGAGTCCATCAAAGCGGCGGTCCTCCAGAAGGACGCGTTCCCCGAAGCCTTCACACCGGCCGCGATCGCGCTGTACCAGCGCACCGACGGCGGCAAGCTGACCGCCGCCGACCAGAAGGACGTCGCCCGGATCACCGCCGAGCTGGGCAAGAAGCACATCGACCAGGTGCAGAAGGTCGTTGCCGGTCCGCCGTCCAAGGACGGCACGTATGCCATGACGCCTCGTCCAGATGGATAGCAAGAAGCGCCGGGCCAGCCCGAAGCAGACCGACGCGGCGAGGACACTCCGCGCCGACCCAAGGACCTGGCCAAGGGCACCCATCTGGACGCCAGACTCGGCGGCTCGGCCGCGCAGGCCCTGGACCAGCAGGACGCTTCCCAGCGCGGCCAGCGAGCTGGAAGGCGTCGGCACCTTCGCGATCATCCTGATCACCCTGCTGATCATCTTCCGGTCGCCGCTCATGGCCGTGCTGCCCCTGGTCTCTGATCGGCGTGGTCGCCGCGGCCGCCAACGGGCTGATCGCCGACGCCACCAAGCTCTTCGGCCTGCAGGCCAACGAGCTCGGTCTCGTCGCATGCTGATCGTGGTGCTGCTCGGGGTGGGCACCGACTACTTCCTGTTCCTGATGTTCCGCTACCGGGAGCGGCTGCGGGCCGGAGACGAACCCAAGCAGGCGATGGTGAACAGCGGTCGAGCCGGGTCGGCGAGGCCATCGCCTCCGCGGCCGGCGCAGTCATCATCGCCTTCCTCGCGCTGGTGCTGTCGACTCTCGGGCTTCCTCAAGCAGATCGGCCCGGCGCTGGCCATCCGGTCGCCGTCACCCTGGTCGCGGGCCTGACGCTGATCCCGGCCGTCTGCTCGCTGATCGCGACCGAAGCGCTCTTCTGGCCGTCCAAGAGCTGGCAGCGGGAGCCGGCCGGACGCCCGCTTCGCCGCGATCGGCCGCGGTGTCGGCCGCAGGCCCGGCACTGGCCGCCGTCGTCTCCGGACTGGTGATGGTCGCGCTGGCGCTCGGCGCCGCTGGGCTTCAAGGCGACCTTCGACCTGGCCTCCGGCTCGATGCCCAAGTCCAAGGAGTCCATGGTCGTCCAGGACCAGATGCCCAAGGCCTACTCCGCCGGCGCCGCCGCAGCCGACCGACGTCTACCTCACCAGCACCGACGGCAAGCCGCTCGACAAGGCGGACTTCGCCGCGTACGCGGAGAAGCTCGCCGCTGTCGACGGCGTCGCCGAGTCGCCCGGCTGAGCCGCGACAGCAAGGACCGGCACCACCGCGGACTTCACCGTCACGCTCAAGTACGAGGCGTCCAGCGACAAGGCGATCGACGCGGTCGGCGACGTCCGCGACGTCGCCCACGCCGACGCGCCGGCCGGCACCAAGGCGCTGGTCGGCGGCATGTCCTCGATCTTCAAGGACATCAACGCGGCGGTCAACCACGACTACAAGCACGGTCTTCCCGGTCGCCGCGGTGCTGATCATGGTCATCCTGGGACTGCTGCTGCGCAGCGTGGTCGCGCCCTGGTACCTGATGGCCTCGGTCGGCCTCGGCTTCGGCGCCACGCTCGGTGCCACGGTGCTGATCTTCCAGAAGGGCGCGGGCCACCGGGCTGATCTTCATGCTGCCGGTGATCATGTACCTGTTCGTGGTCGCCATCGGCACCGACTACAACATCCTGATGATCGCCCGGCTGCGCGAGGAGGCCCGGGAGGGCCGCAGCCACGCGAAGCGGCCGGCAGGCGCTGCGGCACGCCGGCCCCACGGTCGGCCGCGGCAGGCTTCATCCTGGCGGCGACCTTCGCCACGCTGATGCTCGCAGGAAACGCGCTGCTCACCGAGATGGGCTTCGCGGTCTCCTTCGGCATCGTGGTCGCCGCCTTCGTCATGGCGATGTTCTTCACGCCCGAGCCTCACCGCGCTGATCGGCCACGCCGCATGGTGGCCGGGGCATGCGGACCGGGCCAAGGAGGTGGCCGCAGCCGACTCTCCCGCGGAGTCTCTTGCGTACGCCTCACGGGACGGCCTGCCGCAGGACACCCAGGACTAACAGACCCAGGAGGAGAAACCGCAGGAGCACCACCCCCCCAGCGGTAGAAACCACCAGCAGAAACCAGCGGTAGAACCCGGCGGTCACGGCCTGCGCGTCAGGCCGCGACCGCCTCTCCATGGGGCCCTGTACCGACCGTCGGGGTGTGCGGGGCGGACACCCGGGGCAGGGCGATGCCCGTGACGAGCAGACCACGTCGGGCCACCCATCGCCCGGTGAGGGTGTGCACCGGGCGCCCGTCCACCGTCGGACCGGGCACCAGCAGCCGGACGGCGAAAGTCCCGGTCACCGGATCGATCCTGATCTCGGCCTCGTCGAAGTCCAACCGCTGTCCGTCGAGGGGGAACACCGTCTTGTAGACGCTCTCCTTGGCGCTGAACAGCAGCCGGTCCCAGCACACACCGGGGTACCGGGCACTCAGCCCGGCCAGCCAGCCCACCTCGATGCGCAGCGCGATCGCGTCCAGGACGCCGGCCGGAAGCGGCAGGTCGGGCTCGGCATCGATGCCGACCGACGCGATCTCATCGCTGCGGGCCACAGCCGCCCCCCGGAAGCCCTTGCAGTGCGTCATGCTGCCGACGATGCCGTCCGGCCAGACCGGTGCACCCCGGTGTCCCCAGAGCAACGGCACGGGCGGCTGCCCGAGGCGTCCCAGGGCGCGCCGTGCGCAGGCCCGTACGGTGGCGAATTCCTGGCGCCGGTGCGGTACGGCGTCCGCCACCAGGGCGGCTTCCTCGGGGAAGAGACCGAGGCCGGGACCGGACGGAAGGTCGGAGCAGGCCTCTTCGGCGACCACCTGCCCGGGAAGTATGTCCTCGATCACCTGGCCACCATCCTGTTCCCTCTCGGCCGTTTCCCGCCCGGGCGGATCGCCGGTTCCCCGGCATACGCACCGGAGCGGGCGCTGCTCCTGTGCCGGAGAGTCCTCCTGACGGTGCGTCTTCAATCCGGGCGGGCCGCATACGGGCCCGGGGCCCTGGTGATCTGCGTGGCGCCGACGCTCTCCCGGACCTCCCCAGCGTACCCGCCGGGGATTCTGCTGGCGGTGTGCACGGCCAGCACCAGCAGCGGCGTACCGCCGCGGCCCACCGCCAGGCCCGACCGCCGCACCGGTGCACCGGCTCACCCCGATGCGGGGCTGCCCGCCCGTCACCGCGCTATGATGCCTGACGGATAGTCAATATATGCTTACCGTCTGTTACTTCAAGTAAAACGGTCCGTGCTCGCCCTCTGCTCGCCTAGCGTCCCCCGACGCTCATGTCAACCCACCGTGTGGTGAGTTCGCCCCACCGCCCGGTGGAGCGGCAGACCCATCCGGGGGCCGCGGTCTGTGGCCAACCGGTCGATGTCCGGTGGCACAGAGCGCTGCGATGCTGAATCCACGGCACCGACCAGCCATGCAACGAAAGGGCTTCACACACCATGACCACCGAGAACGCCTCCGCCGGGCTGCTGACCGATGCGCGCGCCCAGGCGTCGTTCCGCTCCATCAAGCAGTTGGTCGGCTACTACCTCGCACTCAGTGTGCTCACCTTGGTGGCCATCATCGTCCTGCGCAACCACAGCTCGCTGGTGAACGACGCGGTCTGGGTCCGCGGCGTCATCGTCGTCGGCAGTGCCGTGCTGAATTTCTTCTTCGCCCGCCGTGCGGCCCGTGGCTCCAAGAAGGGATTCCTCCAAGTCCGGCTGGTTTCCGGCATCATGGTGGTGGCCATCGCGGTGATCATCTGCCTGCCCGGTACCTTCCCGCTCTGGATGAGGATCGAGCAGGCCGTCTGCGGACTGCTGCTGCTCGGTGTCGTCATCAAGGTCAACAGCAAGCACCTCCGCTCGTTCTTCGCCTCGGCCTGATCGCGCGAGTGCTCCCGATCCTGTACAGGACGGGTGGTTCACGCACCGTGACAGCCCCCGCACCCCCCCACGTGACAGCCTCGCCGGGTCGGCACTCCCCGCAGGGCGTCGGATTCCCGGGAGAAGCGCGAAGATGAGTAGTCGTCCGGCCCAGTGCTCCCGGCGGGAGTATCTGCGGGAGCCCTGGTGGCCCCCCCTGGTGACCGTCGTTCCCTACATCCTGCTCACCGCTCTGGTCCTCATTCTGCTGCTCGGCGACACCCCGCCGCCCGGCGATCTTCTGATCGACCTGGTCCTGTGCGCCCTGGCGGCGTGCTGGCTGCTGCTGATGGTCACCCTGCACCCCGAGTGGACGGGCCGGCCCACGGCGATGGCGGTGTTCTTCGCCGGACTGGTCCTGATCATGGGGGCCCTGACCTTCCGGGTCCCCTGGTTCGGGGTCTTCGCGATCGTCGGCTACGCCTATGCCTTCACCGTCCTGCCCTGGCCGTGGCGGCTTCCCGGGGTGGCCGCCATGGCCGTGCTCGCGGGCACCGCCCAGGCGGCCGACGTGCCCAAGACCACCTATCTGGGGCTGACGTCGTACCTGATCATCCTGGCTCTCAACATCCTCGCCATGTGCGGCCTCGCCTGGGCCGACCGGAACAGCTACGAGCAGTCCAACCGCCGCAGACAAGCCCTCGACGAACTCGGCCAGGCCAACCGCAGGCTGGAGGAGACCCTGGCGATGAACGCCGGCCTGCATGAGCAACTGCTGGCCCGGGCCAGGGAGGCCGGCATGCTCGACGAGCGGCAGCGCATGGCCCGGGAGATCCACGACACCCTGGCGCAGGGGCTGACCGGCATCATCACCCAGTTGCAGGCCGCCGAGCAGTCCGCCGCCGATCCGGCCCGCTGGCGCCGGCACTTCGCCGCCGCGAGCGACCTGGCCCGGCTGAGCCTCACCGAGGCCCGCCGCTCGGTGGCCGCACTGCGTCCAGGACCGCTGGAGTCCACGGCCCATCTGAGCGAGGCACTCGCCGACGTCGCCGACCGGTGGTCGCATCTGCACGGGACACCGGCCCGGTTCACCACCACCGGCACGGCCCGTCCGCTGCCGCCCGAGGCCGAGACCGTTCTGCTGCGCACCGCCCAGGAAGCGCTCGCCAACGTCGCCAAGCATGCCGGAGCCGGCCGAGTCGGCCTGACCCTCTCGTACCTCGACCACCAAGTCGCCCTCGACGTAAGGGACGACGGCCGCGGCTTCGACGCGCCCGACGCACGGCACCGGCCGCCGGACCCGGGCGGCGGATCCGGCGGCGGATTCGGCCTGCTCGCCATGCGGCAGCGTGTCGAGGCCCTGTCCGGCATCCTCCAGATCGAATCCGAGCCAGGACTCGGCACCGCGATCTCCGCATCCCTGCCCACCAGCGTGCTCGACGCCTTGTCCACGAAGGCAGGCCCATGACCGACGCAGCCCCGATCACCCTCCTCGTCGCCGACGACCATCCGGTGGTCCGGGACGGCCTGAGCGGCATCTTCGACACCGACCCCGACTTCGAGGTGCTCGGCCAGGCCGGCGACGGCGCCGAAGCAGTCCGCCTTGCCGAGGCCCTCCATCCCGATGTGATCCTGATGGATCTGCGCATGCCGACCATGGACGGTGTCACCGCCATCACCGAGCTGAAGCAGCGCCGGATTCCCTCCCACGTCCTCGTCCTGACCACCTACGACACCGACAGCTATGTACGGCCGGCCATCGAGGCGGGCGCCACCGGCTACCTCCTCAAGGACGCCCCGCGCGCCGAGCTGCTCCGCGCGGTCCGCGAGGCTGCCCAGGGCCGCTCCGTCCTCTCGCCCGCCGTGGCCTCCCGGCTGCTGTCGCAGGTACGCGAACCGGCACCCGCCGCGCCGAAGCTGCTCAGCCAACGCGAGCTGGAGGTCCTCAAGCTGGTCGCCGCCGGGCAGTCCAACCGCCAGGCCGCGGCCACGCTCTTCATCAGCGAGGCCACCGTCAAGTCCCATCTGCTCAACATCTATTCCAAGCTGGGGCTCAACGACCGTGCCGCGGCCGTGGCCGCGGCGTACAACCGCGGCCTGCTGCGGCCGGAGCCCCCGGCCGACCGGTAACGGGTCGAACCCGTGACACACCCGGGCGAGGGCCGCCGCCGCGCGCGTACCCGCCCCGGCCGCATCCGTCGAGAGAAGGAGAACAGTCCCATGCCGCCGCGCACCCGCGCCGACGCTCCACGGATACGCACCATCGATGTCACTCCGGCCCTGGCGCGGCAGTGGCTGGACGAACGCAACACCCACAACCGCGCGTTACGCACCCGTGTGGTGGCCGCCTACGCCCGCGACATGAGCGCGGACCGCTGGATGGACAACGGCGAAACGATCAAGTTCGCCGACGACGGCAGACTGCTGGACGGACAGCACCGGCTGCAGGCCGTGGTCGTCGCCGGGAAGACCGTGCGGATGATGGTGGTCGACGGTCTTGCGCCCGCCGCCCAGGAGACGATGGACGCCGGGGCGCGCCGCACCACCGGTGACGTCCTCGCGCTGCGGGGCGAACGGGGCGCCACGGTCCTGGCGGCCGTGCTGCGCCGGGTGTGGATGTGGGAGCGGGGCGACCGCAAACTCACGGGCATCGCGTCGACCACCACGGAGTGCGCCGAGCTGCTGGAGCAGCGTCCCGAGATCCGCCAGAGTGTCGAGGTCGCCCTGTACGTCCACGCCCGCTTCCGCCAGCTGCCGCAGTCGACCTGCGCCCTGGCACACAGCCTGTTCGCCCCGATCGACCTGTCGATGGCGAACTGGTTCTTCGCCCGCCTGGCCGACGGTGCGGCACTGCCGCCCCGGCACCCGGTCCTGACGCTGCGCCAGCGCTTCCTCGACGAGGCGGGCCGTATCGGCTCCCGCTCCGAGGAGCGGAACCTCGCCTATCTGATCCGCGCCTGGAACGCCCTGCGTGCGGGCCGCAGCCTGGCCCGGATCCAGCACTCCCCCGACGCCGCGATGCCCGAACCCCGCTGACCGCGGCCGGCTGCGCTCCCGTCGGGCACGAACAAGGGCCGGACCAGCCGCCGTATCACGGTGGCCGTGCCCGGCCCTGGTGGGCTGGATCGGTACGCGGTCCGGTTGCACACGGGCGCACCTGCGCGCCCGGCGGACCTATTCGGCAACGTATGTGGTGCGAGTCCAGGCGAATACGCGCAACAGACCCAGCGGGTGCTTCACGGTGTCGAGAGTGGGATGGAAGTGCTCGTAGCGGTTGCCGCAGAAGACCTTCACCGGCTCCTGCAGGTTGTGCACCCATCTGATCCGCTCGCGCTCGGGGATGGTCATCCCTCCGGGCCGGCCGACCAGCATGGCGTTGGGCAGAGCGTCACTAGTCATGCGGGGTCTCCTCCGAAGTCGGGGTGCTGCTCGGTCCTCAGGTGTCGCGTGGCACAGCAAACGCGCCGCGGACAGACCGGCCGGACGTCCATCGGGAACAGCCGGGCCCTTCGCCGTCCGACCGGGCAGGTCCGCAGTGGCGCGGATCCCCGCCGTCCGGAGTGCACGGGCCGCGACCGGCCCGGCAGTACCGCACGGTGGCCGGACAGACCGGGCCGGCCTCCCGTCAGGATGTCGATATCAGGGGCTCCGCCGGGAAGTCGTGCGCGATCTCGGCGTCCTGCTCCGCACCCCCGTCCTGTGTGGCAATCCGCTGTTCGAGTCCCTCGGCGAGCTTCAGCCAGGTCCGGGCATAGTGCCGTGCCAGATAGCTGACCAGTTCCCCGCAGTGGGAGGGGACTGCAGCAACGAAGTCGACACGCGCGGCGGCAGTGTTCTGCTGGAGCACCCGCAGCAGGGAGCGGCCCTCCTCGTTCAGTCTCAGGGAGGGGTCCCGCAGCAGCTTCTTCAGCATCGTCGCCGGATCGGGCAGCTGCTGTCCGTCCCGCCAGCCCGCGGCCGGCTCCGGCGCCGCCATGACCAGGGGCAGGGTGTCCGGGTCGCCGGGGCACGGCCGCGCGGTGGAGTCCGTGTCGTCCCGGGCGTGGGAGACCGGCTCCGGCGCGGGCGGCTGTCCTCTTTCCAGCCTCCGCCGCACATCGCTCACGGTGCCCGGCGAGATCCCCGCGATGCGCGCCACCTGGCGCAGCGAGGCCCGCGGGTTGCTGGCGATCACCGCGGCGGCGCGGAGACGTCCCTCGACCGAGGAGACCGGCCTGAACCGTCCGTCGCGGCCCAGCCTGGCCGTCACTTCGGGAAGGGAATCCCTCGTCCGCCGTCGCAGGGAGGCGACGGCCTTGTCCCCCAGACCCGAGACACGGGCGATGGCCCGGTCGGACAACTGAGGGTGGGCACTCATGATCCGGTACGCTGCGGCACGGCGATCCGTCCGGGACAGCGGCAGCCCGTGCACGACATTGGCCTCGACGGCATGGAGAAAGGCATCCTCCGCCGAACCGTCGAAGTACTCGACCTCGATGGTCGCCTGGCCACGGATCATCGCCACCGACAGGCGATGCATACCGTCGACCACCCGCATGTCGGAGCGGCGTACGAGAATCGGAGGCAGCGGGCTGGTGGTCTCCGCCAGCCGGGCCACATGCTCCGGGTCGAGGCCGTTCTTGCGGGGTGAGTCCGCGGGCATGAGCACCGCCACCGGCACAATGGCGCGTTTCTTCTCCTCACCGCACGGGGCGGGTCTGAGTACGTGCACGCCGCTATCTAACTTGTTCAAGAGGGTGGTCTCCCCACTGGCTAGGACGATCCAACGGGACCCGGCACAACGCTCCGGCTCCTTTGCCAGCGCGCACAGACGACCCACCGCGATGTGCACTACGCTGCGCCCGGGCAGAGCGTCATTCCAGACACGGTTCGTGGTATGGCTGCTCACGTACACTCACTGCTCACGATTTCCGGTCCGCGCGCTGGTCGACGCGCGTTGAATCGTGAGCCAGGGCTGCCACGCATCCACTGAAGACACAGACTTGACGCCTGCCGCACACAAGGAACTTCAGATGGCGCGCCACAGCCGGACGGACGGACGGACAAACCCAGCACATCCTGCGATGCACCGGCGGGCAGAACCGGCCCTCCGCACGGCCACCGGTGTGGTCGGCCACACCGGACCCGCGGCGAAGCACCGGGCCGCTACTCGGCTACGGACACTGCGGCACTGCCGCAGTGGGCGGATCCTGACAGGTGTCTGCGGCACGCTGGGTGCACTCGTTCGTCTCCACAGCATGGAGCACCATCACAACATCCTCCGTAACCTGGCCGGAACCTCTCAGTTCCGGCCAGACCATGTGTGATCAGGTTCCTGACCGAACAGCCCCGCTTCAGAAGGGCATCACTCGTTTCGCCTGCGCTACGGCCGGGTCCCGGGGGACCGAACGGCCTATCGCACCGGAGACCGCACCTGGTGCTCGCTCACTGCACCGGCGGCCGCCACGTACTGGTCCAGCAGTGCGACGACACGGTCCATCTCATCGATGAGATAGAAGTGCCCGCCGCGAAAGACCTCGACATCGAACGTTCCCGTAGTGTGCCTCCGCCATTCCTGCGCGGCCTCCACCGTTGTCTTGGGATCGTCGTCGCCGGTCAGCGACGAGATCGGACAGCCGACGGAGTCCTCGGGAGCCGCGCTGTAGGTCTCTATCGCGCAGTAGTCGGCACGGAGTGAGGGCAGCGCCGCACGCGTCAGATCGGGGTCGTCGAGGACGGCGGCGGATGAGCCGTTGAGCCGTCTGATCTCGTCGATGATCCCTTGGTCGTCCTGGCGGTGGACGGCCTCACCTTCCTCATGGACAGCCGGACCGCGGCGTCCGGAGACGACCAGCCGGGCGGGACTACGCCCGTCGGCCTCACACAACCGCGCCACCTCGAACGCCACCACGGCGCCCATACTGTGCCCGAAGAGGACAAGAGGCAGCTCGGGCTGCTGGATGCGCAGCACCTCGTAGATGCCTGCAGCAAGCGTCCGGATGTCGGTGATGGGCGGTTCGTGACGACGATCCTGCCGGCCCGGGTACTGGACGGCGATGACGTCGACCGGGGATTTCAGTGCAAACGGTACGGGGCGGAAAAACGGGGCAGTCCCGCCAGCATGCGGAAAGCACACCAGTCGGGCGGTCGGATCCTGCGCCCGGCAGTAGCGACGCAACCACAGGCTGTCATCGAGTGGATTTGTCTGGGACATGACACTCCGTCGATTTTCATATGTGTCCACGCAAGGCCAGCGGTACGCTAACACAGCGAACGGTTGTCCAAATAGCGCTCAACGTTCGCGCGTCTATGCGATTTGGCTGAATTCCGCCGACCGCCGACGCCCCCCTCCCGACATCCCGGAAAACATCTGATGACCAGCAAGTACGGGCATCTCTGATAAAGCGCACGATTGGCGAGATAGCCGATGTCGCGGTGTTTACTCTGGTTATTGCGCTGTCATATGCATCGATTTGCTCCCTGCCAAAAGGGCGACTGTTTCAGGCATTCCCGGCTGAGGTGCAGACGACAGGGACAGCGGACCGTGAACGACAGATGGCCGGACGGCGTACGGCAGCACTCTGCACAGCGGCGGATGGACAGCGCGCCCGGCACTCAGCGGTCGCTGCCCAGGCCCAGCTCCGTGTCGATCAGTTCGAAGATCTCGTCGTCCGTCGCATCGTCCAGACGTTCCGCCCCGTCGTCCCCCACACCGGTACGGGCCTTGCGCAGCAGTGCCTCCAGGCGGGCGAGGGCCGTGGCCTGTTCCCCGGGCTCGGCGGCGAGCAGGGCCTCAAGCCCGTCGACCGCGGTGAGCAGCGGTGAGGCAGCACCGGCTGAGCCGTTGAGCTCCTCATGGACACGGTCGGCCAGGACAGCCGGTGACGGGTAGTCGAAGATCAGCGTCTGGGGGAGCTGCAGGCCGGTGGCGGCGGCCAGGCGATTGCGCAGCTCCACGCCGGTCACCGACTCGAAACCCTGTTCCTTGAACGTCCTGGCGGGCTCCACCGCGTTCGGACCGGTATGGCCGAGGACGGCGGCAGCGTGGGCCCGGACCAGGTCGAGGAGTTCGCTGCCGCGCTCGTGGGGCGGCAGCACGGCCAGCCGCTGTCGCAGGGACAATGCGTCGCCGCCGTGCTCCTGACGGCCGGCCGGCTCATCCCCGGCGTCGTCCCGCCGGTCCTGGACGGGGACGGAAGGTTCGCTGTCCAGCCAGTACCGGCGGTGCTCGAAGGCATACGTCGGCAGGTCGACGGCGGTACCACCGCCCAGGACTGCGCTCCAGCCGACCGTGGCCCCGCGCACATACGCCTCACCGAAGGACGTCAGCAGCCGCGAGGCGCCGCCGTCGTCGCGGCGCAGGGTGCCCACCACGGCGGCACCGGCGTCCAGGGTGTCGGCGATGGCGCCGGTCAGCACCGGATGCGGGGAGATCTCGATGAACACCCCGTGGCCGTCCGCGCCCAGGGTGCGGACGGCCGCCCCGAACTCCACCGTCCCGCGCAGTCCCGCGTACCAGTACGCGGGGTCCAGCTCCGGTCCTGCGAGCGTCCGGCCGCTCAGCGTCGAGATCATCGGTAGCTGCGCGGCACGTGGCGTGATGCCGTCGAGGACGGCGAGGATCTCCTCGCGCAGTTCGTCGACGTGCGCACTGTGCGAGGCGTAGTCGACGGGCAGGATCCGGGTACGCACCGACTCCGGGCACGACCGGGCCAGCTCCCGCAGCGCCTCGGGCTCACCCGACAGCACCGTGGAACGCGGACCGTTCACCGCAGCGACCGACAGCCGCTCCCCGAACGGCGCGATCCACTCCCGCACCGTGACGGCATCCTGCTCCACCGCCAGCATCCCGCCCCGGCCCGCGAGGGCGGTGAGGGTCCTGCTGCGCAGCGCGACGACCTTCGCCGCATCCTCCAGCGAGAGGCTCCCGGCGACTGCCGCGGCAGCAATCTCACCCTGCGAATGCCCGACGACCGCATCCGGCACCACACCCGCCGCCTGCCACACCGCCGCCAACGACACCATCACCGCCCACAACGCAGGCTGCACCACATCAGCAGCCTCAAAACCATGCCGACCAGCAAGAACATCATCCAACTCCCACTCCACAAACGGAGCAAGAGCCCGACCACACTCGGCAAGACGAGCCGCAAACACCGGCGACACCTCCGCCAGCTCACGCCCCATCCCCACCCACTGACTCCCCTGCCCCGGGAACACAAACACCGTCCTGCCCAGCCCGTCGGGCGCCACCTCACCCGTGACGACGTGCCCCGCAGGCTGACCCGTCGCCACCGCCGCAAGACCCGCGAGCAGTTCCTCGCGGTGTGCACCGATCACCGCGGTGCGACGCTCGAAGGCGGTGCGGGTGGTGGCGAGGGACCAGGCCACATCCGCCGGTTCCCGCTCAGGACGGGCCAGCAGATGCGCGTGCAGCCGGTCCGCCTGCGCCGCCAGCGCCGCCGGGGTCCGGCCGGAGACCGGCCACACCACCACGTGCGGTCCTGCGCCGCGGCGCAGGATGTCCGGCGCCGCCGTCCGGGCCGCAGGGCCACGGCTGCCGACCCCGGCAGGCGCCTTTTCCGGCGTCTCCTCCGGCGCCTCCTCCACGATCACGTGCACGTTCGTTCCGCCGATCCCGAAGCCGGAGACTCCGGCCCGCCGTGGCCGCTCCGTGCCCGGCCACGGCTGCTCGGTGGTCAGCAGCCGCACCGCGCCGCTCGACCAGTCCACGGCCGGGGTGGGCTCCGCGATGTGCAGCGACGCGGGCAGCATCCGGTGCCGCAGCGCCAGCACCGTCTTGATCAGCCCGCCCGCACCGGCCGCGGCGAGAGTGTGGCCGAGATTGGACTTCAGCGAGCCGACCAGCAGCGGCCGGTCCGCCGGGCGGTCCTGGCCGTACGCGGCGAGCAGCGCAGCGGCCTCGATACGGTCGCCCAGCGGTGTACCGGTCCCGTGTGCCTCCACCGCGTCGATGTCGGACGGGGTCAGGCCGGCGTCGGCCAGGGCGGACCGGATGACGGCCTGCTGGGCTTCGCCGTCCGGTGCGGTCAGGCTCCGGCTCGGGCCGTCGGAGTTGACGGCGGTGCCGCGCAGCACGGCGAGCACCGGATGGCCGTGCCGGCGCGCGAGGCGCAGCGGTTCCAGGACGAGCATGGCGGCGCCCTCGGACCAGGCGGTGCCGTCGGCATCGGCCGAGAACGGCTTGCAGCGGCCATCGGCGGCAAGACCGCGCAGAGCGGTGAAGGCCACATAGTAGGAAGGGGTGGTCATCACCGACACCCCGCCGGCGAGGGCGAGCGTGCACTCGCCGCGCCGCAGGGCGGCGGCGGCCAGATGGAGCGCCACGAGGGAGCTGGAAGCGGACGTGTCGACGGTGAGGGCGGGCCCGCGCAGGCCGAGACTGTAAGCGATCCGGCCGGAGATGACGCTGGGCGCGGTGCCGGTGAACAGCTGCCCGGCGCGATGGGCCGGGGCGTCGTGCAGCCGGGGCCCGTACGGGCGGGCCTCGGCACCGACGAACACTCCGGTCGGGGACTTTTGCAGGATGGCCGGATCGAGTCCGGCGCGCTCCAGGGCCTCCCAGGAGACCTCCAGCGCCAGCCGCTGCTGGGGGTCCATGGCCTCGGCTTCACGCGGGGACAGACCGAAGAAGGCGGCGTCGAACTCGGCGGCGCCGTCGAGGAATCCGCCCCGCTCGGCGGCGCTGCGGCCGGCCAGCAGCGCATCCAGGTCCCAGCCGCGGTCGGCGGGGAAGCCGCCCGCGACGCTGCGCCGCTCGGCCAGCACCGTCCACAGCTCCTCGGGCGAGGCGATGCCGCCGGGGTAGCGGCAGCTCATGCCGACGATGGCCAGGGGTTCCTCGGTCATTGCTGCGCTCCTTGAGTCCGTTGCCTGGTGCGAGGTCGTCGGGCCTGGCTCAACCGCGGTACTGCCGCGGTTGCACAGGGCGGTGCGCAACCGCGGTACGACGGCAGTCGAACACCGCACCCGCCCGGGCTGCGGGGCCGCCGCCCGGCCGTCAGCCCGCCGGCCGGGCCCGTGCCGGGGTGCCCGCCAGCACGGGGGCCTCGACGCGCATGGTGGTGGGGGCCGGGCGCAGATCGGCGACCAGGTGCCGGAACTGGATGTCGCCGCGGTCGGCTCCGGCACCGGCTTCGGCGAGGCAGCCGCAGGAGGCGTCGTCGAATCCGGCGAAGCGGTAGGCGATGTCCATCATCCGGTTGCGGTCGGTACGGCGGAAGTCGGCCGCCAGGTGCACTCCGGCGGTCGCGGCCTCGTTGACCAGCCAGTTGAGCAGGACGGCACCGGCGCCGAAGGAGACCACCCGGCACGAGGTGGCCAGCAGCTTCAGATGCCACACGGACTCGTGGTAGCCGAGCAGCATGACGCCGACGGCGCCGTGCGGGCCGAAGCGGTCGGTGAGGGTGACGGTGAGCACCTCGTGGTCCGGGTCGGCGAGCAGGGCGCGCAGGTCGGCGTCGGAGTAGTGCACACCGGTGGCGTTCATCTGGCTGGTGCGCAGGGTGAGTTCCTCGACGCGCGAGAGGTCCACCTCGTCGGCCCGCTTGACCTCCATGACCAGGTCGAGGGTGCGCAGGAAATCCTCGTCGGGTCCGGTGAAGGACTCGCGTTCCGCGGTGCGCTGGAAGCCCGCCTGGTACATCGACCGGCGGCGCAGCGCGTCGATGGTGACGACGGCGGGACTGAACTCGGGCCGCCCGGTCAGCGCGAGGGCCTCGGTGGCGTCGTAGCAGCGGACGTCGGGGTGGTGGTGGGTGACCTCGGCGCGTTCCGCGGGCTGGTCGTCGATGAAGGCGATCGTCTTCATCGCGAAGTTCAGCTCGTCGGCGATCTGCTTCACCGACTGGGACTTGGGGTGCCAGCCGATCTGCGGCAGCACGAAGTACTCGGCGATGCCGAGGGCCTCAAGGCGGGCCCAGGCGTGCTCGTGGTCGTTCTTGCTGGCGACCGACTGCAGGATGCCGCGGGAGTCCAGCTCGGCGATGGTGGCGCGGATCTCGGCGGGCAGCAAGACCTCGGGGTCCTCCAGCAGGGTGCCCCGCCACAGGGTGTTGTCCAGATCCCAGACCAGGCATTTCACCAGGGTCGGCTCGTCCGACACGGGGTCCTCTCCTTCTTCGTGACGTCGGTGGTGTGCCGTTACGCATGGTCCAGGGCATGCCGCGCGAGGATCAGCTGTGAGATCTCGGTGGTGCCCTCGATGAGTTCCATGGCTTTGGCATCGCGGTAGGCGCGGGCGACGACATGCCCGTCGGTGAAGCCGCGGGAGGCGAGCACCTGGACGGCGTCGGCGGCGGCGCGGGCGGCGTGCGTGGCGGCGACCTGCTTGGCGAGGACGGCCGACACCGCAGCGTCGGGGGCGCCGCGCTCGCCCTGTTCCGTGGCGTACCGGCAGACCTGGGTGGCGATCCGTTCGGCGGTGTACAGCTCGGCGATGTGCCGGGCCACGAGCTGGTGCTCGGCGAGCACGACGCCGCCCTGCTCGCGGGTGCGGGCGTGGCCGGCGGCGGCCGTCAGGCAGGCCCGCAGGATGCCGACGCAGCCCCAGGCGACCGACATGCGGCCGTAGGTGAGCGCGGTGGTGAACAGCAGGGGAAGCGGCTGGCGGCCACCGCCGAGGACGGCAGCCGCGGGCAGCCGCACCTCGTCCAGCAGGATGCGGCAGTGGGTGGCGGCCCGGCAGCCGAGCGGGTCGGCGACGGGTTCGACGGTGACACCGGGGGCGTCGGCGGGGACGATGACGGCGGCCCCGTCGGCGCTTTCGGCGCCCGCCTCGCCGTGCAGCCCGAGGACCACGATCCAGTCGGCGTAGGCGGCACCGGTGATCCAGGTCTTCTCGCCGGTGACGACGACGCTGTCGTCACCGGCGGGACGTATCCGGGTGGCCATGCCGCTCAGGTCCGATCCGGCACCGGGTTCGCTGAAGGCGACCGCCGCGAGCCGTCCGCCGGTCAGCTCGGCCAGGTAGTGCGCGCGCTGTGCACGGTCCCCGAAGCGGCGCACCGTGGCGGCGGCGATGCCCTGCACCGTCATGATGCTCCGCAGTGAACTGCACAGGGCGCCGACGTGTGCGGTCAGTTCGCCGCCCGCAAGGCCGTCGGCGCCGGGGCCTCCGAAGCGGGCCGGCACCTCCGCGCACAGCGCGCCCATCGCGCCGAGCTTGCGCAGCAGTTCGACGGGCAGCCGGCCGGCGGCGTCCCAGGCTGCGGGCCCGTCGCCGACCAGCGCGTCGATCGCGGTGGTGTCGATCATGCGCTGCCGCCGCCCTCGCGCAGCCGCAGCACCAGTGCGCTCATGGCCCGCACGCTGCGGAAGTTGTCCAGCGCCAGCTCGGGGCCGACGATCTCGATGTCGTAGGTGTCCTCCAGGTGCACCACCAGGTGCATGGCAAACATGGAGGAGACCAGCCGGGCCTCGAAGAGGTCCTGTTCGATGCCCGGTTCTGCGCCGACCCGCTCGGCGAGGAAGGCGAGCAGCTCCTTCTCGATCGCAGCGGCGTCGGTACCCGGGTTGGCGGTGGTCATTCTGCTGCCTTTCGGTAGTCGTAGAAGCCGCGGTCGGTCTTCCGGCCGTGGTGCCCGTCGCGGACCTTCTGCAGCATCAGCTCGCAGGGCCTGCATTCCGGGTCGCCGGTGCGCTCGTACAGCACGTTCAGCGAGTCGACGAGGTTGTCGATGCCGATCAGGTCGGCGGTGCGCAGCGGTCCTGTGGAGTGGCCGAGGCAGCCTTCCAGGAGGCCGTCGACGGTCTCGACGGAGGCCACGCCCTCCTGGACGAGCATGGCCGCCCGGTTGATCAGCGGGTGCAGCAGCCGGTTGATGACGAAGCCGGGGGCATCGTTGATGACCAGTGCGCGCCGGCCGAGGGTGGCCAGCAGGCCGGTGACCTTCGCCATGGTGGCGTCGCTGGTGGCGGTGCCGCGGATCACCTCGACCATGGTGATCAGGTAGGCCGGGTTCATGAAGTGCACACCCACGATGTCGCTGCCGCGCTCGATCCAGCCGGCCATCTCGTCGACGGGGATGCAGGAGGTGTTGGAGATCAGCAGGGTGCCGGGGCGTACCAGGCCGCAGGCCTCGGTGAGGACGGCCCGTTTGGCCTCGGCGGTCTCCACCACCGCCTCGATGACGGTGGTGGCGTCGGCGATGTCCTTCAGGGCGGTGGTGGTGGTCAGGGTGCCGCGCGGCCGGTCCGCCGGGAGCTTGCCCATCAGCTGGGCGTGCTTGAGTTTCTGCCGGATCGTGATGCGGGCGGTGGCCAGTGTCTCCTCGTCGACGTCGACGAGGGTGACGGACACCCCGTGGCCGAGGGCGAGCGCCGTGATGTTGGTGCCCATGACGCCCGCGCCGACGATGGCGAGGCGCTGCTCCTGGTAATCAGTCATCGGTTCCATCCCGGTGGTCGTGGTGGTCGGCGAGCCATGCCTCGACGGCCCGCGCGGTGCTGTCGGCGTGCTCGCTGATCATGGAGAAATGGTCGCCCGGCACCTTCACCGTGGTGACGTTGCCGGACAGCTCCCATGGGGCGTCGGTCTCCTGACCGGGCACCAGCGGCTCCTCCGGGCGCACCACCAGTGTCGGCAGCTCGCTGCGGGGCAGCAAGCCTCGCCAGTCGAACGCGTAATAGTGCGCCAGCGCCGTCAGCCACTCGTCGCCGCCGACGCCCGGCCGGCCGCGGTTGTTGGCCAGCACGGCGGCGGGCAGGGCACCCATGACCTCGTCGGGGACCCCGGCGCTCTCGGGGGCGAAGCTGTCGAGCAGCACCAGCGCGGCCGGGGCGGCGCCCTGTTCGGCAAGGCGGGCGGCCAGGGCGTGCGCGGTGAGCCCGCCGGAGGAGAACCCTGCGAGGGCGAACGGTGCGCCGCTCTCCCGCACCGCGGCGAGCACGGTGGCGGTGTAGAGGCCGAGCAGCGCCTCGGGGCCCGCGGCCAGCGGCTCGCCCTCGGCGAAGCCGGGCACGGCGGCCGAGGAGACCTGCCGGGTGCCGCCGAAGCCGCGGCCGAACCGCGCGTACTCCTGGGCGTCGGCGGTGGCCCCGAAGGAGGGCAGGCAGATCAGCGCGGTCCTGGCGGGGCCGCGGGAGACCGGCACCAGCGCCGGGATCCGCTCCAGTTGCGCCGGGTCGTCGAAGACGGGCCGGAACGCGGCGAGCCCGGCGACCATCCGCATCACCTGGGCACCGCGGCCTTCGCGGTGGCCACGCAGGTAGAGGGTGGCGAGGGAGTCCAGCGGCCCGCCCGCCGCCTCCGCGAGGGCCGCGGACGGCAGGGCGAACCGGCGGGTGTGCAGGGCCGGTCCTGAGGTGCCCGCGGAGCCGGACTCGAAGCGCTCCTTCAGATGGTCGGCCAGTTCGCCGGGGGTGGGGTGGTCGAAAGCCAGCGGCCCGGTCAGGCGCAGGCCGGTGACCAGCGCGAGCCGGTTGCGCAGGTCCACGGCGGTCAGCGAGTTCAGGCCCTGCTCCAGGAAGGTGGCGTCCTCCTGGACGGCGGCCGGGCCGTCGTGGCCGAGCACGGCCGCGGCCTGTTCGCGCACCACCTCCAGCAGGATGGCCGCCCGCTCCGCCGGGCCCGCCGCCTCGGCCAGTTTGGCGCGCAGCGCGGACCGTCCCGCCCCGGTGGCCGGGTCGGCTGCGGTGCGCGGTGCGGGCGCGAGCGCACGCAGCACGCCCGGGAGCCGGACCCCGGCACGGGCGGCGGCCCGCAGCACCGGGATGTCCAGCGGGGTGGGCACCAGCTGGGCCTCGTCGCGGCGCAGCGCCAGGTCGAGCAGGGCCAGGCCCTGTTCGATGCCCAGGGTGCCGATACCGCTGGCGTCGACCCTGGCCCGGTCGGCCCCCGTCATGTCCTTCGTCATGGCGCTGGCCTCGGCCCACAGGCCCCAGTTGAGCGAGACGGCGGGCAGCCCGGCGGCGCTGCGCTGGGCGGCGACCGCGTCGAGGACCGCGTTGGCGGCGGCGTAGTTGCCCTGGCCCGGGGCGCCGAAGGCGGCGGCTGCGGACGAGAACAGCACGAACATGTCCAGATCCCGGCCGCGGGTCAGCAGGTCCAGGTGCCGGGCGGCGTCGGCCTTGGGCCGCATCACGGCCTCGACCCGCTCGGCGGTGAGCGAACCGATGACGCCGTCGTCGAGGACGCCCGCGGCGTGCACGACACCGGTCAGGGCGGGTTCCCGGTCCAGCACCCCGGCGAGCCCGGCGGGGTCGGCCGCGTCGCAGCAGGTGACGCGGACGCCGGTGCCGCGGTCGGCGAGGTCGGCGGCGAGCGCCGGGACACCGCGGGCGGCCGGGCCCGAACGGCTGGTCAGCAGCACCTCGGCGGCCCGGCCCACGGTGGCCAGATGCCGGGCGACGACGGCTCCGAGGGTGCCGGTGCCGCCGGTGACCAGGACGGTTCCCGCGGTGCGGGGCGCGGCCGGGTCGGGCGGCACGGTGAGCACCGTCGCCACCCCGGGTGCGGCGGCGCGGAACGCCTCGGGGGCGCGCCGCACGTCCTGGGCGTGCACCGTGGCGGTGCCTGCGGCTGCCTCGGTGAACGAGCGGCCCGCGGGCACCGGGGCGAGCAGCCGGGCCTGGGTGACGGCCAGTGGCCCGACCGCGGCCGGTGCGGCGCCCAGGACCCGGTCGCCCGGTACCGGCGAGGTCACACCGGGACCGGTCTCGACGACGATGCCGGCGACGTGGGCGAGGGCGTCCGCATCCGGCTGTTCCAGGCGGGCGGCGCGTACGGCGACGCGTACCTGTCCTGCGGCCAGCGGCGCGGCGGCCTCCGGCGCGGGGACCAGGGCGAATCCGTCCGGTGCTGTGCCGGTCAGCCGCCAGGGCCGGCCGGCGTCCGGGGGCGGGGTGAGTCCTGCGGTGGGGCGGACCAGGCGGCGGGTGCGGGCCACGCCCTGCCGGATCGCCAGCTCCGCCTCGGGGTCCGGGGCGGCGAGGGCGGCGGCCAGCGCGGGCACATCGGCGCCGTCCGGTTCGGCCGGCAGATCGGCCAGCACGATGCGGTCGGGGTGCTCGGACTGGGCCGAGCGGACCAGGCCCCAGACGGCGGCGCCCGCCAGGTCGGTGACGTCCTCGCCGGGGCGGGTGGCGACGGCGCCGCTGGTGACCAGCACGAGCCGGGCCGGCTCCAGTTCGTCGGCGGCCAGCCAGTCCTGGAGGAGCGCCAGGGCCGCGGCGGCCCCGCCGGGCGGGGCGGCGGCCAGCACCACATCCGGGGTGGGTGCGCCGGCGGCCACCAGGGCGGTGAGCCCGGCGAGGGTGTCGTGGCCGGACGGGGCGGCGCCCACCGCGGCGAGCCGGGCGGCCAGCTGGAACGGGTCGTCGCCCAGCACGGCCCAGCTGACGCCGGGTTCCGGCCGGGCGCCGGCCGCCACGCGCACCGGGGTCCAGTCGACGCCGAACAGGGCGCTTGCGGCCTGTTCCGCGGCGTCCGGGGTGTCCTGCGCGGCGGCCTTGCGCATCACCACCGCGTCGATGCCGAGCACCGGCGCGCCCGCGGGATCGGCGGCGGTCAGCGCAAGACCGCCGTCGGCGTTGCGGCGCAGCCTGACCCGCAGGGTCTTGGCGCCCGACGCGTACAGCGAAAGACCGCTCCAGCCGAACGACAGCCAGGTCTCGCCGGCCTCCCAGCCGCCGGTGGCGAACACCCCGGCCTGCTGGGCGGCGTCCAGCAGGGCCGGGTGCACGCCGAACGCGGTGGCGTCGTCCGCGGTGCCCTCGGGCAGCGCGGCCTCGGCGAACACGTCCTCGCCGCGCCGCCAGACCGCCTTCAGTCCGGTGAAGGCCGGACCGAACAGGTAGCCGCCTTCGGCGGTGGCCCGGTAGAAGCCGTCCACGGGCACGGGTTCGGCGCCCGGCGGCGGCCAGGCGGCGAAGTCGGGGTCCGGGGCGGGTTCGGCGGCCTCGGCGGGTGCGAGCACACCGCTGGCGTGCCGGGTCCACGGCAGGTCGTCGCCCGCGTCGCCGGGCCGGGAGTAGATGCCGAGTGCGCGGCGGCCGTCCTCGTCGGGCGCACCGACCACGGCCTGCACCTGCAGGGTGCCGTCGGCGGGCACCGGCAGCGGGGCCAGCAGGCTGAGGTCGGCCACCTGGGGGCAGCCGGAACGGTCCCCGGCGGTGAACGCCATCTCGGCGAACGCCGCGCCGGGCAGGATCACGGTGCCGTGCACCGAGTGGTCGGCCAGCCAGGGGTGGGTGCGCAGCGAGAGGCTGCCGGTGAGCAGCAGCCCTGCGCCGTCGGCGGGTGCCACGGCCGCGCCGAGCAGCGGGTGGCCCACGGGGATGAGGCCCAGGCCCGCGGCGCCCGCACCGGCCGCGCCGGCCGGGCGCGGCCAGTAGCGCCGGTGCTGGAAGGCGTAGGTGGGCAGTTCGACGGCGGCGCCCCGGGGCAGCACAGCGGTCCAGTCCACGGACAGGCCGTTCACGTGCGCTTCGGCCAGGGCGCACAGCATCCGGGCGGCGCCGCCGTCCTCCCGGTGCAGCGTGCCGACCAGCACCGGGTCCGGCAGGTCGGAGTGCGCCAGGAGGACTTCCTCGACGGCGGTGAGCAGCACCGGGTGGGCGGAGACCTCGACGAAGCTGCGGTGGCCCGCCCGGGCCATGGCCAGCACCGCGTCCGCGAACCGCACCGGACGGCGGACGTTGGCGTACCAGTAAGCGGCATCCAATGCGGTGCCATCCAACCATTCGGCTTGCACGGTGGAGAAGAACGGCACCGCACCCGAGCGCGGCCGGATCCCGGCCAACTGCGCAGGCAGTGTCTCTGCCAGCGGCTCGCACAGCGCCGAATGCGCCACGAAATCGGTGGCGGGAATGCGCCACCGCATAGCCTTGCGGGCCCGCAGTGCCCGCTCGAACTCGACCAGGGCCGCGGGCTCACCCGACACCACCGTGGTCGCCGGGCCGTTGACCGCGGCGACCGACAACCGCTCGCCCCACGGTCCGAGAAGCTCGCGCACCTCGTCGGCGGGCAGGACCACGGACAGCATCCCGCCTTCGGCGCCCAGACCCGTGAGCGCCCGGGACCGCAGCGCCACCACCGCAGCCGCATCCTCCAAGGACAGGATCCCGGCGACCACAGCGGCAGCGATCTCCCCCTGGGAGTGCCCGACCACGGCGTCCGGGCGCACCCCGGCCGCCTGCCACACCTCGGCCAGCGACACCATCACCGCCCACAGCACCGGTTGCATCACATCGGCCGGATCGAGATCCGGGGCTCCCTCGTCCCCGCGCAGCACCGCACCCGGATCGAACGCCACATGAGGCGCCAGCGCCGCCGCACACGCGGCGAACCGGGCGGCGAACACGGGCGACTCGTCCAGCAACTGCCGTCCCATCCCCACCCACTGACTCCCCTGCCCGGGGAAGACGAAGACGGTACGGCCGGGTCCGCCGGACGGGACGGTGCCGGTCAGGGCTGCCGCGTCCGGCCGGGTCCCGGCGACCGCGGCGAGCCGGCCGGCCAGTTCGGCGCGGTCGGTGCCGACCACCACGGCCCGGTGCGGGAACAGGCTGCGGGTGGTGGCCAGCGACCAGGCGACGTCGGCCGGTGCGGGTGCGTCGTCGGTGAGGGCGAACGCACGCAGCCGGTCGGCCTGCGCGGCCAGCACCTCGGGGCTGCGGGCGGACACCGGCCAGGCCGTCACCTGAGCGGCGGCGGACAGCAGCGGCACCTCGTCCTGCGCGGGAGGCGTGTCCCGGGCCTCGGCCTGGGGCGCGGGGGGCTCTTCCAGGATGACGTGCGCGTTGGTGCCGCTGATGCCGAAGCCGGAGACGCCGGCGCGGCGCGGGGCGCCGTCCACCGTCGTCCACGGCTGCTCCTGTGCCAGCAGCCGCACCTCCCCCGTGTCCCACTCGATATGCGGGGACGGCTCCTCGGCATGCAGGGTGCGCGGCAGCACACCGTGCCGCATCGCCAGCACCATCTTCATGATTCCGGCGGCGCCCGCGGCGCCCTGTGCATGGCCGATATTGGACTTGATCGAGCCCAGCCACAGTGGTCTGTCGCCGGGCCGGTCGCGGCCGTAGGTGGCGAGCAGTGCACCGGCCTCGATGGGGTCGCCGAGGATGGTGCCGGTGCCGTGCGCCTCGACGGCGTCGACGTCGGCCGGGGTCAGTCCCGCAGAGGCCAGTGCGGCACGGATGACGCGCTGCTGGGAGGGGCCGTTGGGGGCGGTCAGACCGTTGGAGGCACCGTCCTGGTTGACGGCGGTGCCCCGCACCAGGGCCAGTACCGGGTGGCCGTTGCGGCGGGCGTCGGAGAGCCGCTCGACCGCGAGCATGGCCGCGCCTTCGCCCATGCCCATGCCGTCGGCCGCTGCACCGAACGCCTTGCACCGGCCGTTCTCGGCCAGCCCCAGTGCGGAGCCGAAGCCGAACGCGCCCGGCTGCGCCATCACCGTCACACCGCCCGCAAGTGCGAGCGTGCACTCACCGGAACGCAGCGCCTGGCAGGCCAGGTGCAGGGCGACCAGCGAGGCCGAGCAGGCGGTGTCGATGGTCAGGGAGGGCCCTTCCAGGCCGAGGGTGTAGGAGACCCGGCCGGACAGTACGGCGCCGCCGTCGCTGACCGGCGTGTAGTCCAGCTGGGCGCCGTGGGCCAGCAGCGCCCCGTACATCTGCAGCCAGCCGCCCGCGAACACTCCGGTGCGGGAGCCCTTCAGGGTGGTCGGGTCGATACCGGCGCGTTCCAGGGCCTCCCACGAGACCTCAAGCAGCAGCCGTTGCTGCGGGTCCATGGCGAGGGCCTCACGCGGGCCGATGCCGAAGAAGGCCGGGTCGAAGTCGGCGGCCTCGGGCACATAGCCGCCCTGCTGGCCGTAGGCGCCCTTGACGTCCCAGCCGCGGTACTCGGGGATCGGGGAGATCGCGTCGGTGCCGGTGGCCAGCAGCTCCCACAGCTGATCGGGGCTGCTCACTCCGCCGGGGAAGCGGCAGCCCAGGCCGACGATGGCGATCTCGTCGTCGTCCGTGCGTCCGGCGGCCACGGCCGGGACGGCGGGCCGGGCCTCGGTGTGGCTGGTGCCGCCGAACAGTTCGGCGTACAGGTGGGCGGTCAGAACGGTGACCGACGGGTAGTCGAAGACCACGGTGGAGGGCAGCCGCAGGCCGGTGACCTCACGGAGCCGGTCGCGCAGCGCCACCGCGGTGACCGAGTCGAAGCCCAGGTCGCGGAAGGCCCGGTCGGGTTCGACCTCTTCGACGTCGGCGTGTCCGAGCGCGGCGGTGGCCTCGGCGCGTACCACGTCGGCGAGTGCCGGTTCACGATCGGCGGGCGGCAGTGCGGCCAGCCGGCGGGCCAGCTCGCCCACGGCGGACTGCTCGCCGGGGTCCGCCGCGTCGGCCGCCTCGTCCGGTTCGTCGGACAGCGCACGCACGGCCTCGGGCAGCGCGGCAAGCAGCGGGCTGGGGCGGTGCAGGGCGAACGTGGGGGCGAACCGGTCCCAGTCGATGTCGGCGATGGCGAGCACGCCGTCCTCGTGGTCCAGGGCCTGGGCCAGTGCCTCGATGCCCCGGTCGGGGTCCATGAGCCGCATGCCGTAGCGGCGCAGCTGGTCGCCCGCGTCGCCGCCGCCCATGCCGCCGCCGCCCCACAGGCCCCAGGCCAGCGAGGTGGCGGGCAGGCCGCGGGCGCGGCGGGACTCGGCGAGCGCGTCGAGGGCGGCGTTGGCGGTGGCGTAGCCCGCGAGCAGGCCGCTGCCCCAGGTGGCGGCGCCGGACGAGTACAGCACGAACGCATCGAGGTCCAGACCGGTCGTCAGCTCGTCGAGGTGGCGGGCGCCGCCGACCTTCGCCGCCGCCACCTGCTCCAGCTGGGCGGCGGTGAGTTCGGCGACGGGGGCGCCCTGGCTGACGCCCGCCGAGTGCACGACGGCGGACAGTGCAGGTCCGGTGGCGGCGATGTGCTGGAGCAGACCGGCGACGGCGTCGCGTGCGGCAGTGTCGCAGGAGATCACCTCGACGGCGCAGCCGCGGTCCGCCACATCGGCGGCGAGTGCCGCGACATCGGCAGCGGCCGGTCCCGAGCGGCTGGTCAGCACCACGCGGGGGGCACCGCGCTCGGCGAACAGGCGGCCGGTGCGGCCACCGATCAGACCGGTGCCGCCGGTGACCAGGACGGTGCCGCGGGGGGCGCGGTGGCCCGGGGCGGCAGGCTCTGCCGGGCGGTCCCCGGCAGGCAGCGGGGCGTGTTCGAGACGGCGGGCCAGCGGCCCTGCGGGGCGCAGGGCGACCTGGTCCTCCGTGCCGTCGGCGAGCACGGCGGCCAAGTGGGCCGCGGCGTTGTCGTCGACGTCCGCGGGCAGGTCGACAAGGCCGCCCCAGCGCCCCGGGCTCTCCAGGCACGCCACCCGTCCGAGGGCCCACACCTGGGCCTGGGCCTGGCTCGGGTCCTCGTCCGGTGCGGCGGCCACCGCACCGCGGGTGAGGGCCCACAGCCGGGTGCCGGCCTCCAGGTCGCCGAGCACCTGGACAAGGGCGAGGGTGGCGGCGAGTCCGCGGGACACCAGCGGATGCGCGGGCAGCGGCTCGTCGTCCAGGGCGAGCAGGGAGACGACTCCTGCGGGGGCGTCGCCGTCGGCCGGTGCGCCGGTGAGGGCGGTGGTGAGGGCCGTGGTGAGGGCGGCACGGTCGAGAGCACCCGTCTCGGCTGTTTCGCCCGACTCGGCTGCCTCGGCTGCCTCAGCTGCCTCAGCTGCCTCAGCTGCCTCGATGATGCGGACTTCGGCGCCGCGGTCGCGCAGCGCCCGCGCGACACGGGCGGCCACCGGGCTGTCTCCGGCGGTGGACGAGCCGGTGACGAGCAGCCAGGTGCCGCTCAGCGTGGCGGCCCGTGGTGCGTCGACGGGGTGCCAGGCGATCCGGTAGCGCCAGTCGGCGACGGACACGGCGGCGGGGACGGAAGCGGAGGCGGCGGGGAACTTCGGCCAGTAGCGGCGGTGCTGGAAGGCATAGGTCGGCAGGCCGACGGTGTGGCCGTCCCCGGCGACGACGGTCCAGTCGACGGGCACGCCCCGGGTGTGGGCCTCGGCGAAGGAGGTGAGCAGCCGCTCGGCGCCGCCGTCGTCGCGGCGCAGCGTGCCGACCACCACCGTCGCGTCGTCGTCCAGGGTGTCACCGATCGCGCCGGTCAGCACCGGGTGCGGCGATGCCTCGATGTAGTTGCCGTGGCCCTGCTCGCCGAGGGTGCGGATGGCCCGGTCGAACTCGACGGTCTCGCGCAGGCTGGCGTACCAGTAGGCGGCGTCCAGTTCGGGTCCTGCGAGCAGTTCCCCGCTCATCGCGGAGATCATCGGCAGCTGCGCCGCCTGCGGTGTGATGCCACCGAGGACGGCGAGGATCTCCTCGCGCAGTTCGTCGACGTGCGCACTGTGCGAGGCGTAGTCGACGGGCAGGATCCGGGTACGTGTCTCCCCGTGCTGAGCGGCCAGTTCGCGCAGGGCGTCCGGTTCACCGGAGACCACCGTGGCCCTCGGACCGTTGACGGCGGCTGTCGCCAGCCGCTCCCCGAACGGTGCGATCCACTCCCGTACGGTGGCGGCGTCCTGCTCCACCGCCATCATCCCGCCCCGTCCCGCAAGCGCCTTCAGCGTGCGGCTGCGCAGCGCGACGACCTTCGCCGCATCCTCAAGCGACAGGATCCCGGCGACTGCCGCGGCAGCAATCTCGCCCTGCGAGTGCCCGACGACCGCATCCGGCACCACACCGACGGCCTGCCACACCGCCGCAAGCGACACCATCACCGCCCACAACGCAGGCTGCACCACATCAGCAGCCTCGAAACCGTGCCGGCCGGCGAGAACGTCGTCCAACTCCCAGTCCACATGCGGCGACAGTGCCTGCGCGCACTCGGCAAGACGGGCCGCGAACACCGGCGACACCTGCGCCAGCTCACGCCCCATTCCCACCCACTGACTCCCCTGGCCGGGGAAGACGAACACCGTCCTGCCGACACCGCTCGGCGGCACCGTCCCGGTCAGGACGGATCCCGCCGGCTGTCCGGTCGCCACTGCGGCGAGGCCGGACGCCAGCACGTCGCGGCTGCGGCCCAGCACCACCGCGCGGCGGTCGAAGGCGGTGCGGGTGGCGGCGAGGGACCAGGCCACGTCCGCCGGTTCCAGCTCCGGCCGGGCGAGCACATGCTCGCGCAGCCGTCCGGCCTGCTCCGCGAGCGCCGCGGCAGTGCGTCCGGAGACCGGCCACGGCACGGTGTCCGCCCCGGCAAGGACCTCGGTCCTGGGCGCTTCCTCGGCGTCCGCTGCCGGGGCTGCCGCCAGGTCCGGGTCCGCTTCGTCCGGGTCCACGGCGTCCTGAGCGGGCGCCGGAGCCGGAGCCTCCTGCAGGATGACGTGGGCGTTGGTGCCGCTGATCCCGAACGCCGACACGCCGGCCCGCCGTGGCCGCTCCACGTCCTTCGGCCAGGCCACCGGTTCCTGGAGCAGCTTCACGTGGCCCGCGGACCAGTCCACGTGCGGGGAGGGCTCGTCGGCGTGCAGGGTCCTCGGCAGCTGTGCGTGCTGCATCGCCAGCACCATCTTGATCACGCCCGCGACGCCTGCCGCCTGCTGGGCGTGCCCGATGTTGGACTTGACCGATCCCAGCCACAGCGGCCGGTCCTCCGGGTGGCCCCGCCCGTAGGTGGCCAGCACGGCCTGTGCCTCGATCGGGTCGCCCAGCGTCGTACCGGTGCCGTGCGCCTCCACCACGTCGACGTCGCCGGTCGTCAGTTTGGCCCCGGCCAGGGCGGCCCGGATCACCCGCTGCTGCGAGGGGCCGTTCGGCGCGGAGAGACCGTTGGAGGCACCGTCCTGGTTGACGGCACTGCCGGCGAGCACGGCAAGAATGTCGTGCTGGTTGCGGCGGGCATCGGACAGGCGCTCCAGCACGATCATGCCCGCGCCTTCGGCGATGCCCATGCCGTCCGCGCCCGCACCGAACGCCTTGCACCGTCCGTCGGCAGCGAGCGCCCCCTGCTGCGAGAAGCCCACGAACTCACCGGGGTTGGCCATCACGGTCACACCACCGGCGAGGGCGAGCGTGCATTCCCCGGTCCGCAGGGCCTGGGCCGCGAGATGGATCGCCACGAGGGAGGAGGAGCAGGCGGTGTCGACGGTGACGGCGGGGCCCTCAAGACCGAGGCTGTAGGAGACCCGTCCGGACAGCACGCTCATCGCGGTGCCCGTGATCAGGTGCGCCTCGGAGCCCGACAGATCACCGCCGGACGTGATGTACCCGGACGGCGACGCACCCGCGAAGACCCCGGTGGCCGAGCCGCGCAGCGCCCCTGGGGCGATGCCCGCCGCCTCGATGGCCTCCCAGCAGATCTCCAGCAGGATCCGCTGCTGCGGGTCCATGGCCAGCGCCTCGCGCGGCGAAATCCCGAAGAATCCGGCGTCGAACTCGGCAGCGCCGGTCAGGAACCCGCCCCGGGCCACATACGCACTGGCCTCCGAGCCCGGTTCAAGGCCGAACAGCGCCTCCGCGTCCCATCCCCGGTCCTGCGGGAACCCGGAGATGGCGTCCCCGCCGGAGGCCAGCAGCTCCCATAACGTCTCCGGGTTGCGGACCCCGCCCGGGAAGCGGCAGGCCATGCCGACGACGGCGATCGGCTCCCGGTCCCGCTCGGTGACCTCGCGCAGCCGCGCTCGCGCCGTGCGGAGCTTCGCGGTCACCTGCTTGAGGTAGTCGAGGAGCCTGTCCTCGTTCTGCATGGTGGTCACACCCTTCGACCGGGTCTGTGGGGAGCGGACGTGCGGTCAGTCATTCGCGTGAGGAATTCGGAGGCAGGGTCAGTCGAGATCGGCGTCGTTCAGCTCGTCGTCGAGCAGCGCGAACATCTCGTCGGCGGTGGCCTCCTGCAGCGCACGTTCGGCGGCCGGGTCGGCCCCGGACTCCGTGGCGGCGGTAGAAGGTGTCCGGAAGCGCTGGGCGAGGGCCTCAAGTCGGGCGGCGATCTCGGCACGGACCTCGTCGTCCGGGGCAGTGAGACCCGCGGCGAGGCGGTCGAATTCGTCGAGCACGGCGGCGTGGCCGGTGATCTGGCCGGACAGCTCGGTCTGCAGGTATTCGGCGAGGGCGGTGGGGTTGGGGTAGTCGAAGACGACGGTCGAGGGCAGCCGCACTCCGGAGGCCGCGTTGAGGCGGTTGCGCAGTTCCACGGCGGTCAGCGAGTCGAACCCGATCTCGCGGAATGCCTGGGTGGGCAGCACATCGGCCGCGGTGTCATGACCGAGCACGGCAGCGGCATGCGAGCGCACCAGCTCCAGCAGCACACGCAGTACGCTCGGCGGGGGATCCAGTCCGGACAGCCTCTGGGCCAGCTCGCTCCTGCTCCGTGGCGCCTGCCGCTGCGAGTGGCGTCGTCCTGGGGTTCCTGGGCTTCGGGGATCGTGTCGAGCAGCGGCCGGGGACGGGCCGCGCAGAACACCGGCGCGAACTTCTCCCACTCCACATTCGCCACCGCGATGAACGTCTCATCGTCCTCAAGCACCTGACCCAGCGTCGTCAGGGCACGGTCGGTGTCCAGGAAGTTCATCCCCTGCCGCAGCAGACGGTGCGGCGTCACCCGCCCCGGACTGTGGTCCATCTGGGCATCCACCGCATCCCAGTCCCGCGTGTTCCACACACCCCACGCAATGGACGTCCCCACCAGACCACGCGCCCGACGATCCTCCGCCAGCGCATCCAGATACGAATTCCCCGCCGCATAAGCAGCATGGTCGTTACTGCCCCACGTCGCCGAAATCGACGAGAACATCACAAACTCATCCAGATCCAACCCGGCCGTCGCCTCGTCCAGATACAGCGCACCCGCCGCCTTCGCACTCAACGCCAGCGCAAGCCCGTCGAAATCGGTGTTCTCGATACGGGAGAGGTAGGGGGTGTTCGCGGAGTGCAGCACCGTCGACAGGGCGGGACCGGAACGCTGGACGTAGTCGACCAGCCCGGACACCTGCTCACGCACCGCCGTGTCACAGCACATCACTTCCACCGCCGAGCCTCCCCGGCCACCTTCGCAGCAAGCCGCGCCACCCCTGGTGCGGAAGGGCCGGAACGGCTGGTCAGCACCACCCGCGGCGCACGATGCTCCGCAAGCCACGGCGCAATACACACACCGATCGAACCCGTACCACCCGTCAGCAGCACCGTCCCCCTCGGGGACCAAGGTACCGGCGACTCGCCTTACGACGCTGAGCGGCCCGCACCAGACGCCGCACCAGAACACCCGACGGACGCAGCGCAACCTGATCCTCACCACCATCGGCCACCACAGCCGCCAACCGCGCACCCACCCGCTCATCCACGGTCGGGGGCAGGTCGATCAACCCGCCCCACCGGTCCGGATGCTCAAGACCGACCGCCCGGCCCAGACCCCACACCTGCGCCTGCACCGGACTCGTGGTCACCTCACCATCACCCGTCTGCACCGCACCCCGCGTCACCACCCACAACGGCGCCGCAACACCAGCACGACCCAACTCCTGCACCAACTCCAACGTCGCAGCCGTACCCCGCGGCACCCACCCACCACCCGGCACCAACGACTCATCCAACGCCAGCAACGACACCACACCACCGACACCCTCGGCAGCAATCTCACCGAGACGCGCAGGATCAACGGCGACCACCTCAGCACCACGCTCGGACAGCGACCGCCCGACCACCGCAGCCTCATCGGCAGTCCCACCAACGATCAGCCACTTCCCCGAAAGGACTGCCGTACTGTTCTCTCCGGCCGGCTGCCACACCACCCGATAACGCCAGTCCGCCACTGACGAGTCGGCCCGCTCGCGGCGACGCCACGCAGCCAGCGCAGGCACCACCTCGCCCAGACTCCCGCCATCCACATCCAGAGTCTGGGCCAGGCCACCCAGGTCTCCGCTCTCCACCGCAGCCCAGAACTCGGCATCGACGGGATCCGTCACCGGCTCCGCCGCCACCGCCGCCGGAGTGGCTGACTAGGCCAGTAGCGACGCCGCTGGAAGGCATACGTCGGCAGGTCCACCAGCTCGCCACCGCCGAGCACGGTCGACCAGTCCACGGCCACACCCCGCATAAATCCCTCGGCCAACGAGGCAAGCAACCGCTCGACGCCACCGTCATCGCGACGGAGCGTGCCGACCACGACCGGGCTACGGTCTTCCAGGCTGTCGCCGATGGCCGTGGTGAGCACCGGGTGGGGCGACACCTCGATGTAGCTGCCGTGTCCTTTCTCACCGAGGGTGCGGATGGCACGGTCGAACTCGACGGTCTCGCGCAGGCTGGCATACCAGTAGGCGGCATCCAGTTCAGGGCCTGCCACCATCTCCCCGGTCATCGCGGAGATCATCGGTAGCTGCGCCGCCTGCGGTGCGATGCCCCCGAGGACGCGAGGATCTCCTCACGAAGGTCATCGACGTGCGCACTGTGCGAGGCGTAGTCGACGGGATCAGGATCCGGGTACGCACCGACTCCGGGCACGACCGGGCCAGCTCACGCAGCGCCTCGGGCTCACCCGATACGACGGTGGACCGGGGACCGTTCACGGCAGCGACCGACAGCCGCTCCCCGAACGGGACGAGCCACTCCCGTACGGTCGGCGACGTCCTGCTCCACCGCCATCATCCCGCCCCGGCCCGCAAGCGCCTTCAACGTGCGGCTGCGCAGCGCAACAACCTTCGCCGCATCCTCAAGCGACAGAATCCCGGCGACTGCCGCGGCAGCAATCTCACCCTGCGAATGACCCACCACCGCATCCGGCACCACACCCGCCGCCTGCCACACCGCCGCCAACGACACCATCACCGCCCACAACGCAGGCTGCACGACATCAGCAGCTTCAAACCCATGCCGGCCGGCGAGAACGTCATCCAGCTCCCACTCCACGTGCGGAGCAAGCGCCTGGGCACACTCGGTCAAGCCGCGCCGCGAACACCGGCGACACCTGCGCCAGCTCACGTCCCATCCCGACCCACTGACTGCCCTGCCCCGGGAACACGAACACCGTGCGACCGTTGCCGCCGGAAGCCGCCGTCCCCGTGATCACGCTCGGCGCGGGCTGCCCGGTGGCCACCGCGGCGAGACCCGCCGTCAGCTCCTCACGCCCCGCACCCAGCACCACCGCACGCTGCTCAAACACCGAACGCGCCGCCGCCAGCGACCACGCGACATCGGCCGGGTCCAGCTCAGGACGGGCCAGCACATGCTCACGCAACCGACCCGCCTGCGCCGCAAGCCCCTCACCCGTGCGACCCGAGAACACCCACACCGGCACCCGCGACGCCAGCACCGGAACCGGCACCTCATCCGCCGGCCCGTCAGCCGAAGCCTCCGTCTCGACGGCCGGTGGCTCCGGCGCCTCCTCAAGGATCATGTGCACGTTGGTACCGCTCACGCCGAACGCCGACACACCGGCCCGCCGCGGACGCTCCTCCGCCGAGGCCCACTCCACCGGTTCCTGGAGCAGCTTCACATTCCCCGCCGACCAGTCCACATGCGGCGACGGCTCAGCCGCATACAGGGTCTTCGGCAGCTGACTCTTCTGCAGTGCAAGCACCATTTTGATCACACCGGCGACACCGCCGGCGCACTGGGCATGCCCGATGTTGGACTTCACGGAGCCCAGCCACAGGGGACGGTCCTCAGGCCGGTCCTGGCCATACGTCGCCAGCAGCGCCTGCGCCTCGATCGGGTCGCCCAGCACCGTGCCGGTGCCGTGTGCCTCCACCGCGTCCACATCGGCAGGCGCAAGCCGCGCATTGGCCAGGGCTGCCCGGATCACCCTCTGTTGTGAGGGGCCGTTCGGGGCGGTCAGACCGTTCGACGCACCGTCCTGGTTCGCTGCCGTGCCCCGGATGACAGCAAGCACGCGATGGCCATTGCGCTGTGCGTCCGACAGACGCTCCAGCATCACGACACCCGCACCCTCACCCCACCCGATACCGTCGGCATCCGCCGAGAACGCCTTGCACCGCCCACTGGACGCCATCCCACCCTGCTGCGAAAACTCCATGAAGGCACCCGGGGTGACCATCACGGCCACACCACCGGCCAACGCCATCGAGCACTCCCCGGCCCGCAACGCCTGCACCGCCAGGTGCAACGCCACCAACGACGAGGAACACGCCGTGTCCACCGTCACCGCCGGCCCCTCAAGACCAAGGGTGTAGGAGATCCGGCCGGAGGCCACCGCCGACACGTTCCCGGTGAGGAGGTAGCCGTCCAGGCTGCGGTCGGTGGACGCCAGGCTGTCGCTGTAGCTGGAGTTGTTCGCCCCGATGAAGACGCCCGTGCTGGACCCCTTCAGCGAGGTGGGAGCAAGACCGGCCCGTTCGATGGCCTCCCAGGACACCTCCAGCAGCAACCGCTGCTGCGGGTCCATCGCCAATGCCTCACGCGGCGAAATCCCGAAGAACCCCGCATCGAAGTCCGCCGCGTCGTACACAAAGGCACCCTGCCGGGCATACGCCTGCCCTGCGATGACGTCTTCGCCGCCGTAGGTCTGCTCGAACTGGTCCCAGCCCCGGTCGGTCGGGAAGCCGGATATCGCGTCGGTGCCCGCGGTCAGCAGGTCCCAGAACTGCTCGGGCCCGGTGACCCCACCCGCATAACGGCAGCCCAGACCGACGATCGCGATCGGTTCCCGTTCGCCGGCCTCAAGTTCCTTGACTTGTTCGCGTGCCTCGTAGAGGTCGGCGGCCAGCTTCTTCAGGGCGCCGAGCAGCTGCTTGTCATCGGCCATGGCGGATCCTCCTCGGCAGTGCACCGGCCTGCGCACCAGTGGTCATCACGACGTCCCCAGTTCCTTGTTGATGAAGTCCAGGACCTCGTCGGCGGAGGCCTCCTCCAACCGCCCGGCCACGGCCTTTCGTCCGGCGGGCCGGTCGGCGACACCGCTTCCGGAGCCACCGCCTGCACCTCTCAGCCACCGGGACAGCAGGGTCTGCAGGCGCGCGGTGATCTCTCGCTGTAGCTCACCGTCCTCCGGCACCGCCTCCAGCGAGCTTTCCAGCCGGTCCAGATCGGCCAGTGCAGGCTCCTCATTCGCCGCACCGTCCTCGTCCCCCACCAACTGCTCACGCACGAACTCGGCCAGTGCTGCCGCGTTCGGATAGTCGAAGATCATCGTCGAGGGCAACTTCACCCCGACCGCTGAAACCAGCCGGTTACGCAGCTCCACTGCACCCGGCGAATCAAAACCAAGGTCCTTGAAGGCCCGCTGCGCCTCCACCGCATCCGCCGACTCATAACCCAGCACCGCAGCCGCATGCCGCACCACCAGATCCGTCAGCATCTGCCGCTGATCACCGACCGACATGACCGCCAGTCGCCCGACCAGCTCACCTGTCGCCTCAGACACCTCAGCCACATCTGAGGCTTCTGCTGCGGATAGTTGCCGGACTTCGGGCAGTGACGCGATCAACGGACTCGACCGGCGCAGCGTAAACGTCGGAGCGAACCGCTCCCAGTCGATCCCCGCCACCGCAACAACACCCTCACCCCCATCCAACACCTGCCCCAACGCCCGCATCCCCCGCTCCGCATCAATCACCCGCATACCAAACTCACGCAACCGCTCACCCTCAGCACCATCAGCCATCCCCACACCAGCCCACAAACCCCACGCCACCGACGACCCCACCAACCCCCGAGCCCGCCGCTGCTCACACAACGCATCCAAAAACGCATTCCCCGCCGCATAACCCGACAGCCCCCCACTCCCCCACACACCAGCACCAGAAGAAAACATCACAAACGCATCCAGATCACAACCAGCAGTCAACTCATCCAACACCACAGCCCCACCAACCTTCCCCCCAAACGCCCCCGCCAACTCACCCACCGACAACTCACCCACCGGCCGCTTACACCCCACACCCGCCGCATGCACCACCGACGACAACCCCGGACCACCCGCATCAATACGCCCCAACAAACACGCCACCTGCCCACGATCAGCAATATCGCAAGCCACCACATCCACCGCCGAACCCGCACCAGCCACCCCCGCCGCCAGGGCAGCCACACCCCCCGCAGCCGGACCCGAACGACTCGTCAGCACCACACGCCGCGCACCACGCCCCGCCAACCACGACGCCGTATACCCCCCAATACCACCCGTACCACCCGTCACCAACACCGTCCCCCGCGGCACCCACCCACCACCACGCCTCACACGACCCGCACGCACCAGACGCCGACCCAAAACACCCCGCACCCGCAACGCCACCTGATCCTCACCACCCACACCAGCCAACACCCCAGCCAACCGACCAGCAGCACGCTCATCAAACACTTCCGGAAGATCAACCAGACCACCCCACCGCTCCGGCAGCTCAAGACCAGCCACCCGACCAAGCCCCCACACCTGCGCCTGCACCGGACTACACACACCCTCCCCCGGCCCAGTACCAACAGCACCACGCGTCAACACCCACAACGGAGCAACAACCCCCACCTCACCCAACCCCTGCACCAACCCCAACGTCCCCGCCACACCAACAGACACCCCAGCAAAACCACCCAACGGCGCCTCATCCAACGCCAGAGCAGACACGACACCCGCAAAGTCGCCGCCGACCCGCCCCAGAGCCGCCACCAACACCGCCCGGTCCGTGCCATCAACATCAAGTACGACAACCTCAGCCCCACGATCAGCCAAAGCCCGCGCAATCCCCGGCGCCGAACCAACCAGCAACCACCTACCGGAAACGGTGACGGTGTCGGGATCGCTGACAGGGACCCAGTCGATGCGGTAACGCCAGTCCGTCAGCGACGAGTCGGCCTGCTCCCGGCGACGCCACGCCGCCAGCGCAGGCACCACCTCACCCAGACTCCCGCCATCCACACTCAACGTCTCGGCAAGACCACCCAGGTCGCCACTCTCCACCGCAGCCCAGAACTCGGCATCAGCACCAGAACCCCTGCCGTCAACAACCTCCACGGCCCCACCAGGCACAACAGACTCCGGCCAGAACCGACGACGCTGAAAAGCGTAAGTAGGCAGTTCAACGCTCTGACCCCGCTCAACCACAGCAGCCCAATCAACGGGCACACCCCGGGTGAAAGCTTCAGCGAAGGACACCAGCAACCGACCGGCACCACCCTCATCACGCCGCAGCGTGCCCACCACCACAGCCGCATCGTCGTCCACCGTGTCACCAATCGCACCAGCCAGCACCGGATGCGGCGACACCTCGACGAACACCCCGTGACCGTTGCCGCCCAGGGTGCGAATAGCCCGCTCGAACTCGACCGTCTCCCGCAGACTCGCATACCAGTAGGCGGCGTCCAGTTCGGGGCCCTGGAGCATCTCCCCGCTCATCGCAGAGATCATCGGCACCCGTGCCGCCTGCGGCGTAATCCCATCGAGGACGGCGAGGATCTCCTCACGCAGCTCATCCACATGCGCACTGTGCGAGGCATAGTCGACCGGGATCAGGCGCGTGCGCACCGACTCCGGGCACGACTCCGCCAGCTCACGCAACGCATCCGGCTCACCCGACACCACCGTCGACCCCGGACCGTTCACCGCCGCAACCGCCAACCGCTCACCAAACGAAGCAATCCGCTCCCGCACCCCATCAGCCGACTCCGCGACCGACAGCATCCCGCCCCGTCCCGCAAGCGCCTTCAACGTCCGACTACGCAGCGCAACAACCTTCGCCGCATCCTCAAGCGACAGAATCCCGGCGACAGCCGCGGCAGCAATCTCACCCTGCGAATGCCCGACGACCGCATCCGGCACCACACCCGCCGCCTGCCACACCGCCGCCAACGACACCATCACCGCCCACAACGCAGGCTGCACCACATCAGCAGCCTCAAACCCATGCCGACCAGCAAGAACATCATCCAACTCCCACTCCACGTGCGGAGCAAGCGCCCGACCACACGCGGCAAGACGAGCCGCAAACACCGGCGACACCTCCGCCAGCTCACGCCCCATCCCCACCCACTGACTCCCCTGACCAGGGAACACAAACACCGTCCGCCCGATCCCACCCGCAGCCACCGACCCGGTCACCACATTCCCGGCCGGCTGACCCGTCGCCACCGCGGCAAGACCCGCCGTCAGCTCCTCACGCCCCGCACCCAACACCACCGCACGCTGCTCGAACACCGAACGCGTCGCCGCCAACGACCACGCCACATCCACCGGATCCAACCCCGGCCGGCCCAGCACATGCTCACGCAACCGACCCGCCTGCGATGTCAGTCCTGCAGTGTTGCGACCGGACACCGACAACGGCACAACCGAAGCACCGGTAAGCACCAAAGGCTCCGTTCCGGCGTCCGTAGGCGTCTCAGATGACACCTCTTCAGCGGCCTCTTCCAGGATCACGTGGACGTTGGTGCCGCTGATTCCGAAAGCCGACACACCGGCCCGCCGCGGACGCTCACCATCCGCAGGCCAGGCCACCGGCTCCCGAAGCAGTTCCACGTTCCCGGCCGACCAGTCCACGTGCGGCGACGGCTCCTCCGCATGCAGGGTCTTCGGCAACAGCCCCTTCTGGAGCGCCATCACCATCTTGATCACACCTGCGACGCCTGCCGCCTGCTGCGCATGCCCGATATTCGACTTCACCGACCCCAGCCACAACGGCCGGTCCTCAGGCCGTTCCTGCCCATACGTCGCCAGCAACGCCTGCGCCTCGATCGGATCACCCAACTCGGTGCCCGTACCGTGCGCCTCCACCACATCCACATCCGCAGCCGACAACCGCCCCTGAGCCAGAGCAGCCCGAATCACCCGCTGCTGCGCCGGACCATTCGGCGCCGACAACCCATTCGACGCACCATCCTGATTCACCGCACTACCAGCAATCGTCGCCAGCACACGATGACCCTTACGACGCGCCTCCGACAGACGCTCCAGCACCAGCACACCAGCACCCTCACCAATGCCCATCCCATCGGCACCAGCACCGAACGCCTTGCACCGGCCACTCGCCGACAACGCCCGCAACCGCGAGAACCCAACAAACTCCCCCGGGTCGGTCATCACCATCACGCCACCCGCCAGGGCGAGTTCACACTCACCGGACCGCAGAGCCTGGGCTGCAAGGTGCAGGGCCATCAGCGACGGATGAGCACGCCGTGTCGATCGTCACAGCGGGGCCCTCAAGACCGAGGGTGTAGGAGACCCGGCCGGACAGCACACTCATGGCATTGCCCGTGATCAGATGCGCCTCGGAGCCCGACAGGTCACCACCCGAGGCGAGGTAACCCGAGGGCGCCGCACCCGTGAAGACACCCGTGGTCGAGCCACGCAGCATTCGGGGTCGATTCCGCCCGCTCGATGGCCTCCCAGCAGATCTCCAGCAGCAGTCGCTGCTGCGGGTCCATGCCGAGCGCTTCCCGCGGGGAGATTCCGAAGAAGCCGGCATCGAATTCCGCCGCACCGCTCAGGAAGCCACCCTCGACGACATACGTCGAACCATGCGCATCCGGATCCGGGTCGAACACCGCATCGATGTCCCAACCTCGGTCCGCCGGGAAACCTGGAGATGGCGTCCCCACCCGAGGCCAGCAGATCCCACAACTCCTCCGGGCTGCGTACCGCACCCGGATAACGGCACGCCATCCCGACGATCGCGATCGGCTCACTCGACACACCTGCCGGCGCCACCGCACCCCCGACCGGCACCGCAGCTTCTTCGGCACCGAACAGGCCCTCGATGATCTGCTTCGCCAGCGCGGTGGGGTTGGGGTAGTCGAAGACAACGGTCGAGGGCAGCCGCACTCCGGAGGCCGTGTTGAGACGGTTGCGCAGTTCCACCGCGGTCAGCGAATCGAAGCCCATGTCCCGGAACGCCCGCGTCGCCGCGATCTCCTCCACCGAGTCATGGCCCAGCACCGCCGCCGCATGCGACCGCACCAGCTCCACCACGACGCGCATACCGCTCAGCTGACCCCAACCCGGCCAGTCGCTGTGCCAGTTCACCCACCGGCTCCGAAGAGGCCACCCGCTGCGAGGTGTCGTCCTGGGGTTCCTGGGCTTCGGGGATCGTGTCGAGCAGCGGCCGGGGACGGGCCGCGCAGAACACCGGCGCGAACTTCTCCCACTCCACATTCGCCACCGCGATGAACGTCTCATCGTCTTCGAGCACCTGCCCCAGCGCTGTCAGGGCACGGTCGATGTCCAGGAAGTTCATGCCCTGCCGCACCAGACGATGCGGCGTCACCCGGCCAGGGCTGTGGTCCATCTGCGCGTCCACCGCATCCCAGTCCCGGGTGTCCCATACACCCCAGGCAATGGACGTCCCCACCAGACCACGCGCCCGACGATCCTCCGCCAGCGCATCCAGATACGAATTCCCCGCCGCATAAGCACCGTGATCACTGCTGCCCCACGTCGCCGAAATCGACGAGAACATCACAAACTCATCCAGGCCGAGACCGGCCGTGGTCTCGTCCAGGTACAGCGCACCCGCCGCCTTCGCACTCAGGGAAAGTGCAAGGCCGTCGAGGTCGGTGTCCTCGACACGGGAGAGATAGGGGGCGTTCGCGGAGTGCAGCACCGTCGACAGGGCGGGCCCGGAACGCTGGACGTAGTCCACCAGTCCGGACACCTGCTCACGTACCGCAGTGTCGCAGCACACCACCTCCACGGCGGAGCCCCCCTCAGCCACCCGGGCGGCAAGCTGCGCCACCCCCGGCGCGGAGGGGCCGGAACGGCTGGTCAGCACCACCCGCGGCGCACGATGCTCCGCAAGCCACGGCGCAATACACACACCGATCGAACCCGTACCACCCGTCAGCAGCACCGTCCCCCTCGGGGACCAAGGTCCGGCGGCTGCCTTACGGCGTGCAGTGGCCCGCACCAGACGACGCACGAGAGTACCCGTCGGACGCAGGGCGACCTGGTCCTCCCGGCCGTCCGCGACGACGACAGCAAGCCGGGCACCCACCCGCTCGTCCACGGTCGGGGGCAGGTCGATCAACCCGCCCCACCGGTCCGGATGCTCAAGACCGACCGCCCGGCCCAGACCCCACACCTGCGCCTGCACCGGACTCGTGGTCACCTCACCATCACTGGTCTGCACCGCACCCCGCGTCACCACCCACAACGGCGCCGTGACACCGGCACGACCCAACTCCTGCACCAACTCCAGCGTCGCAGCCGTACCCCGCGGCACCCACCCACCACCCGGCACCAACGACTCATCCAACGCCAGCAGCGACACCACACCACTGACACCCTCACCGGCAATTTCACCAAGACGTGCAGGATCGACAGTGACGACCTCCGCACCCCGCTCGGACAGCGACTGCCCGATCACTGATGCGTCAGAGGCAGCACCGTCAGCGACGACCAGCAGCCATTTCCCCGACAGGACCGCCGCACTGCCGTTGGCTTCGCCGAACGGCTGCCACGCAACCCGGTAGCGCCAGTCGGCGACCGACGAGTCGGCCCGCTCCCGGCGACGCCACGCCGCCAGCGCAGGCACCACCTCACCCAGACTCCCGCCATCCACACTCAACGTCTCAGCAAGACCACCCAGGTCACCGCTCTCCACCGCAGCCCAGAACTGGGAGTCGGCACCCGTGTCCCTGCTGTCGACAGCCTCACCGGCCTCCCCCGGCACGACGGTATTCGACCAGTACCGCCGACGCTGGAAGGCGTAGGTCGGCAGGTCCACCAGCTCGCCACCGCCGAGCACGGTCGACCAGTCCACGGCCACACCCCGCACAAACCCCTCAGCCAACGAGGCAAGCAACCGCTCGACGCCACCGTCGTCCCGGCGCAGTGTGCCCACCACCACAGCCGCGTCATCGTCCACCGTGTCACCGATCGCACCGGCCAGCACCGGATGCGGCGACACCTCGACGAACACCCCGTGACCGTTGCCGCCCAAGGTGCGAATGACCCGCTCGAACTCGACCGTCTCCCGCAGACTGGCGTACCAATACGCGGCATCCAGCTCAGGGCCTGCCAGCATCTCCCCACTCATCGCGGAGATCATCGGCACCCGTGCCGCCTGCGGGCTGATCCCCGCCAGGACCGAAAGGATCTCCTCACGCAGCTCATCCACGTGAGCACTGTGCGAGGCATAATCCACCGGGATCAGACGGGTGCGCACCGACTCCGGGCAGGACTCCGCCAGCTCACGCAACGCATCCGGCTCACCCGACACCACCGTCGACCCCGGACCGTTCACCGCCGCAACCGCCAACCGCTCACCGAACGAAGCAATCCGCTCCCGCACCCCATCAGCCGACTCCGCAACCGACAGCATCCCGCCCCGTCCCGCAAGCGCCTTCAACGTGCGGCTGCGCAGCGCAACAACCTTCGCCGCATCCTCAAGCGACAGAATCCCGGCGACTGCCGCGGCAGCAATCTCACCCTGCGAATGCCCGACGACCGCATCCGGCACCACACCCGCCGCCTGCCACACCGCCGCCAACGACACCATCACCGCCCACAACGCAGGCTGCACCACATCAGCAGCCTCAAACCCATGCCGACCAGCGAGAACATCATCCAGCTCCCACTCCACGTGCGGAGCAAGCGCCTGGGCACACTCGGTCAGCCGCGCCGCGAACACCGGCGACACCTGCGCCAGCTCACGTCCCATCCCGACCCACTGACTGCCCTGCCCCGGGAACACGAACACCGTGCGACCGTTGCCGCCGGAAGCCGCCGTCCCCGTGATCACGCTCGGCGCGGGCTGCCCGGTGGCCACCGCGGCGAGACCCGCCGTCAGCTCCTCACGCCCCGCACCCAGCACCACCGCACGCTGCTCAAACACCGAACGCGCCGCCGCCAGCGACCACGCGACATCGGCCGGGTCCAGCTCAGGACGGGCCAGCACATGCTCACGCAACCGACCCGCCTGCGCCGCAAGCCCCTCACCCGTGCGACCCGAGAACACCCACACCGGCACCCGCGACGCCAGCACCGGAACCGGCACCTCATCCGCCGGCCCGTCAGCCGAAGCCTCCGTCTCGACGGCCGGTGGCTCCGGCGCCTCCTCAAGGATCATGTGCACGTTGGTACCGCTCACGCCGAACGCCGACACACCGGCCCGCCGCGGACGCTCCTCCGCCGAGGCCCACTCCACCGGTTCCTGGAGCAGCTTCACATTCCCCGCCGACCAGTCCACATGCGGCGACGGCTCAGCCGCATACAGGGTCTTCGGGAGCCGGCTGTGCCGCATCGCCAGCACCATCTTGATCACACCCGCCACACCGGCCGCGCATCCGGTGTGCCCGATGTTCGACTTCGACGATCCCAGCCACAGCGGCCGGTTCTCCGGACGGTCCTGCCCGTACGTCGCCAGCAACGCCTGCGCCTCGATCGGGTCGCCCAGCGTCGTACCGGTGCCGTGTGCCTCCACGACGTCGATGTCCGCGGTGGTCAGCTGGGCGTTGGCCAGGGCAGCGCGGATCACCCGCCGCTGGGAAGGGCCGTTCGGGGCGGACAGGCCGTTGGATGCACCGTCCTGGTTGACCGCGCTGCCCCGGACCACAGCAAGCACCCGGTGACCGTTACGGCGCGCATCCGACAGCCGCTCCAGCACCAGCACACCCGCACCCTCACCCCACCCGATACCGTCGGCATCCGCAGAGAACGCCTTGCACCGCCCACTGGACGCCATCCCGCCCTGCTGCGAGAAGTCCATGAAGGCTGCCGGTGTGGTCAGCACCGCCACACCGCCGGCGAGTGCCATCGAGCACTCCCCCGCACGCAGGGACTGGGCGGCGAGGTGCAGGGAGACCAGTGAGGACGAGCATGCGGTGTCCACCGTCACCGCCGGGCCCTCAAGTCCGAGGAAGTAGGAGACCCGGCCGGAGATCACGGCCGTCAGACCGCCGGTCATCAGGTAGCCCTCGGAGCCCGCTGCTCCGCCGTAGCCGGAGCCGGTGGCGCCGACGAACACGCCGGTGTCCGAACCCTTCAACGACAGAGGGTCGAATCCGGCCCGCTCGACCGCCTCCCACACCACCTCAAGCAGCAACCGCTGCTGCGGATCCATCGCCAGCGCCTCACGCGGCGAGATCCCGAAGAACCCTGCATCGAAGTCCGCCGCGTCATACACAAAGGCACCCTGGCGCACGTATGCCTGGCCGGAGACGGCCTCCTCGCCGCCGAAGGCCCGCTCGAACTCCTCCCAGCCACGATCGGCGGGGAAAGCAGACACGGCATCCGCACCCGCCGTCAGCAACTCCCAGAACTGTTCGGGTCCCGTGACCCCACCCGCATAACGGCATCCCATCCCCACGATGGCAATGGGATCGTCGTCGGCCGGTGCGATGACCCGGACCGGGTGCTCGTTGTCGGGCCGCACGCCGAGCAGCTGGGTCCGCAGATATTCGGCGAGGGCCACGGCGTTCGGATAGTCGAAGATCATCGTGGAGGGCAGCTTCACCCCGGCGTCCGACGACAGCCGGTTGCGCAGTTCGATCGCCCCGGGTGAGTCGAAGCCGAGATCCTTGAACGCCCGCTGAGGCTCCACCGCATCGGCCGCATCATGGCCCAGCACGGCAGCTGCATGACGGCGCACCAGGTCGGTCAGCTGCTGCTTCTGGTCCGCCTCCGGAAGGCCCGCAAGGCGCCGCCCCAGTTCGCTGGTCGGCGCTGCGGGCGCACCTGCGCTGTCGCCTTCCTCCGCCAGTGCCTGCTGGACCTCCGGCAACGAAGCAATCAGCGGGCTGCTCCTGCGCATCGTGAACGTCGGCGCGAACCGTGCCCAGTCGACGTCGGCGATGGCCACCGCGCCCTCGCCCGCGTCGACCGCGCCGGCCAGGGCCTGGATGCCCCGTTCGGCGTCGATTACGCCCATGCCCAGGCTGCGCATCTGCTCCGCGGCTGCGGCACCGACCATTCCGCCGCCGCCCCACAGGCCCCATGCCACCGCAGTCGCGGCCTGGCCGTGGGCGCGCCGCCGGTCGCACAGTGCGTCCAGGAAGGCGTTGCCCGCCGCATATGCGGACAGGCCACCGCTGCCCCACACACCGGCGCCGGACGAGAACATCACGAAGGCGTCGAGGTCGTGGCCGGCCGTCAGTTCATCGAGCCATAAAGCGCCGCCGACTTTGGCGGCGGTGACCGAGGCGAGGGTGTCGGTGGTGGTGTCGGTGAGCGGGCCGCCCGCACTGGTGCCTGCGGCGTGCACGATCGAGGAGAGCACCGGCCCGCTCGCGTCGATGTGTTCCAGCAGGCCCGCGGCCTGCCCACGGTCGGCGATGTCGCAGGCCAGCACGTCCACTGCGGAGCCGGCGCCGGCGATCCGTGCCACCAGGGCAGCCACGTCCTGCGCGGCCGGGCCCGAGCGGCTGGTCAGCACCACCCGTTGGGTATCCCGTCCGGCCAGCCACGCTGCGGTGTGCCCGCCGATACCGCCGGTTCCGCCGGTCACCAGCACCGTGCCGCGCGGCACCCACTTCTCGCTCTGCTGCGCGATTCCCGCGCGCACCAGCCGCCGGGCCAGGATGCCGCGTGCCCGCAACGCAATCTGATCCTCACCGCCGATGCCGGCCAGCACCGCGGCCAGCCGCCCTGCAGCACGTTCGTCGAAGACTTCGGGAAGATCGATCAGACCGCCCCAGCGCTCCGGCAGCTCCAGTCCGGCCACCCGGCCGAAGCCCCACACCTGGGCCTGCCCGGGGCGGCTGACGCCTTCCCCCGGTCCGGTGCCGACGGCGCCGCGCGTGAGCACCCACAGCGGGGCATCGATTCCGGCCGCACCCAGCGTCTGCACCAGCGTCAACGTCGCGGCGGTGCCGTGTGTCAGCCATGGACGGCCGGCAAGCGGCTCCTCGTCCAGCGCCAGCAGTGATATCACGCCGCTGACACCCGCGGCCGGGGCCTCACCGAGACGGGCGGGGTCGACGGAGACCACCTCGGCGCCCCGCTCGGTCAGCGCCCTCGTGACCTCGGCAGCATCAGCATCGGCAGCGTCACCGACGACCAGCAGCCATGTTCCTGAGACGGTGACCAGGCCGGGCTCGCTGACGGGAACCCAGTTGATCCGATAGCGCCAGTCGGTGACCGTGCCGCCGGCGGCTTGGACCGTGGACTTCGGCCAGTAGCGATGGTGCTGGAAGGCATACGTGGGCAGTTCGACGGTCTGACCGCGCTCGACCACGGCGGCCCAGTCCACCGGCACACCCCGCACAAACGCCTCAGCCAGCGAGGCCAGCAGTCGGCCGGCACCACCCTCGTCACGCCGCAGGGTGCCCACCACCACGGCCGCATCGTCGTCCACGGTGTCACCGATCGCACCGGCCAGCACCGGATGCGGCGACACCTCGACGAACACCCCGTGACCGTTGCCGCCCAGGGTGCGAATAGCCCGCTCGAACTCGACCGTCTCCCGCAGACTCGCATACCAGTAGGCGGCGTCCAGTTCGGGGCCCTGGAGCATCTCCCCGCTCATCGCAGAGATCATCGGCACCCGTGCCGCCTGCGGCGTAATCCCATCGAGGACGGCGAGGATCTCCTCACGCAGCTCATCCACATGCGCACTGTGCGAGGCATAGTCGACCGGGATCAGGCGCGTGCGCACCGACTCCGGGCACGACTCCGCCAGCTCACGCAACGCATCCGGCTCACCCGACACCACCGTCGACCCCGGACCGTTCACCGCCGCAACCGCCAACCGCTCACCGAACGAAGCAATCCGCTCCCGCACCCCATCAGCCGACTCCGCGACCGACAGCATCCCGCCCCGTCCCGCAAGCGCCTTCAGCGTGCGGCTGCGCAGCGCAACAACCTTCGCCGCATCCTCAAGCGACAGAATCCCGGCGACTGCCGCGGCAGCAATCTCACCCTGCGAGTGCCCGACGACCGCATCCGGCACCACACCCGCCGCCTGCCACACCGCCGCCAGCGACACCATCACCGCCCACAACGCAGGCTGCACCACATCAGCAGCCTCAAACCCATGCCGACCAGCAAGAACATCATCCAACTCCCACTCCACGTGCGGAGCAAGAGCCCGACCACACGCGGCAAGACGAGCCGCGAACACCGGCGACACCTCCGCCAGCTCACGCCCCATCCCCACCCACTGACTCCCCTGACCAGGGAACACAAACACCGTCCGCCCGATCCCACCCGCAGCCACCGACCCGGTCACCACATTCCCGGCCGGCTGACCCGTCGCCACCGCGGCAAGACCCGCCGTCAGCTCCTCACGCCCCGCACCCAACACCACCGCACGCTGCTCGAACACCGAACGCGTCGCCGCCAACGACCACGCCACATCCACCGGATCCAACCCCGGCCGGCCCAGCACATGCTCACGCAACCGACCCGCCTGCTCCACCAGCGCCCCACCACTACGACCCGCCACCCGCCACGGCACCACACCCGCCCCGGCCAACACCACAACCCCAGACCCACACCCAGCCCCAGACCCGTCAGCCTCACCACCACCGGAGACCGCAGCAACTCCACCCGACTCCGTCCCCGACACACCCCCCGGCTCCGGCCCCGGCTCCACATCCGACACCTCGACCGCCGGAGCGTCCTCAACGATGACGTGCGCATTGGTGCCGCTCATGCCGAAAGCCGACACACCGGCCCGCCGCGGACGCTCACCACCCTCCGGCCACGCCACCGGCTCCTGGAGCAGCTGCACGTTCCCGGCCGACCAGTCCACATGCGGCGACGGTTCGTCGGCGTGCAGGGTCTTCGGCAGCTGACCGTGCTGGAGCGCGAGCACCGTCTTGATCACACCGGCGATGCCGGCGGCCTGCTGGCTGTGGCCGATGTTGGACTTGACCGAGCCCAGCCACAGCGGCCGGTCCCCGGGACGGTCCTGCCCGTAGGTGGCCAGCAGTGCCTGGGCCTCGATCGGGTCGCCGAGCGTCGTCCCGGTGCCGTGCGCCTCCACCGCGTCCACATCGATCGTCGACAGGCGGGCGTTGTCCAGTGCGGCGCGGATCACGCGGCGCTGCGAGGGGCCGTTCGGTGCGGTCAGACCGTTCGACGCACCGTCCTGGTTGACCGCGGTGCCCGTCACGACCGCGAGCACGCGGTGGCCAAGGCGCCGGGCGTCCGACAGCCGCTCGACCACCAGCACACCTGCGCCCTCGGCCCATCCCGTGCCGTCGGCGTCCGCGGAGAACGACTTGCACCGCCCGTCCCCGGCAAGTCCCTGCTGCCGGGCGAACTCCGCGAAGGTCACCGACGTGGACATCACGGTCACGCCGCCGACCACTGCAAGGGTGCAGTCCCGGCTCCGCAGTGCCTGGCATGCCAGGTGCAGTGCCACCAGCGACGACGAGCATGCCGTGTCCACCGTCACCGCCGGGCCCTCAAGGCCGAGCGTGTAGGCCACCCGCCCGGAGATCACGCTTCCCGCGAGGCCCGTCATCAGGAACGCGCCGGCACCGGCGTCGGACTCCACGACCCCGCCGCCGTAGCCGGATGACGATGCCCCGGCGAACACGCCCGTCCGGGAGCCCTTCAGTGCGGTCGGATCGATTCCCGCGCGCTCGATGGCCTCCCAGGTCACCTCCAGCAGGAGGCGCTGCTGGGGGTCCATCGCCAGCGCTTCGCGGGGTGAGATCCGGAAGAACCCGGCATCGAAGTCCGCGGCGTCGTAGACGAACCCGCCCTGCAGGGCGTACTCCGACGCCGCTCCGGCTTCCTGCCAGCCCCGGTCGGTCGGAAACGCGGACACTGCGTCGGTCCCCGAAGCGACCAGTTCCCACAGGTCTTCGGGACCGCGCACGCCGCCCGGGTAGCGGCAGCCCATTCCCACGATCGCGATCGGCTCATGGCTGCGCCCCTCCACGTCGGCCAGCTTCTGCTGGGCCTCGTGGAGGCTGGTCATGGTCCACTTCAGGTAGTCGCGCAGGGTCTCGTCGTCAGCCATCGCAACCTCGTTTTGAGTCGATCTGGGGCATGTCTGATCAGCTCACTCGGAGCGACCGAGCTGCTTGTGGATGAACTCGAACATCTCGTCGTCCGACGCGGACTCGATCCGTTCGGCGACGGCCCTGCCCGTGTCCTGGTCGGTGGAGCCGGCGGCGGTGCTCAGTCGGGCGGCGAGGCGCTGCAGCCGGGCCGCGATCAGCTCGCGGGTTTCCTCGCCTGCTTCGGCGGTCGCCAGGAGGCCTTCGAAGCGGTCCAGTTCCTCGACGATTCCGGCGGGCTGTCCGCCGTCGTCGGTGAGCTCGCTGCGCAGGAAGGCACCGAGCGCCGCGGCGTTCGGGTGGTCGAAGGCCAGGGTGGCCGGCAGGGCGAGCCCGGTCACCGTCTGCAGGCGGTTGCGCAGCTCGACCGCTGTCAACGACTCGAAGCCCAGCTCCTTGAACGAGCGGTCCGGTTCGACCTCCGCGACACCGGCGTATCCGAGTGCCGCCGCGGCCTCGGTTCGCACCAGGTCCACCACCGCCCGCTCCTGCTCCGCGGGGGACATGCCCGCCAGGCGGCGCGCGAAGCCGCTGCCACCGACGGTGTCGGACGGCACCTCGACGGTGAGTGCCGCACGCGCGTCGGGCAGCGAGGCGACCAGTGCGCTGGGCCGCCGCACCGTGAACGTCGGTGCGAACGCCGACCAGTCCACGTCCGCGACGGCGACAACGCCCTCACCTGCGTCGACCGCCTGGGCAAAGCCGCGCACTCCCCGTGCGGGGTCCATTCGGTGCAGTCCCGCGCGTCCCAGCTGTTCACCCACGTCGCCGGCGCCCATTCCGGCGCCGCCCCACACGCCCCAGCCGAGCGAGGTGCCGGCGAGTCCGCGGGAGCGCCGGTGCTCGACGAGGGCGTCGAGGTAGGCGTTCGCGGCGGCGTAGGAGGGCTGCATGGAGCTGCCCCAGGTCGCCGAGATGGAGGAGAACAGGACGAAGGCGTCGAGGTCGCGGTCGGCGGTCAGCTCGTCCAGCCATCGGGCGCCGGCCGTCTTGGCGGTCACCACATGTGCGTGGGCCTCCGGGGTGACCTGGTCGGTCGCGCTGAACTGCCCGATCCCGGCGCTGTGGATCACCCCGCAGAGGTCCGGCATGCGGTCGAGTACCGCGGCGACCTGGGCGCGTTCCGCGACGTCGCAGGCGAACACCTCCGTTGCCGTGCCGAGTGCGGCCAGCTCCGCGGCGAGTGCGGCGGTGCCCGCGGCGGCCGGGCCCGTGCGGCTGGTCAGCACCAGGCGCGGGGCGCCGCGTTCCGCCAGCCAGCGGTCCACGTTCATGGCGATGCCGCCCAGGCCGCCGGTCACCAGCACGCTGCCGGCAGGGTGCCAGGTACGGCCGGAGCCCGGCAGCGGGGCGCGCTGCAGACGGCGGGCGAGCAGGCCGGTCCTGCGGAGGGCCACCTGGTCTTCGCCGGTGGCCGTGCCGAGCAGGGCGGCGAGCCGGTCCTTCGCACGTTCGTCCAGGACCGAGGGCAGATCCACCAGGCCGCCCCAGCGCTCGGGGTGTTCCAGTGCGATCACCCGGCCGAGGCCCCATATCTGCGCCTGTGCCGGATCGGCGGCGGGTCCGCCGGGCCCGGCTTCGACCGCGCCTTCGGTCAGTGCCCACACCGGCACGTCGACGTCGGCGTCGCCGAGGGCCTGGGTGAGGCCGAGGACCTGGGCGACACCACGCGGCACCGCCGGACGGCCGGGCACCGGGGCCTCTCCCGGCGCGGGGAGCATCACCAGACCTGTGAGGTCGTCCACGTCGTTCAGTGCGGTGGACAGCAGTCCGGCGAGTGCGTCGCGGTCCACTTCTGCGGATACCACCGGTACGACACGGGCGCCACGGCTGGTCAGCGCATCGCGGACCGGGTCCGGTGAGCGCTCCGGGTCGACGATGAGGAGCCAGGTGCCCTGCAGCCGGGCGGCATCCGGGTCGGTGAGCTGCTCCCAGGTGATGCGGTAGCGCCAGTCGGCGACGGCGGAGTCCGCGCGTTCCCGGCGCCGCCAGTCGGCGAGTGCGGGCAGCACCTCGTGGAACGGTCGGGTTCCGTCGATCTCCAGGCTCTGCGTCAGCTCGGACAGGTCACCGTGCTCGACGGCGGCCCAGAACTCGGATTCGGTCTCGGACGCGGCTCGGCGGTCCGTGGTCTGTTCCAGTGCATCGGGCCAGTAGCGGGTGCGCTGGAAGGCGTAGGTGGGCAACTCCACCGGCTCACCCGCCAACACCTGCGACCAGTCCACCGGCACACCACTGACATGCGCCCGCGCCAACGCCCCCAGCAAACCATCAGACGCCGAACCACCCCGACGCAACACCGGAACAAACACCCCACCCGGCACCACCTGCCCACCCACCGAAGACAACGACCCATCAGGCCCCACCTCAATGAACACCGACACACCCTCAGCAGCCAACGCCCCCACCGCATCCGCAAAACGCACCACACCCCGCGCCTGAGCCGGCCAATACCCCGCCCCAGGCTCCTCCACCAACCCACCCGACAACGCCCCCGCCCACAACACCCCAGGACGACCAAACTCCAACCCACCCGCAACCCGACCCAACTCCCCCAACACCGGATCCATCCACCCCGAATGAAACGCATGCGACACCCGAAGCCGCCGCACCCGACGACCCCGCGACCGCCACAACTCCACCAACCCCTCAACACCCACCACATCACCCGACACCACAACCGACCGCGGCCCATTCACCGCAGCCAACCCCACCCCCACCACACCCACCAACGACTCCACAACCTCACCCTCACCCGCCTCCAACGCAGCCATCGCCCCACCCTCAGGCAACCCCTCCATCAACCGCGCACGAGCCGCCACCAACCGCGCCGCATCCCCCAACGACAACACCCCCGCAGCCCACGCCGCAGCAACCTCACCCACCGAATGACCCACCACACCATCCGGCCGCACCCCCAACGACCCCAACAACGAAACCAGACCAACCTCAAAAGCAAACAACCCCACCTGCGCAAACAACGTCCGATCAGCCAAACCCCCACCCCCCTCACCCACACCCACACCCTCACCCAGAACCACCCCACGCACCGACACACCCAACTCCGCCTCAACCAACCCACACGCCTCATCAAAAGCAGCCGCAAACACCCCACTCAACCCATACAACTCACGCCCCATCCCAGCCCACTGCGCACCCTGACCCGCAAACACAAACCCCACCCGCACCGGACCACGCACCACACCCGAAACAACCCCCGAACCCACCTCACCACACGCCAAACCCTCCAACCCCGACAACAACTCACCACGACCACCACCCCACACCACCGCCCGATGCTCAAACACCGAACGCGACACCGCCAACGACCACCCCACATCCACCGGATCCAACCCAGGCCGAGCCCCCACAAACTCACCCAACCGACCCGCCTGCCCCACCAAACCCTCAGCAGAACGACTCGACACCAACCACACCGGACGATCCAGCAACGGTGTCCGCTCTGCGGCCAGTTCGGTGTCTTCCTCCGGTACCGGTACCGGGGCTTCTTCGACGATGACGTGCGCGTTGGTGCCGCTGATCCCGAAGGCCGACACACCGGCCCGTCGTGGCCGCTCGCCCGGGGCCCAGTCCAGGGGCTGCTGGAGGAGTTGAACGTTGCCTGCCGTCCAGTCGACGTGCGGGGTCGGGTCGTCGGCGTACAGGGTCTTCGGGAGCCGGCTGTGCTGCAGCGCAAGCACCATCTTGATCACGCCCGCGACCCCTGCGGCCTGCTGGGTGTGTCCGATGTTCGACTTGACCGAGCCCAGCAGCAGCGGCCGGTCCCCTGGACGGTCCTGCCCGTAGGTGGCCAGCAGGGCCTGGGCCTCGATGGGGTCGCCCAGTTCGGTGCCCGTGCCGTGCGCCTCGACGGCGTCGATGTCCACTGCCGTCAGCTGCGAGTTGGCCAGGGCGGCGCGGATCACGCGCTGCTGCGAGGGACCGTTCGGGGCCGTCAGGCCGTTCGACGCACCATCCTGGTTCACTGCCGTGCCCCGGATCACGCCCAGTACGGTGTGCCCGTTGCGGTGGGCGTCCGACAGGCGCTCCAGCACGATCATGCCCGCGCCCTCACCGATACCCATGCCGTCGGCACCGGCACCGAACGCCTTGCACCGCCCATCGGCTGCCAGTGCCCGCAGCCGTGAGAAGCCGACGAACTCACCGGGGTCGGCGATCACCATCACGCCGCCGGCGAGCGCGAGTGTGCACTCCCCGGCCCGGAGCGCCTGGGCCGCAAGGTGGATCGCCACGAGGGAGGAGGAGCAGGCGGTGTCGACGGTGACGGCGGGGCCCTCAAGACCGAGGCTGTAGGAGACCCGTCCGGACAGCACGCTCATCGCGGTGCCCGTGATCAGGTGCGCTTCGGAGCCCGACAGGTCACCACCGGCACCGGCATAACCGGAGGGAGCGGCACCGGCGAAGACTCCGGTGGCCGAGCCGCGCAGCGATGCGGGGTCGATTCCGACGCGTTCGATGGCCTCCCAGCACATCTCCAGCAGGATCCGCTGCTGGGGGTCCATGGCCAGTGCCTCGCGCGGCGAGATGCCGAAAAAGGCCGCGTCGAACTCGGCGGCGCCCGTCAGGAAGCCGCCCTCGGTCACATAGGTGGTGCCTTCCGCGTCCGGGTCCGGGTCGAAGAGCTTCTCGATGTCCCAGCCACGATCGGAGGGGAACCCGGAGATGGCGTCCGCACCCGAGGCCAGCAGATCCCACAGCTGCTCGGGAGTACGGACGCCGCCCGGGTAGCGGCATGCCATGCCTACGATGGCGATCGGCTCGGTCGACGTACCCGCCGGTACCACTGCACCGGTGACCGGGACCGCAGCTTCTTCGGCGCCGAACAGGCCCTCGATGATCTGCTTCGCCAGCGCGGTGGGGTTGGGGTAGTCGAAGACGACGGTCGAGGGCAGCCGCACTCCGGAGGCCGCGTTGAGGCGGTTGCGCAGTTCCACGGCGGTCAGCGAGTCGAACCCGATCTCGCGGAACGCCTGGGTGGGCAGCACATCGGCCGCGGTGTCATGACCGAGCACGGCAGCGGCATGCGAGCGCACCAGCTCCAGCACCACACGCATACGCTCGGCAGACTCCAGTCCGGACAGCTTCCGGGCCAGCTCACCCACCTGCTCCGTGGCGCCAGCTCGCTGCGGGGCG